>CAZHKE010000020.1:47228-56515 GCA_964532485.1 uncultured Bifidobacteriaceae bacterium
TGCTGATGGGCACGTCGTGACGGCGGGCCCCATGCTGATGGGCACGTCGTGACGGGCGCGGCGGAGCGGCTGCGCGACGCCAACGAGCGCGCGCAGGTGCTCGCCGAGGCGCTGCCGTACATCCGCGAGTTCGCCGGACGCACGGTCGTGCTGAAGTACGGCGGCCATGCCATGGAGGACCCGAAGCTCGCGGCGCTCTTCGCCGAGGACGTCGTCCTCATGCGCCTCGTCGGCATGTACCCCGTCGTCGTCCACGGTGGCGGGCCGCAGATCTCCGACCTCATGCGCCGGCTGGGCAAGGAGCCCGAGTTCATCGACGGGCTGCGCGTCACCGACGCCGAGACGGTCGACATCGCCCGCATGGCTCTCGTCGGCAAGGTCAACCGCGAGATCGTGACATCGCTCAACCGTCACGGCTCGTATGCGGTCGGTCTGTCGGGAGAGGACGCTGGACTGCTGCAGGTGGAGGCACGAGACGCGCGGCTGGGCTTCGTCGGTGACGTGCGCACCATCGACCCGGCGATCATCGAACGGATGCTGCGTGAAGACCTGATCCCCGTCGTCGCGACGATCGGTGTCGACCAAGAGGGACAGGCGTACAACGTCAACGCCGACGCCGTCGCCGCCGCCATCGCGCTCGCGCTGCGGGCGGAGAAGCTCGTGTACCTCACCGATGTCACCGGCGTCTACCGCGACTTCGCCGACGAGGCCAGCCTCATCAGCCAGACGGACATCGCCGGGCTCGAGCAGCTCCTGGCCGACGGCACGGTCGGCGAGGGCATGATCCCGAAGCTCCGCTCGTGCATCGAAGCCCTGCGCGGCGGCGTGCACCGCGCCCACGTCCTCGACGGGCGGCTTCCCCACGTGCTGCTCCTCGAGCTCTTCACCCGCGAGGGGATCGGGACGGTGATCGACGCATGAGTGAGCAGACATGACCACGACCTCCGAGACCGGCGTGCTGTCGCTCGACGAGCTGCGCGCGCTCGACGCCGAGCACGGCATGCAGACGTACGGCCGCATCCCGGTCGCGTTCGTCCGCGGTGAGGGGACGGTCCTCTGGGACAGCGAGGGACGGCGCTATCTGGACTTCCTCGGTGGTCTCGCGGTCACGGCGCTCGGACACGCGCACCCCGCGGTCGCCGAGGCGCTCGCAGACCAGGCGCGGACGCTCGTCCACGTCTCGAACCTCTACTTCAACGAGCTCCAACCGCAGCTCGCGGCGCGCCTCGACGGGTTGATCGGCGGAGGCGGTCGGGTCTTCTTCTCGAACTCGGGGGCCGAGGCGAACGAGTGCGCGATCAAGCTCGCGCGTCGGTACGGCCAGTCCAACGGCGGGCGGGCCCGATTCGAGATCGTCACGGCGCTCGCGTCGTTCCACGGGCGCACGCTCGCGACGCTCGCCGCGACGGGTCAGCCGCAGAAGCACGAACCGTTCCAGCCGCTGCCCGTCGGCTTCCGGCACGTCCCGTTCGCCGATGTCGACGCGCTGGCAGGCGCCCTCGACGAGCGAGTGTGCGCGGTGCTGCTCGAGCCCCTCCAGGGTGAGGGTGGCGTCAACGTCGCGCCGCCGGGGTACCTCGAGGCCGTGCGTGGGCTGTGTGACGAACGCGAGGTGTTGCTGATCGTCGACGAGGTGCAGACCGGCCTCGGCCGCACCGGCCGTTGGTTCGGCTTCCAGCATGCGGACGTCGCGCCCGACATCGTCACCATCGCCAAGGCCCTCGGCAACGGCGTGCCGATCGGCGCCTGCTGGGCCCGAGCCGAGGTGGCCGAGGCCTTCCGCCCGGGTGACCACGCATCGACGTTCGGTGGCCAGCCGCTCGCGGCCCGCGCCGCTCTCGCGGTGCTCGACGTGATGGAGGTGGAGGACGGCCCGGCGCGAGCCGCCCGGGCGGGGCGGGTCCTGCGCGAGCTGCTGGAAGCCCTCCCGGCGGTCGACATGGTGCGCGGGGAGGGGCTCCTCCTCGCGGCCGAGCTGACGCCCGGCCTGGAGTCCGGCGCGATCGTCGCCGCCTGCCTCGACGCGGGTCTGCTGCTGAACGCGGTCACACCGACCGCCCTGCGGCTCGCGCCGTCGCTGCTCGTGAGCGACGACGAGCTCGAGGAGGCCGTCGGCATCCTGGCCCGCGTGCTCGCTGCGGGAGATCCGGCCGCACCGGATCCGGGACCCGCGTCATGAGCACGCCCCGGTTCCTCGAGGTCGACGACCTCGATCCGGCCCGACTCCGCCGGGTCCTCGAGCGCGCGCGCGACTGGAAGCGAGCGCCCGAGATCGTCCCCCAGCCGCTCGCGCGCAAGGGCGCGGCGCTCGTGTTCGAGAAGCCGTCGGCGCGGACGCGGTCCTCCACGGAGATGGCCGTGGTCACCCTGGGCGGTCACCCGATCTACATCCGCGGCGAGGAGGTCGGCATCGGCAGCCGCGAGTCGCTCGACGACGTCGCCCGTACGCTCGCCGGCTACTGCACGGTCCTCGCAGCTCGCGTCTTCGACCACGCGACGCTCGAGGCGTTCGCAGGCGCGGCCGTGGTGCCCGTCGTCAACCTGCTGTCCGACCGCGCTCATCCCACGCAGGCGCTCGCCGATCTCCTGACGATCCTCGAGGTGTTCGACAGCCTCGAGGGTCGCCGGCTCGCGTACGTGGGTGACGGCAACAACGTCGCCGCGTCGCTCGCATTCGGCGCGGCGCTCTCCGGGATGGAGCTCGTCGTCGCGAGCCCGAGCGGCTACGAGCTCGACGACGACGTCGTGGAGCGGGCCCGCAACCTCGGCGGGACGATCGAGCTGGTCGTCGAGCCCCAAGAGGCCGTGCAGGGCGTCGATGCCGTGTACACGGACGTGTGGACGTCGATGGGACAGGAAGCCGAGGTGAACGCACGTCGGGCCGCGTTCGCCGGCTACCAGGTCGACCTCGCCTTGATGGAGATCGCCGGTCCCGACGCGCGCTTCCTCCATTGCCTCCCGGCGCACCGCGGCGAGGAGGTCACGGCCGACGTGATCGACGGGCCGCAGTCGGTGGTCTGGCAACAAGCCGAGAATCGCATGCACGCGACCCGCGCGCTGCTCGCGACGGTGCTCGAGGACGCGTGATGGCCACCCTCGGCAAGCCGCAGCGCCGACATCGCATCGCCCGGCTGCTCGAGGACCAGGCCGTCTCGAGCCAGGCCCAGCTCGTGGAGCTCCTGGCGGCCGACGGCGTGGTCGCGACGCAGGCGACGGTCAGTCGCGACCTCGAGGACCTCGGAGCGGTGAAGGTGCGCATCCCCGGCGGAGCGATGGCCTACGCCATCCCCGAGCATGCAAAGGACCGCAGCGCCCCCGACGACCACCTGCAGCGCGTGATGGGGGAGTTCGTGGTCGACGTCTCGCACAGCGCCAACCTCGTCGTCCTCCGCACGCCACCGGGGTCGGCGCACGTCATAGGGTCGGCGCTCGACCGCGCGGGCCTGCCCGACGTGCTCGGCAACGTCGCGGGTGACGACACGTTGCTCCTGGTGTGCTCCGAGCAGACGAGTGGTGCCGAGGTCGCGAACCGGCTGGCCGAGCTGGCCGGGCTCTAGCAGCGCAGCTCGACGGAGAGGGAACCATGGCGAAGCGTGTGGTCCTGGCGTACTCGGGCGGGCTCGACACGTCGGTGGCGGTCCGGTGGATCACCGAGGAGTGGGGAGCCGAGGTCGTCGCGCTCGCGGTCGACGTCGGGCAGTCGGCCGACGACGACTGGGAGACGATCCGTCGACGCGCGCTCGCTGCGGGAGCCGTCGAGGCGATCGTCGTCGATGCGCGCGCCGAGTTCGCCGACGGCTACTGCCTCCCGGCTCTCCAGGCCAACGCCCTCTACGAAGGCAAGTACCCGCTCGTCTCGGCGCTGTCACGACCGGTGATCGCGAGACATCTCGTCGCGGCCGCTCGCGA
This sequence comes from uncultured Bifidobacteriaceae bacterium, assembly GCA_964532485.1. Taxonomy (GTDB): domain Bacteria; phylum Actinomycetota; class Acidimicrobiia; order IMCC26256; family PALSA-555; genus DATBSK01. The sequence goes on from CAZHKE010000020.1 coordinate 51,138, forward strand.
GCACGGTGCCGACGCCGTCGCTCACGGCTGCACGGGCAAGGGCAACGACCAGGTGCGGTTCGAGGTGTCGACGCGCGCGCTTGCACCCGACCTCGACGTGCTCGCACCGGTTCGCGTCTGGGGCTTCACGCGTGAGGACTCGATCGACTACGCCGCGAGGCACGGGATCCCCGTCAAGGTGCGCAAGGACAACCCGTACTCCATCGACGAGAACCTCTGGGGGCGAGCGATCGAGTGCGGCGCCATCGAGGATCCCTGGGTCGCCCCGCCGAGCGAGCCGTACGCCCTCACCACGGACCCCTCGCAGGCGCCGCGCGAGCCCTGGGAGCTCGTGCTGCGCTTCGAAGCCGGAGTGCCCGTCGCGCTCGACGACCGCACGATGCCGCTGCACGAGCTCGTCGGCGAGGTCGGGCGTCTCGTCGGCGCGTACGGATGGGGCCGCCTCGACATGGTCGAGAACCGCCGGGTCGGGATCAAGAGCCGTGAGGTGTACGAGTGCCCGGGCTCGCTCGCGCTGGTCCTCGCGCACGCCGACCTGGAGTCGATCACCCAGGAGCGTGACCTGATGCGCGAGAAGGCCCGGATCGCCCCGCGGTACGCCGAGCTCGTCTACGACGGGCTGTGGCACTCACCGCTGCGCCGCGCTCTCGACGCGTTCGTCACGTCGAGCCAAGAGCATGTGACCGGCGACGTCCGGCTTCGTCTCGAGCCCGGCCGGTGCGAGGTCGTGGGTCGACGCGCGGACGCGGGTCTCTACGACTACCAGCTCGCGACCTACGACGCCGCGGACGCGTTCCGGCACGAGGACGCCGCCGGCTTCGTGCGGCTCTGGGGCCTCGGGCTCGAGACCGTCGGCCGCAAGCAGGGTCCGCCGGATGGGTGAGCGCCAGATGGGAGAGAACGAGTCGCGGCCGCTGTGGCACGGCCGGATCTCGGAGCCGCCGAGTGAGGCGCTCTGGGCGTTCACGGCGAGCATCGACTTCGACCGTGCGCTCGCGGCCGAGGACGTCGAGGGCTCCCGCGCGCACGTCCGGATGCTGGCGGGCGTGGGCCTCCTGACCGATGCGGAGGCATCCCGGATCCTCGACGCGCTCACCACCGTGGAGGCGGAGATCGGCGACGGGTCCTTCGTGTTCACGCCGACCGACGAGGACGTCCACACCGCCGTCGAGCGCCGCGTCACCGAGCTGGCGGGCGACACGGGCGCCAAGCTGCACACCGGGCGCAGCCGCAACGACCAGGTCGCGACCGACCTCAGACTCTGGCTCCGACACCAGGGCCGCACGATCATCGAGAAGACGCACGCGCTCCAGTCCGTGCTCGTCGCTCGCGCGCGTGAAGCCGGAGACGACGTCTACCTGCCCGGGTACACGCACCTCCAGCGGGCACAGCCGGTCCTCCTGGCCCACCACCTGCTCGCACACTTCTGGACGTTCGCCCGCGACGTCGACCGCTGGCGCGACTGCCTGGCGCGCGCGGACGTCTCGCCGCTCGGAGCCGGTGCGCTCGCGGGAACGAGCCTGCCGCTCGACCCCGACCGCACTGCCCGGGACCTCGGCTTCTCACGCCGCTTCGAGAACTCCCTCGACGCGGTGTCGGATCGAGACTTCGTCGCCGAGGCCCTCTTCGTGCTGGCGCTCGAGCAGGTGCACCTCTCGCGCATCGGCGAGGAGTTCGTGCTGTGGGCAAGCGACGAGTTCGGCTTCGTGCGCGTCGCCGATGCCTACAGCACCGGGTCGTCGATGCTCCCGCAGAAGAAGAACCCCGACATCGCCGAGCTCGCCCGCGGCAAGGCCGGACGGACGATCGGCAACCTCACGGGGCTGCTCGCGACGCTGAAGGGCCTCCCGCTCGCGTACAACCGCGATCTGCAAGAGGACAAGGAACCCCTGTTCGACTCGGTGCGCACGTGCGCCGGAGCGCTCGCCGCCATCGCCGGGATGATCGAGACGGCCGAGTTCGTCCCGGAGCGCATGCGAGCAGCCGCCGACGTGACGTCTGCGGCCGCGACCGACCTGGCGGAGCACCTCGTGCGGTCGGGCGTGCCCTTCCGCGAGGCGCACACCGTCGTGGGCGCGCTCGTGCGCCAGTCGGCGGAGCGGGGCGTGCCGCTCGAGGAGCTCGTGGTCCTCGAGGCGCGACTCGGACCGGACGCGCTCTCGCACCTGGAGGCCGGCGCCGCAGTGCGCCAGCGCACGTCGCCCGGCGGGGGAGGTCCGGAGCCGGTCGCCCAGCAGCTGGCGGCTGCGGGTCAGCGCCTCGCGACACAGGCCGAGTGGCTCGCCTGACCGGCACCGGGGTCCGCGGCCGGGCGCTTCCGCGCCGCTTCTACGCCCGCGACTCGCGCGATGTCGCGCCGCTGCTGCTCAACAAGGTTCTCGTCCACGACGATCCGATCGCGGGGCTCATGGCCGCCCGCATCGTCGAGGTCGAGGCGTACGCGGGCGCGGAGGACGCCGGGAGCCACGGCTATCGGGGCCCGACACCCCGCACGACGACCATGTTCGGCCCTCCCGGTCGCCTGTACGTGTACTTCTCCTACGGGATGCACTGGTGCGCCAACGTCGTGACCGGTGACGACGGCGTGAGCAGCGCCGTCCTCCTGCGCGCCGGCGCACCGGTCCTGGGACTCGAGGCGATGCGCCCCCGGCGACCGGCGGCACGACGCGATCGCGACCTGTGCTCGGGCCCGGCCCGCCTCACGCAGGCGCTCGGCATCGACCGAGCGCTCGACGGTGCGGACCTCGTGACCGGCGCCGTGCGGATCCTGGACGACGGGACCGCGCCACCCGGCTCACCGGGGAGGACGACCCGGATCGGCCTGTCCTCCGGGCGCGGCGAGGAGCACCCGTGGCGCTGGTTCGTCGCGGGCGACGAGAACGTCAGCCGGGCCCGAGCGACGCGAGGGTAGGTTCGACTCGGATGTCTGTCACCGACGAGCTTGCGCTGCTGACGATCGATGCAGAGCACGTCGTCACGGAGGCCGAGCTCGCACAGAGGCTCGCGTCGGAGCGTCCGTTGCGCGTGAAGCTGGGCATCGATCCCACCGCTTCCGACATCCACCTGGGCTTCGCGGTGGTGCTGCGGAAGCTCCGCCAGTTCCAGGACCTCGGCCACGTCGCGGTCCTCATCCTCGGGGACTTCACGGCGCTGGTCGGTGATCCGTCAGGTCGCTCGGCAACGCGTCCTCGCCTCTCGAAGGCCGAGGTCGACGCGCACGCTGAGACCTACCTGGACCAGGTTGCGAAGATCCTCGTGCCCGAGCGCCTCGAGATCCGACGCAACTCCGAGTGGCTCGCCGCGATGGGCATCGAAGAGGTCCTCCGGCTGACTGCGCGCACCACCGTCGCGCGCATGCTCGAGCGGGACGACTTCGCCAAGCGCTATGCGAGCGGCGCCCCGATCTCGGTGATGGAGCTCCTCTACCCGCTGCTCCAGGGCTGGGACTCGGTGATGGTCGAGGCCGACGTCGAGCTCGGCGGCACCGACCAGCTGTGGAACCTCCTCCTGGGCCGTCAGCTCCAGGAGCAGGAGGGTCAGGCGCCACAGGTGGCGCTCACGACGCCGTTGCTCGTCGGGCTCGACGGGGAGCAGAAGATGTCGAAGTCGCTCGGCAACTACGTGGGAATCGCCGAGGCGCCGGCCGAGCAGTTCGGCAAGGTCATGTCCATTCCTGACCATCTCATGGACTCCTACTTCCGGTACGCGACGAACGCGTCGCAGACGGAGCTCCACGACTACGCCGAGCTCAGGAAGCACGCGAGACCGGTGGATGCGAAGCGGCTGCTCGCGCGGCGTGTCGTCGAGACCTACCACGAGCCGGGCGCGGGCGCCGAGGCGGAAGCCGAGTTCGACCGCGTGTTCAAGTCGGGCGCCACGCCGACCGAAGTCCCCGAGCACGACCCGCAGGACCTCTCCGATCGCGCGGATGCGGACGGTCGGGTCCGCGTCTCCAGCCTCCTGGTCGCCACCGGCCTCGCGTCATCGGGCAAGGACGGGAAGCGGCTGATCGAGCAGGGCGCCGTGCGCCGTGACGGCGGGCCCGTCACGGACGTCGACGCGACCGTGGCGCTGGGCGAGCTGTCGGGCACGGTCTGGCAGGCCGGCAAGCGCCGCTGGGCGCGCTTTCGCTGAGCGCGCCCGGGAACGGCGCGAGCGCCCACGCGTTGACAGGGGTGCTCCGATCTCGTAGGATCACCAGTCCGCCCGAAGGCCGTCTCCGACGGGACCCCGGGCACCTGATGGGACACCCCGTCGATCCCGGCTGGCTCTGCCAGGCGGAGTGGGATCGAACCTCCGGGCGTCCACCACGGGGCTACTGGTCGAAGTGACCAGCGCGGGCCTCGGCGCAGCTCCTTGACAACGGAACAGTGACGCCATGAAAGCCAGTGCATGCGTCTGGTGACCACCTCGCTTCGGTGAGGCGGCCTCCGGGCGTACTCGCAATTCCTGGCACGCCACGGGTCCTCCTCGGAGGCCTCGGGTGTGCCTGTCACCTCTCGGATGCCAGTGATTCCGGGGGGTGGCTCTCCAGATCGAGCGTCGACGTCCCGACCCTCGTGGTCGGGTGTGCCGGCGCCCGCATCTCGATGGAGAGTTTGATCCTGGCTCAGGACGAACGCTGGCGGCGTGCCTAATACATGCAAGTCGAACGAGAAGCCCGGAGCTTGCTCCGGGCGGACAGTGGCGAACGGGTGAGGAACACGTGAGGAACCTGCCCCGAAGACCGGGACAACACCGGGAAACCGGTGCTAATACCGGATGCCCTCACCGGATCGCATGCTCCGGTGAGGAAATGGATTCCGCTTCGGGATGGTCTCGCGCACTATCAGCTTGTTGGTGGGGTAACGGCTCACCAAGGCTACGACGGTTAGCTGGTCTGAGAGGATGTCCAGCCACACTGGGACTGAGACACGGCCCAGACTCCTACGGGAGGCAGCAGTTAGGAATCTTGCGCAATGAGCGAAAGCTTGACGCAGCGACGCCGCGTGCGGGATGACGGCCCTCGGGTTGTAAACCGCTTTCAGCAGGGACGAAATTGACGGTACCTGCAGAAGAAGCCCCGGCCAACTACGTGCCAGCAGCCGCGGTAATACGTAGGGGGCAAGCGTTGTCCGGATTTATTGGGCGTAAAGAGCTCGTAGGCGGTTCCGTGAGTCGGCTGTGAAATCTCCACGCTCAACGTGGAGGGGTCAGTCGATACTGCGGTGACTCGAGTCCGGTAGGGGAGTGTGGAATTCCCGGTGTAGCGGTGAAATGCGCAGAGATCGGGAGGAACACCCGTAGCGAAGGCGGCACTCTGGGCCGGTACTGACGCTGAGGAGCGAAAGCGTGGGGAGCAAACAGGATTAGATACCCTGGTAGTCCACGCCGTAAAC
>CAZHKE010000021.1:0-23862 GCA_964532485.1 uncultured Bifidobacteriaceae bacterium
CCGGGCTATCCGGCCATCCGCGAGTGCACCGAGCACCCTGTTCCGATGCTCAGCGCCGCGATGTGATTAACCGCGGTGCTACGCGCCGCGCGCCTCGGGATCGGGCTGCTCTTCGACTCCCTCTCGACGCCCGAGCGCTGCCGTGTGCTGACCGACGCGTACCGGGCTGCCGGCGGTGCCGAGCCGTGCATCGCGGTCCGGCGCGCGTGGATCGGTGAGCCGCCGCGCGGGCGCACCGACGCACAGCTGGACGCCTACCGCACCTACTCACCACGAGCCGCCCAAGCCCACTGGGGCAGCGACGAGCTGATCGGAGGAGCTGACGCTGCGATCGTCGCCACGGGCCTCGTCGAGGTCGCCGACCGCGCGGGTCTCGACGCCCTGAACATCCGATTGCACGTGCCGGGGGTCGCGCCCGATGCCGTGCGTGAGCAGATCGTCCTGCTCGGCGACGGTGTCGTCTCGACGGTGCGAGCCGCGCTGCAGGGACGCGCGGGGGCGTCGTAGTCGGCTCAGCGCTCGAACGGAGAGCCGCGTCGGCGACCGTCGATGTCGACGCGACGCCGAGCGAACCGCCATCCCTCCTCGGTGCACACGAGGTCGTCGACGTAGCGACCCCAGTGGTCGAGACCCTCGGGCATCAGCACCTGGAAGTAGCTGCGGCTGATCGCGTGCTCCGCGTCGACGACATCGATCTGCTGCGTCGCGGTGAAGTGGCGCAGGTGCGGAGTCGTGCCCGGGACGGCCGCCGAGTGGACCTGCACTCGAACGTCTCGGAACATGGCGTGAATCGCATCGCGCCCCTCGATGACCTCGCCGGGCAGCTCGATCACGGCGTCCTCGGTGAAGAGCTCCACGACCTCGGCGAACCGGCCGGCATCGGCGTTGGCGTTGTACCTCGCGACGAGGTCGCGGATCGCCTCCCGGGCGATCAGATCGTCGAGGTCCACGACGGCGCTCGACTCAGTGACAGCTGCCGTTGGAGCTCGGAGGCACGTCGAGCGACGGGTTGGCGTCGAAGAAGCCGAACGGCGTGAGCAAGAACCCCGTGTACTCGACGGGCATCACGGGGAAGTCCTCGGGCCGCACGAAGTGCGTGACGCCGAACGTGTACCAGACGACCACGTCGGTGTCGCTGATCGAGCGGTCGGCGGCGGTCCAGCGCGGCAGCCCGTCGCCACCCTGGTGCTGGTTCGGGTAGTCGCCCCCAGCGCGGCGTTCGGCCTGGTCGTACGGGGTCACCCACAGGTTGTGACGCGCGAAGCCGGCACGCTTGCCGACGCTCGAGTCGGGTGACGCCAACATGGTCGGCGTCGACATCGTCGGCACGAGCTTGTAGCCGACGGGCTGCCCGACACGGTTCGAGACACCCGGGTTGACGATCTTCCACGCTCGGCTCGTCGCGGGATCGATGTCGCGCTGCGCCTCGAGCTCGTGCTGCAGGTGGGTCACGCGCTGGCGGAACGCGTTCCCCCAGGGGTTGTCGGGACCCGTCGGCACACGCTCGGCCTCGAGCTCGTAGACCCGGTTCGTCGGGCCGTCGACGTCGAGATCGAGACGAGCCGAGAACAGGTGCTGGTGGTTGGGACCGGCGAGCCCGGGTGCGACCAGGTTCGCGTACTCCGGCGTCTCACCGGGCGCGACCGCCATCGGCGAGATGATGCCGGTGAGCTTCACCTCGAGCTGGATGTTCCCGTCGAGGTAGAAGTACCAGTAGAAGCCGTACTCGTAGTTCCCGACCGTCGCGATGGAGCTCACGACGAGTCGACGCGAGCGCCGCACCTCGGTCGTCCCGCCGTGCAGGTCCTGGTGCTTCCACAGGATCCCGTAGTCCTCTTCGTGCATGCAGATCGCCTGCTCGACGACGTACGGATCGCCCTGCTCGGTGGCCATCACGACGTCGAAGTAGCGGATCACGCCGAGGCAGTCGCAACCAAGGGTGAGCGAGTTGGTCATCCGGCCGAGCCCCCACTCGCCGGCGTCGAACGCGTTCTTCCACCCGTGCATCGGGTCGGGATCGCCGTAGGGCACGACCATCTCGGTGATCGACGCCCGGTGCAGCACCGGCCGCACGCGGTCACCGTCGCGATAGGTCACGTCGTGGATGACGAGGCCCTCGTAGGGATCGAAGCCGACGCGCAGCGACCACCGCTGCCACGACACCGCGTTGCCGTCGACGGAGAAGCTCGGCCCGTCGGGCTGCTCGATCTCGAGCGGCTTCAGGTCGGTCCGCATCTCGCCCACGTCGTCGGGCAGGTAGGAGTGGCACTCCTCGGGGATCGGGACCACACCGAGGTCCACGACCTCCAGCACTTCGCCCCCGCCCTGGTCGAAGAACGCGATCACGCCCTCGATGGGATGGGCGTAGCCGTTGTCCTCCTTGCTGTGGCGCAGGTAGGAGATGCAGCGGCTGATGCGGCGGCCGTCTTCGTGCGCGACACCGAACGAGCCTGCGGGCCATGGGTCGATCTGCACCGCGTCGAAGTCTTCGATCCGCCGGCGCTGGAGCGCCGCCTGCCACTCCGGGTGCTCACGGACCTTCACGATCGCGTCGAACGACTCTCCGAAGAGCAGCGCGGGCCGCATCCCCGGCCGCGGCGTCCACGAGCGCACCACACCCTCGGTGACGGACACGACGGCCTCGATCGGCTCGATCCCGGCGGTCGGCACGATCAGGGCGTCGATCTCACGGTCGACCACGGCACCGGAGACGTGCGCCGCGACGACCGCCTTCGGAGGCTCGTGGAGGCGGACGTGGGCGAAGACGGAGTCGTCGGGGAAGCGCGGGTCGGCGCGCACGAGCTCGACCGCGCGCGTGATCTCGTCGGCGGTGAGCAGGTCGAGCGGGTGGGCGGCGGCCGGCGGGGCCGCGGTGTCGGTCGTGGTCACCTCGGCAGCATCGCGCGGCAAGCTTCCGTCGCGCCGACACGACCGAGGGCGCCGCTCAGTGCATCGTCGAGCCGCCGTTGAGATCGAGGGTCTGCCCGGTGAGCCACGACGCCTCGTCGGAGGCGAGGAACACGACCGCGGCGCCGACGTCGTCGGGGCACCCGAGGCGTCCGACCGGGATCGAGCGCTCGAGCCCCGCCGTGACGGTCCGGTCCATGTCGTCGCGCTCCATCAGCCCGAGGGCGAGGACGTTCGCGGTGACCCCGAGGAGCGCGACCTCCGCGGCGAGGTGACGGACGAAGCCTTCGATGGCACTCTTGCTCGCGCCGTAGAGCGAGACGCCGATCGGCAGGCCGGTGCGGCCCGCTCCCGACGAGATCTGGACGATCCGCCCGCGGCCGCGTTCGCACATGCCGTCGACGGTGGCGGCGATGCAATGCAGCGACCCGTAGAGGTTGAGGTCGACGTACCGAGCCCACTCGCTCGGCTCCATGTCGCGAAACGGTCTCGGTGCCATCTCGGCAGGGACACCGGCGTTGTTGACGAGGATGTCGAGTGGCCCCCCGAGCTGCTGCTCCAGCGTGTGGACCCCTTGGTGCACGCTCACCGGATCGGTCACGTCGAAGGGCGCGGCGACGACGGGCGCGCTCGGCTCCGCGTGACACAGCGCGGCGACGGTGGCGTCGGCGCGCGACGCGACGAGGTCGTTCACCGCGACCGCGGCGCCCTGGGACGCGAGCGCTCGGACGATGCCGACGCCGACGCCCTGACCGGCACCGGTCACCAACGCTCGCCGGCCCGACAGATCGAACACGTCCGCTCCTCTCCGATCCGGCGCGCGGCGACGCGCGTGTCACCTAGACCGCGTAGAACTGCTCGTACCAGCGCCGGTACTCCATGATCGGCTTCTCGCTCGGGGCGAGCGCCGGCGTGGGCACGTAGCGCTTGTTCTCCCAGATCGGGATGTCCTGGGTGACCTCGTGGCTGACCGAGTCGACGAACGCGCGCGCGATTCGGCTGGTGTGCTCGTCGGCGTCGGGATTCTTGAGGGTGAACAGGAACGTCACGATCGTCGTCTCGTCGTCGATCGGCGTCGAGCAGCCGATCAGGCTCGCGTCGATGAGTCCCTGGTAGCGCGTGATCGCGAAGCCTGGTCCGCGGCCGGTGACGTCGATGCGCGCGTCGACCGGGCCCTTCGACGACGGGAACTCCTGCTTCGTGAGCACAAGCCGGTCGACGCCCTCGAACTCGACCTTCTCGGTGGTACCGACCTTCGGATGGGAGTGGACGAACTCGAAGTGTGCGTGGTCGAAGCCGTTCTCACCGATCTCCTGCATGCAGGACCTGATCGTGTACTCGAAGACCTCGTACTCGCCGTACTCGGGGTCGTCGAACTCGGGGACGTCCATCACGTCCCACCGCGGAGGCGCGTCGTGCGGGTGGTACCAGGCGAGGACGATGCCGGCCTTCTCGACGACCGGGAACGTGCGCAACGATGCCCTCGCGTTGGGACGCTCGGCATACGGGATCTCGGTGTTGGCGCCGGTCGCGTCGTAGGCCCAGCCGTGGAACGGGCAGCGGATGCAACCGTCGATCACCGTGCCACCGACACCGAGATGCGCGCCGAGATGCGCACAGAAGGCCTCCTGGCACACCGGCCTGCCGGTGCCGTCACGCCAGACCACGAGCTCGGTGCCGAAGTATCGCCTCGTCAGGATCGTGTCGGGCTCGAGCTCGTCGGAGAGCGCCACCTTGAACCATCCGAACGGCATGGGGAAGGGAAAGCGCGGCCGTGGGCTCGTGGACATGGCGCCAGGGTATCGAGGAAGCGCCGAGCCACACTCGTGCACGCACCCTCGCGAGCAGTCGCGCTAGAAGTACGTCCGTGACGATCGACGGGTGGACCGCACCCGCCTTCGCCGGAGTGCGCGACGCGTTCGCACGCAACTTCGCCGACGACCTCGAGGCCGGTGGGTCGTTCGCGGCCTACCACCGCGGTGAGCTGGTGGCCGACCTCTGGGGCGGTATCGCCGACCCTCGGACACAACGGCCTTGGGAGCGCGACACGCTCGCGCTCGTCTTCTCCACGACGAAGGGCGTCACCGCGATGTGCGCCAACCGCCTCGCGGAGACGGGCGCGCTCGACCTCGCAGCTCCGGTCATCGAGTACTGGCCCGAGTTCGACGTCGAAGGCAAGCGCGCCATCACCGTCGCGCAGCTCCTCACCCATGAGGCCGGCCTCGCCTGGGTGGACGCGCCGTTGACGCTGGAGCAGGCGCTCGCCTGGACACCGATGGTCGACGCGCTCGCCGCGCAGGCACCGCACTGGGAGCCCGGAACGGCCCACGGGTACCACGCCGTGACCTACGGCTACCTCGTCGGCGAGGTGCTGCGGCGGGTGACGGGGCGGACCATCGGCACGTACCTCCGCGACGAGATCGCGGGGCCTCTCGGCCTCGACTTCTGGATCGGGCTCCCCGAGGACCACGAGCCGCGCGTCGCGCGCCTCGTCGGCGGCCGCGACGGCGGGGGGGAGGACGAAGAGCGAACCGACGCCGTCGGTGCCCTCGAGAAGATGTTCGGACCGGACGCGAGCATCGTGAAGGCGCTGACCGCGGGAGGATCGTTCGCCGCGCCCGGGTTGTGGAACACGCGCGCCGTGCGCGCCGCCGAGGTGCCCGCCGCCGGGGGGATCGGCGACGCGCGCTCGGTCGCGCGCGCGTACGCGGCGTGCATCGGTGACGTCGACGGGTTCCGGACCCTCGGGCCCGCGGCGCAGCAGGCGGCCGCGCAGCAGCGAACGAGCGGCAACGACGTCGTGCTGCTCGACCTGGACCTCCAGTTCGGGCTCGGGTTCATCGTGCCGTCGACGCTCGTGACGGTCGGCAAGTCCCGCGGGTTCGGCCACTTCGGCCTCGGCGGTTCGATGGGATGGGCCGACCCCGAGGGTGAGCTCGCCGTGGGGTACGTCATGAACCAGCTCGCGGTCGGTGTGACGGGTGACAAGCGCAGCTACCGGCTCGTGCGGGCGTGCTACGAGGCGCTCGATCGCGTCTAGCGTCGATCGCGATGACGACGCGGGTCGAGCAGCGGCTGCTCGAGGTCGCCGACACGTCGCCGGAGACCTTGCAGGCGGTGCTCGAGGAGCACGGGTGGGGTGACGGCCTGCCGGTCGTCCCGCCGACCGAGGACCGCGTCGACCGGATGCTGGCGCAGGTCCCCGGCGACCCCGACGAGGAGCTCGGCGTGCTCCACCCACGCGCCGGTGTCGTGACACCGCGGGTCGCCGCGGTGAACGCGGTGCTCGCGGGCTGCACCCCCGAGGCGTTCCCGGTGGTCGTGGCGGCGGCGCGCGCGCTGGCGAGGCCCGAGCTCAACCTTCGCGGTGTCAACGCGACGACCCATCCCGTGGCCCCGTTGCTGATCGTCCACGGCGAGATCGCTCGACGCGGCGGCTTCAACGCCGGTGTGGGTGCGTTCGGACCCGGGAGCCGGGCGAACGCGACCGTGGGACGCGCCGTGCGGCTCGTGCTCCTCCACGTCGCCGGGGCGGTCCCCGGGTCGGGCGACGCGTCGAGCCAGGGTCAGCCCGCGAAGTACGCCTACTGCGTCGCCGAGAACATCGACGAGAGCCCGTGGGAGTCGTACGCAGTCTCACGAGGTGTCACCGCGCCGAGCGCGGTCACGATCCACTGCGGCGAGGGCCCGCACAACGTGCACGACATGGAGTCCGCCGGTGACCCCGCGCTGATCCTCGACAAGATCGCGTCGGCGATGACGTCGCTCGGGATGAACAACGCTCCGATCTCCCAGGGCGAGCTCTTCGTCGGGTTCGGGCCGGAGCACGCGCACAGCCTCGCCATGGTGGGTCTCGGTCGCGGCGACATCGCTTCGTACCTGTTCGACCACGCGCGGATCCGCGCCGGTGTCCTGCGTCGACACTTCGAGGAGCGCGCGTGGGCGACGTGGATGAAGATCGTCGCCGACGATCACCTGCTCCCGATGACCGGGCACCCCGACAACATCCGCGTCTTCGTGGTCGGCGGCCCGGGCAAGCACACGTCGCTGATCCCGTCGTGGGGCATGACGACGAGCGTCACCCTGCCTGTCGAAGAGGGAGACGGATCGTGAGCCCGCTGATCTACCGGCCCGACGGGGAGGTCGGGCAGGCGGCCACCTCGCTCGCGATCGCGCCCGCGGCGCTGGATGGGCTGAGGATCGGCGTGCTCGACAACGGCAAGCCGAACGCGGCGCTCGTCATGACGCGACTCGCCGAGTCGCTCGCCGAGCGAGTCGACGCGGCCGTGTCGCTCGTGACCAAGAAGGGGCCGCACGGACGGTCCGCGAACGCGGCGATCCCCTGCGCACCGGATGTGTTCGCGCGCGTCGTCGACGAGAGCGACGTCGTGATCACCGGCACGGCCGACTGCGGCAGCTGCACGGCCTACAGCGTCCACGACGCGATCGAGCTCGAGAAGGTGGGGAAGCCCGCGATCGTCGTGACGACGACGCAGTTCGCCACGATCGCCGAGACGATGAGCGAGCACTTCGGGCTCCCCGACACACGTCGCCTGGTGCTTCCCCACCCCATCGGCGGCACCGACGCCATGACTCTCGAGTCGTGGGCCGACGCCGCCGTCGACACCGCCCTCACCCTGCTCGAGCCCTGAGCGTCAGCGCAGCCGGACGGCGTCCGTCGGGCTCGGTGCGCCGGCGACGGCGGGGTGGAGGATCTGCGCGACGAGCTCGACGCCATCGACAACTCGGGGGCCGGGGCGCGAGAAGAACGCGTCGCCGGCGACCGCCCAGACCTCGTCGGCGCGCTCGAGCTCGGGTCGCTCGCGGAGCCGGCGACCCTCGGCGACGGTCGCGTCGAGGCCGTAGCCGCACGGCATGAAGAGCACGACGAGCGGCGAGGCGTCGAACGCGCCGATCTCGGCCCACGACAGCTCGCGTGAGCGCACCCCGGCCCGCGCGAGCACGGCGGTGCCGCCACCGGCCTCGATCATGTCGGGCACCCAGTGACCAGCGTCGAACGGCGGGTCCGACCACTCCAGCGCGAGCACGCCCGGACGCGGACGATCGGCAACGCGCGCCCGCACCCTGTCGACACGGGCGCGCAACGAGTCGGCCAGCGCGCGAGCCGCATCGGCCCGGCCGAGCGCCACGCCGACTCGCTCGACACACTCGATCACGTCGCCGAGACGCGTCGGGTCGAGCGAGACGACCCTGGCCCGGCACCCGAGCACCTCGAGCGCGTCTTCCACTGCGCCCGAAGGGACCGCGCAGACCTCGCAGAGGTCCTGGGCCAGGATCACCTCCGGACGTGCCGCCTGGATGCGCTCGCGGTCCAGCGTGTAGATCGGCTCGCTCGCCCGCATGCGCGCACGGACCGCCTCGTCGATCTCCCCGGCCGTCATCGGCGCGTCGACCGGCAGCGCGGTGCCCGAGACGACGGTCTTCGTCCGCGCCTCGGGAGGATGGTCGCACTCGAAGCTGACGCCGACGAGATCGTCAGCGAGGCCGAGCGCGAACACGATCTCCGTCGCCGACGGCAGCAACGAGACGATCCGCACCTCCTCATCGTACGATCAGTCGCGTGGCCGTCGACATGGGAGCGCTCGGGCGCGCGGACGAGACCGACAAGGTGGCGATCGTCGCCGGCGACCGCGTCGTCACCTACCGCGCGCTCGAGGCCCGCACCAACCGCCTCGCACACGTGCTCATCGGGCTCGGCGTCGATCCGCTCGATCGCATCGCCGTCATGCTCCCGAACGGCACGGAGTTCCTCGAAACGGGGCTTGCAGCGGCCAAGGCCGCGGCGGAGCTCGTGCCGATCAATCGACACCTCAAGCGCGACGAGGTCGCGTGGATCCTCGCCGACTCCGGCGCCAAGCTCCTCGTCGCCGACGCCACCTTCGCCGACGTCGCCTGCGGCGCGCTCGCAGCGGCCCCCGGGTGCGCGGCGATCCTCGTCGGGTCGGGCGACGCGCGCGACTACGAGCGGCAGCTCGCGAGTGGTTCCGCGGAGCGTCCCGCACGCGACGGCTTCGCGGCGCCCGAGTACTTCTTCTACACGTCGGGAACGACCGGCAGGCCGCGCGGCGTCGAGCGCGATCCTCCGGCCGTCGGTCGCCCTCCCGCAGTGCTCCCCGTCGCGATGATGTGGGGTCTCACCGGTGACGACACATATCTCGTCGCGAGCCCGCTGTACCACGCGACGTGCGCGTACGCGTTCACCCACCTGTACCTCGGCTCGACCGTCGTGTGCCCACCACGCTGGGACGCAGCCGAGTGGCTGCGGCTCGTCGAGGCCCACCACGTCACCGTTGGGTTCGTGACGCCCGCGCACCTGATCAGGATCCTCGAGGTGCCCCAGCACGAGCGCGAGGAACGTGATCTGTCGAGCCTGCGCCTGCTCCTGCACGCGGCCGCGCCGTGCCCGGTCACGGTCAAGCACCGCGCACTCGCCGCGTTCCCTCCGACCACCGAGATCTGGGAGTTCTACGGCGCGAGCGAGGGGGGCGCGACACGCATCTCGCGCCAGGAGTGGCTCGAGCACCCGGGCAGCGTCGGAAAGCCGTGGCCCGGAACCGATGTGATGATCATCGGCGACGACGGAACGCCCGTGCCACCAGGTGAGACCGGCGTCATCTACATCCGACCGCCCGCCCAGCTGAGCCGCTTCCGCTACCACGGCGACGAGGAGAAGACCGCGGGCGCGTGGCGCGACGACGCGTTCACCGTCGGCGACATGGGCCACCTCGACGACGAGGGCTACCTGTACATCACTGATCGCGTCTCGGACATGATCCTGCGCGGCGGCGTGAACGTGTACCCGGCCGAGATCGAGCAGTGCCTGTACCAGCATCGGGCGGTCGTCGACTGCGCGGTCCTCGGCATCCCCGACGAGCGGTTCGGAGAGGCGATCCTCGCGCTCGTCGAGGTGCGATCAGCCACGACCGCCGACGAGCTCGCCGAGCACTGTCGCGCGCACCTCGCCGACTTCAAGTGCCCTCAGCACTTCGAGCTCGTGGCCGAGCTCCCCCGCGACCCGAACGGCAAGGTCCTCAAGCGCCAGCTGCGTGAGCAGCGGAGGGCCGGCCACACGAGCTAGGCGCGGCCGACGCGCACTCGCATGTGGCGGATGCCGGTGTGGCGGTTGCTGCGCGTCCACTCGACCGGCTCGACGAGCTCGAGCGAGCCGAACCGGCACAGGAGCTCTTCGAACATGACGCGGATCTCGAGCCGCGCGAGGTTCGCGCCGAGACAGAAGTGGATCCCGTGGCCGAAGGCGAGGTGCGGGTTCGGGTCGCGCGTGATGTCGAACTCCATCGACCGGTCGAAGACCCGCTCGTCGCGGTTCGCCGAGGCCTCCCAGAACAGGACCTTCTGCCCAGCCGTGATCACCTGACCGCCGAGGTCGGCGTCACGAGTCGCGGTCCGTCGCTTCGACGGCGACGGTGTCGTCCACCGCAGCATCTCCTCGGCTGCAGTCGGCAGCAGCGCGATGTCGTTGCGCAGCGTCGCGAGCTGGTCGGGTCGTTGGACGAGCGCGAGGAGCCCGCCCGCGATGGCGTTGCGGGTCGTCTCCGAACCAGCAGCGAACAGCAGCGAGAAGAAGGAGTAGAGCTCGGCGTCGGACAGCTGCGGCGGGTCGAGGTCGGCGAGGCTCGCGTGGACGACGGCGGAGAGCATGTCGTCGGTCGGGCGTGCTCGCTTCTCGGCGACGAGTGCGGCTCCGTACTCCAGCATCCGCGCTTGCGCGGGCTGCCGGTCGACGGAGCCGCCGAACGCGGCGTCGCCGGTTCGGATGTCGAAGCCCGGGTCGACTGCCTCCCACAGCCCGTGACGATCGTCCTCGGGGACGCCGAGGAGGATGCAGATCATCTGCATCGGCAGCTCTGCGGCCACCTCGACGAGGAAGTCGATCTCGTCGCCGTCACCGACACGGTCGAGGAGCGTGCGCGTGCGGGTTCGCAGCTCGTCCTCGAGGCGGCTGACCGTGCGCGGGGTGAGGCCCGTGCTCACGAGCCGCCGGATGCGCGCGTGGCGGGGGTCGTCCATCATGTTGAGGACGACCCCCGCGATCTCGAGGTCCTGGAGGAGCGTGCCGCCGTGCTCGCGCGTGCCGCCTCGCTCCGACGAGTAGGTCACCGGGTCGCGCTGGACCTCGAGCGTCTCGGCGTGCGTCGCCACCGACCAGAACCCCTCGCCATCGGCGTGTGCTCCGTCGGCTCGTGCCACCACACGGGCGCCTCGCGCCGGTGCACGACGAAGAGATCGTGCGGGAAGCCGTGCGCGAAGTTGTCGAGGTCGGTCAGGTCGACGGCGGTGAGCGCCGTCATCGTGCGGTGGCGTTGAGCGCCGTCATCGCGACGAGCCTCGCTCGTCGCTCGGGACGTCGATGCCGAGTGAGCCCGGGTATCCGTGCCTGGCCCCGGGGAGGCCGGGGAGCGCGACGCCCAGCTCGAGGCCGAGCGCCTCGGCCACTGCGAGGTCCTTGAGGCCGAGCGCCGACGCGGCGGCCAACGGCCCACCCCCCTCGCCGAGCTCGGCGGCGGGGCGCACCGTCGCATCGCGGCGCCGGAGCATTGCCGCGGTCGCGCCGATGGCCTCGGTCGTCTCGACGATGTGGGCGAACGTCGCCAGGTCGACGCCCGCGGCCTGCGCGAGCGCCTGTCCGTCGTGGACTGCCGCAAAGCACGCGTACTGCACGTAGTTGCGGGCGACCTTGGCCGCCATCCCCGCGCCGAGCGGACCGACGTGCACGATCTCGCGCGACCAGGGCTCGAGACCCGGGCGAGCGGCGTCCAGCATCGCCCCCGACCCGCCCGCGATGACCAGCAGCGTGCCCGCCGCTGCGCCGGACACGCCACCGGAGATGCCGGCGTCGAGCACTCGCACGCCGCGCGCCGAGGCAGCCATGTCGACGGCCCGCAAGCACTCGCCGGTCACCGTGCTGTGGATCGCGAGCACGGAGCCACGGTCCATCGCGTCCACCACCCCGCCCGACCCTGTCGTCACGTCGAGCACCTGCGCGTCGTCGAGCACGACGACGCTCACGAGCTCAGCACCGCGCGCCGCATCGGCCGGGCTCGACGCGCCCCGCGCGCCGGCGTCGACGAGCGGCGCGATGCGGTCTGCCTGCGTGTCGTAGACCGCGACCTCGTGATCCGCGGCGGCGACATGGCCGGCCATCGGCCCGCCCATGTTGCCGAGGCCGATGAAGCCGACGCGCATGCGGCCGCAACCTACTGCGAGCATCTGGCTGCGAGCATCTGGCTGCGAGCATCTGGCCGCGACGAGCGGCGACCCCGGCCGCGGCGAGCGACCCGGGGCTACCGTTCGCGGTGCGTGGGCGTCGACTACAACCCGTTCGGCTTCGCGGTGCACGAGGATCCGTACGCCGTCTACCGCGAGCTGCGCGACGAAGCCCCTGCGTACTGGAACGACGAGCTCCGCTTCTGGGCATTGAGCCGCTTCGACGACGTGCTCGAGGGCTTCCGCGACCTCGGGACGTACTCGTCGGCGAACGGGGTCGCGCTCGAGAACCGCGGCCGGACGAGCGACCAGTTCCGCCAGATGATCGAGATGGATCCGCCCCAGCACACTGCGTTCCGGAAGCTCGTGAGCCGGGTGTTCACCGGTGCGAGGGTCGCGGCGCTCGAGGACCAGATCCGCGCGATCGTCGACGGCCATCTCGACGAGATCGCGCCGCTCGGTGCGGCCGACCTGATCGCCAGCGTCAGCGGGCCGGTCCCGATGGACGTGATCTCGGTGATGCTGGGCATCCCCGCGGCCGACCGACCCGAGCTCCGGCGGCTCGCGGACAAGCTGATGATCCGCGAAGACGGTCAAGTGCAGATGCCGCCCGAGGCGCTCGAAGGGATCGCCGGCCTCCTGGGGTACTTCGCCGACGACCTGAAGACGCGGAGAACGACCGGGCGCGAGGGGCTCATCTCGGATCTCCTCGACCTCGAGGTCGACGGGCGCTCGCTCGACGAGCCCGAGCTGCTCGGGTTCTGCATCCTGTTCGTCGTCGCCGGTCACGAGACCACCACGAAGCTGCTCGCCAACGCCATCGAGCTGCTCGCCGAGCATCCCGACCAGCGCGCGCGGATCATCGACGAACCCGCGTTGATCCCCGACGCCGTCGAGGAGGTGCTGCGCTTCCGCAACTCGACGCAGTACATGCACCGCACGCTGACCCGTGACGTCGACCTGCACGGCGAGACGATGCATGCCGGCGACTCGGTGCTGCTCGTCATCGGCGCCGCCAACCACGACGAGCGCGAGTTCGGGCCGACGGCAGAGACGTTCGACATCGACCGGCGACCGGAGCGGCACCTCGCGTTCGGGTACGGCGCGCACTTCTGCCTCGGCGCCGCGCTCGCCCGCCTGGAGAGCAAGGTCGCGCTGGAGCAGATCCACCGGCGGATCCCCGACTACGTCGTCGACCACGACCGCGCCGTCCGATTCCACAGCGGCAACGTCGCCGGCTGGACGAGCCTGCCCATCACGTTCACGCCGACGCCGTGACTCACGCTCGTGCGTCGCAGCACCACAACGGTTCGGCGGCTGCGACGAGAAGAGCGAAGCCCTAGTCGACGAGAGAGGCCTCTGCGTCGCGCATGATGCCGGCGACGAGCTCACGGATGGCGTCGGGCGCCTTCGCAGGTGCGCCGCTGTCGTAGGGCGGTTGGGGGTCGTACTCGATGCCGAGCTGGATCGCCTGCGCAACTTCGTCGCCCCGGAGGCGTCCCACGAGTGCCAACGCGAGATCGATGCCCGCCGACACGCCCGCCGCGGTCACGATCCTGCCTGCGAACACGACGCGCTGCTCGGTCGGCTCCGCGCCGTGACCCCGGAGGTGGTCGTACGCGCACCAGTGGGTCGTCGCGGCGAGCCCGTCGAGCAGCCCGGCCGCACCGAGGACGAGCGCTCCCGTGCAGACCGACGTCGTGTACGTCGTGGTCTCGTGCGCCGAGCGCACCCATTCGACGATCGGGCTGCCGGCGACCGCGATGCGGCGGGTGACGAGCCCGCCGGGGACCAGCAGCACGTCGGGCTCGGGCACCTCGTCGAACGAGTGCTCGATCTCGAGGTGCAGCAGATCGGCTTCGTCGGAGAGGCGGCCACGCTGCTCCGCGACGAGCACCGTGTCGGCACCCGGGACCTGGGTCAGCACCTGATAGGGCCCGATCGCGTCGAGCGCGGTGAAGCCCGGGTACAGGGCGATGGCGAGCTGCATCGAGATCTCCTTCTTCTCGGTCATGACGGCTGGGTCATGACGGCCTGGTTGCTCAGGACGCTCGGCGCGCGAAGTGCTGCCGGTACCGATCGGGGGTCGTGCCGACCCGCCGCACGAACGCACGGTGGAGGGTCTCGGCGTGGTGCATGCCGACGCGCTCGGCGACGGTCGCGACCGTGAGCGTCGTGTCCTCGAGCAGCCGGCGCGCGGTCTCGACGCGCAGCTCCTCGACGTAGGCGGCGGGGGTCGTCCCCGTCTCACGCCGGAACACGCGTGCGAAGTTGCGAGGGCTCATCCCGACGCGCCTCGCGAGCGCCTCGACACCCGTGTCCTCGTCGAGGTGATCGGGCAGCCAGCGCTGGAGCTCGGCGACCGACGGCGTGGCCGCGGGCCGGGTGCGCAGCTGCGCGCTGAACTGCGACTGGCCACCGGGTCGCTGCACGAAGACCACGAGCCAGCCGGCCACCTCGTGCGCGAGATCGCTGCCGTGGTCGTCCTCGACGAGCGCGAGGAAGAGGTCGATGCCGGCGGTGACGCCCGCTGAGGTGTGACGGTCGCGGTCGCGTACGTAGATGCGGTCGGGAAGCACCGTGACGTCGGGATGACGGGTCGCGAGCAGGTCGCACGACGCCCAGTGAGTGGTCGCCTCGTAGCCGTCGAGGAGGCCGGCGTCGGCGAGGAGGAAGGCACCGCTGCACACCGACGTGACGCGTGGCGTGCGCGCCGCGACGGCACGGAGATCGGCGATGAGCTCGTCGTCGCCGACGGCGGCGCGTACGCCGACACCCCCGACGACGACGATGGTCTCGAACCGCTCGTCGGATCGGGCCAGGTCGTGGAGGGAGCGGTCGGCGCCGAGCCGGACACCGCTGTCTGAGCGCACGGTCTCCCCGTGCGGGGTCGCGACGACGGTCTCGTACGCCGGCTGCGCGCCGAGCCGGGTCGCGGTGTGCAGCACCTCGACGGGCCCGGCGAGGTCGAGCAGCTGGAGGCCGTCGAAGGCGACGATCAGCACTCGATGGGTGCGGGCTGCCTGCTCCATGGGTCCATGCTGCGCCGGTTCCGATCTGGCAGCAATGTCATTTCCTTGATGATCTCGGCCAAGACGCCGCCGCGCTCGCCGGACCGGGGCGGGCGTAGTCTCACGCCATCGTCCTGACCGAGGAACAGCGGGAGCGCTACCGGAGCGAGGGGTGGCTCGCGGTGCCGGGGCTGGTCGACGAGGGTTGGCTCGAGCGCCTCCGGGCCGTCACCGCCGAGTTCGTCGATGCGAGCCGCTCGTTGACCGAGTCGAACCTGCTCTACGACCTCGACGCCGGCCACTCGGCCGAGCAGCCCCGGCTACGGCGGCTGAGCTCGCCGACCGACCTCCACGAGGCGTACTGGGAGTTCGCGTCGTCATCGGTGATCACCGACGTCGCGGTCGACCTCCTCGGCCCCGACGTGAAGTTCCACCACTCGAAGCTCAACTTCAAGGCACCGCGCGGCGGTGAAGAGGTGAAGTGGCACCAGGACATCCAGTTCTGGCCGCACACCAACTACGACCTGCTGACGATCGGTGTGTTCCTCGAGGACGTCGACCCGGGAATGGGTGAGGTCGGCTTCGTGCCCAGCAGCCATGACGGCGACCTCTTCGACCTGTACGAGGGCGACACGTGGGTCGGCGCGCTCGCCGACGACGACGTCGCGCGCGCCGGCGTCGACGACGCCGTGTATCCGGTCGGCCCAGCCGGCAGCATCACCGTGCACCATTGCCGCACCGTGCACGGCTCCGCGCCGAACCGCTCCGATCGCCCGCGTCCGCTGCTGCTCCAGACCTACGCCGCGGCCGACGCGTTCTCCTACACGGATCTCGTCCGTCAGTCACCACACGGCGAGGAGCTCATCCGTGGGAACCCGCCACGGTGGGCGCGCCACGATCCGCGTCCGTGTCTCGTGCCGCCGACGGGTCCGTACCGACCGATCTTCGCGGTGCAGCAGCGAGAGGGCGACTGAGGGACCTGCACGCTCGCGCCACCCGGGTGGGTAGGCGCGGCGTCCGCGGTGTTGGCACAGTGGTCGGCCTGTGAGCCCGAGCGAGATGCCGACGCAGCGACCTCGCGGCCATGCGGGCGCGGGGCGGATCGGGGCGCCGCTCGCGGTCGCCGCGGTCCTGGCGCTCGTCGCGGGCAGCGTCGATGCCGTGTGCTTCGGTCGCGTCTTCGACGTGTTCCCGGCGAACCAGAGCGGCAATGCGGTGCTGCTCGGCATCGGGCTGGGGCGCGCGAGCGCCGTCGACGCATGGCGACCGGCGGTGTCGATCGTCGGCTTCGGCGCCGGTGTCGCGCTCGGAATCGTGCTCGGGCGAAGGCTGCGCCGCCCGTGGAGAGCCGAGCTGCTGCTCGGCCTCGAGCTGCTCCTCCTCGTGCCGATCGCGATCGTGGTCCTCGACTCGCCGCACCCGCGCGCCTCGCTCGGCGACCTCGCGGCCGCGTGCCTGCTGTTCCTGACGTCGACGTCGATGGGCCTCCAGACCGAGGTGATCGGTCGCGTCGCGAGCGTGGAGGTCGCGACGACCTATCAGAGCGGCGCCATCGCGCGCATCGCCGAGGTGGCGGCGCAACGGCTGCGACCCGGCGCCCCGGTCTCGGCCGCCGGCCGCCCGCTGCTCACGGTGCTCGGCACGGTACTCGCGTCCTACGTCGCCGGCGCAGCGCTCGGATCCGCGCTCGGCGACTGGCGCGGCGCGCTCCTCGTGCCGGTGGCGTTGCTCGCCGCGCTGGTGATCGCGCTCCTGGTCGGCGCGCGGTCGCGCTTCGTCGTGTGAGCGGCGACGCCGGTGCGCCTCGCGATGGTGCGGCTGCTCGCCGCTACCGTGAGCACCGTGGCCGACGAGACGCTGCTCGAGGTCGACGGGCACGAGGTGACGATCTCGCACCCGGAGAAGGTCTTCTTCTCGGAGCACGGTGACACCAAGCTCGACCTCGTCGAGCACTACCTGCGGTTCCGGGAGCCGCTCCTGCGGGCGATGGGCGGGCGACCGACCCTGTTGCAGCGGTTCCCCGAGGGCGCCGACGGGTCATCGTTCTTCCAGAAGCGCGTGCCGAAGTCGGCACCCGACTGGCTCACCACCACGATCGTCAGCACGCCGAACGGCACGACCTCGCGTGCGCTCGTCGCGGCCGACATGGCCCACGTGCTCTGGGCGGTGAACCTCGGCTGCCTGGGCTTCCACCCGTGGCCCTACCTCGCCGACGACCCCGGGCACACCGACGAGCTCCGGCTCGACCTCGATCCCCAGCCCGGGACCGACTTCGCCGACGTCCGCGCGGCGGCGCACGACCTGCGCGCGCTCCTCGACGAGCTCGGCGTCGTCGCGTTCCCGAAGACGACGGGGAACCGTGGGCTGCACGTGTACGCGAGGCTCGAACCGCGGTGGGACTCGTACCAGGTCCGCTGGGCCGCCGTCGCGCTGGCGCGCGAGCTGGAACGGCGCCACCCCGAGCGGTTGACCGCGTCGTGGTGGAAGGAGGAGCGCGGCGAGCGGGTGTTCCTCGACTACAACCAGAACGCGCCGCACAAGACGGTGTTCGGAGCCTGGTCGGTTCGAGCGCGCCCCGGTGCGCAGGTGTCGACGCCCCTCCGATGGGACGAGATCGACGCCGTCCACCCCGACGAGCTCACGATCCGCACCCTTCCGCGGCGGCTCGCCGAGGGCGGCGACCCGTGGGCCGGCATGGACGCGCACCCGCAGTCACTCGAGCCGATGCTCGCGATGCACGAGCGCGACCGCGCGAGCGGGCTCATGGACGCGCCGTGGCCGCCGGTGTACCCGAAGCAGCCCGACGAGCCGCCGCGCGTGGCCCCGAGCCGCGCGAAGAGGGCCCCGAGCCGAGCCAAGAAGGAGTCGCCATGACCTCGCCGGTCTCGCGTGGCTTCCACGGCCGCCGGCGCCCCGTGACGGCCCTGGCGGCGGCCGGGATCTCGCCGCCGCGCTCGGCGGCCCAGGCGTCCTGTTAGACTGGTCCGAGTCAGCTGGGCTTGCGTCTCGGGATCCGTTCCCTGCGAGACGCGTCCTCGTGTTCGACCTCGATCGATCCCGTCTGCGGCCGCCGCGGGCGAGCTGACGCGGTCGTGGCCGACGACGCAGAGGAGGATCGACGTGCCAGGTAGGAACAAGCAGCGGTCGACGTTCGAGAAGCGCCAGCGCGAGATCTCCCGGCGCGAGAAGCAGGCCGAGAAGCGAGCTCGCCGCCAGGGCAAGAAGCTGCCCGAGGACGAGCCGGTCGCCGAGGAACCGCTCTCGCAGGAGGAGATCTTCCGCCGGTCGCTCGGCGAGTACCCGGCCGAGCGGGGGGCCTAGCCCGCTTCGCCCTCCAGCTGGCGGAGCCGCTCGGCCGACTTGGCCTTGATCGCCTCGGCGATGCTGGGCTCGTCGGCGAGGAGCGTGTTGAACTCCCGCTGACCGATCACGTCGGCCGAGACGGCCGTCGTGGCGACGACGGTCGCCGTGCGCGGACGGTGCTCGAGCAGCGCGATCTCGCCGACGAACGAGCCGGCCGAGCGCGTCGCGATGACCTCGTCGCCACGGCGGATCTCGACCTCACCGTCGAGGATCACGATGAACTCGCGGCCAGGCTCTCCTTCCCGGGCAAGCACCTTGCCCGCAGCGAAGTCGATGCGCGTCGCCAGGTTCGAGACCTGCCGGAGGTGCTTCTTGGAGAGGTCCTGGAACAACGGGACCTGTGCCAACAGCTCTTCGGTCGACGGCGCCATGCCCACCCCCCCGTTCTCGGGCCGGACGGTAGCAGGGGCCCGCGCGGACCGCGGAGACGAGGACCGCGCGTCGCTGATGAGCGTGCCGGCGGCCGTGGCCGACTCGCCGCCACTACCATCCCGCGGATGAAGAGCCTGCGCACACCCGACGAGCGCTTCGAAGCGCTTCCCGGCTACGACTTCGCCCCGCACTACACCGAGGTTCCCGACGGTGACGGCGCCACGCTGCGGATCCATCACGTCGACGAGGGTCCGGCCGACGGACCGGCCGTCCTGCTCATGCACGGCGAGCCGTCGTGGAGCTTCCTCTACCGCACGATGATCCCCGTCATCGTCGACGCCGGGATGCGCGCCGTCGCGCCCGACCTCGTGGGCTTCGGTCGCTCCGACAAGCCGGCCGACCGCAACGACTACACCTACCAGCAGCACGTCGACTGGATGACCTCGTGGCTCGACGCGGTCGACCTGCGTGACGCGACGTTCGTCGGGCAGGACTGGGGCGGGCTCATCGGGTTGCGGCTCGTGGCGGAGCACCCCGATCGCTTCGCGCGCGTGGTCGCGGCGAACACGTTCCTCCCGACCGGCGACCGGCACCCAGGCGACGCGTTCCTGGCCTGGCAGAAGTTCTCCCAGGAGGTGCCCGACTTCGAGGTCGGCAAGATCGTGAACGGCGGGTGCTCGACCGACCTCGCACCGAACGTGATCGCCGCCTACGACGCACCGTTCCCCGACGACTCCTACAAGGAGGGGGCGCGCCAGTTCCCGATGCTGGTGCCGACCAGCCCCGACGACCCCGCGACCGGCCCGAACCGCGCCGCGTGGGAGGTGCTCCACCGGTGGACGAAGCCGTTCCTCTGCGCGTTCAGCGATCAGGACCCCATCACCAAGGGGGGCGACGCGGTGTTCCTGGCGGAGGTCCCCGGGTGCGAGGGACAGCCGCACACCACGATCGAGGGCGGCTCCCACTTCCTCCAGGAGGACCGCGGTCCCCAGCTCGCGCGCGTCGTCGTCGACTTCGTCCGATCGACGTCCTGAGCGTCCGATCTTCGTCGGAGATCGTCGGAACGTCCCGAGAGGAGCACGGTGGGTCGGAAGATCCTCTTCGTCACCACCGATCAGCAGCGCTACGACGCACTCGGCTGCAACGGCGGGGAGATCGCCCGCACCCCGGTCGTCGACGCGCTCGCCGCATCGGGCGTCAGCTACCGGCGGGCCCACAACCAGAACGTCGTGTGCATGCCCGCACGCTCGACGATGCTCACCGGCCAGTACGTTCGGACCCACGGGGTGTACGCCAACGGCGTGCCGCTCCCTCAGGACGCGCCCAGCGTCGCCGCCGAGCTCGCCGGCGCCGGATACCGCACGGCGCTGATCGGCAAGGCGCACTTCGAGCCCGGGTTCGATCCCGAGGGCCGCTGGCCCGAGAACGTGCTCGGCCGAGCCGGGACCGAGATCACGTACGGGCCGCACCGGGGCTTCGAGCACATGGAGCTCGCCATGCACGGCCCGCTCGCGTTCTGGCACTACGGCACCTGGCTGCGCGCCGAGCACCGCGACGAGGTGCGCGGCTTCTACGCGCTGGTCAAGGACGGCCGCCTCAACAACGAGGGCGGCGGCGACACCGGACTCGAGCAGGTCGCTTCGAACCCGATACCGCGCGAGCACTACCACACCGACTGGGTCGCGGACCGGGCGATCGCGTGGCTCGACACCCTCGACCCCGACGACGACTGGTTCTGCTGGCTCAGCTTCCCCGATCCGCACCATCCCTGGGACCCGCCGGTGTCGGAGGTGTCGCGCGTGTCGTGGCGCGACCTCGACCTCCCACCCGGACACCCCGGATCGGTGGAGGCGTGCCGGAGGGTGCTCGGCGAGAAGCCGCGTCACTGGCTCGATTGGTACGACGGCACGTTCGACAACCGTGAGGGCGGTCCGACGGGGTTCGTGCCGTCCACGATGACGCACGACCAGGTCCGCGAGGTGAACGCGCTCGTCCACGTCGAGAACGAGCTCATCGACGAGGCGTGCGGCCGCGTGCTCGACCGGATCACGAAGCGAGGGTGGGGCGACGACACCGACGTCGTGTTCACGACCGACCACGGCGAGTTGCAGGGAGACTTCGGTCTGCTGTTCAAGGGCCCCTACCACTGCGACGCTCTGATGCGCGTCCCGCTCGTGTGGCGTCCGGCGCCGTCGGCCCGGATCGAACCGGCGGTCGTGACCGATCCGGTCGGTCATGTCGACCTCGCACCCACGTTCTGCGCCATCGCCGGCGTCGCGATCCCCGAGTGGATGCAGGGGGGCGAGCTCCCGGTCGCCGACGGGTCGGGCCGTGAGCGCGTCATCACGGAGTGGGACAGCCAGTTCGACGACATCGACATGCACCTGCGGTCGATCTACCGCGACGGCTGGGTCTGCACCGCCTACGAGCCGGGCGGCGGGTACGACGGCACCGAGGGCGAGCTGTACGACCTCGCCGACGACCCCCACCAGCACCGCAACCGCTGGGACGACCCGGCCTGCGCCGCACTGCGCACCGACCTCGCCGCCGACCTGTACGACCACCTCCCCGCGGCTCGTGCCGATCGGCTGAAGGTGGAAGCCCCCGCCTGACCGGGCCGCGCCGCGCCGCGGGACGCGCCCGGGCTGACCTCGCGACCGCGTCCCCGAGCGCGGTTCGCCTCACGCGGCGGGGCCGGCGCGGGCATCGCCGGTGCCGTCGCCGGGCTGGTCGACGCGGCGCAGGGTGAGGCCGTCGGGTCGTTCGGGGTCGCCGTCGAGGACCCCCGGGCCGTGGGGGACGAGATGGTGATGGTGGGTGGTGCACACGAGCACCAGGTTGTGCTTGTCGGTGCGCCCGCCTCGACAGCGGGGGACGAGGTGGTGCGCGTCGAGGCCGAACGCCCGCCCGCAGCCCGGCACGCGGCAGGTGGCATCGCGGCCCGTGAGGTACTCGCGCAAGCGCTGGGGGATCCGATCACCCGTGGTTGGGGCAAGGGGATCGTCGTCGCGGACCTGGCGCACCCGGGCACCGTGGCCGATGAGCTCGACGACGGTCTCCACTGCGATGGGCATGCCGTTGACGGTCGGCTGGGCGGCGGAGCCCCGGTGCACGACCACGGTCGGCTTCCACGACGAACGCTTGGCGTCGGCCACCCCGGGCTGGCCGGCGCGGCGACAGATGGCGGTGAGCGCATCCGCACCCCGGCGGCCCCGCGGCTCCCAGGGCTGACCCCTGGGCGGCTTGAACGTCTCGATCTCGTGCTCGAACACCGCCTCCACGAACGCGGCGTCGACGTCGAAGATCTCCCCCGAGAGGCGCAGCCCCGAGCCGTCGGCCGTGCGCCACCACCGGAGCGCACGCGCCTCACGACGCGCCTGCATCTCAGCGGGCGTCACCACCCGCTGCTTGCGCACCATCCGGTTGAGCTCGCTGGGTTGGGTGTGCCGAGCGCGCCGTGCCCACTCGGCGTCGGTCTCGGTCGTCGCCAGCTCGACCAGCGGCACGAGCTGCTCCATCGACAGCTCGCCGGCCGCCGCCGCGGCGTGGATCTCGGGCAGTGACTCCAGCGCGCGAGCGACCTCGACCTGGCCGCGAGCAGTCTGGGCACTGACCTTGTCACGGGACTGCACCCACTCCGCCGGATCGCGGCCGTGCATCGCGCCGCGCTCGTCGAGGACCCGATCGATGTTCGCCCGCTCGAGGCGCGCCCGGCGCTCGATCAGGACCGACTCGTCGCGAGCCGCCAGCAGCCGCTCGCTCGGCCATGTCCGCAGCTCGTCCAGCGTCGCCGCACCGGGCTCGGACACCACACACCTCCCTTCCGGATCCAGCCGCACCCGCCTGGAGCGGGCCGGCGTCTCGAGTGGGGAAGTGCTGTCGTTCGGGCCAGACGAACGTACGTTCGATGATCAACGGGGACGACACCACGAGGATTCCCGCGTGACGCCGGCTTCTGCGCGGAGCCCGGCAACCAGCCTCGAGGCCACGCGCCGGGCCGGGGCTCAGCCGTAGTACCGCTCGGCGGCGCTCATCCGTCGTGGCTCGTAGTGCTCCCAGCGCGGGGGGTCGCCCTGGGGATCGTCGCCGAGCACCGTGACGCGCTGGATCAGCCGCGGCTCGTCGTAGTCGTTGACGGCGTGGTGCTGCGTGCAGCGGTTGTCCCAGATGCCCACACCACCCGGCTCCCACCGGTAGCGGCACTGGAACTGCGGCTGCTCGGAGAACGAGTACAGGTGCTCGAGCAGTGCGTCGCTCTCGGCCCGCCGGAGCTGGGGGATCTGTGACGTGAACTGCCGGTTCACGTACAGCGACCGGCGTCCGGTCACCGGGTGCGTGCGGACGACCGGATGCTCGGCCGTCTTCTCGGGCGCGCCGAAGACCTCGGCGGTGTGGACGGCGGTGCAACCGTCGAGCAGCTCGCGCATCGGCGCGGACAGCGACTCGTACACGAGGTGCTGGTTCGAGAACATCGTGTCGCCGCCGCGTGCGGGGCAGGTCACCATGTGCAGGATCGACGCGATCGGCGGATGGTCGCTCCACGTCACGTCGGTGTGCCAGACGTCCGCACGGCCGCCCTGGTCGCCGTCGAGCACGACGACCTCGGGGTGCTCGTCGTCGAGCTTCGGGATGAAGGGGTGGATCTCGATCTCACCGAACCGGCGCGCGAGCGTGACGTGCCCGTCGGGGCTGAGCTGCTGATCGGGCAGGAAGACGACGTGGTGCTCGATCAGCGCGGCGTGCAGCGCGTCGAACTCGGCATCGGTGTGATGCTCGAGGTCGAGACCGCGGATCTCGACGCCGAGCGCGCCGGAGACGGGCCGGGCGTCGAGGGCGAGGGTCGTGCTCATGCGGATCCTCCTGTGAGGGTGCCGGTGCTCGCGTCGACGAGGGCGTCGACGAGCACGTCGTACGAAGGTGCGGACGTTCCCTGCCAGTGGCGCAGCGCGTGCTCGGGCTCGGC
>CAZHKE010000021.1:23962-51420 GCA_964532485.1 uncultured Bifidobacteriaceae bacterium
ACGAGGACGTCGACGACGGCACGCACCGGCGGACGCCGTTGCGAGTCGAGCGGTTCGAGCATGGAGCGCCGGCGCGTCGCCAGGTCGCTCATGCGGCGCTCGAGCACCGCGTCGACGAGCGCGTCCTTGGAGCCGAAGTGGTAGTGGACCGCAGCCACGTTGGCGCGCGCCTCGGCGCAGACTGCGCGCACCGAGGTCGCGGCGAGGCCCCGCTCGCCGATCAGGCGCTCGGCCGCCGCCAGGAGCCGCTGGGCGGTCGCATCCGGTGGTGCGGGGGCATCGACGACGGTCGCCATCTCCTGCACCCTACGTCAAACGGACGATTCAATCAAGCGATTGATGCCCAGAGGCCGGATCCTCGTCACCGGCGAGCTCGGCGCCGGCCTCGGCGAGCTCGCGGAACGCGTCGGGAACCCGACCGGCACCACGGAAGACGACGGACGCGTTGCCGACTGCCCCGCGTCCGAACTTGGCGCGGACCGCGTCGACGGCGTCGTCGAGCGCGCGCAACGTCTCCGGCGGAGACCCCTCGGCCAGCTTGGAGACCGATATCGCCAGCAGCGTGATCTCGCGCTCCTCGGGGTGGTCGGCCAGGGCCTTGCGGGCGAGCCGGACGCTCAGGTCGGCGAGCGCGTGCGTGGTCGACAGCGGCTCGGCCACCGTCTCCGCACGGGTGACGGAGCGGAGGTCGCGGAAGCGGACGCGAACGGTGACGGTGCGCCCCGCCTGTCGGCTCGCCCGGAGCCGCGTGGCGACGCGGTCGGCGAGGAACCCGAGCTCGGTGCGCAACAGCCGCGTCGAGGGGACGCGCCGCCCGAGGGCCGACTGCGCGCCCATCGACCGGGAGCGCCGGCTCGTCTCGATCGGGCGCGGGTCGGCGTTGACAGCGAGCGCACCGAGCTTCGCGCCGGTGGCACTGCCCAGCAGGGCCTCCACGCGCTCGGGCGACGCCGCTGCCAGGTCGCCGATGGTGCGGATGCCTTGCTGGTCGAGTCGGCCTCGCGTCTTGGGGCCCACCCCCCACAGCAGCTCGACCGGCAGCGGGTCCAGGAACGCGCGCTCCTCCCCGGCGTCGACCACCACCAGCCCGTCGGGCTTGGCGACCTGCGACGCGACCTTCGCGAGGTGCTTCGTCGTCGCGACACCGACCGAGATCGGGAGCCCCAGCTCGTCGCGGACGCGCCGGCGGATCGCCGCGGCCATCTCGGCAGGCTCGCCGAAGAGGTGGACCGACCCCGCGACGTCGAGGAACGCCTCGTCGATCGAGATCCGCTCGATCCAGGGCGTGTAGTCGCCCAGCACGTCCATGACGGCATCGCCGAGGCGCTGATACTCCGAGAAGTGCCCGCCCACGAACGTGAGGTCGGGGCAGAGTCGGCGCGCCCGCCACCCCGGGATGCCCGATCGGACGCCGGCGCGCTTGGCCTCGTACGACGCGGCCAGCACCACGCCACCGCCCACGGCGATGGGCCGGCCGAGGAGCGCGGGATCGAGGAGCTGCTCGACCGAGGCGTAGAACGCGTCGAGGTCGGCGTGGAGGATCGTCGCCCGGGCCACCGCCCGAGCGTAGCGAACATGTGTTCGATACGCGCGTTTGCGGCGCGCCTCACCAGCGTGCCCCCAACGGCGCACTTACTGTGCTGGGGCGTGGACGCGGTGCTTCCCGATCCCCCGTGCAGTCCCGCGCCGACGCCCGTCCGGCGACCGGCGTCGGTGCGGCGCACGAGCACGATCCTCATGCACTGGCCCGGCGGCTTCGGGACGCAGCTCCGACTCGACGGCCGCGCGCGCGACCTCCTCACCACGACCGACGGGGACGCGGTCGTGCTGCGCGAGGACGCGCTGACCGCCGGCGTCGCGGTCGACCGGAAGATCGAGGATCTCACGGCCGAGCCGGCACGGCCCGAGCTCGCGAAGATGGTCGGCGCGACCGGAGGTGGCCGGCTGCGGAGCGTGATCGACGCGACCGTGCCCCATGAGCGCGCTGCCGGAACGCCCCTCTATCTGCTGCTGGACGACGTCGCGGGCGCCACGCTGATCGCGCCCTTCGCCTGGTCCCAGTCGGCGGACGACTGGATGGAGCGCGCCGCCGAGCGCATCGCTGCGGCGGACGACGTCCCGCACGCCGCTCGGCGCCGGATGGAGGGCATCTGCGCCGGGTTCCGCCCCGGCTCGAGCGCGCTCGCGCCCGACGGCACGGTCAACCTGGCGACGCGGCACAACGTCGCGTCGGTCCCTCCGCTCGTGGCGCCCGACGATCCCGAGGGTTGGCACGAGCTGGCGCCGCACCCGCAGGTGGCGATGCGCCGTGCGCGCAGGATCGACGTCTGGCTCGACGACGCGGACATCGTCGTCGACGCGATGTTCCGTGACAGCTGCTGGCGGCCCGACGGCACCGAGGTCGCGGTGCACGAGTACGGCATCGACGCTCGCATCGGTCCCGAGTCCGGGAAGCTGACGGCCGTCCAGGCCGACCCGCGGGTGCTGCCCTATCCGGAGTGCTCGGCAGCCGGCGTCAACGCCGAGTGGATGACCGGAGTGGCCGTGCGGGGGCTCCGCACCGAGGTGCTGGAGCGCCTGCGCGGCGTCGACTGCTGCACGCACCTGAACGACGCGCTCCGCTCCCTCGCCGAGGTGCCGGTGCTCATGCCCTCCCTGCGCTGAGATCGAACCTCGCTCACTTGGGCGCGAAGCGCTGCCCCGCGTCGAGGCGGATGCACGACCCGTTGAGCATCGGCGTCTCGACGATCGCGATGGCGAGCCGTCCGTACTCCTCGGGCCGACCCATGCGCTTGGGGAACGCCGCGTCCTTCGTGAGCGCGTCGGCGAAGTCGTCGGGGATGCCGGCGGTCAGGCCGGTGCTGAAGAGGCTCGGCGCGATCGCCATGACTCGGATGCCGAGGCTGCCGAGGTCGCGCGCCATCGTGAGCACCATTCCCGCGATGCCGGCCTTCGCCGCGGTGTACGCGACCTGACCGATCTGGCCCTCGAAGGCTGCGATCGACGCGGTGTCGATGATCACGCCGCGCTCACCGTCCTCCGGCTCGTTGGTCGACATGTGCTGCGCCTGCAACCGGTTGAGGTTGAACGTCGCGATCAGGTTGAGGTCGATGATCCGCTGGAACTCGTCCAGCGGATGCGGGCCCTCCTTCGTGAGCGTTCGCTTCGCGGCACCGCCGCCCGCGGTGTTGACCGCGACGTGCAACCCGCCGAGCTGCTCGACCGCCTCGGAGAGGACTCGCTCCACGCCTTCGTGGTCGGTGACGTCGATCGGGTGGAACGTGCCGCCCAGACCCGCGGCAACCTCGCCGCCGGGTGACGTCACCAGGTCGAGGATGGCGACCGAGGCGCCCTTCTCGGCCAGCAGCTCCGCCGAGGCGCGAGCCATGCCGGAGGCCCCGCCCACGACGACGGCCTTCTTGGCCTTGATCTCCACTCGTCCGCTCCTCTCGGCTCCTTCGGCGGCGAGCGGCTAAGAGTATTGGCATGTCGATCGCAATCACCGATGACCACCGGGCGCTCGCCGACACCGCGGCGGACCTCCTCCGCAATCGGGACGCCCGGGGCGCCGCCCGGGCGTTGCTCGAGGCACCCGAGGAGCCCCGCCCCGAGCTCTGGAAGGACCTCGCCGACCTGGGGTGGCTCGGCTTGCACGTGAGCGAGGACCACGGCGGCGCCGGCGCCGGCATGGAGGAGCTGGTCGTCGTCGTCGAGCAGCTCGGCCGGGCGCTCGCGCCCGGATCGTTCGTGCCCACTGTCGTCGCCAGCGCGGTGCTCGAGGCCACCGGTGACGACGCCGCGCGCAAGGAGCTGCTGCCGGGGCTCGCCGACGGGTCGCGCACGGCGGGCATCGGGCTCGGCGGCGAGGTGGCGCTCCGCGAGGGCACGGCGTCCGGCGATGCGGGCGCCGTCCTGGGTGGTGGCCTCGCCGACCTGCTGATGGTCCCGGCCGGTGACGACGTCGTGGTGGTCGACACCTCGGGCCCGGGAGTCGCCGTCGAGATGCCGATGAACCTCGACCCGACTCGCCGGACGGCGCGCGTGACCCTCGACGGAGCGACGGCAACCGTGCTGCCGGGGGCGAGTCCCGTCCTCACCGACCACGCGCGCTTGTTGCTGTCGGCCGAGGCGGTCGGGATCGCGCGCGAGTGCACGGAGGCGGCCGCCGAGTACGCCAAGGCGCGCGAGCAGTTCGGCCGGCCGATCGGCATGTACCAGGCGGTCAAGCACCACTGCGCCAACATGCTCGTCGCGACCGAGCTCGCGACCGCAGCGGTGTGGGATGCCGCGCGCGCGGCATCCGATGGTGGCGACCAGCGGACCCTCGCCGCCGCGGTCGCCGCGACATTGGCCGGACCGGCGGCTGATCTCTGCGCCAACCTCCACATGCAGGTGCACGGTGGCATCGGCTTCACGTGGGAGCACGATGCGCACATGCTCCTCCGCCGAGCGACGGTGCTGGGCTCGTTGCTCGAGCCGGAGGTCGCGGCCGCGGACGTGACCGACTCGACGCGTGCCGGGGTTCGTCGCGAGAAGATCGTCGACCTCCCACCGGAGGCGGAGCCGATCCGCGACGAGGTGCGCGCCTTCGCCGAGCAGATCCGAGGCGCGGACGCTGCCGCCCAGCGGGACGCGCTGATCGAGACCGGCTACGTGATGCCGCACTGGCCGAAGCCGTGGGGCCGTGCGGCGGGGCCCGTGGAGCAGCTCGTCGTCGAGCAGGAGTTCGACGCCGCGGGGATCACGCGACCCGGATACGGCATCACCGGCTGGGTGATCCTCACGCTGATCCAGCACGCGACCGATGACCAGGTCGAGCGCTGGGTGCCGTCGGCGCTGACGCAGGACGTCATCTGGTGCCAGCTGTTCAGCGAGCCCGACGCCGGATCCGATGCGGCCGGCATCAAGACGAAGGCAACCCGCGTCGACGGCGGCTGGATCATCAACGGTCAGAAGGTGTGGACGAGCCAGGCGCAGGTCGCCGGCAAGGGCCTCGCCACGGTCCGCACGAACCCTGACGTCCCGAAGCACGAGGGCATCACGACCGTCGTCATCGACATGAAGGCGGAGGGCGTCGAGGTGCGACCGCTGCGCATGACGAGCGGCGCGGCGGAGTTCAACGAGGTGTTCTTCAACGACGTCTTCGTGCCCGACGACGACGTCGTCGGACCGGTCGACGGCGGCTGGACCGTCGCGCGCGCGACGCTCGGCAACGAGAGCGTGAGCATCGGTGGCGGGCAGGGTGGGATTGCGCTGCCGTGGGACGCGCTCATCCCGCCCTTCGACGCGCACCCGGAGCGTCTCGCAGGAGGCGCGACCCGCATCGGCCGCTACATCGCGGAGTCGCAGGCGATGGGGCTGCTCAACCTGCGCACCGCGAACCGCGCCGTCGCCGGTGGTGGGCCCGGGCCCGAGGGGAACGTCACCAAGCTCGTGCTGTCGGAGATCGGGCACGAGGCCGCCACGATCCTCTCCGCGCTGAGTGGACCGGACACGCCCTTCATGGACGGCGCGGGTGCCATGAGCAACATGCTCGTGCTGTTCCACCGGGCGCTGTCGATCGCGGGTGGGACGTCCGAGATCAAGCGCAACCAGATCGGGGAGCGGATCCTCGGGCTCCCGAGGGATCCGCTGATCAAGTAGCGCGCGACACGGACGGCGCCGCTATCTCCCCTGCCAGACCGGGTCTCGCTTCTCGACGAACGCGGACGCGCCTTCCTTGGCGTCCTCGCTCTCGAAGATCCGGGGCTGCCACTCCGCCAGCCGCTCGCGTGCCCGATCGGCGTCGGTCACCGCGAGGCGCACGAGCTCCTTCGTCGCCGCGAGCGCCAGGGGACCGTTCGCGGCGATCCGCTCGCCGAGCGCAAGGGCCGCATCGAGCACTCGAGCGGCGGGCACGACCTGGTTGACGAGGCCGAGCGATTCGGCACGCGCCGCGTCGATGCTGTCGCCGGTGAGCGTCATCTCGAGGGCGACCGCGAGCGGGATCCGCGTCCCCAGGAACACGCCACCGCCGGCGGCGAAGAGCGCCCGCTTGACCTCCGGGAGCCCGAACCTCGCCTCCTCCGACGCGACGACGACGTCACAGCTCAACAGGAGCTCGAAGCCGCCGGCGACCGCGGTCGCGTTGGCCGCACCGACGACCGGCAGGGCGTAGTCGCCGTTCATGAAGCGGAAGAAGACCGCCATCTGGTCCTGCTGCTCCGGTGTCGGCATCGGTGCTCCGCCCTCGGCGAAGGCGCGGAGGTCCATGCCGGCACAGAAGGCCCGGTCACCCGTGCCGGTGAGGACGACGACCCGCGTCTCGGGATCGCTTTCGGCCGCGGCCAGACCGACGCCGAGCTCGCCGATGAGGGCGGCGTCGAGGGCGTTGCGCGCGTCGGGCCGGTTGAGACGCAGCACGAGCACCGGGCCGCGCCGCTCGCGCAGCACGAGCGGTTCGGCCTCGCCCATCGCGGTCGCGCTCAGCCCATGTCGGGGACGACGCCGAGCTGGGTCATCATGCCGAGATCATCGCTGCAGCCCCAGTGCTCGACGGCCTTGCCGTCGCGCGTGCGGACCCGGTCCATCATCTCGACGGAGACCTTCTTGCCGGTCGGTGGGATCCCGTTGAACTCGCCCTGGTGCGTACCCGTCATCCGCGAGTGCGCCCACACCTCGTCACCGTCGACGGCCGTCGCCAGCGTCTCGACCTTGAGGTCGGGGAACGCGCTGCGGAACATCGTCGTGAACGCAGCCAGGCTGTCCTTGCCGCTCGGCATGCCCGGCATCGCCTGGTGCTCGACGAAGTCGTCGGCGAGGAGCTCGTCGATGAGCTCGACCTTGCCCTGGCTGAGCACGTCGTCGTTGACACGCCGGACGAGAGCATCGAGGTCCGCCATGGTTCCCTCCTCGGATCGCACGGATGGTGGCGCGAGCGTAGGTCGCCTCCAGCCGTCGCCGCCGGGCTCGGCGGGCACTCCGGACCCGGTTGGCTGCACCGCCGGCGTTCGGGGGACGATGTCGCCTCCTGCAGTGACCTGGAGGTCCGATGGAGTTCGGCGTCTTCCTCAACGGCTACATCCCCGGTCCGGGGGCGCACGAGACCGAGTGGGAGCACCGTCAGCTCCTTCGAGAAGCCGAGTACGCGGTGCTCGCCGACCGGCACAACTGGAAGTACGCCTGGTTCGGCGAGCACCACGGGCTGAGCGAGTACAGCCACATGTCGGCGCCCGAGGTGATCATGGGCTACGTCGCCGCCCGGACCGACTACATCCACCTCGGCACCGCGATCACCAGCCTGTCGCCGCGCAAGGAGCACCCGGTGCGCTACGCCGAGCGGGCCGCGATGCTCGACCACGTCACCGGCAACCGCTTCGAGTGGGGAACGGGGCGGGGCGCGGGCAGCCACGAGCTGGCCTCGTTCGACATCCTCGACAAGGACTCGACCAAGGCCGAGTGGGACGAGGTCGTGCGCGAGGTCCCGCGGATGTGGGAGCAGGTCGACTACTCCCACCACGGCGAGAGCTTCACGGTGCCGACCCCGCACAACATCCTCCCGAAGCCCTACGGCACGGGGCACCCGCCGATCTGGGTCGCGTGTGGGAACCCGCCGACGTTCGCCAAGGCCGGGGCGCTGGGCATCGGGGCGATCGCGTTCAACTTCGAGCCCGTGTACAACTTGCGGGGTCGCATCGCGGCGTACAAGGAGGCGGTCGCGGACTGCACGGAGCCCTTGGGTCAGTTCATGAACGACAACGTGATGATGACGAATGCCGTGATCTGCTTCGAGGACCGTGCCAAGGCCCGCTCGATCGCGCTCGACCGGGTCAGCGGCTACCTCGTGACCATGGTCAACCTGTACCACGACACCATGCCGAAGTCGCCGGACGCGATCACCTGGCCGAACCCCCCGATCCGCCTGCGCGACCTCGGGGGCGACGACCCCGAGGCCTTGCTGGACGAGATGATCGAGGGCGGCTACATGATGGTCGGCACCCCCGAGGAGGTCTCGGAGCAGCTCGACGCGTACTCGTCCGTCGGATGCGACCAGCTGGTGTTCGGGCTCCCCCAGGACCTGCACCGCGACGAGATCCTCGAGCTGCTCGAGACGTTCGGCGACCACGTGATCCCCGAGCACGACAAGGACCGCGTCCACTCGACCGATCACTATCGGGCCAAGGCCCTCCCGAAGTACG
The DNA here is from genome assembly GCA_964532485.1 of uncultured Bifidobacteriaceae bacterium. Lineage (GTDB taxonomy): Bacteria > Actinomycetota > Acidimicrobiia > IMCC26256 > PALSA-555 > DATBSK01. Next base: position 32,140 of record CAZHKE010000021.1, read on the forward strand.
CGCGCGTCAACGAGCCGCTGCCCGACATCGAGTGGCCGACGACGCTGCCCGTGACCGCTCGGCCGTAGTCGACGATGAAGGCCGCGCGGCTCGAGGACGGCGAGCTGCACATCCGCGAGGTCGACGTCCCGGTGCCGGGCGAGGACGAGGTGCTGGTGCGGATCAGCGCGGCCGGTGTCTGCCACTCCGACCTCCATCTCGCGCGCGGTGACTGGCAGGGCGTCCCGCGCTCGGGGTTGATCGGCCACGAGGCGATCGGCGTCGTCGAAGCACTCGGAGCGGGCGCCGAGCGCTTCGTGCAGGCCGGGGAGCGCGTGATCCTCGGGCTCGGTGGCACCGGCGGTGGCTACTGGTGCGGGGTGTGCGACTACTGCCTCCGGGGGCTCCCGCGGCACTGCGCGCAGAGCAAGGGGATCCTCGGGACGTTCGCCGAGTGCTTCGCGCTGTGGGCGCCCTCGCTCGTGCGGCTGCCCGAAGCGATCGGCGATCGGGAAGCGCCCCTGGCGTGCGGAGGGCTCACCGCGTACGGCGCGGTGAAGAAGCTCGTCGACCACGGTGTCCGGCCCGGCCGTCGCGTGGCGATCATCGGCGCGGCGGGCGGCCTCGGGCACTACGCCGTCCAGATCGCCCGAGCATTCGGCTACGAGGTGGTCGGCGTCGACATCGGCGAGGACCGGCTCGAGCTCGTGCGCCAGCTCGGCGCGCATCACGTCGTCGAGGCTGACGAGGCGATCGACGTCGTGCAGCACGAGCTCGGTGGCGTCGACGCGAGCCTCGTCTTCTCGGCGCGGATGGCCGGCTTCCGGCTCGGCCTGAACCTGCTGCGTCGTGCAGGCCTGTTCGTCGCGGTCGGCCTACCGCCGACGAGCGACGGCACACTCGACCTGAACCCGTTCGAGCTCTTCCTGATGGACCCGACGATCATCTACTCCGCGGTCGGCACGGTCCAGGACATGCGCGAGCTCGTGGACCTCGCCGCCGCCGGGCACGTGTCGACGCACGTCGCGCGCGTCGGCGCGCTCTCCGAGCTCGGGACGATCTTCGACGAGCTCGAAGCCGGTGCCTACACCGGCCGGGCCGTGATCACCGACCTCACGAGCTGACGCCCGGTCAGGAGTGAGGGTCATCACCGTGAAGGTCCTGGCGATCGTGATCGCGCTCGCCGCCGCCCTCGCGGCGTGCGGTGGCGGCGCGGACGAGGACACGTCCTCGATCACGACCACGACCACCTCCACGGTCGAGCCCAGCACGACGAGCACGACGGCACCGGGGCCACTCGAGCAGCGCGACGAGCCGGGTCTGCCGGCGCCGGTCCAGGAGACCGCCGCCGCGTCGACCGGCAGGCGTCTCTACGTCGCCGGCGGCTTCGACACCAGCCGTAACAGCGTCGCGACCGTGTCGGTCTTCGACGGCACGACGTGGACGGGCGCTCCGCCGCTGCCCATGGCGCTGAACCACCCCGCCGGCACCGCCATCGGCGCCGACGTCTACATCGCCGGAGGGTTCAACAACGGCACCGCGACGAACCGCGCGTTCGTCCTGCACGAGGGCGCGTCGTCGTGGAGCGAGCTCCCCCCGTTGAACGTCGCACGCGGCGCGGCTTCACTCGTGAGCGTCGACGCCGCGCTCTACCTGTTCGGCGGCAACGCGGGTGGCACGCAGACCGTCGACGTCGAGCGCTTCGATCCCGCGGCCCAGACTTGGACCGTGGTCACCCAGCTGCCGCACCCGCGCAACCATCTGGCCGGCTACGCCGACGGCGCGCGGGCGTGCGTGGCGGGCGGACGCGAGCCCGACACCAGCGGCGCGATCGACTGCCTCGACCCGGCGACGCTCGAGTGGACCAGCACGACGCTGCCGACCGCCACGTCGGGCGCGGCCGCAGCGGTCCTGCGCGACACGCTCGTCGTGGCTGGTGGTGAGCCCGCCGGCGAGACGTCGATCGTGCCCGACGTCCAACAGCTCGAGGCCGGGGCCTGGACGACCCAGCCGATGCTCGTCGCACGCCACGGGACCGGGTTCGCACGCTTCGGCGGGCGGCTCTGGATGTGCGGTGGCGGCATCGCGCCCGGCTACGCCGCCACCGACGCCTGCACCTCGATGGGGTCGCCACGTTCGTGACTTGACACTTACGTAAGTATTTGCTTAAGTCCTAGGCGTGCCCATCGACGCGACGCTCAAAGCCCTCGCGGAGCCACGCCGGCGCGAGATCCTCCGGCTCGTGTGGTCGCACGAGCTCCCGGCCACCGCGATCGCCGACCACTTCCGTGAGGTCACCCGGCCGGCGGTGTCGCAGCACCTCGGTGTGCTGAGGGCAGCCGGGCTGGTGAGCGAGCGGCGAGACGGCACGCGTCGGCTGTATCGGGCCGAACGCGACGAGATCCAGAAGGTCCGCGCGTTCCTCGACGACTACTGGACGAGCGGTCTCTCACGACTGCGTGACGTCGCCGAGGCCGCCGAACGAGAGAAGGGGAAGCAGTGATGGCCGAGCTCGTGCAGGAGATCATGATCGAGGCGACGCCGGAGACGATCTGGCCGTTCCTCACCGACCCCGACAAGCACCTCGAGTGGGAGGGCACGAAGGTCGAGCTCGATCCGCGGCCGGGCGGCGTCTACCGCGTGCTCGTCGCAGGCGCGTACCAGTCGGCGGGCGAGTTCGTCGAGCTCGTGCCGATGGAGAAGATCGTGTTCACGTTCGGCTGGGACCAGGACGACAACCCGATCCGGCCGGGTTCGACGACGGTCGAGATCACGCTGCACCGCGAGGGCGACAAGACGCGCCTGCGGCTCGTGCACCAGGGACTGCCCGACGCGGACGCGGTCGAGCAGCACCGACACGGCTGGGGCCACTACCTCGACCGGCTCTCGGTGCGCGCGGCAGGCGGGGATCCCGGCGCCGATCGTGGGCCCGGCGGCGAAGCCTCCTGAGCGCGCGCCTCACGCCTCGGGACGCCTGAGACCCTCGACCACCGCCCACAGGACGAGCACGCCGGTCCAGAACGGCCAGTCGTCGACGAACTCGACGTCGAACGCGAGGTAGTACGCCACCCCCGACGCGATGAGGGCGATCGCAGGACCGACCATCGAGAAGTGGTGACGCCGGGCGATGACCGCCGCCACGAGGAGCCCGGCGGCCACTCCGGTCATGAAGGCGGCTCCCTCACGGGCGTGGGGCACCACGCCCTCGCGGACGAGCACCACGGCGATGCCCCAGATGCCGACAGCGACACCGATGGCGAGCAGACGAGGGCGGCGGGCGAGCACCCCGGCGAGCGTCCCGCCGATGCCGATCGTCAGGGGCGTCACGTAGAAGGCGACCCCGGCGACGCCCACGAGCAGCGCGTACACGAGCGCCGTGAGGCCCAGGGTCGTCGCAGCCGCCCAACCGCGGTCGACGCTCGTCGTCTCGCTCACCGTGGCGTATGGAGCCGTCGAGCGGCTGGATGGTCGACCACGACGACCGGCCCCATCAGCGGGCTCCGTCGACGAGCGCTCCGACGATGTCCTCGTGGTCGTACGCGGTGGCGTTGCCCATCACCACCACGGCGCGGTCACGGGTGGGGTACAGCCGGAGGCAGCTCCAGAAGCCGGCGCCCCCACCGAGGTGCTCGACGAAGTCGGCGCCCGACGGTGCGCTCCGACGAAGCCAGCCGAGCCCGACCTCGAGCTTCCGGCCGCGCGTGGCGATCGTCTGCATCTCGCGGCAGGACTGCTCGGACAGGATCCGGGTGCCGTCGAGCTCACCGCCGCGCAGCGACGCGCGCGCGAATCGGATGGCGTCGGCAGCGGGGCCGACCAGGCCACCGTAGGCCGCGCCGTCGACGTAGAAGTGGCGCAGTGCGACGAAGCCACCGTCCTTGCGTCCGATGGTCTTGCGCGGGATCAGCACGGGCAGGAGCGCGCTCAAGATCGTGTGGCGGCGCTGGTACGGCGTGGCCCACTCGCCTTCGGCGACGGCGACGAAGTCGGTGCTCGTCATCTCCAGGGGCCCGAGCACGTTGGCACGCACGTACTCGGGGAACGGCTGCGCCGCGACGCACGCGACCACCTCACCCAGCACCAGATAGCCGAGGTTGGTGTACGCAGCCTTGGCGCCCGGATCGAAGCGCAGGCGACGGTGCTTCGCCAGCAGTCCGCCGACGAGCTCGTCGGGCGCCGGACCCGCCTCGTTCGCGAGGTGCACCCAACGCAACGGCAATGGGTTCGCGACGCCACCGCTGTGGCTGAGGAGGTGGCGCACCGTGACCTGCTCGGCCCGCGCCGGCGGGCGCATCGCGGCGAACGGCTCGTAGTAGCCGACAAGGGGAGCGTCGAGATCGAGCGCGCCACGTTCGGCGAGCTGCACGACCGCCGTCGCGGTCACCAGCTTCGTCATCGAGAACCAGCTGCAGATGCTGCGCGACGACATCGCGGCGCCGGACTCGCGGTCGGCCAGACCGAAACCACGATCGAGGAGCACCTCGTCGGAGCTGGCGGCGACGACCGCGAGGCCGGGCACGACGCGCCCGACCTGGCGGTTCATCACGTCCTGCAGCGTCCCGCCCACGGGAACCGAGTCTTGCGCGGTGGCCCCTGTCGTCCGCGTTCACGGCCGCCGTGGCGAGGGGCGACGCGAGCGCGCCGGAGCAGTAGCGTCCACGCCATGGAGGCAGCCGCCGGGCAGAAGAGCCTCCCACTGATCCTGGCCCGAGAGCTGGCGTCGAACCTCGCGACGCCGATGTTCCTGATGGACGACGCGGGCACGCTCGTCTTCTACAACGACGCCGCCGAGCTGCTCATCGGTCGTCCGTTCGCAGAGCTCGGCGAGATCGCGAGCGAGGAGTTCGGTCAGGTCCTGGAGCTCAGCGACGCCGACGGCAACAGGCTGCTGCGCCGGAACTCGCCGGCCGGCATCGCCTTCTTCGAGCACCGCCCGGCGCACCTGCGCCTCTGCGCGACCGGCTACGACGGCGTGCGCCGTGTCGTCGAGGCCACGGCGTACCCGCTGTTCGGCGCCGAGGGCGAGATGCACGGCGTCGTGAACGTCTTCTGGCAGGTCGACGACGCGAAGGCGCCCGAAGTCGAGCCCGACTGATGCAAGCGCGCGTGTGGGGCTGTCGCGGCTCGCTTGCGGCGCCCGGCGCCGACACGGTGCGCTATGGCGGCAACACGTCGTGCATCGCAGTCCGGTTGGAGAGCGGTGACGTGGTCGTGCTCGACGCCGGCACCGGCATCCGACCCCTCGGCGCGGCGATGGTCGACGACACGCCGGCGGAGATCCACCTGCTGCTCACGCACCTGCACATGGACCACCTGCAAGGGCTGGGCTTCTTCCGGCCCCTGTTCGACCCCGACGTCCACGTCCACCTGTGGGGGCCGGCGTCGCCCGTGCAGCCACTCGCGGAGCGCATCGCGATCTACCTGTCGCCGCCGCTCTTCCCGGTTCGACTCGCCGATGTCCCGGCGACGCTGACGTTCCACAACGCTTCCGACGAACCCGTGACGATCGGGTCGGCGACCGTTCGGGCCGCCAACGTGGCCCACCAGGGTCCGACCGTCGGGTACCGGATCGAGGAGGGTGGCCGGTCGCTCGCGTACCTCCCCGACCACGAGCCCTCGCTCGGTGTCGACCTCGCCGACCAGCCGCCGTCGTGGATCAGCGGACACGATCTCGCCCACGGCGTCGACGTGCTGTTCCACGACGCGCAGTACGGCGACCACGAGTACCCGAACCACGTCGGCTGGGGTCACTCGGCGCTCGAGCACGTGATGCGGTTCGCCGACAAGGCCGAAGTCGAGCGCGTCGTGCTCTTCCACCACGACCCGTACCACACCGACGACGAGCTCGAGGCGCTGCTCGTCGACACCCATCGGCGTTGGAACACGGACCACGACCACGTGTGCCTGGCGCACGAGGACATGACCGTGACGTTCGATGCCTCGGGCGTGCAGATCACGTGAGCTCGGGGTGGGCGGCTAGGCCGACTCGTCGCCTCGGGTGGCGACTGCGAGGCCGGCGTGCCATCCGGGTGCGCGCCCGTCGCGCGGCGGCTTCCCCGCGTGCGACGCGACGCCGGCGCTCGCCAGGACCCACGAGACCACCGAGTTCGAGTTCCACATCTCTCCTGCCCGCAGCTCGTCACGCCCCCACACCGGCGTCGGCACCAGCGCAACCAGGTCGAGCACGTGGCGGATCATCTCCGGGTCGCTGGAGATCCGCACCGGACTCGCGACGGCGAACGGGAGGTCGGGGACGACCCCGCCGCGCCAGCGGCGCACCTCGTAGCGGAACACGCGGAAGCGCGCCAGCAGACGCGACCCGACCGGCCCTTCCCCGACGACCCCGCGCACGTCGGGACCGCGGCCATCCGGGATCGGCGCCATCTCGACGACGAAGCACCCGTCGCCGGCGTCAGCGAGGAGCGCGGAGTGGTAGAGGTCGCGCCGGGCCCGACGTTGGACGAGCGCCGACAGCGCCTCGTACAGCTTGCCGCTGACGCGAACGACCCGCGCCCCTGCTCCCAGCGGGATCCAGTAGAGGTCCAGGTGCGCGACCCCCGTCGGGCCACGACCACGTGCGTCTGACATCCCCGCAATGTCTCACGCCGGTGCCCGCGTCGCGCCGACGCAGGAGGCCGGGCAGACGGGCCCGACTGGCGGGCGCACGCGAAGGATGCGATGGTGCCTCCTGGCCCGCGACGCCGTGGAGGCGCCATGCCGCTCGGATCAGCTCGCCTGCTCGGTGTCGCGATCGCATTCAGCGCGCTCGTCGTGACATCCGGTGCGCCGAGTGGAGCCGCGGTCCGGAGCGGGTCGGCGCCGACGTTCACAGGCTCGTTCGAGTTCGAAGGCATCGCGGCCGTCAGGGCCGGCAAGGGGTGTCGCGGCGAGGGCGCCTTCGGCGACATGCGGCCCGGCGCGCGCGTGCTCATCTCCGAGCGCGTCACAAGCGGAGACTTCGAGAAGCTCGCGACCGGCAAGCTCCGCAGAGGCAAAGCCGTTGACGTCGAAGGCGACGAGGTCTGCCGGATGCGCTTCAAGGCGAAGGCCGCGACCGCGCCGGCGGCGGACTCTACGATCTACCTGGAGATCAAGGGCGTCACGTTCGACGTGTCCTGGCCGGCTGCCGACGTCGCCGATGGTGATCTCGGAATCTGGACCTGTGAGTACTCCGACAACTCGTGTGCGACCGTCGTCGGCCGCGACTGATCCTCAGCTCATCCCACACTGCTCGCACGTCAGCTCGACGGTCCGATCCGTGTCTGACGACGCGGCGACCAGACCCGCACGAGCGTCATCAGGAGGACGACGCCCGCGGTCAGCAAGCAGGCCCACTGGAACACGGCGTTGTGACGGTCGGTCCCGGCCGTCAACCCGTGGACGGTGCCCGTGACGAAGACCACGAAGCTCGTCAGGTGCACGGCATGCCACGTTCGGCGGGGCAACCGGCGCATCAGCAACGAGGTGATCTCGACCGCCAGCAGCAGGTACATCGCGACGATCCCGAGGGCGACCGCCGCCGGCTTGTAGCTCGAGACGAAGGGCACGACGAGGTCGGCGGGCCCGAACCCGATGAAGTCGTCCAGGGCGAGGCCAAGCAGATGGATGCCGAGGAAGGCCACGGAGAGGCCGCCGAGGAACCGGTGGACGTCGAGCATCCATGCCGGTGCGGGACGGCGCAGCAGCCGAGTGGAGAGCTGCAGCCCGCCGATCACGGCGAGCGACGCGAGGGCCCAGGCGACGATCCCGCCCGAACGGGCCACGTACCACCAGGTCTGGGACCGCACCGTTCGAGACTAAGGCGTCAGCTTCCGCGGGTCGTGGTGTGCGGTGCCGGGGCGTTCGTCGGTGACGTCTGCGATGACGCCGGCGCCGCGGCGCTGGGCTGATTCGACTTCGGCGCGGTCGCCGTGGCGCCCGACTGCGCGGGTGCGGCCGGCGTCGACGCGACGTCGGACTGGTTGGCGACGGCGACGGTCCCGGCGATCGTGAAGAACGACGCGATGCTGAGGCCACCGAGCAGCCAACGGGTGGCTGCTGCGGGGTGCTGCTTCGCGCGGGCCGGCGTCGCCCGCCGCGCCTGGAGCCGGCGGATGCGCTCGGCTCGCTCTTGGTCGTTCGCCGGGTCAATCATCGTGCTCTCCTGTTCGGACGCTCGGCTGGGTGCTCGGTGCCTCGGCGGTGCCCGCGTGCCGGCGGCCGCCTTCGCGCTCGCCGCCCTCACGCTCACCACCGGCGCGTGTGGGGGTCGCCGCCGCCGGCTGGCTCCGTGCCGGGGCCTGCGACGCGCTCGGCGCCTGACTGACGCTCGCGGCCGGCGCGGGGGAGGAGCCGGCGAATCCGAGGGCGCCGAGGTTCGCACCCACGGCCGCGACGGCCGACACGAGGCTCATCGAGATCGCTGCGGCTGCTGCTACTGCGGTTCGTCGCTGCACGAGTGGTCCCTTCGGTGGTGCGAGCCGCTGGGTGCTGCCCGCTCGGTGGCATCAAGAGAACACCGCACCGATGAAGGCGCGAGGGGAGTGCCGATGAAGGTCGCGTGAAGCTGGGCGCAGCGACGGTTGCGACGCGTGCGGCGCCTCCTACTCTGCAGGTGTGGGCCGACGCATCCTCGTAGTCGACGACGAAGCGCGCATCCGGGGCATCGTCCGGGGCTACCTCGAGAGTGACGGGTTCGAGGTCGCCGAAGCCGGCGACGGTGACGCGGCGCTCGCGGTCGCCGACGACTGGCGACCCGACCTCGTCGTGCTCGACGTGATGATGCCCGGCATCGACGGCGTTGAGGTGCTGCGGCGAATTCGCACCAGCTCCGAGATCCCAGTGATCCTCTTGACGGCACGATCGGAAGAGGTCGACAAGCTCGTCGGGCTCTCGGTCGGCGCCGACGACTACGTCACCAAGCCCTTCAGCCCCCGTGAGCTCGTGGCTCGCATCAAGGCGGTGCTGCGCCGCGGGGCTCCACCGCCCGCCGACGGCGCAGCGCGCCTGTCGTACTCGGGACTCGTCATCGACATCGATGCGCGGGAGATCGAGCGGGACGGCCAGGCGGTCGACCTGAGCACCCTCGAGTTCGACCTCCTGCTCGCCCTTGCCCGCGCCCCCGGACGTGTGCTCACCCGGCGCCAGCTCCTCGAGAAGGTCTGGGGCTACGACTTCTACGGTGACGAGCGCGTCGTCGACGTGCACATCCGGAGCATCCGCAAGGCGCTCGGCGACGACGCCAGCGCGCCCGAGCTGATCAGCACGGTGCGCGGGGTCGGCTACAAGTTCGTGGGGACGCCGCAGTGAAGCGGGTGTGGCGTCGTCTCGACGTCAGGCTGTTCGCCTCGTACGCGCTCATCGCCGTCGTGGTGGTCGTGGCGCTGTCCGTCACGCTCAACGTCGTGGCGCCCTCGCGGTTCGACGACGAGTACCGCGCCGTCGCCGGCAGCACCGAGGAGGAAGGCGAAGGTCGCTCGCTCTTCGTCGACACGCTCCGGTCCTCGTTGCCGATCACGCTGGGCGTGACGCTCCTGGCAGCCGCGATCGTGTCGGTGCTGGTCGCACGCAGGATCGCCGCGCCCGTGCGTCGTGTCCGCGACGCGACGCGCCACCTGGCGGCCGGGCACTACGACGAGCGGGTCGCCGAGCCGGGTGAGCTCGAGCTCGCCGAGCTCGCTCGCGACGTGAATCGGCTCGCGGTCGAGCTCGAGACGACCGAGCGACGACGAGCTCACCTGATCTCCGAGGTCGCGCACGAGATGCGCACGCCGTTGACGACGATGGAGGGCTACGTCGAGGGGCTCCTCGACGACGTGTTCGAGCCCACCGAGGAGGTCCTCACCGCCATCGGTGAAGAGGCGGCGCGGCTCCAACGTCTCGCCGGCGACCTCGCGGAGCTCTCGCGTGCCGAGGAAGGCGCGATCGCGCTCGACCTCCGCACCGTCGATCTCCGCGAGCTCGCCCGCGCCTGCGCCGAGCGGCTCCGGCCCCAGTACGACGAGAAGGGCGTCGACCTCGACCTCCAACCGGGGCCGCGCCTCACCGTCGAGGTCGACCCGGAGCGGGTGGCGCAGGTGCTGACGAACCTCCTCGGCAACGCCCTGACGTACACCGACCCGGGCGGCCGAGTCGTGATCACCACCGCTCGTCGCGGCCGCTTCGCCAGCGTGGCGATCGCCGACACGGGCATCGGCGTCGCACCCGAGGAGCTCGAGCTCGTCTTCGACCGCTTCTACCGCGTCCGCGGCCCCGTCCGACCCAGCGGCGGGAGCGGGATCGGCCTCACGATCGCCCGTGGGATCGCGCACGCCCATCACGGCACCATCGAGGCCGCATCACCGGGTCTCGGGCAGGGCTCGACGTTCACGCTCACCGTTCCTCTCGCCGAGGACCGGGCCGGGACGACCTGACTTCACGGCACCTTCACGGTTGCCGATGGCCGTCCCTCACCGGGGCAGGGTCTGATCAGCACGTGAGCACACAGGAGCGGATCGTCGAGGTCATGGGAACCACCGCGCACGTGATCGTCACGGGCGCGCCCGAGGGACTCGCCGATGCCGCGGTCGAGCGCCTCGAGGAGCTCGAGGCTCGCTGGAGCCGGTTCCGCGCCGACAGCGAGATCAGTCGGCTCAACGAGCGACCCGGCGTCCCGGTCGTGGTGTCGCCCGAGACGTTCACGCTCGTCGAGCGCGCCGTCGCCGGCTGGCACATCACGGCAGGCCGCTTCGACCCGACCCTGCTGCGCGAGCTGTGCGCGGCCGGCTACGACCGCAGCTTCGAGGGCATCCGAGCCACCGAGTACGAGCGACCCGACGCGCCGGAGCCGGTCGTGAGCCCACGGGCGGTCTGGCGCCCCGCCATGGGTCGCCGCGCCGGTGTGGCGTCCATCGGGCTCGACCCCATCGTCCGCAGCGTTCGGATCGAACCCGGGGCCGAGATCGACCCCGGTGGGGTCGGCAAGGGGCTCGCCGCCGATCTGGTCGTCGACCTCGTGCGCTCGCGCGGGGCCCAGGGCGCGCTGGTCAGCGTCGGCGGCGATCTGCGCGCCGAGGGCGAGGCGCCCGAGGGCCGCGGATGGGTCGTCGCGGTCGCCGACCCGAGCCAGCCGGACCGGGTGATCACGACGCTCGCGCTCGAGCACGGCGCCGTCGCGTCGACCTGGCGCACCAAGCGCGTGTGGTCGGTCGACGGCACACCTCGTCACCACATCATCGATCCGTCGACCGGCGTGCCGGCCGAGACCGGGCTCGCGGGGGTGACGGTCGTGAGCGGCGCCGGCTGGCACGCCGAGGTGCTCGCGAAAGCCGCGTTCCTCGCCGGGACCGAGCAAGCGGCCCCGCTCCTCGACGCCAACGGCGCGGCGGGCATCGCGGTCACCGACGACGGCACCGTGCGAGAGCTCGGCGATGTCGGACCGTTCACGGTGTCGTCACCACGCAGCACGACAGCACTGGAACGAGCACGACGATGAGAGACTCCTGCTCGAGAGCCGCCGGACCCGGCACGACGAAGGTGGAGCATCGGCTTGGTGGAGCCCAGCAGCTACGACGCCGTGCCCTACGACTCGTTCCCGTTCGCGGAGTCACACCCGGCGCGCATGGCCGGCATGGCCAGGCTGTTCGGCTTGTCGGCGCCCGCGCTCACGAGCGCACGGGTGCTCGAGCTGGGCTGCGCGTCCGGCGGCAACCTGCTGCCCCTGGCGGCGCGCTACCCGTCGGCGGAGCTCGTGGGCGTCGATCTGGCGGAGGTGCACATCAGCCACGCGGACGAGCACCGCCGCGAGCTGGGTCTGGAGAACGTCACGTTCCGGCGGGCAGACATCCGCGATCTCGCCGGCGAGTCCGACCAGTACGACTACATCGTCGCCCACGGGGTCTACAGCTGGGTGCCGCCCCCGGTCCAGCACGCGCTGCTCAACGTGCTGGGCCAGCAACTCGCACCGACGGGTGTGGGCTACGTCAGCTACAACGTGTACCCCGGTTGGAAGATGCGGGAAGTCGTCCGCGAGATGATGCTCTTCCACGTCGGGCACCTGGGGGACCCGGCCACGCAGCTCACCCAGGCTCGGGCACTGTTGCAGTACGCGAGCGAGCTGCACGCCGACGAACAGACCGCCTTCGGGCGGCTGATGGCCGAAGAGGCGGAGTCGCTGATGCGCTCCTCCGACTCCTACCTCTTCCACGAGCACCTGGAGCCCGAGAACCGACCGTGCTACTTCCACGAGTTCGTCGCGGCCGCCTCGGAGCACGACCTCGCATACCTGGGTGAGTCGAACCTCGCCGACATGCTGCCCGATCGCCACGGAGCCGACCTTGCGAGCACGGCCCGCCGCCTCTCCGACGAGAACCTCGTCGCCTGCGAGCAGTACGTCGACCTGCTGACCAACCGCGCGTTCCGGTCAACGCTGCTCGTACGCGCGGATCGAGCGGCCGATCTGCAACGCACGTTGAGCGCAGCGAGCTTCTCGGGATTGCACGTCAGCACGCAGTTGACGCGCGACGAGGTCGAGCCCGCGCTCCTCGCCACGCCGCAGGGTCGAAGCCCGGACGCCGTGTACTCCGACGCACGAGGTCGACAGCTCGCGACGCACCAACCACACACGAGCGCGATGATCGAAACCCTGATCGCGGCCGCGCCGTACGCGGTGCCCTTCTCGGAGGTGGTCGATGCCGTCGATGCCCTCGCGAGAGCGGCCGGTCTGCAGGTGAGTCCGAAGGACTACGTCGCGTCCGAGCTCGTGGTCATGGCGACGCAAGGTGTCGTGACGCTCTACGGCGAGCCGCTGCCCCGGCCCTCGATGGAAGACGCTCGCATCTCGCCGTACGCTCGCTGGCAAGCTTCGAGGACCGACATCGTCACCAATGCGCTCCACGAGCTGGTCCGGCTCACGCCCGCACAGGTGGACTGCCTCACGGGGAGCCAACGGCCGGGCGACGCCGAGATGAGCGAGCTGATGGGCCTGGGGTTGCTGGTCTGAAGGGACCGGGGGTCAGCCGGTGAAGGTGGGGACGATCACGATCGGCTGGAACTCGTACGCCCCGATGTCGACGCGGCCGTTGCTGACGCGGGGGTAGCCCGAGCCTCGCTGGTCGAACTCGTTGCCGGGGAAGCTCGGGACCGGGTCGGGTCCGGTGTCGAGGGCAGGACTCGTAGCGAGCAGCGCCAGCGTCTGGGTCGGTCCGCCGTTGCTGCCCAGCGGGCCGAGGCCGGGGGAGGTCACGCCGGTCTGGGTGCCGCCTTTGTCCGTGACCTCGATCGCCGGGTCGACGGTGCCCAAGAGCGAGTGGTCAGAGGTGAGCGCAGCGCCACCGCCGTCGGTGGGGTCGGTGCCCACGTCGTCGGTGCCGTCGTCGTTGCCGGAGATGATCGTCCCGGTCACCGTGACCGGGCCGACCTCCTGCGCGCTCACGTCGCCGGCGGGAGCTCCGTCGGCCTGGTGGCCCGGCCGCTCGCCCTTGGTGTCGTCGGCTGCGTGCGACCCGCGAGCCGTGGTTCCCAAGTTCGTGACACTGTTGAAGAGGTAGAGCCCGTCGCCGATCTCGCTGGCGGTGTTCCCCGAGATCGTCGACTGGGTGAGGGTCAGCTCGCCGTCGTAGAGGCCGATCCCGCCACCGAACTTCGCGGTGTTGTTCGCGATCGTCGAGTTCTCCACTGTCGCGGTGACGGGCGTCTCTTCGGCCCACACGGCAAGACCGCCCCCGTAGAACCCCGCCTCGTTGCCCGAGATCGTCGAGTTGCGGATCGTCGTGTCGGTGTAGTCGGCCAGGATCCCGCCGCCGCTCTGAGCGCTCGTGTTGTTGGTGATGCTCGAGAACTCGATCACCGTCCGACCAGAGGGGAAGTTGTCGTCGAGGTAGATCCCGCCCCCACCGTCGTTGGTGCCGTTCGCGGCGTTGTGGTCGACGGTGCTGTTCGTCATCGTGAGGTCGTAGCTGTAGAAGAACGAGACCCCTCCGCCGTCATCGGCCGCAGTGTTGTTCGAGATCGTCGAGTTGGTGACGGTCAGGTCGTTGCATTCCCCGAAGTAGAGCCCACCACCGTCGCGCTCGGTCGTGTTGCCGGTGATGACGACGTCGTCGAGCGTGAGATCAACAGGGATGTGAGCCTTCCCCTTCGAAGGTGCGCAATCCATGCGGATGCCGCCGCCGCCGTAGTAGCTGGCACCGCCGGTGATGGTCAGCCCGGTGATCGTCACCCCGCCGCCGGGCGCGGTCGTGATGTTGCTCGAGAAGACCCCGGCGAACCCGCTGCCGGTGATCGTCAACGCGGCGGACCCGGGGCCGGTGATCGTGACCTTGTCCTCGATCTCGAGTGCCCCGTCCTTCTTCGTGAGCACGATCGGGCCGGCCAGGCCGGGCGCGAACGTGATGGTGTCGCCCTCGCTCGCGGCGGCGAGTGCATCGCGCAGCGAGCAGCTGTTCGGGACCGGGGTGGTGCAATCGGCGGCGGTCGCGGGCCCGTCGCTGGCGTCGTCGACCACGAGGCTCGCTGCGCCCGCGGGCGTCGCGCCCATGCCGAGCACGGCGGCGGCGGCGCCGGAGGCGAGCACGGCTCCGGATCCGACGGCGCCGAGCCTTCGGCCCCGCTGCCCGGCGGCACGTCGGGCGGCCCGGTTGGGGGCGGGACCGTCGGGGTCGGGGCCGAGGTCGTTCGGGTTCATGATGCGTCGCGCCCCTACGTGGAGGCCCCGGCTCCGCCCGGGGCGATGGCGAGACCCTAGCCCCCGCGGACCCGGGCCTGCGGGGTTCGATGCACTCTGGTCCCGCGCTTCCCGGCTCGCCCGAGCGCGCCACTATGGTCCCGCCGGGACGACAGCCGTGCGCGGCGCCCCGGGCCGTGCACCGGCCACCGCTCCCCGACGAGAGAAGAGGCAGCCATCGTGAAGACGTACCAGGCCACACCCGACATCGAGGTGCTCACGTCCGACATCCCGATCCCCGGGTTCGGTCTCGTACCCGTGAACGCCTTCGTCATCAAGGGCGAAGAGCCGATCCTGGTCGACACCCACGCGGTGGTCGAGCGCGACGACTTCATGACCTCGTTGCGGTCGGTGATCGATCCCGCGGAGCTCCGGTGGATCTGGCTCACCCACACCGACTTCGACCACATCGGCAGCCTGCGCCAGCTGCTCGACGAGCAGCCGCAGATCCGGCTGATCACCACGTTCTTGGGCATCGGGATCATGAGCCTCGCCGACCCGCTCCCGATGGACCGCCTGCACCTGCTCAACCCCGGCGAGAAGCTGACGGTCGGGGACCGCACGCTCGCGGCCTTCAAGCCCCCGGTGTTCGACAACCCGTCGACCACCGGGTTCCTCGACGAGTCCTCGGGCACCCTGTTCAGCGCCGACTGCTTCGGAGCGCTGCTCCAGGACGTGCCCGAGAACGCGGCCGACCTCACCGACGAGCAGCTGCGAGAGGGCCAGGTGTTCTGGGCCAGCGTCGACTCACCGTGGCTGCACAAGGCGGATGATGCCAAGCTCGCCAGGGAGCTCGACGGCATCCGGGCCATGAAGCCCTCGATGGTCCTGAGCAGCCATCTTCCGGCGGCGAGCGGCGACATGACGGACCGGTTGCTCGCGTCCCTCGCTGCAGTTCCCAGCTCAGTGCCGTTCGTGGGGCCCGACCAAGCCGCGCTCCAGCAGATGCTCCAGGAGATGAGCGGAGCGGCGTAGCCGACGGGCCGCGCGCGCCGCTCAGGGGCGCGTGCCGAAGCGCCCTGACCACGACGCGTGCAGCGCGGCGTATCGGCCCCCGCGGGCGACCAGGTCGGCGTGCGTCCCCATCTCGACGAGACGGCCGTCGTCGACGACGGCCACCAGGTCCGCTCGCTCCGCAGTCGTCAGGCGGTGCGCGATCACGACCACGCTTCGCGTAGCCATGAGCCGCTCCAGTGCCCCGTCGAGGAGGAGCTCGGTCCCGGGATCGAGGCTCGAGGTCGCCTCGTCGAGCACCAGGACCGACGGGTCGACGAGCGCGGCGCGGGTGACGGAGACGAGCTGGCGCTCGCCGGCCGAGAAGTTGGTGCCGCGCGTCTCGACCCGGGTGTCGAGGCCGTCGGGGAAGCGCTCGAATCGCTCGACGAGGCCGAGGTGGTCGAGTGCGGCACGAATTCGATCGTCGGTCGCGCCCGGCGCCGCGAGCCGGAGGTTGTCGCGGACCGTACCGGTGAAGAGGAACCCTTCCTGGGGGATCACGACGATCGCACTCCGCAGTGTCGCTTCGCCGACGTCGCGCAGATCCACACCCCCGAAGGTGATCGTGCCTTCCGTCGGGTCGTAGAAGCGCGCCATCAGCTTCGCCAGGGTCGACTTGCCGGCGCCGGTGGAACCGACGAGCACGAGGCGGTGGCCGGGCTCGAGCACCAGCGACACGTCGCGCAGCACCGCCGGGAGCTCGGGGGCGTACCGGAAGCCGACGTGGTCCACGACGAGGTCGCCGGTGCGCGAGAGCTGCTTGGGCTCGTCGGGTTCGACGAGGTCGAACGGCGTGTCGAGCAGCCCGTAGAGCTTGTGCAGAGCAGCCGCGGCCTGCTGGAACGTGTTGAAGACCTGCGTGAGCTGCTGGATCGGCTCGTAGAGGTTGTTGAGGTACAGCACGAACGCGGTGACGACGCCGACGGTCACCGCGCCGTCGGACGCGAAGTTGGCGCCGAGGCCGACGATGAGCGCGAGCGTCAGGCCCTGGACGAGCTGGATGATCCCGTTGTAGATCGCGGTGATGCGCTCGGCGCCGACGCTCGTGCGGTACTGCTCGCGGCTCGTGTCGATGAAGTCGACGACCGTGCGCTCGGTCTGGTCGAACGCCTGGATGACGCGTACCCCGGCGAGCCCTTCCTGCAGCGCCGTGAGCGTCCCACCCACTCGGTCGCGAACGCGCAGGTACGCGCGACTCGACGCGCGCCGATACCACACGGTCGCGACGACGAGGATCGGGCTCATCAGCAGCACGACCACGCCGAGCTGCCAGCTCAGGAGGAACATGGCGACGAGCGTCGCGACCACCAGCACGCCACTCACCACGAAGACCGCGAGTCCCTGACTGATGAGGTCCTGGAGCGCCTCCACGTCGGCCGTCATGCGCGAGACGAGCAGACCGGTGCGCGTGCGGTCGAAGAAGCCCATCGACATGTCCATGATGTGGTGGAAGACCCGACTGCGCAGATCGAGCAGGAACGCCTCGCCCGCCTTCGACACGCCGTAGATCGCCGCCCGCCCGAAGACGTACGCACCGGCGGCCGCGCCGATGAAGAGCAGCGACGCGAGGGTGACCGTGTCGACGTCGCCCTTGGAGACACCCTCGTCGATGCCGAAGCTGATCAGCGCGGGGCCTGTTGTCATCAGCGCGGCCTGCCCCAGGACGAACAGTGACACCGCCACCAGCTGCCACCGCCACGGCCGCAGCAACCGCAGCGTCCGTCGCCCGATGTCGGGCGCGTACCGAAGGTTGTCCTCGTCGGTCGCGACGTCGACGTCGGTGTCCGGGTCGACCGACGGCGTCGTCATCGGGCGACCTCCTGGTCCTGGGACACGTCGGCGAGCACGCGCCGGTAGGCCTCACTCGTCGCGAGAAGGTTCGCATGCGTGCCGGTCGCCGCGACGCGGCCGTGCTCGTCCATGAGCACCACCCGGTCGGCGAGCGCGATCGTCGCGGGCCGGTGGGCGATGATCAGCGTGGTGCGACCGCGCATCACCTCGGTGAGCGCGGCGCGGATCTCGTGTTCCTTCGTGGGGTCTACCGCGGAGGTCGCGTCGTCGAGGACGAGCACGCGCGGGTCGGCCAGGATCGCCCGCGCGATCGCCAACCGCTGTCGCTGACCGCCCGACAGCGAGAAGCCATGCTCGCCGAGCATCGTCCCGTAGCCGTCGGGCAGCTCGCGGATGAAGTCGTCGGCGCCCGCGAGACGGGCCGCGCGCTCGACCTCGTCGGCGTCGACCGCGCTGCTCCCCCGCCGCGCGTCGTGCGAGGCGGCGCGCGCGGCGAACGCGAGGTTCTCCCACACGGTGTCGCTGAACAGGAACGTGTCCTCGAAGACCAAGCCGATCTCGCGGCGGAGCGACCCGAGCCGGACGTGGCGCACGTCGGCGCCGTCGATGCTGATGCTGCCCGCGGTCGCGTCGTAGAAGCGGGGGATCAGCCGGGCCACGGTGCTCTTGCCGCATCCGGTGGGCCCGACCAGCGCGACCGACTCGCCGCCTTCGAGCTCGAGGTCGAAGCCATCGAGCACGTCGCGCCCGCCGTGATACGAGAAGCGCACCCCCGAGAACGACACCGATCCTCGCCCGGGTGGCAGTGGCGGCAGCGACTCGTCCTCGACGATCTCGGGCTCGGTCACCATCACCTCTTGCACCCGCGCCGCCGACGCGGATGCACGCGCCACCTGCGCGACGACGTAGGACGTCATCCGAAGGGGGAACACGAGCTGCAGGAGCAGGGCGCTGAATGCGACGAGGTCGCCGACCGTCAGCACACCGTCGATCGCGTCCTTGCCGCCGACGTAGAGCACCGTCACGAGCGCGACCATCGGCAGCAGGTCGAGCATCGGGTTGAACGTCGCTCGCAGCTTGCCCAGCGCGATCGCCTCGTCGCGCACCTGCTCGGCGCGGTCGTCGAGTCGCTGCGTCTCGACCTGCTCGGCGCCCAAGCCCTTGAGCACCCGCACGCCGGCCACGCCCTCCTCCACCACCTCCGACACGTGGGCGAGACGCTCCTGGAGCCGCACCGCGACGGGGTTCAGCAGCCGCTGGAACCACACGGCCCCGAGGACGAGCAGCGGGAAGGTGAGGATCGACAGCAATGTGAGCTTCACGTTCAACGTAACGAGCACCACCAGGATCCCGATGACCATCACCACGTTGGCCGTCAGGACGGGTGTGAAGATCACGAGCTGGTTGATCTGGCGCAGGTCGAGGTTGGCGCGCGCCATCAGGTTCCCGATCTGGGCGCGGTCGTGGTAGCCGAAGTGCAGCTCCTGCAGGTGCGAGAAGAGCTGCGAGCGCAGCACGTGCTCGGTCCGGTGCGCGACGTAGAACGCGCAGTACCAGCGGAATCCCGCGCACACGCCGGCCAGGACGCCGAGCGCGACGATCAGAGCGCACCACCGCAGGATCACGGAGCCGTCGTAGGGCGAGAACCCCTCGTCGATCGCAGCGCCGGCGGCGAGCGGCACGGTGATCTTGGCGACGACCCACAGCAACGACGCGATCAACCCGATCGGGATCCACCACCCCGCCCGCTTCGTGGCCCTGACCATCAGACGCCAGCCGCCGCGGCGCAGCTCCGGCGACCGCACCGCGGCGAGCGGGTCTTCGCTCCACTCGGA
>CAZHKE010000022.1:0-9715 GCA_964532485.1 uncultured Bifidobacteriaceae bacterium
CCACGACGACAGCACGTGGCGCTTCCACCATCGGCGGGCCGAGTTCGTAGCTCCTGCGACCTCTGCGGGGTGATGGATCGGTCGTCTCGGCCTCGGCGGCGTCGAGCGCCCAAGCGCGTCAGGCGTCGCGGGGCGAGAACTCCAGCTCCAGGCGTTGCAGGCCGCGGAGGATGAACGTGGGCGCGTACTCGTACCGCCGCGCGTCCGGGGGTCCGTGCGCGTCCTCGGAGATCCGGATGTCGGCCATGCGATCGAGGAGTCGCTCGAGGCTCACGCGCGTCTCGGCCCGCGCCAGCGGCGATCCCGGGCAGGCGTGGACGCCGAAGCCGAAGGCGAGGTGCTGCCGCGCGTTCGCACGATCGACCTGGAACTCGGTCGGATCTTCGAAGTGCCGTGGATCACGGTTGGCCGCACCGTTGAGCACCATCAGCGTCGTCCCGGCGGGAACCTCCACTCCGCCGACCACCGCGCCGACGCGGGCGAGGCGGAAGTCGCCCTTGACCGGGCTCTCGATGCGCAACGTCTCCTCGATGAAGCCCGGGATCCGGTCGCGCTCGTCGCGCAGCAGGCGTTGGAGGTCGGGTCGCTCGCCGAGCAGCTGCAACGCCGCCCCGAGCAGGCGGACCGTGGTCTCCTGACCCGCGGCGAACAGGTTCGCCGCGATGCGCACCACGTCGAGGACCTCGGGCAGTGATCCGTCGGGGAACGTCGCCGTCGCGAGGCCCGTGAGCACATCGTCGCGGGGATCCCTTCGCCGGTCCTCGACGTAGGCGCTGAACTGCTCGTAGAGGAACTCGAGCGGGTTGTGCGACATCGCGCCCTCGGTGCTCCCGACGTTGCCGCGGCCGCCCAGCCGAGCGCGGAACAGCTCGTGATCGTCCTCGGGCACGCCGAGGAGGTCGGCGATCACGAGCAGGGTGAACGGCTTGGCATAGTCGGTGATGAACTCGCACGTGCCGCGTGCGTGGAACTCGTCGATCTGCCGGTCGGCGAGGCGCCACATGAACTCCTCGTTCTCCTTCAGGCGCTTTGGCGTGATCAACCGCAGGAGCAGGGCGCGGTGGCCGGTGTGCTTCGGGGGGTCCATCGTCGTGATCTGGTCGCTGAACGGCAGCGCGTCGCGGTGCTCCTCGATGAGCTCGCTGACGTCATCGCCGACGAGGGGGACCGGGAAGCCGGGGAACGGTCCCGTCACCGCGTTGCACGACGAGAACGTCGCGTTGTCGGCGTAGACCTCGATCGCCTCGTCGTAGCCGGTGACCATCAGCACGTCGTGATGCGGCTCGCGCTGCACCGGGCAGCCGGAGCGGAGGTGGTCGAAGTACGGGTACGGGTCCGGGACGAACGACTCGTCGCGGAAGAAGTCCTTGTCGAAATCGGTCATTCGAGGCTCCTGTCTACAGCTCGATCAGTGTCGGCGCTCGCCGCGTCGCGAGCAGCTGACGGCCGAACGCGAGCACGAGCTCGTCGGACGAGCCGAGCAGCCCCTCGAGCGCCATGGTCCGCTTGAGGTACCCGTGGAACGGGTGGTCGGTCGTGAAGCCGATACCGGCGAGCACCTGTTGGCTGTGCGCGGCGACGGTTCGGGCGGTGCGACCGGCGACGGCCTTGGCGAGCGCCGCGGTCTGGGGGCCGGGGGTGTCGGCGGCCGCGGCGAGCGTCGCCTCGAGCGCCTCGACCGCGACGAGTGCCTCGGCGAGCCGGTGCCGCACGGCCTGGAACCGCGCGACCGGACGGCCGAACTGGACGCGTTCCACTGCGTGGGCGGAGGCGAGCTCCAGCATCGTGCGACTCGCGCCGGCGATCTGGTAAGAGATCGCGCGTCCACCGAGCGCGACCGCCGACTCCCATGCGTGAGCGTCGAGATGATCGGCGCCGGCGAGCAGGTCGTCGGGCACGCGAACGGTGTGGAGCCCGGCGTCGGGGTCGATCCCGCGGACCGGCTCGACGAGCGCGGCGCCCAAGGCCACCGTCGCGACTCGCAAGTCCGCGCCGGCGCCATCGACCGTCAACAGCTCGGTCGCGGTGGTGGCGCGCGCGGTGGCGAGCCCCGAACCGCCCGGCGGTGCCCACGTAGCGAACGGCGGGAGCAAGACGGCGAGGTCGTCCCGCGGCCGGGCACCGAGCCCGGACGCGAGCACGTCGTCGAGTGCCGACGCGGTGGCGTTCGCGCGGCCGAGCGCATTGAACACGATCTCGATCGCGTCGCTCGGTTCGGCCTGGAGCATCTCGCGCCAACCCAGCTCGACGAGCGCAGCGTCGACGTCATCGGCTTCGGTGACCGCCCTGTCGACGGTCTCGCGGAGCAGGGCGCGCTCGGTCGCGTCCATCACTCGTCGCTCCCGAGATCGAGCAGGCGACGGGCGATTATGTTGCGCTGGACCTCGAGCGTCCCGCCGTAGATGGTCGCAGCGCGCGAGTACAAGTACTCCGTGCGCCACTGCTCACCGATCGGCCCGTCGTCGAGCTCGACGACACCCGCGAGCACACGGCGGGCGGCGTCGTACGTGGCCTGCTCGGCGGTCGCGAGCAGGACCTTGTCGATCGACGTCTCAGCGCCGAGCGCCTCACCCGCAGCCAGCCGACGTTGGGTCACCCGGGAGCGCGCTCGTACGGCATGGAGCCGGACGTACGCGTCGCCGAGGGCCTCGGCGGCGCGATCCTCGTCGGGCGCGACCTCCAGCACCCGCTCGAGTCGTCGATAGAGGTACGCGATGCGTTGCCAGAAGCACGAGGACCGCTCGTACGGGAGGATGCTCATCGCGACGGCCCAACCGCCGTGCAGCTCGCCGAGGATCCGATCGCGCGGCACGACGACGTCCTCGAGGAAGACTTCGGCGAACTCGTGCATCCCGTTGATCATCTCGATCGGCGCGACGGTGATCCCGGGGGTGTCCATGTCGACGAAGAACGCGGAGATGCCCCGGTGGCGGGACTCGGGCGTGCCGGTGCGCGTCAGCAGCACGCAGCGGTCGGCGTACTGAGCGAGGCTGGTCCAGACCTTCTGACCGTTGATCACGAAGGTCGACGCAGTCTCGGCGTCGCCGTCGGGCACGGCGCGGCACGCCAGGGAGGCGAGGTCGCTGCCGGTGCCCGGTTCGGAGAATCCCTGGCACCACAGCTCCTCGCCCGACAGCAACCGGGGAACGACTTCCGCAGCGAGCTCGGGCGGCGCGAAGTCGATGAGCGTCGGCACCAGCACCTCGAGCAGCGAGAAGAGCCCCGGGTCGGCGAGGTCGCGTCCCGCGAGCGCTGCGCCCAGCTCCATGCGGAGCAGGGGCGAGCCACCGAGCCCACCGACGCGCTCGGGCCAGCCGCAGCGCATCCAACCCGCCTGGTGCAGCACACCCTTCACGCGCTGCATCTGCGCGACGTGGTCGTCGAGCGTCCCGGGCAGGTCGTAGCGGGGCGCGAGATCGTCGTGATGCTCGTCGAGCCAGGCGTGCAGCGCGTCGCGGAACGGCGCGAGCTCCAAGGGCGGGGTGATGGTCCCGGTCACGTCGCCCGCGGTTGGAGGAACCGATCGATGGTGGCGCGCAGCTCCGGGGTGTCGAAGGACTCGGTCTCCGATGCCATCGCGAAGTCGATGGTGGCCAGGACCGCTCGTTCGAGGTGCAGGTTGAGGACGCGCTTGGTCGCCTCGACGGCCTGTTGCGGCAGTGCGGCGATCCTGTGTGCTGTCGCCAGCGCGGCCGAGAGCACTTCGTCGTCGGCGCACACGTGGTTGGCGAGCCCGATCTCGGCCGCGCGCGCCGCACCAATACGGTCACCCGTGAACGCATACTCCTTCGCGAGCAGCAGGCTGGTGTGCAACGGCCAGGTGAGCGGTCCTCCGTCGGCAGCGACGAGCCCGACGGTGACATGAGGATCGGAGAGATACGCGGACTCCGCCATGTAGACGACATCGGAGAGCGCGATGACGCTGCACCCGAGGCCGACCGCCGGGCCGTTGACCGCGGCGACGACGGGGACCCGGCACCGGATCATGTTCAACACGAGCTCGCGCCCCTCCGCGATCACGTCGCGTCGGAGCGCGCGGTCCTTGGCCATGCGGTCGAGGAGGTCGAAGTCGCCACCAGCGGAGAACGCTTTGCCCGCACCGGTGATCACCGCGACCCGTGCGTCGGCATCTGCGCTCAGCTGCGGGAAGAGCCGCGTCAGCGCGAGGTGCAGGTCGTCGTTCACGGCGTTGAGCTGCTCCGGCCGCGACAGGGTCACGACCCGCACCGGTCCGTCGACCTCGACGCCGATCACCCCCGGCAGGTCGTAGTCCATGGCAGTGCTCCTCTCGGCGGTGGTGCGCTCAGCCGGTCGGGAGACCGAGGACGCGCGTGGCAACGATGTTCTTCTGGATCTGCGACGTGCCGCCCATGACGCTCTGAGCACGGCTGTACAGGTAGATCTTCAAGGCGACGTCCTCGGTGTCGAGCGCGGCCTTCGGACCGGAGACGCCGAGTGCCGCGCCGCCGACCGTCTGCTCGACCCAGGTCATCAAGAGCTTGTCGACCGATCCGCTCGGACCGTGCTCGACCCCGTCGAGGCGCTCCGAGAGCCGGCGGCAGACGTGGAGGCGGAGCATCTCGGCCTGCACGTAGGCCCACGCGACGTCCAGGCGCCGGTCGCTCGGGAACGCGTCGGGCGTCGCGCGCACCGTCTCCTCGAGCTCCTTCACGGTCTTGGCGTAGCGCGCGACGTACCCGAGCTCGCCCGGCTCTCGTTCGTGGCCGACGATCGTCATCGCGATCCGCCAACCTTCGCCGGGCTCGCCGATCATGTTCTCGGCGGGCACGCGCGCACCGTCGAAGAGGACCTGGCCGAACTCCTTGGTGATGCCGTTGATCATCGTGAGCGGTCGCTGCTCGATGCCCGGTTGGTCCATCGGGAGCGCGAACGCCGACAGCCCCTTGTGCTTCGCTGCCTCGGGGTCGGTGCGCGCGAGGAGGAAGCACCAGTCGGCGACGTCGGAGTAGCTGGTCCAGACCTTGTGGCCGTCGATCACGTAGTCGTCGCCGTCTCGTGCTGCCGTGGTGCGCAGCGCGGCGAGGTCGGAGCCGGCGTCGGGCTCGCTGAACCCCTGGCACCAGCGCTCGCGGCCGCTGATGAGGCCCGGGAGGAGCCGATCCTTGATCGTCTCGCTCCCGTGCGTCGTGATGCCCTGGACGAGGTACCCGAGGCTCGGGCGCGGTGGCGCACCGGCTGTCGCGAGCTCCTCGTCGAGGATCACGTCGAAGACCGTCGGCAGCTCGTGTCCGCCGTACCGGGAGGGCCAGCTCAGCCCGAAGAACCCGGCGTCGTAGAGCGCGGTGTGCCACTCGGCCTGCCGGGACCAGTACTCGTCGTCGGTCGACGAGGAGGGCAATCCGGGGTTGTGGTCGGCGAGCCACGCGCGCAGGCGCGCCCGGAAGTCGGCCTCGGCGGGCGAGTCGCGATAGTCCATCAGCGAGCTCCCAGGCGATCCTGCTCGATCCGGCGGAGCTGGATGCGGTCGTCCCCGAACCACTGCGTGCACAGCAACGCACGCCGCAGGTACACGTGCACCATGCACTCCCAGGTGTTGCCGATCCCGCCGTGCACCTGGATCGCCGTCTCGCACACCGTGCGTGCGGCGCGGGCACAGTAGGCCTTGGCGACGCGCGCGGCAGCAAGCGCATCGTCGGGCGGTAGGTCGTCGACCGCCCACGACGCGTGCAGCGCGACGCTGTGCGATCCCTCGAGGAGACAGCACGACTCCGCGAGGAGGTGCTGCACCGACTGGAACGAGCCAACGGGAACGCCGAACTGCCGACGTTCGGACGCGTACGCGACCGTGATGTCGAGCACTCCCCGCATGATCCCGACGAGCTCGGCGCTCGTGAGTGCCAGCCCGAGCGCGTTCCAGGCGACGAGATCATCGGTGCGCAGGGGCCGCCGCTGACCCGAGACGTCGCGCACCCGGGCTCCCTCGGCGATGGTGCGCACGGCTCGTGTGAGGTCGGCGCCGCCGACCCCGCTCCGGTCCGCGTCGGCGAGCGCGATCTCGGCGAGTCGGCAGCCGTCGCCGTCCGGGACGAGGACGCAGGCCGCGTCCGAGCCCTCGATCGAGGCATCGACCGCGTGCAGCGTCGTCGCGGTCGTAGGCCCCTCCACCCGTGCAGCCTCGACGAGATCAGGTGAGAAGGCGACGACGGTCGCGGCGGCGTCGGCGGCGCCGGCCCGTCGCGCGAGGTCGCGCGCCAGCAACGGTCCCGCCAACGGGGTGTCGGCGACTCGCTCGGCGAGCCCCTCCGCGAGGATGGCGGCCTCGACGCCGCTGGCGAGCGGACCGCCGTCGCCCGCATCGTCGCGGAGCTCGAGCCAGCCGGCGTCGTGCACGGCGGCGGCGAGACGCTTGGCACGCGTCGAGTCGTCGAGCTCGGCGACCGTCGCCGGCCCGAGCTCGCGCGCGAGCTTGCGCGCGCCGGCGCGCAGCTCGGCCTGCTCTGTCGTGTCCCGAGTGTCCATGAGCTCAGAGCGACAGGATCGAGACGCCGGCGGTGCCCGGCGCTCCGTACAGCTGGGTGTAGCCCACCTTCGGGTCGCCGGGCACCTGGCGGTCACCCGCCTGACCACGCAGCTGGAGCACGACCTCGCGGACCTGGCGCAGGCCGGACGCGCCGATCGGCTCACCGTTCGCGATGAGGCCGCCGTCGGTGTTCACGGGGAGCGTGCCCTCGATCTCGAGCGCGCCGTCGGCGACGAGCGCCTCCTGGTCGCCGTCGGCACAGAAGCCGTTCTCGGCCAGGTGGATGACCTCCGCGCCGGCGTCGGTGTCCTGGAGCTGGATGACATCGACGTCCTCCGGGCCGATGCCGGCCGTCTCGTACGCAGCGCGCGACGCGTCGACGGTCGGGCCCGGGGTCTCCTCCATCGGGAGCCACGGGCTGTGGACCTCGAACGCGCCGAGCCGCCGCGTCCGCACCGTCGTCGCACGCAGGTAGACGGGGGAGTCGGTGTAGCGGTGGGCGTGCTCGGCCTTGCACAGCACGACGGCCGCGGCACCCTCGTCCGGGCTGCAGAACATGTACTGGGTGAGCGGGAAGTTGAGCATCGGCGAGCCCAGGATCTCCTCCTCGGAGAGCGGCTTGCGCCGGAAGGCGTCCTCGTTGCGGGCACCGTTCCGGTACGCCTTCGCGGCGACCCGGGCGAGCGTCGACGACGAGATGCCGTGATCGTGCATGTACTTGTTGATCTTCATCCCGAAGAACTTCGTGGTGACGAACTGCCCGAGCGCGCCGTACCAGGACGGGCACGCGTACAGGCGCGGGTCCGCGCTGAACGCGCCCGGCAGGTGCTTGTCCATGCCGACGGCGATGCCCAGATCGTGCTCGCCGAGCCGGATCGTGTTGGCGGCGAGCGTGAGCGCACTCGCCGCGGTCGCGCAGCCGTTGTAGACGTCGGTGAAGGGGATGCCGGTGAGGCCGAGGAGGGCGACCACGGCATCGGGGTTGTCGATCTCGTAGCTGCCGGCGAACGCGAACTGGATGTCGCGCCACTCGACGCCCGCATCGGCCAGCGCGCGGCGGATCGCGACCGCGCCCATCTCGATGCCCGTGACGCCCGCGAAGCGGCCGAACGGGTGCAGGCCCACCCCCACGATGGCGACGTCCTCCATGCCGGTGTCCTCTCGATCTCTTCGACTGCTCGTCTCAGCCCGACCCGCACGGTCGGAACGCGAACGTCACGATCTCGTCGTCACCTTCTTCTGCGAAGGGCACGATGACGAGCTCCATCGCCGTTGCGGCATCGAGCACGGCGGGATCGGTCTCGGTCAGGCGCGTCTCGACCTTCACGTCGTCGCCCAACGTGACGTAGCCGATCGCGAACGGGACGAAGTCCTCGCCCGTGGGACCCGAGTACGGCGGCGCCGGCGGCGGGAACGCCTGCGTCGTCCACGCCCACAGCGTGCCTCGCCGCGGCAGCAGGTGCTCCTCCATCGACGTCGCGGCGCAGCGAGGGCAGGAGTCCTGCGTCGGGAACGTCACGATCCCGCACGCGCCACAGCGGCTGCCGATGAGCTGGGGCGACTCGCTCGGCCAGGTGAAGACGCCTTCGGCGATGGGGACCTGGGCCATCAGCTGCTCCTGTCGTGGGATGCCAGGGCGAGCGCTCGCAGGTCGTCCTTGACGACCTTGCCGGTCGCGTTCACGGGGAGCGACTCGAGGAACACGACGGACCGCGGCACCTTGAAGTTCGCCATCTCGCGACGCGCCCACTCGACGATCTCGGTCGACTCGACGGCTGGACCGGGGTGCAGCACGACGAACGCTGCGCCGACCTCGCCGAGGCGCTCGTCGGGCACCCCGATGACGGCCGCCTGGGCGATGCGCGGGTGGCGCAGCAGCAGGTTCTCGATCTCCGCCGGGTATGCGTTGAACCCACCGACGATGAACATGTCCTTGATGCGGCCGACGATGCGCAGGTAGCCGTCGGGATCGAACACGCCCAGGTCGCCCGTGTGGAGCCAGCCGTCGGCGTCGATCGCCGCGGCCGTCGCCTCGGGGTCGTCGAGGTACGAGCGCATCACGGTGTCGCCCCTCACCACGACTTCGCCCGACTCGCCGGGCGGGACGTCGCGGCCCAGCTGCGTGACGGTCCGGACCTCGAAGCCCGGCCACGGGACACCGACGGTCGACGCGACGTGCTCGAAGTCGTCGTCGGGCAGGCTGCCGGTGACCGTTCCCGCCTCGGTGAGCCCGTAGCCGGTGAGGATCCGCTCGAACGGCAGCTCCTCGCTGACGCGCCGGATGAGCTCGACCGGGATGTCGGCCGCGCCGGTGACCGCGAGGCGCAGCGTGGAGAGGTCGTGACGGCCGCGGTCGGCATGGTCGAGCAGCGACTGGTAGATGGTCGGCGGGCCCGGGAGCACGGAGATGTGCTCGCGCTCGACGAGCTCGAGCACGCGGGCGGCATCGAACACCGCCACGGGGAGGTTCGTGGCGCCGCGCATGAGACAGGCGAGACAGCCGGCCTTGTAGCCGAAGATGTGGAAGAAGGGGTTCGCGATCAGGTAGCGATCGCCGGTGCGCAGGTCGGCCCAGTCGCACCAGTCGAGGTAGGCGCGCAGCGTCTGCCCGTGCGCCATCACGACGCCCTTCGGGCTCCCGGTGGTGCCCGACGTGAACACGATGTCACTCGCGTCGTCGGCACCGATCGACCCGATGCGTGCGTCGAGCTCGACGTCGGACACGTCGTCGGCCCGTGCGAGGAAGTCTGACCAGACAACGGTCGAGGCGTCGCCAGCGCCGGACAGGAGGACCGTGTGCTCGAGCGCGGGCAGGGTCGCGCCGGCGTCGGCGAGCAGCGCGGGGTAGTCGGTGTCGAGGAAGCCGCGGACGGTGAACAATGCGCGCGCGCCGCCGCGTTCCAGCACGTAGGCGGCCTCGGCCCCACGAAACCGCGTGTTGACGGGCACGAGCACGCCACCGGCCGACGTGACGCCGAGCGCGGCGACGATCCACTCCAGCGAGTTGGGGGCCCAGACCGCGACGCGGTCGCCGCGCTCGACACCCGACGCGCACAGCGCACGGGCCGCGCGCCGCACCATGGCCTCGAGCTCGACGAAGCCGACGCGACGTTCGCTGTCGACGACCGCTTCGGAATCGCCGAACCGGCGCGCGGCATCGCGGACCATCGCGGGCACGGTCGGCCACGTGACCTCGCTGCGCACGTGTCGCGTTCCCCCTGTGCGGTCGCCATC
>CAZHKE010000022.1:9815-31095 GCA_964532485.1 uncultured Bifidobacteriaceae bacterium
CCCCGAGCCCGACCCGACGGATGCGTCGCGCGTGCTCGGGTGTGAAGTCGGGGTGCTCGATGATGCTGGACAGGAAGACCGCCGCCCCGGTGCCGGCGCCGATGTCGGCCTCGACCATGATCTCGAGGACCCGTGCGGGATCCCACCGGTCGATCAGGTGGATGTCCTCACCCAGCTGCATCGGAGCGAGGACCGCGCCCAGCATCCCGGTGGCGTGGGCGACCGGGGAACCCATCAGGTTCGGCGCGCCCGGCGTGATCCACGGGCGGATGTGCGCGACCTCGGCCAGCAGCGTCCGGTGGCTGTGCAGCACCCCCTTCGGGTCGCTCGTCGTGCCCGACGTGTAGGCGAGCACGCAGATGCCGTCGGGGTCGCCCGCGTGCACGGCGCTCGCCGGGGGAGCGGCGTCGACCGCGTCCCATTCCACGCGCGCGATTCGGCCGGCATCGCTGCCCGTCGCGCCGACCACGACGTGCAGCGCGAGGTCGGGCAGGGGCGCCTCGCCCCCATCGACGATCTCCAGGTAGTCGACGGCGCCGTACCGGTCGGCGGAGATGTACGCCCGCGCCCGGCTCTGCGCCAGGATGAAGCGCACCTCCTTGCTCCCGTAGATGTGCACGATCGGGACGAGGACGTACCCGCCCATGGCGAGCCCGTAGAACGCGACGATCGCTTCGCGCCAGTTCGGCAGCTGGAACGCCACGACGTCGCCCGGCTCGAGCCCCGCCTCCCGCAGCGCCGTCACCAGACGCAACGCGTCGGCGTGGATCTTGGCGTAGGTGCCGTGCCACGGCCGCGTCTCGGACCACACGTCGACGGTCGCGTCCGGCGCGTCGCGCAACGAACGATCAACGAGATCGCCGAGGGTCTCGTCGGTCCACAACCCCTCGGCGAGATACCGCTCCCGCAGATCGGTGGGCATGCGCCGCACCGGCCACGTCGAGGCCGGGCTCACGCCGGCGGCGCGACGGCCGACAGCGCTCGCATGCTCTCGACGAGCTCCTCCAGTGGTGTCCCGGTCGGGTACACGGCGGCCGCCCCCGCGGCTTCGAGACGCTCCACGTCGCGGCGGGGGATCGTCCCGCCGACGACGAGCAGCACGTCGTCGGCGCCCACGGCGCGCAGCGCGTCGGCGGTCTTCTGGGTGAGCGCGAGGTGCGCGCCGCTCAGGATGCTCAGGCCCACGATCCGAACGTCTTCTTGGAGCGCGACCGACGCGATCACGTCGGGACGCTGGCGGATGCCCGTGTAGATGACCTCGAACCCGGCGTCGCGCAGCGTGCGGGCGACGAGCTTCGCGCCGCGGTCGTGGCCGTCGAGGCCGGGCTTCGCCACCAGCACCCGGACCGGCATCAGGCCACGCCCATCAGAAGACGCCCATCAGAAGACGGCCGGCTGCTGGAACTCGCCCCACTCGTCCTTGAGCACGTCGACCATCTCGCCGACCGTGCAATAGGCCTTCGCGCAGTCGACGAGGAGCGGCATGAGGTTCTCGCCGTCGCGACTCGCAGCCTTGCCGAGCGCGTCGAGGGTGGCGCGCACCTCGGTGGCCGAGCGCGAGCTCTTCACCTCGGCGAGCCGCTCGAGCTGACGGATGCGGCCCTTCTCGTCGAGCTCGTAGCCCTCGACGTCGGGTGGCTCCTCGTCGGTCTCGAAGCAGTTGAGCCCGACGATCCTTCGATCACCGGACGTGACGGCCTGCTGGACCCGGACCGCTTCGTCCGAGATGAGTCGCTGGAGGTAGCCCTCCTCGACCGCCTTGACCATGCCGCCGCGTCGTTCGAGGTCGTCCATGATCTCGACGACCCGAGACTCCATCTCGTCGGTCAGCGCCTCGACGTAGTACGAGCCACCGAGCGGATCCGCGACGCGCGCCGCGCCGGTCTCGTTCGCGAGAACCTGCTGGGTTCGCAGCGCGAGCGTGGCGGACTCCTCGCTCGGGAGCGCGAACGGCTCGTCCCACGCCGCGGTGAACATCGACTGCACGCCACCCAGCACCGACGCGAGCGCCTCGTAGGCGACCCGGACGATGTTGTTGTGCGCCTGCGGTGCATACAGCGAAGCGCCGCCCGCGACGCAGCCGACGCGGAACATGCACGACCGGTCTTCCTTCGCGCCGTAGCGCTCTCGGACGATGTGCGCCCACCGACGTCGCCCGGCGCGGTACTTGGCGATCTCCTCGAAGAAGTCGCCGTGGGTGTAGAAGAAGAAGGAGACCTGCGGCGCGAACTCGTCGATCGTCATGCGTCCGCGCGCCATCACCTCGTCGCAGTACGTGATGCCGTCCATCAGCGTGAACGCCATCTCCTGTGCGGCGTTGGCGCCCGCGTCGCGGAAGTGCGCACCTGCGACCGAGATTGCGTTGAAGCGCGGCACCTCCTCGGCGCAGAACTCGATCGTGTCGGCGATCAGCCGAAGCGACGGGCGCGGCGGCCAGATCCAGGTGCCGCGGCTCACGTACTCCTTGAGGATGTCGTTCTGGATCGTGCCCCGCAGCTTCACCCGGTCGACGCCCTGCTGCTCGCCGACCGCGACGTAGAACGCCAGCAGGATCGCGGCCGTGCCGTTGATCGTGAAGCTCGTGCTGATCGCGTCGAGCGGGATCTGGTCGAACAGGATCTCGGCGTCCGCCAGCGTGTCGAGCGCCACGCCGACGCGGCCGACCTCCTCCTCGACATCGGGGTGGTCGGAGTCGTAGCCGCACTGTGTCGGGAGGTCGAGCGCGACCGACAGACCCGTGCCGCCCTGCGCGAGGAGGTAGCGGTAGCGCTCGTTGGACTCCTCCGGCGTGCCGAACCCCGAGTACTGCCTGATGGTCCAGAGCCGGCCGCGGTAGCCGTCCGGGAAGTTCCCGCGGGTGAAGGGGAAGACGCCCGGCTCCGGTATGGACTCCGCCGGCCCCAGCGCGTCGGGGCCGTAGCTGACGGCCAGCGGGATGCCGGCCTCGCTGCGGACCGGCTCGTCGCGGCCCGAGGCGTCCATCGCGCCGAGCGTACCGAAAATCGGATTTGCACCGGGTGGTGGGGCGGCTTCGATCGTTCGCGATAACCTTGTTCTCGGCATCCGAGTGTCCGCTTCCGCGTAGGCGGCTCGCGGGGTGCCTCGATATACTGACTAGTCGGTACAAGTCTGCCGGGGCGGCTGTGCGCAGTGGGCCCAGGTCGGAGCACAGGGGGGAACCATGAAGCTCTCGCGGGTCGCGTCGACGGCCGCCGTGCTGGGCACCGTCGTCGTCCTGATGGCCTCGACGCTCGCGGGGGCGAGCGCGCCCACGGGCAGCCAGACGCCGAAGGCCGACGACGTCGGCATCACCGACGACGAGATCCGCATCGCGGTCGTCGCCGACGTCGAGAACCAGCTCGTGCCGGGTCTCTTCCAGGCCAGCGTCGACGGAGTGCGGGCGTGGGCCAAGGGCGTCAACCAGCAGGGCGGCCTGGCCGGCCGCAAGGTCGTCGTCGACTTCATCGACTCGCACCTGTCGCCCGACGACGCCCGCAACGCGATCATCAAGGCGTGCTCGGACGACTTCGCGATGGTCGGCGGCCAGGCGCTGTTCATGAACAACGTCGACGACATGGTCGCCTGCCCGAACAAGGAGGGGCAGCCCGTCGGGCTGCCCGATCTTCCCGGCCTCGCCCTCGAGCCGGCGCAGAAGTGCTCGGGGCTCACCTACGTCGCGACGGGCGACCAGCAGTACTGCGCGACCGCCGACGAGCACCCGCAGACCTACTACCCACACCAGGGCGACTTCCGCTACTACCTGAAGCAGGAGAAGGATCTGCACGGCGTGTACACGGTGCCGACCGACCTCAAGGCCACGCGGGACTCGGTCATCCCGCAGGTGCAGTCCGGCGTCGACCTGGGCATCGAGGGCGACGGCGACGGGTTCTACGACACCTCGGCCCGAGCGACCCAGAGCGCGATGACGCCGATCATCAGGGTCGTCCAGGACAACGACTCGAACTTCGTCTACAACGGCAACGCGTTCGGGCTCATGGTGTTCCTCCGCAAGGAGGCGAAGCTCCAGGGCGTCGACTCGGTGAAGTACTGGGCCTGCAACCAGGGCTGCTACGACCGCGAGTTCCTCTCGCAGGGTGGTGCCGACGTCGAGGACACGTATGCGGTCACGTACACGCTGCCGTTCTACAGCGAGTACAAGTCGAACCCGACGATGAAGAAGCTCGTGAACCAGCTCGGTGGCCCCGACCAGATCAACGCCAACGGCATCGCGTCCTTGGTCGCCTCGCTCCTGTTCCAGGACGCGGTCGAGAACGTGGTGAAGACCGGCGACACGCTCAACCGGGAGACGCTCCTGCAGTCGCTCGACGGCATCCACGACTTCGATGCCGGCGGCATCATCGGGCCCACCGACATCGGCAACCACAAGGCGTCGCCCTGCTACATCATGAGCCAGGTGCAGGACGGGCAGTGGGAGCGGGTGTACCCGAAGAAGGTCGGCACGTTCGACTGCAACAAGAAGAACATCAACGAGCTCGAGCTCGACCTCACCGAGGGCTGACCTCCAGAGGCGCATGACATGAGCGGCGACACGCGGGGCGAGGGAGTGCTCGACCCGCGTGTCGTCGCGCACTTCGAGGCGAACCCTTTCCACCAGAGCCCGTTGGAGCTGGACGGGCTCCCGCCGGAGATCCTCGCGTTGGCTCGCGGCGAGGCGATCGAGCCGCCGAGTCGCGAGATCGCGCAGGTCACCGACGACGCGGTCGAGGGCATCCCGATCCGGATCTACCGGAGCGACGAGCCGCCCGCGGGCGCGATCGTCTACTTCCACGGTGGTGGGTTCTGCATCGGGAGCATCGGCCTGATGGACGACGTCGCCCGCGAGCTCGCCCACGCGGGCAACGCGACCGTGGTGTCGGTCGAGTACCGCCTGGCTCCCGAGCATCCCTTTCCCGCCGGACTGGACGACTGCGAGACCGTCACCCGGTGGGCGCTCGCGCACGCAGGCGCGCTCGAGGTCGCTCCCGAGCGCGTCGTGGTTGCAGGTGAGAGCGCAGGGGGCACCCTCGCCGCGGCCGTGACGCTGCGCCTCCGCGGGAGCGGCGAGGTGCCCCTCGCCGGACAGGTGCTGATCTACCCGGGGACCGACGGCGACTCGTGGGATCACCCCTCGCGCCGCGAGTTCGACGGGATCGTGCTCACGCGCTCGAGCATGGACGCGTACTGGCAGCGCTACTCGGCGGGCCACGACCTCGGCCGTGACCCCCTCGCGGCCCCGTTGCAGGCGCCGAGCCTGGCCGATCTGCCGCCGGCCCTGGTGGTCCTGGGCGGTTGCGACCTCCTGCGCGACGAGGGGCGCGCGTACGCACGGCGTCTCGCGGAGGAGGGAGTGCCGGTCGAGGAGGTGTGCTTCGCAGGGCAGCCACACGGGTTCGTCAACTTCGGTGTCCCGGCGGCGGCCGACGCGTTCGAGCGGATCGGCTCCTGGCTGGCGAAGGCGTTCGAGTCGGCGTCGTCGTGAACCTCCCGCACCACGGTCGCTGGCTGGAGGAACTCGAGGTCGGCGCCGTCGTGCCGCACGCGCTCACGCGGACGATCACCGAGAGCGACAACGTGCTGTTCACGACGATGACGATGAACCCGGCGAGGCTGCACCTCGACGCCGAGTACGCCGCGAACGAGACCGAGTTCGGACGACCGCTCGTCAACAGCATGCTCACGCTCGCGCTGCTCGTCGGGCTGAGCGTCCTCGAGACCACCCACGGCACGACCATCGCGAACCTGGGCTTCCAGGCGGTCGAGTTCCCGGCGCCCGTGTTCGCCGGTGACACCATCCACGCAGAGACCGAGGTCGTCGCGGCGCGCGACTCGCGCTCGCGGCCCGACGCGGGCGTCGTGACGTTCGAGCACCGCGCGTTCAACCAGCGAGACGAGCTCGTGTGCCGAGCGCGCCGGGATGCGCTCATGCGGCGGCGACCGACCGAGGGTCGGCAATCGGTCGACGGATGAGCGGGCCGCGCTACCGCGTCGTGCAGTGGGCGACCGGGAACATCGGCACCCGCGCGTTGCGGGAGGTGATCCGGCACCCGACGCTCGATCTCGTCGGCGTGCTGGTGCACGACCCCGCGAAGGCCGGCGTGGATGCCGGCACGCTCTGCGGTGAGGGTGCGACCGGCGTCGTCGCGACGACCGACCCGGCGAAGATCGTCGCGCTCGCTGCCGACTGCGTGCTCTACATGCCGCAATCGGCGGGTGTCGACGACGTCGTCGCGCTGCTCACCGCCGGCACCAACATCGTGACGACCTGCGGCGTGCTCTCGGGCGAGGGGCGTCGTCTCGGCGACGAGGACCGGCGCCGGGTGCTTGCCGCGTGCGAGCGCGGCAAATCGTCGCTGTACGCGACGGGGAGCAGCCCCGGCTTCATCACCGACGCGCTGCCATTCGCGCTCCTGTCGCTCCAGCGGCACGTCGAGTCCTACGAGATCGAGGAGTTCGCGAACCTGTCGCGTCGTGACTCGCCGGCGCTGCTGTTCGAGCTGATGGGATTCGGCCGGCCCCTCGACTCCTACAGCCCCGACCGGGCGTCGTACCTCCTCGGTGAGTTCGGCCCCGCGCTCGCCGGCATCGCGGCTGCGGCCGACCGACCCGTCGACGACTGGACGTGCGCCGGTGAGGTCGCCGCGGCCCGCCGCACGACGACGATCCTCGCCGGGGAGATCCTCGAGGGCACGGTCGCGGCGCAACGCAACGTCCTCGGGGGGATCAGCGACGGCACCGAGGTCGTGCGGTTCACCGCGACCTGGTACTGCTCCACGGAGCTGGAGCCGCAGTGGGAACTGCGACCGACGGGCTGGCGCGTGCGCGTCCGAGGCGACGCGCCACTCGATGTCGAGCTGCCGTTCCCGGTCCCGGTCGACGAGCTCGCGTCGTACACGCCCGCGTACACCGCGAACCGGCCGGTGAACGCCATCCCGTATGTCTGCGCGGCGCGTCCGGGCTTGCTCGCGACCGACGACCTGCCACCGATCACCCCGGCCGGACCGCGCGAGCGAGGCCCACGTTGACAACCGTGGGCATCGCCACGGGTGCCGGACGGGGCATGGGTCGCGCGTGCGCCGAACGGCTCGTCGAGATGGTGGACGTCCTGCTCCTCGTGGACCGGGACGAGTCCACGCTCGCGACCGCCGTGCGGGAGCTGTCGGATGGCGGGCATCGTGCGGCTGTCGAGCCGTTCCCACTCGATGTGTCGGACGGCGCCGGGCTCGCACGACTCGCGGCGCGGGTCGAGCAGCGCGGCGCGCTGCGCGCCGTCGCGCACGCCGCCGGGATCTCGCCCACGATGGCCGACTGGCGCCAGATCTTCTCCGTCGACCTCGTTGGCTCCGCGATGCTCGCCGAGGAGCTGCGGCCGCTCGCGTCCGAAGGCACCGCGATGGTGCTCTTCGCGTCGATGGCACCGCATCTCGGCATCACCGATCCGCAACCGGCGCCCGATGCGGTCCTCGACGATCCGCTCCACCCGGACTTCCTCGAGCGCATCCGGGACGCGGTCGGCGAGACCGTCGAGGACCCCGGGATGGCCTACGCGTGGGCCAAGCGGGGCGTCCAACGCCTGGTCCGGCGTGAGGCCGAGCGTCTCGGCCCGGTCGGCGCCCGTGCGTGCTCGCTGTCGCCCGGGATCATCGACACCCCGCAGGGCCAGCAGGAGGCCGAGGCGCAGCCGGTCATGCAGCTGCTCGTGGAGCGCACGCCGCTCGGCCGGGTCGGAGGCGCGGACGAGGTCGCGGCCGTCGCGGCGTTCCTGCTGTCCGACGAGGCCGGCTACGTGAGCGCGGTCGACGTGCTCGTCGACGGTGGACTCGTCGGGACGATGCGGTCGGGGGACGTCGCGTGATGCGCGGCAGCTCGTGCCCGTGACGGCCTGATCGATCCGGATCTGCTCAGGAGGCCGCGACCTGGAGGAGCGCGTCGGCGACCGCCGCAGGCTCGGTGATCATCAGGTCGTGGCCGGTGTCGATGTCCCACAGGCGACCATCGGCGCGGGCCTGCTCCATGAGCTGCGGGTCGCGCGTCGGCAGCGTGGACGTGCAGACGATGTAGTACTTGGGGATCGCGACCGTCGCCGCTTCGTTGGTGAGCTCGAGCTCCTGCTCGAAGCACTGCCACGGGTGCGGCGTGAGACGCTCGGCCATCCACGCCAGGTCGTCGGGGTCGCTCACTCCGTAGAGCATCCCGGCGTCGGGTGAAGGCCACAGCACGAGCTCGAGACCGTCGACGACCTTCCCGCCGGGGCGGACGGCGTTGATCACGGGCCCGGCGACGTCGACGAGCGACTGACCGTTCACCGGTGTGGCTGCGTCGAGGTAGACGAGCTTGCCGATGCGATCGGCGGCTCGGTCGACGACCCCGGTGATCACCATCCCGCCGTAGCTGTGGCCGACCAGGATCACGTCGCGCAGGTCGTCGGAGTGCAGGACGGCCACGATGTCGCGTATATGGAGGTCGAGGTCGACGTCCGCAGTCAGCAGGTGCGCGCGCTCACCCAACCCGGTGAGCGTGGGGGTCCGGACGTCGTGGCCCGCCTCGCGCAGCAGCCGCGCCACGCGGTCGTAGCACCATCCTCCGTGTCCGCCCCCGTGCACGAGGATGTAGGTCGCCATCAGGTGCCTGCCTGCGCGCGGCCGCGCGCGGTCACGTCCTGGCGTCGAGCGGCGACGAGGCTCGTCCCGGGCTGCCACGTCTCCGCCATGTAGCCCTCGATGAGATGCGCCTCGTCGAGGGTCGCCGCGTTCGCGATCTGCCGGTAGTGCTGGAGCAGGCGTCGCACACCGACCTGGTCGTTGCTGACGATCTCCCCGGCGAGGGTGTGGGCGAACGGCAGGAGCTCGTCGTGGGACACGACATGGTTGACGAGGCCGAACGAGAACGCATCCTCGGCAGTGAGGAAGCTTCCGGTGAGCGACATCTCGATGGCTCGCCGAAGACCGATCGACTGCGCGAGGAGGACCGTGATGCCGCCTCCGGGCATGATGCCGACGCGCGCGTGCGTGTCGGCGAACCGGGCCCGTTCCGACGCCACGAGGAGCGTGCACTGCAACGCCAGCTCGAGCCCGCCCGTCACCGCGACTCCGTTGATCGCGCCGATGATCGGCTTCTCGATCAGGGGGACGAACCGGTAGAGCCCGTTCGTGTCGCGCTCGGGGCCTGCGCCCGGTTCGCGAGGAGCCGCGGTCGGGCCGACCTCCCCGGCGACCTCCTTCAGATCGACGCCGGCGCAGAAGGCGGGATCGGCCCCGGTGAGGACGACCGCATCGACGTCGGGGTCGTCGCCGGCTGCAGCGACCGCGTCCCACAGGGCGAAGGCGAGCTCTCGGCTCAGCGCGTTGCGGGCGTCGGGCCGGTTGAGGGTCAGGGTGGCGACGCGATCCTCGACGTGCACGAGGACGACGGGCTGCGGCGCGGCGGGCGTCATCGGACCACTTCTCTACACGCCGAGGCGAGCGCGCGTCGCCCCGAGGCGTGTGCTAAGCAACTGCTCAGCATCGAGCGAGTCGATCGGCGGAGGTGGCCCCGATGGGAGAGCTGGACGGCAAGATCGCGGTCATCACGGGCGCAGGCTCGGGGATGGCGCGGGCGTCGACCGAGGTGTTCGTGCGCGAGGGCGCCAAGGTGCTCGCGGTCGACATCAGCGGTGGGGAGGAGAAGACCGCCGCCGGGCTCGGCGACGCGGTCGTGCCCTGCCGCTGCGACGTCACCGACGAGGCGCAGGTCGAGGCGATGTTCGCCGCGGCGATCGAAGCCTTCGGTCGCGTCGACGCGGTGCTCAACGTCGCCGGCGTCGGCAGCGCACAGCCGCTCGCCGACATCACCCTGGACGAGTACGACCGCACCATGGGGGTCAACCTCCGCGGGGTCATGCTCGGCACGAAGCACGGCATCGGCACCATGCTCCCGAGCGGCGGCGGCGTGATCCTGAACTGGTCGTCGATCGGGGGCATCAACGCGTCGGACATGCCGACGAGCGTGTACTCGGCCACGAAGGCGGGAGTCATCGCGTTCACGAAGGCCGCGGCCGTCGAGTACGGCACCAAGGGCATCCGGGCCAACGCGATCTGTCCCGGCTTCATCGAGACCGAGATGTCGGGCGGCCCGGGCGCGGGGGAGCGGTTCCCCGCGATGGTGCAGGGCTCGGCGTTGAAGCGAGCCGGCCAGCCGCAGGAGGTGGCCGAGGTCGCGTCCTTCCTCGCCTCCGACCGCGCGTCCTTCCTCACCGGCGTCGTCGTCCCGATCGACGGCGGCACGACCGCGGCATTGCGCGCATGACGATGGCAGACGAGACCGCCGTCGCCTACGACCCCTTCGACGCGGAGATCAACGCGGACCCGTACCCGGTGTTCCGACGCCTGCGCGACGAAGCACCGATCTTCTTCAACGAGCAGTACGACTTCTGGGCGCTCTCCCGTCACGCCGACGTGGAGGCCGCGCTCGTCGACTGGCAGACCATGTCGAGCTCGCGGGGCGACATCCTCGAGATCATCCAGTCGGGGATGGAGCTCCCACCCGCGGTCGTGCTCTTCGAGGATCCCCCGCTGCACACCATGCATCGGAGCCTGATGTCGCGGGTCTTCACCCCGAAGCGGATGAACGCCCTGGAGGACCAGGTCCGGGAGCTCTGCGCCACGTGCCTCGATCCGCTCGTCGGCGCCGACCGGTTCGACTTCGTGACCGACCTCGGCGCCGAGATGCCGATGCGGGTCATCGGGATGCTGCTCGGGATCCCCGACGCCGACCAGACCGCCGTCCGCGACAAGTCCGATGCGTTCCTGCGAACCGAGTCGGGCAAGCCCATGGAGCTGCAGCAGGACGCGATCGCCAACGGGGAGATCTTCGCGGAGTACGTCGACTGGCGTGCGCAGCACCCGTCCGACGACCTGATGACCATGCTGCTCAACGCCGAGTTCGAGGACGAGACCGGCACGAAGCGCACGCTGACTCGCGACGAGGTCCTCACGTACACGCAGGTGCTCGCCGGGGCGGGGAACGAGACCACGGGCCGGCTGATCGGTTGGCTGGGCAAGCTGCTCGGCGACCACCCCGACCAACGGCGCGAGCTGGTCGAAGATCGCTCGCTCATCCCGAACACGATCGAGGAGGCCCTTCGCTTCGAGCCCACCGGCCCGCACGTCGCCCGGTACGTGGCGCGAGACGTCGACTACTACGGCGTCACGGTTCCCGAGGGCAGCGCGATGCTCCTGCTCGTCGGCTCCGCCAACCGCGACGAGCGGCGCTACGACGATCCCGACCGCTTCGACATCCACCGCGACATCGGCCAGCACCTCACGTTCGGCTTCGGGCTGCACTTCTGCCTCGGCGCGGCCCTGGCGCGGCTCGAGGGCCGGGTCGCGCTCGACGAGGTGCTGAGCCGCTTCCCGGAGTGGGAGGTCGACCTCGACAACGCCCGGCTCGCGCCGACGTCCACGGTGCGGGGGTGGGACACGATGCCGGTGGTCCTGGGCTGAGCTCCCGCCTACCGCTGCGGCGCGGGGCCCTCGGAGCGCTCGAGGTACTGCTCGACGAGGGCGCGCATCTCCGCGTGCCCGGTCGTCATGCCGAGCGCCTCCTCCAGCACGAGGATGCGTGAGACGCTCGTCATCAGCACCGCTACCGCCTCGGGCGGCAGCGCTTCGGCGCCGGCATGGGCGAGGACGTCGGCGATCGCCTCGGTCTCGCGCCGGCGGAACCGCTCCGCGTAGGTGGCGAGCTCGGAACGGATGGCCTTGCGGTGGTTCGCGAGCGCGGAGAACTCCATCGTGAGCGTCGTACCCGCGGGATCGCTGCTGAACTCCCACAGCGCACGGAGCGGCTGCGGCGACGCGAGCGCGCGCGACTGACGCTCGAGGTTCTGCTCTGCGCCTCGTCGGACGAGCGCGAGGAACAGGTCGTCCATCGTCCGGAAGTAGTAGTGGACGAGCTGGGGCTTGAGCCCTGCCTTGGCGGCGACCCGCCGCGACGTGACCGCGGCATATCCCTCCTCGAGCATCAGCTGCTGCGCGGCATCGAGCAGCGCGGCGCGCGTGGCCGAGTCCTCGGCGCCGATCCGGCGGGTCACGGTCATGGTGGCGTGGATCCTCGCATGGTGGGGGTCGGGGGATGCGTTGACCGCTCCGAATCGCCCATGCTAAGCACCCGCTCAGCATGACCGAGGTCGCGGCCACCCGGTACGCCGGTGCGCGGATCAACCGGGTGGAAGACGGTCGGTTGCTCACGGGGGCGGGCACGTTCGTCGACGACGTCTCGCGCCCCGGGATGCTGCATGCGTGCTTCGTGCGGAGCCCGTTCGCACGGGCGCGCATCGAGGCGATCGACGTCTCCGAGGCGCTCGCGCTGCCCGGCGTCCAGGCGGTGTTCGTCGCCGCCGATCTCAACCCGGGCGTGCGCGAGCAGTGGTACACGTTGACCGGTCCGCAGATGCCCGACATCGCGCGACCTCCGCTGGCCGACGACGAGGTCCGCTTCGTCGGTGATCCGGTCGCACTCGTCGTCGCGGAGAGCCGCTACGTCGCCGAGGACGCGGTCGACCTGGTCGTCGTCGACTACGAGCCGCTGCCCGCGCTCGCCGACTACCTCGAGGCCGCGTCCAGTGACGAGCTCGTGCACGCGGACGCGCCAGGCAACCTCGCCGGCCAGCTCGCGGGTGCACGGGCCGAGGCCATCGACGAGATCGCCGAGACGGCGGCTCATGTCGTCACCGAGACGATCTACCAGCAGTCGCACGCAGCGGTCCCCATCGAGACCCGGGGCCTGGTCGTCGAGTGGAGCGCCGGGAGCGGTGAGCTCACCATCTGGGCCGCCACGCAGGCACCACACGAGTGGCGCGCCTTCTGCGCGCGCCTGCTCGGCGTCCCGGAGCAGCACATCCGGGT
The DNA here is from genome assembly GCA_964532485.1 of uncultured Bifidobacteriaceae bacterium. Classification (GTDB taxonomy): domain Bacteria; phylum Actinomycetota; class Acidimicrobiia; order IMCC26256; family PALSA-555; genus DATBSK01. The sequence goes on from CAZHKE010000022.1 coordinate 22,697, forward strand.
CGTGATGCGCGACACCGGTGGCGGCTTCGGCCAGAAGGTCGTCCCGTTGCGGGAGGACATGTGCCTGATGCTGGCCGCTCGCAAGGTGCCGGCCGGGTTGAAGTGGATCGAGGACCGACGCGAGAACCTCATGGCGGCGGGACAGGCGCGTCACGAGCACGGCACCGTGCGGATGGTGCTCGACGACGACGCCAGGATCCTCGCGATGCAGCTCGACTACATGCAGGACGTGGGTGCATACCCGACGCCGAGCCCGTTGACGGCCGGAGCCGCCGTCGGGATGCTGTTCCCGGGTCCGTACCGCGTGCCCCAGGCGACCTACTCGATGAAGCTGGTGTTCACGAACACGAGCGGACGTACTGCCTACCGTGGGCCGTGGCAGTTCGAGTCGCTCGCGCGCGAGGTGGGTCTCGACATCGCGGCGCGCCGCATCGGCATCGACCCGGTCGAGCTCCGGCGCCGAAACCTGCTGCGCCGGGACGAGCTGCCGTGTGCGAACCCGAACGGCATGCCGTACGACCACATCTCGCCGAGCGAGACGTTCGAGCAGGCGCTCGAGATGCTCGACTACGACGCGTTCCGGCGGGAGCAACAGGACGCACGCACCGAGGGCCGCTACCTCGGTGTCGGCACGTGCACGTACGTCGAGCCGACGACGAGCGCGCAGGGGTACTACGCGACCGAAGGCGCGACGATCCGCATCGAGCCGTCGGGAACAGTGAGCGTGTACGTCGCGGGCGGATCGACCGGAAACAGCCTGGAGACGACCGCGGTGCAGCTCACGGCGGACGCGCTGGGCGTCGACGTCGACGACGTCGCCACGATCCAGGGCGACACCGCGGTCACGCCCTTCGGTGCCGGCACCGGCGGCAGCCGCAGCGGGTCGATGATCGCCGGCGCTGTCAGCGAGACCGCGGGCTCGCTGCGGGAGAAGATCGTCGCGTTGGCGGCACACCGGCTCGAGGCGGCCGAGGCCGACATCGAGCTGGCGCACGGACGCGCCAGCGTGCGGGGCACGCCGACGGCCGGCGTCTCGTTCGCCGAGCTCGCCCGGGTCGCCTACTTCGAGCCCCACCACCTTCCCGGGGGGATGAGCGCGGGTCTCGAGGCGAGCGCGCGCTACGCCGCGAGCAGCCCGATGCTCTGGGCCAACGCGACGCACGTGTGCACCTGCGAGGTCGACGTCGCGACGGGTCTGGTGACGCTGGGCCGATACATCGTGAGCGAGGACTGCGGGCCGATGATCAACCCGAACGTCGTCGAGGGCCAGATCGCCGGGGGCACCGTCCAGGGCATCGGGGGTGCGCTGCTCGAGCACTTCGTCTACGACGCCGACGGCAACCCGGTGACGACCACGTTCCTCGACTACCTGCTCCCGTCCGCGACCGACGTGCCGATGATCGAGTACGGCCATGTCGAGACACCGAGTCCCGGACCTGGCGGCTACAAGGGCGTCGGGGAGGGTGGCGCGATCGGCGCGCCACCCGCGGTGGTCAACGCGGTGGCGGACGCGCTTGCACCCTTCGACGTCGAGATCACGCGCCTGCCGGTCACGCCGGCGGCGATCCTCGCCCGGCTCGAGGAGGCGCGCCGACCGGGATGAATCATCGGCCTGCCGAGTGCAGGCTCACGGGGATTCCGGAGTAGCGCGCCATCCCTGTCGGCGCATCGATGTCGTCGTCGCACGTCAACCGGTTGACGTTGTCATCCTGGTGACCGTGGGGCACCGACAGCGCGCCCGGCCGGATCGATTCGTCGACCGTCGCGACGCCGGCGAGCTCGCCCTGCGCGCTCCGCACGATCACCGCCTCGCCATCGGACACCCCCGCCGCCGCCGCGTCGTCCGGATGCACGATGACGTCGACCGTCTCACCGAGGAAGTCGAGCTGTGAGTTGAGGTGTCGCGCCTGTCGACGCGGCACGAGCACCAGCGTGGGGGTCACCTCCTGCAGCGCCGTCAGCTGGTCGATAAGGAGCCGAGGCGCGAGGCGCCAGCCACCCAGTCGCGCGATGTGCTCCTCGACCCAGGGCGCGGGCAGGTCGTAGGGCTGCTCCACCCAGCCCGCCTCGACGAGCTCGCCGTAGGAGCACCGAGCGCCCGCGGTGATCCGCGCGAGCTCCGACTCATCGGTCGTCTGCTCGTCGCCCGAACCTGCGATGTCGTGGCCGAGGCGCCGCGCGAGCTCGGCGAGGACCCACCAGGTCGAACGCCGGTCGCCGACGGGGGAGACCACCGCCGCGGTGTGCTGGGCCGCGACGCGCGGGAGCAGGAAGTCCCACAGGGTCACGTCGGCGCGCTCGAGCTGGTCCTTGGTCGGCAGCACGTGGGTCGACAGTGCCGTGGTCCCGTTGGCGATGATCTCGATCGTCGCCAGCACGTCGAGCGAGCGGAGCGCCGGCACCAGGGCGTTCGTGTCGGGGAAGGCCGTCACGATCTGGCCACCGAGGTTCAAGACCGCCCTGATGTTGCCGGCGCCGATCTCGTCGGCGAGCACCGCGCAGGGCCACTCGCCGAGGAACCCGCGCGCGTCGGGGCGCGTGCCGGGACCGGTCCCGAAGAGGCCGCCCTCGGGCGGCGACACGGGAAGCTCGAACGACTCGAGCTGGTGCGCGAACCCGGGATGGAACCACACGCCGCCGGGGCGGTTCATGGAGCCGGTGATGATCATCAACGCCCACGCGAGCCACTGGGTCACGTTGGCGGTGGCCGACATCGTGACGCCGGTGCCCGTGACGACGGCGACGCGCCCGGCGCGGCGCACCGCGCGCAGCAGCTCCTCGAGCTCTGGCACCGGTACGTCGGCGACACGCGCCGCGTGCTCGAGACTGAACGGCGCGACCGCGGCGGTCAGCTCGCCCACGCCGACCGCCTGGTGCTCGAGCAGCTCGCGGTCGGCTCCCTCGAGCAGGAGCTCGCGCACCAAGAACGCGAGCACGGCATGGTCAGTGCCGGGGCGCGGTGCGAGATGGTGGGTCGCGAGCCGCGCCGTCTCGGTCACCCGGGGGTCGACGACCCACACCTCTCCACGCGCCGTCAGACTCCTGAGCGCCACCACCGGGTCGGGATGCGCGGACGTGTGGCCGTGCGACACCATCGGGTTGACGCCGACGTAGACGACGAGCTCGGTGCGATCGCGATCGACATGCGGGTTCAGCCCGGGGAAGCCCGCCATCTGATCGCACACGAGCACCTTCGCCGTACCGTCGATGGTCAGCGGGCTGAACCGGGCGCGTGTCCCGAGCGCGGCGAAGAGCGCCTCGGCCATGCGGTAGCCGGCGGCGTCCATCCCCACGCCGCTGCCGAAGAAGACGCCGATCGCCTCGGGGCCGTGGCGGTCGATGACCGTGCGCAGTCGAGCGGCGAGATCGTCGAGGCAGCCGTCCCAGGTCGTGGGCCGGAGCGCGTCGTCGACGCGGACGAGCGGACGCTCCAAGCGGTCCGGATGATGATGCATACCGGGGAGCGCACGGCCCTTCGCGCAGGTGTAGCCGTGCGAGAAGGGGTGGTCGCGGTCGCCGCGCACCCGCACGACCTCGTCCCCGTCGACGTCGACGAGGATGCCGCACACCGCGGTGCAGACCCGGCAGAAGCTGCGCACCGTGCGGATCGGGCCCCCGTGGGGAGCCGAGGTCGGCATCGCTTGATAACGTAATTCTCGCATTCCGAGTGTGCCACTTCCGCGAGCCCCGGGGGCCGAGATGACCGAGGACGCCACGTGACCGAGGGTGGACGGATCTCCGATCTCGTGGAGATCCAGGCGCTGTGCGCCCGCTACATGGCCTACACGAGCCAGCTCGTCGAGGATCGGTGGCTCGACGTGTTCACGCCCGACGCCGAGTACAACGCGTTCGGCACCGCGTACACGCTCGAGCGGTTCCCGGCGTTGTTGGAGGCAGCACCGCGGGGCCAGTTCATCGGGAACGTGCCCGTCGTCGAGCTCGACGGCGATCGCGCCACGGGGATGCAGCACTTCGTGTTCATCGATCAGCAGACGCACGCGATGCGCCTGGGCTGGTACCGCGACGAGTACCGGCGCACGGCCGACGGCTGGCGGATCCACCGGCGCGCCACCACGTTCATGCGCAAGCACGGCGGGTTCGACTCGGGCGTGCAGCACGATCCGCTCTCCGACGCCGAGCAGGGAGGAGCCTCGTGAACGAAGTCACCGGGGACCGCTTCACCGTGGACGGCCTCCCGAAGATCATCAGCGTCGACGACCACGTCGTCGAGCCGCCTCACCTGTGGCAGGAGCGACTGCCGGCGCGCATGCGCGCGCAAGGGCCGCGCGTCGAGCGGGCGCGATGGGGTGACTTCGCGCTCGACGTCGGCGCTTCGTACAAGCAGGAGATGACCGAGGACGGGACCTGGGGCGACTACTGGCTCTACGAAGACCGTGTCATCTACGTGCACAAGCGCCACGTCGCGATTCCGCTCGACGCGACGCCGGAAGGCGACATCAGTCGCTTCGATCGCTCCAAGATGTACATCGCCGCGATCACCTACGACGAGATGCGTCCGGGTTGCTACGAGCCGAAGGCACGCATCGACGATCTCGAGCTCGCCGGGGTCGACGGTTCGCTCGCGTTCCCGACGTTCCCGCGGTTCTGCGGTCAGACGTTCATGGAGGGCAACGACCTGGAGCTGGGGTTGGAGTGCGTGCGGGCGTACAACGACTGGATGATCGAGGAGTGGTGCGCCGCCTCCGACGGTCAGCTGATCCCGCTGTGCCTCATCCCGCTGTGGGACGTCGACCTCGCCGTCGCCGAGGTCACCCGCAACGCGGCGCGGGGCGCACGCGCCGTCTGCTTCAGCGAGATCCCGACGCACCTCGGGCTGCCGAGCATCCACACCGGTGCCTGGGACCCGTTGTTCGCCGTGTGCGAAGAGACGCGAACGGCCCTGTGCATGCACATCGGGTCGTCGTCGAAGATGCCCGCGGCGTCGCCCGACGCTCCGCCGTCCACCGCGATCATGCTCTCGTGCAACAACTCGATGGCGTCGTTGGCGGACTTCCTGTTCTCGGGTGTCCTCGTGCGCCACCCCGAGCTGAAGCTCGCGTACTCCGAGGGCCAGATCGGCTGGATCCCCTACGCGCTCGAGCGCGCCGACAACACGTGGAAGTACCACCAGAGCTGGACTCGTGCCGAGGAGGCGATCCCCGAGCCTCCGTCGACGTACTACCAGGGTCGCATCTTCGGCTGCTTCACGAACGACGTCCACGGGATGGAGTCGATCGAGCGGGTCGGCGAGGACAACGTCTGCTTCGAGACCGACTACCCGCACACCGACACGACGTGGCCCTTCGCGCACGAGGAGGTCGCGCGGATGACGACCGGGCTCACCGACGAGCAGCGCTACAAGGTGCTCCGGGGCAACGCCATCCGGATGCTCGACCTCGACCGCGTCTGAGCGCTCGGGCCCCGGCGCGGAGCGCGCGACGCGTGGGGCTCAGCCGCGAAGACCGTGGAGGCAGAAGTCCCAGGTCTCCTCGGCGGTCAGGCGCATCCGCGGGTCCTGGATCATGCGGTTGCCGAACCAGCTCCACATCACCGTCTGCTGCACCAACGCCGCAGCCCGGCGGGGATCGGGCACCTCGATGACCCCGGCTGCGGCGGCATCTTCCACGAGCTCCAGCAGCATCCGCGAGACCGGCTCCATCGCGGCCTTCACACGTTCGGGGTGCGCAGCCGCCAGCTGCACCGAGAAGTCGGAGATCGGACGGCGGTTGTGGGCACCGCGCTTGTGGGACGTGTCGACAGGTTCGCACCACTCGTGGAGGCGGATGGTGCAGGCACGAAGCCGGGCGAGCGGCTCGGTCTCGGCGTCGACGACGTGGCGGAAGTCGGCGACCGACTCGAGCACGGAGTCCTCCAGAAGCGCGAGCAGGAGCTCGTCCTTGCCGTCGAAGTACTGATAGAAGCCGCGCAGCGACTGCCCCGAGCGGTCGATGACCTCCTGGATCGTGAAGTCGGTGGAGCTCTTCTCGTCGATCAGCTCGAACGCGGCGTCGAGGAACCGTTGCACGCGCTGCTCGGCGCGCGAGCGGGCGGCGTGCAGGCTCCGTGAGACGGCCCGCTGGCGCCATTCCGGCCCCGGTGTGTCGTCAGCGCTCGTCGCTTCCGCCGATTCGGTGTTCGCTGCCATCGATTCGACGGTACCAGCGGGGTTCGGAGGGGAAGCGCCTTTGCGGTCGGCGTTCATCCCGTCCTCCGCTTCTGCTCCAACGCTTCCACGGCGGCCCAGTGCGCGTCGGCGACCCACAGACGCGCGAAAGCGTCCGTCGCGGGCGGTTCGAGGTGGGGATGTGACGACGGCAGCGCCGCGTCGATGACGGCCTTCACCGCCCGCGTGGTGCCCGGCGCCGTGCCGGCCATCCGTCGTGCGAGCCCGCGCCAGGTGTCCTCGAACGCGGCGCGGGGCGCGACCACGTCGACCAGCCCGAGCTCTCGGGCGGTGGCAGCGTCGTAGAGCTCTCCGGTCGCGATCGCCAGCAGCGCCCGGCTGTGCCCGACCACGCCGACGAGCCGCTCGGCGCCACCCCACGCCGGCATGATGCCCAACGCGACCTGGTTGAACCCGATCTTCACGTCGTCGGCCGCGACGCGGACGTCTGCTGCGATCGCGACCTCGGCGCCACCGCCGAGCGCGTGCCCGTTCAGCGCTGCGATCACCGGGATGGGCGACGTCGCGACGCGGTCGAGGAGACGGCGCACACGTCGGGCCATGTCCACCGCTTCCTCGTGAGTGCGGAGCGCACCGAGCTCCTTGAGATCGCCGCCCGACACGAACGCCCGGTCGCCTCCGCCACGGAGCACGAGCGCGGCCGCGTCGGACGCGAGGACGTCGTCGAGCGCCGCACCGAGCTCGTCGGCCGTCGCGAAGCCGATCGCGTTGCGCGCCTCGGGACGATCGATGGTGATCACCGCGACGCCGGCGTCGCGCTCGACACGCACGCCGCCCGGTGCGGTCATCGGGAGTCCTCCGGGAGTCGGGGGGCGTCGACCGTGTGCAGATCGGGATCGAGCTCGACGCCGGCGCTGTTGAACACCATCGCCAAGCACGTGTACGTGCCGACGACGAACGTGAGCTCCAGCAGCTGCCGCTCGTCGAGGTGCTCGGCGAGCCGCGCCCACGTGTCGTCGTCCACGCGGTAGTGGTCGAGCAGCTGGTCGGTCGCCGCGAGCAGGTCGGACTCCAGCGTGCCCCACACCTCGGCGTCCGCTCCCGACCCGATCGCATCGAGCTCGTCGTCGGCCAGCCCCAACGCTCGAGCCATGCGGACGTGTTGCAGCCATTCGTACGGCGATCGCGTGCGCCAGGCGACGCGCAGGATCATGAGCTCGCGGTGACGTGCGTCCAGCGTCGGCGTCCGCAGCAGCACCGCGTTGTAGACGAGGAACGGGCCGGCGAGCGCCGGGTGACGCACCAGCGTGGTGAGCACGTTGGGTACGGGCGAGGCGTCCGGTCCCGGCGAGACCATGCCCGCCACCGCCTGTTCCCCGAACGCGCTCCGAACCGCGGCGACCGCCTCGCCGTCCCACTCCGCGGCCGGGAGGGGTGCGATCCGCGGGCCCGTTGGCGTCACAGGTACGAGCCGCCGTTCACGTTGATCTGCTGACCGGTGATGTACGACGCGTCATCGGAGCAGAGGAAGGCGCAGGCGGCCGCGATGTCGTCGGCGGTCCCCACCCGTCCGACGGGGATGGCCTTCGCGATCAGGTCGAGGCTCGGGAGGTTGCCCTGCTCCTCGGCGCGGTGGGTCATCGGGGTCTCGATCGCCCGGGGCGGGATCGTGTTCACGGTGATGCCGTGCTTGGCGAGCTCGACGGCCAGTGCCTTCGTGAGACCGATGACGCCGCCCTTCGAGGCGACGTAGTGGGCCATGCGCGCGGCGCCCGACTGGGCGCTCGACGACGAGATCGTCACGATCCGGCCCCAGCCGGCCTCGATCATGTCGGGCACGGCGGCCTGGAGGCAGTGGAACGTGCCGGTGAGGTTCACGGCGAGCACGCGGTCCCACTGCTCGATCGTGAGGTCGAGGAAGGGCGTGAACTGGTCGAGACCGGCGCTCGTGACCATGATCTCGACTGGCCCGAGGTCGGCGCGCACGCGCCCGAGCGCCTGGTCGACCGTGGCGCGATCGGCGACGTCGACCGCCGCGGCGAGGGCCTGCGGCCCCGTCGCCCGCAGCTCCTCGGCCCCGCGCTCGGCGGCGGCGGCATCGAGGTCGAGCAGCGCCACTCGGCATCCGGCCGCGCCGAGCCGCCGGGCGATCGCCAGCCCGATCCCGGACCCGGCCCCGGTGACGACCGCGACTCGGCTCATCGCCCCCGCTCCTCTCATCCGTGTCGGGTCATCCGTGTCGGGTCATCCGTGTCGGGTCATCCGTGTCGGGTCA
>CAZHKE010000022.1:31195-45817 GCA_964532485.1 uncultured Bifidobacteriaceae bacterium
CCGTGTCGGGTCATCCGTGTCGGGTCATCCGTGTCGGGTCATCCGTGTCGGGTCATCCGTGTCGGGTCACCAGCCTCGCGGCGAGTATGGAGCAGCCTCGAGCGCAGGTGCAAGGCGACTCTCGAATAGCGAGAATAGGATTGCCGGATGCGGATCGGCGTGATGATCGGGCCCGAGCGAGGGCGCTACGGCGAGAAGGTCGAGAAGCTCGTCGCCGACGCGGCGGCAGCCGAGGCCGCGGGCTTCACGTCGGTCTGGGTCCCGCAGATCCCCGACGACTTCGACGCGCTGACCGCGATCAGCCTCATGGGCCGAGCGACCTCGAGCATCGAGCTGGGGACCGCGGTGCTCCCGATCCAGACGCGCCATCCGGTCGCCATGGCGCAGCAGGCCCTCTCGACGCAGGCCGTGTGCGAGGGCCGACTCACGCTCGGGCTCGGTCCGTCGCACCACTGGATCGTCGAGGACATGCTGGGCCTCCCGTACACCAAGCCCGCGCGCCTCGTGCGCGACTACCTCGAGGTGCTGGACGCTGCGCTCGCGGGCCCGGGCCCGGTCGACGTCGAGAACGACACCTTCCGGGTCCACAACCCGCTCGACGTGACCGACCTCGCGCCGACCCCGATCCTGCTCGCCGCGCTCGCACCGGTGATGCTGCGCGTCGCGGGCGAGCGAGCCTCGGGGACCATCTTGTGGATGGCCGACGAGCGCGCGATCGGCGACCACATCGTCCCTCGAATCACGAAGGCAGCCGAGGAAGCCGGCCGGGCGCGCCCACGGGTCGTCGCCGGAGTCCCCGTCGTGGTGTGCGCGGGCGACGAGGTTCGCTCGGCGCGCGAGCGTGCGAACCGCGTGCTCGGACACGCCGACTACTCGCCGAACTACGAGCGGCTGCTCGAGCAGGGCGACGCGACCGACGTCGGCGATCTCCTGGCGGCGGGCGACGAGTCGGCGGTGGTCGAGCGACTCCGCCGCTTCCGCGACGCCGGCGCCACCGACCTCTCGGTCAGGATCCTGCCCCTGGGTCCCGACCGAGAGGCCCGACTGGCGTCGCGGCGCCGGACGGAGTCGTTCCTCGCCAGCCTCTGCCCCGAGCTGTGACGCCGTCACCGGCTGGATCGCGGGCCGGCCCGTCACCCGGACCACTGAGCGGCATCCGCGTGCTCGAGGTCGGGCACATCCTCGCCGGGCCCTTCGGCGGCATGCTGCTCGCCGACCTCGGCGCCGACGTGATCAAGATCGAGCCGATCGGCGGGGACCTGTCTCGCCAGGTGGGATCGCACGCGGTCGACGAGCACAACGTGTACTTCGCCAGCCTCAACCGCAACAAGCGGAGCGTGCACATCGATCTCACGACCGACGCGGGGCAGGCGGAGCTGGGCGAGCTCGTGACGACCGCTCACGCGCTGCTCGTCAACCTGCGCCCGTCGTCGATCAGGAGGCTCGGGCTCGACTACGAGTCGTTGCGCCGCCACAACCAGAAGATCGTCTGCGTCGCCCTCACCGGCTACGGGCTCGACGGTCCGGCCGCGGAATGGCCCGCGTTCGACTACGTGATCCAGGCGAGCACCGGTGTCGCGGCCATGACCGGTGAGCCCGACGGGCCGCCCGAGCTCGCCGGCTACTCGGCGGTCGACAACTCGTCGGGGATCATGGCCGCCCTCGGGCTCGTGGCGAAGGTACTCGAAGGCCGGGGCGGACAGGTCGACATCTCGCTCTTCGAGGTCATGCTGGCCCAGCTCAACTACAAGGCTGCCGCGTACCTGAACGGCGGCGGTGCACCGACCCGTCAGAAGCTCGGCGCGCACGCGTTCTACGTGCCTGCGCAGCTGTTCGAGACCGCATCGGGGTTCCTCGCGCTCTTCGTGACCCACGACGAGTTCTGGCGCCGCCTCTGCCTCGAGATCGATCGCCCCGACTGGGCCGGCGACCCGCGCTTCGAGACGATGCACGCGCGGTTCGAGCATCGCGCCGAGCTCCTGCGCGACCTCGGCGAGCTGCTGCGGCAGGCGCCGGCGGCAGAGTGGGTCGAGCGGCTGCGGCCGCTCGGGATGGCGGTCGGTGAGGTGGTCGAGCTCGGGGACGCGCTCGACGGCGAGCTCGCTCGCGCTCGCGGCACGGTGATCTCGGTCGACACGCCGGACGGTCCGCTCCGCATGGTCGCCAACCCGATTCGGGTCCAGGACGCGTCGGCCGAGTACCGCATCCCGCCGCGGCTGCACGAGCACACGAACGAGGTGCTGCGGCGCGCGGCTCCCGGTCAGGCGTCGTAGTCGACGACAACCTCGGGGCTCGTGGGGAGGCCCTGGCAGGTGAGCACCCAGCCCTCCTCGACCTCCTCGGGTGTGAGCGCATTGTTCACGCGCATCTCGACGCTGCCCTCGTCGAGATGTGCCATGCACGTCGCGCAGTTGCCCTGCTCGCACGAGTACGGCGGGTTCAGACCGGCGCGCCGGGCAGTGTCGAGGATCGTGTCGCCCGGCTGGTAGCGCAGCGTCGACTCACGCTGCTCGAGCCGGATCACGAGCCGTTCGGTCGCGGTCGCGCCCGCGTCGGCGGGAGCCGTGGCAGATTCGGGGAGGACGAAGCGCTCGATGAACACGTGCCCCGGCGCGACACCCAGGGACGAGAGCCCCGCTTGTGCGACGTCCATGTACGGACCTGGGCCGCAGATGTAGAAGTCGCTGTCGGCTCCGTGCTCCACCAAGGCCGCGCACTCCTCGGCGTCGAGGAACCCGCGCTCGTCGTCGAGATGGTGGTGGATCGACAGCCGGTCGCCGGCGCTCGTCCGCAGTCGCTCCAGCACGTCCGTGAAGATCACGACGTCGGCGCGCTGGTTGGCGTAGACGAGCCTGATACGGCGGCCGGTCGTGGCGAGCGCGCTCTTGATGATCGAGATCACGGGGGTGATGCCGCTCCCCCCGGCGAAGGCGACGATCGGCGTGTCGCGGTCGTGGAGCACGAAGAGGCCGCTCGGGCGGAGGACGTCGATGGCGTCTCCCGCGGCCAGGTGGTCGTTCATCCAGTTCGACATGCGACCGCCGGCGACGCGCTTCGCGGTGATCGTGAAGGGGTCGCCGGTGTCGGGTGAGCTCGACATCGAGTAGCAGCGAACGACGGGCTCGCCGTCGATGTCGGCGCGGAAGGTGCAGAACTGCCCGGCGTCGTACGCGAAGGCCGCTTCGAGCTCCGGCGGGATCTGGAAGACGAACGACCGCGTGTCGGGCGTCTCGTCGACGACGTCGACCACGGTGAGACGGTGGTACTCGTGGTCGTGCAGGTGCTCGTGCAGGTGGTCGGGCGGCATCCGCGTCTCTGCGCGCCTCAGGCCGCGGTGACCTCGTCGCGGTACACCTGCCCGCCCTTCATCACGAACCGGACGTCTTCGGTCGCCCCGATGTCGTCGAGCGGGTCGCCGGCGACCGCGATCACGTCGGCGAGGAGCCCGGACTCGAGGCGACCCCGGTCGTCGGCGTCGATCAGCTCGGCCGAGACGGTCGTCGCCGCCCGGATCGCCTGGAGCGGGGTCATGCCCCGGTCGACGAGCGCCAGCAGCTCTCGTGCGTTCTTCCCGTGGGGGATCGCCGGTGCGTCGGTGCCGCAGGCGACGCGCACGCCACGCTCGATGGCCTTCGAGATCGTCTTCCTGGCGATCGGGAAGACCTCCGCTGCCTTGGCCTGGAGCTCCGGGGCGGCGCGCGACAGGTCCATGCCGTCGGCCAGATAGGTCGTCGCGACGAGGAACGTGCCGCGCTCGACGCACAGGTCGAGGGTCTCGTCGCTCATGAGCGAGCCGTGCTCGATGCAATCGATGCCGGCCTCGATCGCGGCGCGGATGCCCGCGTCGCCGTGCGCGTGCGCGGCGACCTTGAGTCCGGCGCGGTGGGCCTCGTCGGCGATGGCGGCGAGCTCCTCGTCGGAGTACTGCTGCGCCCCGGCCGGGCCGGTGTGCGACATCACACCGCCCGATGCGCAGACCTTGATGAGCTCGGCGCCGTACTTGATCTGGTAGCGAACCGCCTTGCGCACCTCGGTGATGCCGTTGGCGATCCCCTCTTCGACGGTCAGCGGCATGATGTGCGGCGCGAGCGCCTGGAACATCGTCGGGTCGAGATGCCCGCCCGTCGGCGAGATCGCGTGACCCGCGGGGACGACGCGCGGCCCGTCGATCCAGCCGAAGTCGATCGCCCGCTTCAGCGCGACGTCGAGCAGCAGCCCGCCGGTCTGGACGAACAGGCCGAGGTTCCGGACCGTCGTGAACCCCGCGCGCAGCGTCCGGCGGGCGTTGGCGACGGCGCGAAGGGTGCGCACGGCCGGGTCGTCCTGCACGGCGTTGAGGGGGCTCTCGTGGTTCGGGCCCCCGAGCAGGAGGTTGACCTCCATGTCCATGAGGCCCGGGAGCAACGTGAGGTCGCCCAGCTCGATCTCGACCGCGTCGTCGGGCACCGACGTGGGTGAGACGTCGACGATGCGCGCACCGTCGACGAGCAGCGCGCCGGGTTCGACGAGCGTGCCCTCCGTGACGTCGAGCAGACGAGCGCTCCGCAGGTGGACGGGCGGCTGCGGGGTCCGAGGGCGCGCCATGCGCGATCAGATCGCCGGCTCGAGGACCGCGTCGAACGTCGACGCGCCGCTGTCGGGGACGCGCTGCTGGCGCCACACCTCGACCGGGAACGACACCGTGACCAGCGCGCAGCAGAGCCACAGCAGATGCTTGGCGTCCTCGGGCAGCGCGTCCATCGGGAACTGCTCGAGGTAGGCCATCGCCTCGTCGAGGCGGGGGAAGGCGGCGTCGTAGAAGGCCTGGAGCTCCTCCATCGAGGACGCCAGCCGCTTGTCGTAGCGGGCCTTCTCGCCCCGGAGCGCCCAGTCGGCGAAGGGCTCGAGGTCGGCGAACTCTGCGGGCAGGGAGACGTCGGGGTTCGGCATCTGCGATCTCCTCGGCTCAGGCGTGAACCGGCGTCAGGTGCGCCTGTTGCTCGTAGTCGTGCACGTACTGCCGCGCGGTGTGGTGGAGGTGGCGCAGCAGGACCTCCTGGTCGCCCAGCGGGAACGTCTTCACCGGTGTGCGTGACTCGAGCATCGTCTGCGTGGCTTCCAGCGTGTTGCCGTCCTGGAGCGCGTACTCCTTGAACGTGACGACGGCGAGCTCCTGGGCCAGCCGCTCACGCGCGTTCTGGGGCGGAGCGAAGTAGCACGTGCCCTCGAAGATGTGCGTGTCGTACGACGTCGGCCAGTAGTGGTACGTGAGCACCCAGTTCGGCTTCCAGATCAGCACCATGAAGTTGGGGAAGAAGACGTAGGAGTCCATCCCCCATGCCTTGTGTCGCGCCGGGTTCAGGCCGGGTGGCAGCTCGTCGAGCCCGATGTCGGGCGCGTCCCACGGGCCGAAGAGACCGCTGCGGAGCTTCTGCTCGATCGGCTTCACCATGCTCGGGTCCTTGGGCGGTGACATGCCACCCCACGACGACACCATCCCGTGGGGCCCGTCGATCCCGTAGGCGAGCGCCTCGTACCCGTAGTCCATCAGCTTGCGCGACTCGTCGGCGACCGCCTGCTTCGCGTGCAGGACGGGTGCGTGGTAGAACTCCGCGAACGCGTCGATGAAGAGCTTCCAGTTGCTCCCGACCTCGGCCCGGTACTTGTGGATCTGGGTGAGCTCGTGGAACGGGTAGCCCTCGAGTCCCTTGCCCAGCTCACCCATGTACTCGTGCAGTGACGTGGTGTTGTCGGGATCGAGGTTCACGAAGATGAACCCCTCCCACACGTCGACCTGGACCGACGCGAGGGAGTAGTCGCCCTTGTCGAGGTCGAAGAACTCCGACTCCTGCTGCACGAACGTGAGGTCACCCTCCAGCGAGTAGCGCCACGCGTGGTACTTGCACGTGAACTGCCGGCAGGTCCCGCTCGTCTCCTCGCCCGGGTAGTCCTGCCAGACGAGCTTGTTGCCGCGGTGCCGACAGATGTTGTGGAACGCGCGGATCTCGTCCTTCGACGAGCGCACGACCACGATCGAGGTGCGGGCAGCGTCGATCTCCTTGGTGAAGTAGCTCCCGACCTTCGCCAGCTGCTCGACGCGGCCGACGTTCAGCCAGGTCCGGCCGAAGATCGCGTCGCGCTCGCGCTCGTAGAACTCGGGCGAGATGGAGTCCTGGTACGAGACCGGCTCGGTGCCGAGCTCCGGATAGTGCTCGGTCCACGACCCCTCGGCGGGCTTGGTGAAGTGAGGCATGGGTCGATCCTCCACTCAGGTGTTCTGCACTCGGTGTTCTGCACTCAGGTGCTCGGTGCTCAGGTGCTCGGGCGAGACGATAGCACCGATCTCCAATAACGAGAAGCCGGTTTCCGCCGCCCGGTCAGCGGACTCGCACGGGCAGCCGCTCCCAGCCTCGAGCGGTGGACGAGTGCGCCATGACCGCCCGGTCCTCGTCGACCTCCCAGTCGGGCCAGCGCCGGAGGATCTCGTCGAGCGCGACCCGGCCCTCGAGGCGTGCGAGCGCCGCCCCCAGGCAGAAGTGCAGGCCATACCCGAAGCTCAGGTGGTGGCCGATCCGGCGCCGGACGTCGAGCGCGTCGGCGTCGGGGAAGCGGCGCTCGTCGCGGTTGCCCGACCCGTTGAGCAGCACCATCACGCTGCCCTCCGACACCTTCACGCCGTGGTGCTCGACGTCGCGCGCGACGTAGCGCGCCTGGACCGGTGACGGTGCCTCGAAGCGCAGGATCTCCTCGATCGCGTTCGGCACGAGCGAACGGTCCTCGACGACCGCTCGGCGCTGGTCGGGAGCGTCGGAGAGGACCTTGCCGGTCCAGCCGATCAGGCGGGTCGTGGTCTCGTTGCCGGCGCCCGCGAGGAGGTTCACGAAGCTCAGGATCTCGGTGCGGGTGAGCCGGCGCACCTCCCCCTCCTCGTCGGTGAACTCGGCCTGGAGCATCTCGGTCATGAGGTCGTCGGACGGGTGCTCGGCGCGCCATTCGACGTAGTCGGCGAACATCTCGCCCGTCGCCGCGAACTCGGCCTCGTCGACGACCACGTCCTCCCCTTCGTCGAGGCGAAGCCCTTCGTCGAGCCGGTCGCGGATCGCCTGCTGGTCCTGCTCGGGGATGCCCAGCAGCATCCCGATGACCCGCATCGGCATGATCGCGCCGAAGTCGCGCACGAGATCGAAACCCTCCGACCCGACGAGCGGGTCGAAGCAACGAGCGCAGAAGTCGCGAACCTGCGGCTCGAGCGCGTTCATCTTCTTCGGTGTGAAGACGCGTGACATCACTCCGCGATGCACATCGTGGATCGGCGGGTCCTCGAACAGGATGATCCCGGGCGGCAGCTCGATCTCGGCGCGGATCAGCTCGAGGATCGACCCGCGCCCCGATCGGTACGTCTCCCAATCGACCAGCGCCGGCTCGACGTCCGCGAACCGGCTGAGCGCGAAGAAGTCGTGCTTCTCGTTGTAGTAGAGCGGCGCCTCGTCGCGCATCCGCTTCCAGATCGGGTACGGGTCGTCGTCGATCTCGAAGTCGTAGGGGTCGTAGTAGACGTCGCTTCCGAACGTGGTCGACACGGATCCCTACCGTATTCCGACGTCGTGCTAGGCGTCGTCGCTTCGCAGGAGCAGCACGCTGGAGGGCGTGCCGCCGCCCGAGGTGACGACGGCGGTCCGGGCGCCCGGCACCTGGCGGTCGCCGGCGTCGTGGCGCAGCTGGGTCACGGCCTCGTAGAGGAATCCGAACCCGTGGGTTCGTCCCTCCGACAGCTGCCCGCCGTGCGGGTTGACGGGGACCTCGCCGTCGAGCGCGATGCGCCTCCCGCCGTCGAGCCAGTCCGGCGCCTCGCCGAACCCGCAGAAGCCGAGCGCCTCGATCCAGGAGATGGCGTTGAACGTGAAGCCGTCGTAGACGAGCGCGACGTCGACGTCGTCGGGTCGAAGGCTCGTGCGCGTCCACACGTGGGCGCCGGGCCCCACGACCTGGGGCTCGTGCACGATGGTGTCCTGGTCCCACGACACGCGATCGGTGATCTGGGTCCCGACGGCCTCGACGCGGATCGCGGGGTGGGGCAGGTCAGAAGCCACCGAAGCGTCGGACACGACGACCGCGACCGAAGCGTCGCAGGGGACGTCGCAGTCGTAGAGGCCGAACGGGTCCGAGATGGGCCGCGCCGAGAGGTAGTCGTCCATCGTCATCGGATCGCGGTAGATGGCGTACGGGTTTCGGCCGGCGTTGGTGCGGCCGTTGATCGCGATCCAGCCGAGCACCTCGCGGCTCGCGCCGTAGCGGTGCAGGTAGTGGGTCGCGTTCATCGCGATCCAGTTCGCCGCCGACATGGCACCGAAGGGCGCGCGCCACTCGTGCAGCGGACCCGAGATGCGACCGCCGCCCCCTCCGTAGCCGATCCCGAGCGTCGCCGCGGTCGACTCCCAGACGGTGCGGAAGCAGAGCACGTGGCGGCACAGGCCGCTGGCCACGGCGAGCATCGCCGCGATCACCGCGCCGCCCTGGCCGGGGAGCTCGATGCCGCCGTTGTGCCACGTGGGTCGCAGCCGCAGCGCCTCCTCGACCGCGGTGGCGCCACCCTCGCTCATGCCGCCCGGCCCGGG
The DNA here is from genome assembly GCA_964532485.1 of uncultured Bifidobacteriaceae bacterium. Classification (GTDB taxonomy): domain Bacteria; phylum Actinomycetota; class Acidimicrobiia; order IMCC26256; family PALSA-555; genus DATBSK01. Next base: position 39,790 of record CAZHKE010000022.1, read on the forward strand.
GCCGGGATAGGTGGAGAGTCCGTCGATGTCGTCGAGCGTGAGGCCGGCATCGGCGACCGCGTCGAGGCACGCGTCGATCGTGAGCGACAGCGGGTCGACCATCAGCCGTCGGCCGATCGCCGAACGACCGACGCCCGACAGGACCGAGCGGTGCTCGTACCGGTCGCGGCTCACCGGCGGACGAATCGCCGGGTGCTCCGGCTCGGGGATGCGCTCGGTGGTCTCGGTGTGCCCGGTTGGCTCGAAGAGCGGGATCCAGACGTCGTCGTGCTGCTCGAAGCGGACGGCGACCTCTTGGCCGATGTGCACGTCGTCGGGGTCGCAGCCGACGACGTTGGTCGTCAGCCGGACGCCGGCGTCCTCGGCGAGCGCGACGATCGCGATCGAATAGGGCGGCTCGAAGCCGGGGAGGAACTGGTGCCGGTTGACGGTCGAGCCGACGACGGTCGCGCGCCCCGACACCACCGTCGGCTCCCACGAGCGGCTCCGGCACTTCGGGCAGATCGGCGTGGGCGGGTGGACGAGCGTTCCACAGTCGGTGCAGCGCTGGATGCGCAGGTGACCGTCGGAACCCGAGGTCCAGAACCACTCGTTCGTCGGGGTCAGCTGTGGGAGCGGTCGCACGATCTCCTCCTCGCGCTGGTGTCACCCGGCGCGCGGCGCAGATCTTCGGCGAGACCGCCGGCCAGCTCTACCCCCTCTGAAGCAGGCGCCCGGAGGTGAAGACGGCTTGCGCGCGAGCTCCTCGTCACCTCACCTGGGGCTTCAACGTGGAGGCATCGGGGTCGAAGCAGAGGAAGGGCTTGCCCGGCTTGCCGTACATCGGCTTGAACTTGCCGTCGACGATCTTCAGGAGCGCGGCGCACGTGGCCGGCTCCTCGTGCGCGGTGGTCCAGTTGATGCCGGCGAGGAACCCCTTGGCGGTGAAGTCGGTCTCCTGGTTGACCGCGTCGATGAGCTTCTCGCGGGTGAAGTCGGGACCCGCCTCCTTCAGGCCGGTGACGAACTGATCCGCGTTGATCCACCCGACGATCGTGTTCTCGCTGTCCTCGCCACCCGACTTCTTCAGCCACTTCTTGTAGAGCTTGACGCCCTCAGGCGTGGGCTTCGTCTCCTCCGGCGCGAAGAGCGTGCTCACGTAGTTGCCGTTGAGGAACTCCTGGTTCTCCTCGACGAAGTCGTGCTCGTACGCGTTCGGGAACACCTGGGTCGCGTCGAGGCCTTGTCGCTGCATCTCGCGGATCATGTTCAGGGATCCGTTGAAGTCGATGCACGAGATGATGAAGTCCACCCCCGCTTCCTTCATCCCGTTGACCTGCGCGCTGAAGTCGGGGGTGCCGAACTGGAGGCTGTTGTCCTCGAAGACGATCTTCCCGGCGTTGTACTTCTCGATGCCGTTCTTGTTGCCCGTCGCGCAGTCCGCCGACTGCTCGACGGCGTACGCGACGATCCCGATGTTCGTGCGGCCGAGCTTCTTGGGGAGCCAGAGCGACGCGCTCGGGGTCCCGCACGTGAAGCAGATGAACGACCCCGCCGCTCCGAAGAAGTTCGGCGGTCCCGGGTCGTTGGTCTCGCAGCCGTACTCGCACTGGATGTCCCAGCCGAACACGGGGATCCCGTCCTCCTCGAGCAGCTGCGCACCGGCGAACAGGTTCGTGGCCATGGGCAGCGCCGCGAAAACGTCGTCCGAGAGCAGGGCCTGGACCTCCTGGAGGTTGCTGCTGAACTTGTCGTCGAGCTTCTCGGCGAGCACGAGCTTGCGGCCGTAGACCCCGCCCTCGGTCTCGTTGATGTAGTCGAAGTACGCCTGGACGCCGTCGAACGCACCCCCGTAGGAAGCGCCGGTCACGCTGTTCGTGACGGTCACGACTCCGCCGACGCGGATCTCGTTGTCGGTCACGCCCGGTTGGTCGACTGCCGGGAAGTCCTCCCCGGCGCCGGCGCTGGACACGGCGAACCCACCGACGAGCGAGACGACTGCGACCACTGCGACCCAGCGCATCCATCGCACGCGAGAACTCGACATCCGGCCCCCCTGGCGACAAGACCGACCTGCAGGCGCAGGCCGGTCTTCGGCTCTGTGCTTCTGGGCGCCATTCCTAACACGCGCGTCGCGCTGGTACCAGGCGCCTCCTGCGATCGAAGCGCCGGGCGCCTCCGGCGGGGCGCCGGGCATGGCACCGGCGCCGCGGGCCGACGGAGGTCTAACAATCACGTCATACTGTGCGCCGCCCGGGCCAGGCGCCCTGGGAGCGGACGAAGGAGCGAGCTGCACCTCATGAAGCCGACGGTGGAGGAGCGCTTCGGTCCGGTCGGGGTTCCCGGGGCCCGGCGACGGGGAAGCATGTCGAGATGACGGAGCTCCTCGGCTACCTCATCCGCGGGATCCCGTTCGGGTGCGTCTTCGGACTCGTCGCGATCGGCCTCGTGCTCGCCTACAAGACGTCGGGCATCTTCAACCTCGCGTTCGCCGCCCAGGCGTTCCTGTCCGCGGCGCTCTTCTACGCGTTGCGCAAGGACCACGGGTGGGACCTCCTCCCGGCGTTCGTCGTGGCGGTGGTTGTCGTAGCGCCATTGTTCGGACTCGTCCTCGAGCGCTTCCTCTTCCGGTACCTGCGCACCGCGTCGACGGTCGCGAAGCTCGTCACGACGATCGGCCTGCTGGTCGCAATACCCCAGATCGTGACGCTGGACTTCTTGTTCGGTCCGGACGTGAAGTTCGTTCCACCGACGATCTGGCCGGGCGGCGACTTCCAGCTGCTCCACCCGCTTGGCGACGAATACCCCATCTGGGGCTACGAAGCCGCGACGATCATCATCACGGCCGTCGCGGTCGTCCTGCTGACGCTGCTCTTCCGGTACACAGCGATCGGTCTGCGAATGCGCGCGGTCGTCGAGAGCCCGCGCATGACCTCACTCGTCGGCATCAATCCGAACCGCGTCAGCGCGACCGCGTGGATGCTGTCGAGCTTCATGGCCGGCCTGGCCGGCGTGCTGATCGCCCCCGTCTACAACGAGGTGCTGGCGGGAGACTTCACGGCGCTGCTCATCGCCGCGATCGCGGCGGCGGCGTTCGGCCGCCTCACCAACATTCCTCTGGCCCTCGCCGGCGGACTGTTCCTCGGCATCGTCCAGGGCATCCTCGCCGGCTACCTGCCGGCGGGGAGCATCGTCGCCAACGGCCTACGACCCTCGCTGCCGTTCGTGATGCTGTTCGTGCTCTTGCTGATCCTGCCCGGGCTCCGCCCGCGTGCCGAGATCACCGATCCGCTGTCCGGCGTCGACCCGCCACCGCCGGGATTGGCGGCGGGGGAGCGCAGTCGCGGCCTCACGATCGCGACCCGGGCCGTCGGCATGCTCGTCGTCGTGGCCGCGCTCGTCGTCACCCTCACCGCGCTCGACGCGTTCTGGGTCAGCATCATGACGAAGGCGGTCGTGTTCTCGGTGATCTTCCTGTCGATCACCGTCATCACCGGCATGGCCGGGCAGATCTCGTTGGCTCAAGCGACCTTCGCCGCCGTCGGCAGCTTCGCCACCGCGCAGCTCTTCTACCGGCTCGACATCCCGGTGCTGCTGGCGTTCGTCGCGGGCACGCTCCTGGCGGCGATCGTCGGCGCGGTGCTGGCGATCCCGGTGCTCCGTCTCGGCGGCATCTTCCTCGCGCTTGCGACGCTCGCCTTCGCTCTGATGTTCGACAGCATCCTCGTCCCGATCGACTGGATCGGCGGTCGCGGGGTCCCGACCCCCGCGCCGCGGCCCGGGTTCATCTCCGGCGATCACGCCTTCTTCGCCTTCTGCGTGGTCGTCCTCGCGATCGTCGGGACGCTGGTCGTGCTCATCCGGCGGGGCACGACGGGGAAGTACCTGGACGCGCTCCGTGGCAGCGAGACAGCGGCGTCGGCCCTGGGCATCAGCCCCGCCAGATCGCGGGTGATCGTGTTTGCGATCTCGGCCGGCATCGCGGGTCTCGGCGGTGGCTTGGTGACGCTCTACGAGGGGCAAGCGAACTACACGGCAAACTTCGTGCCGTTCTTCGGGCTGTTCTGGCTGGTGCTCGTCGTCACGATCGGCGTTCGCAGCGTCGAGGGCGCGATCCAGGCAGGCCTGGCGTTCGTCCTCTTCCCCGAGCTGCTGGACGCGATCGGCGCGCCGGCAGCGCTCCAGTACGTGTTCTTCGGGCTCGCGGCCGTCGGCTTCGCCCGGCACCCCGAAGGGCTGCTCGAGTACGGGAAGCGGCGCCAGCTCGAGGCAATCCAGCGCTGGCTCGACCGGCGCTCCGCCGCCGACGTCGATCCCGCGGTACCCGCTGCTCCCGAGCGAGTCGGCCGATGACACTGCTCGAGGCTCGCAACATCACGAAGCGGTTCGCCGGCATCACCGCGCTCGATGACGTGTCGATCGTCGTGGAGCGCGGTGAGGCGGTGGGACTCATCGGTCCGAACGGCGCGGGCAAGACGACCTTCTTCAACTGCCTGCTGGGCATGGCCCGACCCGATCAAGGGGCTGTCGTCTTCGACGGCGCCGCCATCACGCGCTACCCGGTCTACAAGCGCGCCCGGCTCGGATTCGGACGTACGTTCCAGCGCATCGAGCTCTTCGCGGGGATGACCGTCCGCGATCATCTCCTCGTCGCGGAGCGGGCACGGCACCGCACCGGTCGCCTCTGGAAGGACTGCCTCAACCTCGCGAAGCCGACCGCCGACGAGCGCGACCGCATCGACCGAACGCTGCACGTCCTCGGACTCGACGACGTCGCCGATCGGCAGATCGAGGCGCTGAGCCTCGGGCGCGCCCGGCTCGTGGAGGTCGGACGTGCACTCGTGACCGAGCCGCTCCTCCTGCTGCTCGACGAGCCGTCATCGGGCCTCGACCGGGAGGAGACCGCGGAGCTCGTGCAGACCCTCCAAGCCGCGCAGCAAGAACGGGACACCGCGATCCTGCTCGTGGAGCACGACGTCGAGATGGTCCGGGCGTTCGCGAGCCGCCTGTACGTCCTCGACTTCGGCACGGTCATCGCGGAAGGTCCGACGGCCGAGGTGATGGCCGACGACGCGGTGCGCCGCGCGTACCTCGGCGAGGTCACGACGGTGCGCGCTCCGCCGGAACGCGCGCCCGGCGACGGCGAGAGCCGGGCCGACGAGGCTGTGAGCGAATCGGTGCCGCTGCTCGAGCTGCGCGACGTCGAAGCAGGCTATGGGCCGTTCCGCGCGCTGTTCGGAGTGTCGTTCTCGGTCCCGGAGGCAAAGGTGCTCGCGCTGCTCGGGGGAAACGGCGCCGGCAAGACGACGATCGCCCGGGTCATCTCGGGTCTGCTCCCGGTGACGGCCGGTTCCGTGACCTTCGACGGCGTCGAGATCGGCGCAATGCCGCCGTGGCGCGTTGCGCCGCTCGGGATCGCGCATGCACCCGAGGGGCGCTCGGTGTTCAGCACCCTCTCGGTCGAGGAGAACCTCACGCTCGACTTCCGCCGCAACCTCGGGCGCGGTGGTGTCGCCGCCGGCCTCGAGCGGGCCTTCGAGCTCTTCCCGAGGCTCCGTGAGCGTCGCCGGCAGCTCGCCGGAACCCTCTCCGGGGGCGAGCAGCGCATGCTCGCGCTCGCGCGTGTGCTCGTCCGCCCACCCCGCCTGCTCATCGTCGATGAGCTGTCACTCGGCCTCGCACCGATCGTCATCGACGAGGTCTACGCGACGCTCGAGAAGGTGCGTCAAGCCGGCACGACGCTGCTCATCATCGAGCAGTACGTCGGCCACGCACTCCGGGTCGCGGACGCCGTCGTGCTGCTCCAGCATGGTGAGGTCGTCTACGACGGCTCCGTGGACGGTCTCGGCGACATCTCGCAGCGGCTCCTCGAGAGCAGCCCCGGCTAGTCCGCCGGTCTGCGGGACGCCATGAAGCGCACTGCGCAGGAGCTGTTCGGCCCGGCAGGGTCACCGCGGGTCGCGGTCGTCGGTGCCGGATTCGGTGGCATCGCGGCGGGCGCGAACCTACGTCGGGCCGGCATCCACACGTTCACGATCTACGAGTCGTC
>CAZHKE010000023.1:0-8997 GCA_964532485.1 uncultured Bifidobacteriaceae bacterium
TCGAGGGGGACGCGGAGGTTCTCGAGCAGCGAGGCGATCATCCGCCACCAGCCGATCGCGGCGACGAGCTCGAGCAGTGCCTCCGCGTCGCCGCCGAGCGCCGCGTGGCACGCATCCCACGTGGCCTCGCACATCGCTCCCTCGCGGACCGTCTCGTCCGTCGCCGAGAGCACGGCGCGCTCGGTAGCGCCGAATGCGTCGTAGAGCGCCCAGTCGCGCACGCCGAGCAGATCCGCCTCGGCGACACCGAGGTCGCGGGCGACGCGCCAGTGCTGCGTCCACTCGTAGCAGCATCCCGTGAGCCAGCCGATGCGCATGATCACGAGCTCGCGCAGGCGAGCATCGAGCCGGTTCCGGAAGAGCAGCTGGACCAGCGGCTTGTCGATCGCCCGAGCGAGCTGCGGATTGCGCAGCAGCACCTGGTAGACGGACAGCGCGCTGAACGCCTCCGCGATGCCCACGTCGTCGGCTGCTGCGCGTGCGGCTGCCGCATCGAGCGGTGGGAGACGCGGCCCGAGAGTCGGGTCGCTCACGGCCGCACCACACCGTGGACGGGCGGCGCGTCTTCGCTCTCCCCCGCCATCGCCGACAGCAGGCTCGGCGCGTCGTCGAGCCCGACGACGCGCCGCGCGAGATCGGCGAACGGGTAGCGGCCCGAGGCGACGAGCTCGAGCGCGGCCTCGTAGGCGGCGGCGTGCACGCCGAGCGCGCCGAGCACCCGAAGCTCCTTCAGGACGACGTGGTCGGCGCGAAGGCCCGGGTACGGCCCGTCGCCACGCATGCCGGCCACGACCACCGTCGCGCCCGCGCGAGCGAGCGCGACCGCCTGCCCCAACGCCGACGGCGCGTTCGCCGTCACGTCGACGACGACGTCGGCCAGGCCGCCCGTCGCTTTCCGCAGCGCAGCCACCGGATCCGCCTGCTCGACATCGATCACCAGATCGGCGCCGAACCGTCGGGCCGCGTCGAGCCGCGTCGCGTCGCGCGCGCCTGCGCCGGTCACCATCACGAACCCGGCACCGGCGTCGCGCACGGCCGCGACCGTCGCGAGCCCGCGGATGCCCGGTCCGAGCACCGCGACCACATCGCCCGCCCCGGTGCCAGGCAGGGTGACACCCCAGCGGATGCCCGCGCCGACCGGGTTGAAGAGCGTCGCGAGCACCGGGTCGACACCGGCCGGCACCCGCACGAGCATGCTGTCGGGCGCGAGGTACTGGACCTCCGCGTACCCGCCCCAGAGGCCCGGTGGGCGCTCGACCGGCACGAACCCGTACATGTCGCCCAGACCGTGGCGCTCGCACCGCCGGTAGTCGCCGACGCGGCACGGCTCGCAGCGCCGACACGACTGGAACACCTCCACGGCGACGCGGTCACCGGTTCGCGCACCCCAGCGTCGCGCGGCCTTCTCGCCGACCTCCTCGAGCACACCGACCGTCTCGTGCCCGGGCACGAACGCGAACCCGCCGAACAGCATGCCTGTGAACTGCTCGTGGTCGGTACCACACAGCCCGCACGCCTCGACGCGCAGCAGGCCGTCGTCGCTGCTGATCACGGGCCGGTCGAGCGAGCGCGTGACCAGCCGTCGCGGCGCCTCGAGCACGCCGGCTCGAGCAGCGGAGCCTCCGCTAGCCGCCGTACGTGCTCCGCAGCTCGTGCTTGAGGACCTTGCCCGATGCGTTGCGCGGCAGCGCGTCGACGATCTCGAGCTGCTCGGGGACCTTCTGCTTCGCCAGGCCCCGGTCGGTGAGGAACTCGAACAGCTCGGGCAACGCCGGCGGGCTCTCGGCGTCTGTGGGGACCACCACCGCGCAGGCGCGCTCACCGGTCTTCGGGTCGGGCAGGCCGATGACTGCCGCGTCCTGGACCTTCGGGTGGGTGAAGAGCAGATCCTCGAGCTCCTTCGCGGAGATGTTCTCGCCGTGGCGGATGATGATGTCCTTCACGCGCCCGGTGATGAGCACGTGCCCGTCGGCGTCGAGTCGGCCGAGGTCGCCGCTGCGGAACCAGCCGTCCTCGTCGAACGCGTCGGCGTCGAGCGACTCGTCGAGGTAGCCGCGGCAGACCTGGGGGCCCTTGGCGCGGATCTCACCCTCCTCGCCGTCGGCGGCGACGGTGCCGTCGAGCTTCACGAACCGCAGCTGCACGCCCGGGGTCGGCGTGCCCTCGGTCTCGGCGAGCTGCGCGTCGGTGTCGTCGACGGTGCTCATCGTGAGGATCGGCGCCTCGGTGAGACCGTACCCCGACACGATGCCGACGCCGCCCAGCTCCTCGCGCACCTCGTAGTGCAGCTGTGGCGGCTTCGGCGCTCCGCCGCCCGGGTAGGCGCGCACTTCCGGGAACAAGGGCGTGTCGGGCTGGTCTCGCTGCGCGGCGAGGTACGCCATGTGGAACGGCGTGCCGGCGCCGGCGAGCGTCAGATGCTCGCGCTGGAGCACCGGGATCGTGGTCTGGGGCACGAACGCCTCGACGAACACGCACACGCACCCGGTCATCAGCATCGTGAACAGCCAGCCGATGCCACCGATGTGGGTGAACGGGAACACCATCGCGGCTCGGTCGGCGTCGGTGATCTTCAGTGCCTCGATCATCGCGGTCGCGGACGCCTTCACCGTGAGGTCGGTGTGTCGCGCGCCCTTGGGATCGGCCGTCGTCCCCGACGTGTAGAAGACCCAGCGGACGGGCGCGGTCTCGGGCGTCACCGGAGCTGGAGGCGGCGGCAGCGTGGTCGGGTCGCCCGCGGGCAGCTCCTTGTCGACGATCAGAACCTCGAGACCCGGCTGCTCGCTCGCGATCTCGCCCGCCTCGTCGCCGTACGCGCGGCCCTTCCACACGGACGGGATGATGAGGAGCCTCGCGCCGGTCTGCTGGGTGATGAAGCGCATCTCACGCGTACCGAGGATCGGCAGCATCGGGTTCTGCACCGCACCGAGGCGCGCGAGTGCGGCCACGAGCACGGCCGACTCGAGCCATGTCGGGAGCATCCACGAGACATCGACGTCGGGACCGACGCCGAGCGCCAGCAGCCCGGCCGCGGCACGCTCGGCAGCGTCACGGAACCCCCGACCGGTCAGCGTCCGCTCGTCCTCGTCGACGGCGAGCACGACGTCGGGGACGTCGCTCGCCCTCGCCTCGACGAGCTCCCACAAGCCGCGATGGTCGTCGGTGACGCCGGCCATCAGCGCGTCAGCCGCATGTGATGCCGCCGTCCATGCTCACGATCTGCCCGATCATGTAGCGGCCCTCGTCGGACGCGACGAACGCGACGAGACCGGCGATCTCCTCGGGCTCGGCATAGCCGACTGGCGAGGTGATGTTCGCGAAGTCCTCGGGCTTGGCGTCGAGCGACTCGTAGCCCCACGTCGCGAGCATCGGTGTGTTCATGCCACCCGGGGCGACGGCGTTCACGCGCACGCCGCGCTCGCGGTACTCGTACGCGAGCGCCCGGGTGAGGTTGACGACCCCGCCCTTCGAGGCGCAGTAGGCCGCCGAGTAGGCCTGGCCCATCAGACCCGCGTTCGACGCGATGTTCACGATCGCCGCGCCCCCCGATCCTTCGGGGAAGCTCAGCATGTAGGGCAGCACGGCGCGGCAGGCGAAGAACGTGCCCGTGAGGTTGACCGCGAGGATGCGCTCCCAGTTCTCCGCCGTCTCCTCCTCGGAGCGCACGAACTTGCCGACGCCCGCGCAGTTGACGAGCACCTGCGGCCGGCCGAGGTCGTGCTCCACCTGAGCCACCGAGCGCTCGACCGACGCGAGCTCGCTCACGTCGCATCCGTACGACCGTGCCGTCCGGCCGCCCTCCTCGATCAGCTTGGCCGTCTCGGCGGCCGCGGCGTCGTCGAGGTCGAGCACGGCCACGAGCGCCTCCTCGTCGCCGAGCCGGCGCGCGGTGGCGCGGCCCAGGCCCGAGCCGGCTCCGGTGACGATCGCGACCCGGTCGGTGAAGCGCGCCATGCGAGACCTCCTGTGCGTGCAGTGCCTGCGGAATCTAACAAGGCGTCAGGTTGGACGGTACAGTCGCCCGCCGTGGCCGACACCCGCCTCGTCGCCGACCTCTTGCGCGATGCGGCGGCCGAGCACCCCGACCGCGACGCCTACGTGCATGCCGACAAGCGGTCGACGTACTCGTGGCTCGACCGGGCGGCCGACGGGTTCGCCGCGACGCTGCTCGACCACGGTGTGCGACGCGGCGACGTCGTCGTCCTGATGCTCCCGTCGTCGACGAAGTTCGCGGTGTGCTACCTGGGCGCGCTCCGGGTCGGTGCGATCACCTCCGCGATCAATCTCCGCCTCGGCCCGAGGGAGCAGTCGTCGATCATCGCTCGGACCGAGCCGAAGGTGACGGTGCTCGGCGACGGCGCGACCGTGCCCGAAGGCGTCGATCCCGGGCACGTGATGCCCGTCACCGCCCTGAAGGACGCGTTCGGCACCGATCCGCCTTCGACGCTCCCGCGCCTCGACCCGTCCGACCCGACGTGCATCGTGTGGACGAGCGGCACCACCGGCGCACCGAAGGGCGCGGTGTACGACCACGAGCGTCAGGCCGCCATCTCGCGCAACGTCGGTGAGCTCACGCGGCCGGGTGACCGCCGCCTCGTCGTGCTCCCGTTCCCTCACGTGGGCTACATGACGCGCATGTGGGACGAGCTCGCCAACGCGACGACGATCGTGCTGGCCGGGGAGCCGTGGTCGGCCGCCGAGACGCTGCGCATCATCCGCGACGAGAAGATCACGATGGCGACCGGCGTCCCGACGCAGTGGCAGCTCGTGCTCGGCCATCCGGACGTGGCGCGCACCGACTTCTCGACGTTGCGGGTGGCGGGCATCGGCGCCGCCGCGATCCCGCCCGAGCTCGTCCGCGGCATGCGCGAGCAGCTCGGCTGCCCGGTGATCACGCGCTACACGTGCACCGAAGCCGGCGTCACGACGAGCACGCTCGCCACCGACACCGAGGACGTGATCGCGAACACCGTCGGCCGACCCACCGACGACGTCGAGCTGCGGATCTTCGATCCCGCGACCGGCGCCGACCAGCCCCGGGGAGAGGTCGGCGAGATCCTGTCGCGCTCGCCGGCGATGATGGCCGGCTACTGGCGTGATCCCGAGCTCACCGCGACCGTGATCGACGCCGACGGCTGGCTCCACACGGGTGACCTCGGGTTCGTCGGCGGCGACGGCAACCTGCGCATCGTGGGCCGCCTCAAGGAGATGTACATCCGGGGCGGGTACAACGTGTATCCCGTGGAGGTGGAGGCGGCACTCTCCGACCATCCCGCGATCGCGCGAGTCGCGGTCGTGGGTGCACGTGACGACGTGCTCGGTGAGGTCGGCGTCGCGTTCGTGGTGCCGGCGGCGGGAGCCGACCTCGACGACCTCGCGATCGACGCGCTGCGGCCATGGTGCCGCGAGCGCATCGCGGACTACAAGGCACCAGATCGAGTCGTCCTCGTCGCCGACCTGCCGGTGACCGCCATGATGAAGGTCGACAAGGCTGCGCTCGTCGAGCGGGTCCAGCGCGACATGCCCACCCCGACCAAGGAGACCACAGGCTCGTGAACGCCTCAGAGACCCGGTACCAGCGATCCGACGTTCCGCGGGGCGACCGACAGATCCGGGTCGGATCGTTGCTCTTCACCATGGTCGAGCCGCACCAGGGCCACGAGGTCACGTACAACCGGTGGTACGAGCGCGACCACTTCTACGCGGGCTGCATGGTCGGCAAGTGGCAGTTCGCCGGGGCGCGCTTCATCGCGACGCGGGACTGCAAGCGCCGTCGTCATCCGGCCGACTCGGTGATCGCCCCCGATCCGACCGTCGGCTCGTACCTGGCCATCTACTGGGTGCTCGACGGCCACCACGACGAGTGGAACGAGTGGGGCGTCGAGCAGGTCAACTGGCTCCACGAGAACGACCGCATGTTCCCCGAGCGCGACCACATCCACACCGCGCTCTACGAGTACGCCGGCGAAGCGAACGCGCCGGGCAGTACGACGCCGATCGAGCTGGCGCTCGATCGCGCCTACGGCGGCATCTTCGTGCTCATCGGCGAGATGGCCGATGGCGTCGACGGCGAGCAGGTCACGGCGTGGCTCCAGGGCCTCCCCTGTCCGGCCGACGTCGCGTTGATCGGGACGCCGCTGCCGCTGCGCGACGACCGTCCCGGCGACGTGCCCGACACGCAGGCCGCCGGCCGAGTGCTGATCGTCGGCTTCGTCGAGGGTGACCCGCTCGAGGCATGGGACGATCGCTGCACCGGGCTCGGCGACGAGTTCGCGAATGCCGGGCTCGGATCCATCGTGTTCGCGTCGCCGTTCCTCGCCACGGTGCCGGGCACGGACACGTACGTCGACCAGCTCTGGTAGCGGCGTGGAGCGCTGGTTCGATCGCACGCGGCTCGAGGAGATCGGCACCGAGCCCGACCCGCGCTTCACCTACGCGAACGAGCGGACCTTCCTCGCATGGAGTCGCACGTCGCTCGCGCTGGTGGTCACCGGGATCGCGGCGACGCAGCTGCTGCCCAAGCTCGACATCGAGTTCGGGCGGCGTCTCATCGGAGTCCCCCTCATGGTCCTCGGCGCCGTGCTCGAGCTGGCTGCGTACCAGCACTGGCGCGGGAACGAGCGGGCGATGCGCCTCGGCGCTCCCCTCCCGCCCACGCGGCTGGGGCTGATCCTGGCGCTCGGGATCGCGGTCGTCTCGGTGATCGCGATCGTGGTCGTGGTCCTCGAGTGAGCGCCCCGGATCCCGAGGAGACGCTCTACGAGGAGCGGACGGACCTCGCGTGGAACCGGAGCGGCTTGGCGTTGCTCGCGGCGTTCGCGATCCTGGCTCGGCGCGTCTGGAGCGAGGACACGTCGGTCACCGGAGACGTGCTCGCCGCGGGCCTCCTCGCAGTCGCGTGCTTCGGCTGGGCCGTCGGCACCCTCGGCTGGCGCCTGGTGCACCACCGTGCCGAGGCGCTGCATCCGCGGGCCGCGCACGAGCTGCTCGCGGTCGCCCTCGGCACCGTCGCCCTCGCTGCATCCGGCGTCGCGATCGCGTTCGCCGACATCTGACCCTCGTGCTGGTCGACCACTACCTCCGCTCCGACCTCCCGAACGTGCCCGAGCTCGCCCGCGAGCTCGAGGGCATCGGCTTCGACGGGCTCTACACCGCCGAGGGGCCACACGAGCCCTTCTTCCCGCTGGTGCTCGCGAGCGAGCACACGACGCGCCCCGCCCTCTTCACGAACATCGCCATCGCGCTCGCGCGCAACCCCATGGACCTCGCGCAGATGGCCGACGGGCTCCAACGCATGTCGGGGGGGCGCTTCGCGCTCGGTCTCGGGTCTCAGATCCGCCCGCACATCGAGAACCGCTTCTCCATGACGTGGAGCGCGCCCGCGACCCGCATGCGCGAGATGGTGGAGGCGATCAAGGCGATCCAGACCGCCTGGAACGACGGCTCGAAGCTCGCGTACCGCGGCGAGATCTACCGGCACACGCTGATGACGCCGTTCTTCTCCCCGGGTCCGAACCCGCACGGTCCGCCACCGATCTGGCTCGCGGGGCTCGGGCCACGCATGACGCGCAATGCCGCGGAGGTCGCCGACGGACTGCTGGTGCACCCGTTCCACTCCGAACGGTTCGTCCTCGAGCACGTCGCGCCCGCGCTCGAGGCCGGGCTCGCGGCCTCCGGGAGAGAGCGCGCGACCCTCACCGTGTCGGCGACGCCGATCGTCTGCACCGGCAGCACCGACGAGGAGCACGAGCGGGCGCGCCAGAGCGTCCGCGCCCTGTTGGGCTTCTACGGCTCGACGCCGGCGTACCGCGTCACGCTGGACGCGCACGGGTGGGGCGACCTCCAGACCGAGCTCAACCGGCTGACGAAGGATGGGAGGTGGAGCGACCTCGCGGGCGTGCTGCCCGACGAGGTGGTCGAGACCATCGCGGTGTGCTGCGAGCCCGACGAGGTAGCCACGCGGCTCCAGGCTCGCTACGACGGCGTCGTCGACCGCGTCGGCCTCTCGATGCCCTACGACGCGACGACCGACACGCTTGGCGCGATCGTGGCAGGCTTTCGCAGCTGAGCGTCCCGGCGCCGAAGCGCCCCGAGCGAAGAGTCAGGAGATCGACGATGCCGAAGGGGATCTTCCTCGCCCTCTCGAACGCGACGGCCGGTGCCGACCACGGTGAGTTCAACCAGTGGTACGACGACGTCCACAGCAAGGAGGTGCTCGCGCTTCCGGGCGTGAGGTCGGCGCGCCGCTTCAAGCTGGCGAGCTCGCAGATCATGCCCGACGACGACGCCGCGGGTCGCCAGTACCTCGCGCTCTACGAGGTCGACGTCGACGACTGGGCCGCGTTCGCGCAATCGATGCAGGACGGCTTCGCGCAGGGCGACATCACGATCAACCCCGACCTCCTCGAGCTCGACCCGATGGTCAAGACGATGGTGTTCGAGGAGATCAGCCCGGACCAGGGGGGCTGAGCTCGCGGGGCGCTCAGCGAGTGCTGAGCATCACCGCGACCATCCTCACGGGGGCGTCGGAGCGGTTGCGCCACGCGTGGCGCGTCCCCCGCTGGACGACGCAGTCACCGGGGTGCAACGTCACCTCACCGGTGTCGAGCTCGAGCCCGATCTCACCATCGAGGACCATCACGTAGTCGACGGTCTGGGTGGTGTGGAAGCCGTCTGCCTCCAGGCCCCCGATCTCACCGACGGCCCGGGCCATCGACGCGCGCATGACGCTGTCGGGCGGCACCTCGAACACGCGCCAGGCGGTGCCACCCGCGGGTGGCTCGAGCACCGTCATCCCGTCGCGGGGATCGACGACCGCGTCGATCCCGTTCGCGGGGTCGGTCACCCACACCTCGGCCCACGCGTCGCCCCCGAACGCGTCTGTGTCGGAGAGGAACGTCGAGCGCCCCTCGTCGTCGATACCCGTCACCACACGTCGCACCGGCATGGGTGGGATTCTCGCACCCATGCGGATCGGCCTCTTCGTGAGCGAGACGA
>CAZHKE010000023.1:9097-27166 GCA_964532485.1 uncultured Bifidobacteriaceae bacterium
CGAGACGACGTCTGTCGACGAGCTCGTCGCCCAGGCCGTCGCCGCCGAGCACGCAGCCCCCAGCGAGCTCACGGGCACTCGGGCAGGATCTCGTCCCGGAAGACCGCGAAGTTGGCGAGCATCTCATCGCGCGTGTCGCCGGGGACGGTCGTCGTCGCGTAGGTGACCCCGACGTCGCGCAGCGCTCGAAGGCTCTCGAGCGTCTTGTCGGCGTCGACGGCAGCGTTGGTGAACATGTCGAGGCCCAGCGGCATGAAGACGTACTCGAGTGGCGCCGTGCGGCCGTGTGCCCGTGCGACCTCGCGTGACTCCTCGATGCGAGCGCCGAGGTCGTCGAGCGTCTCGAGCGGCGGCGTGTGCAGGCGCTTGCTCGCCTTCGCCGGGCTCGGCATCGGCGCCCACCCGTCGCCCATCTGCACGGCTCGGCGCATCGCGCGCCGCGAGTTGCCACCGATCCAGATCGGCGGCCCGCCTGGCTGCTCGGGCGCCGGCAGCATCGTGTTGCCCGGGGCCGCGAAGTGCGCGCCGCGCATGGTGACGCTCTCCCCCGTCCAGGCCGCCCGCATCGCGGTGATCGCCTCGTCGGTGCGGTCGTTGCGCTCGTCGAACGCCACGCCGAGAGCGGCGAACTCGTCCTCGAGGTAGCCGGCCCCGATGCCCAGCACGACCCGTCCGCCTGACAGCGCATCGAGCGTCGACACCGACTTCGCCAGGAGAAAGGGATTTCGGTAGGCCGGGATCGCGAGGTACGTGAGCAGGCGGATCGTCGAGGTCGCGGCCGCTGCGAACGAGAGCGCGACGAATGCGTCCAGAGCGTGGTGGCCGCCCGACGCCAGCCAACGGTCGCCGGGGAACGGGTGCTCGGTCACGAAGGCGGCGTCGAAGCCCGCGCCCTCGGCGGCCACCGACACCTCGGCGATCGCCGCCGCGCTCGCGAGCTCGTCGAAGCGGTCGATGCGATGCGTCGGCAGCTGCACCGCGACCTGCATGTCGTCCCCCTCGTCGACGGGTCACGCGACCGGCCACTCGCCGGCACTCGACGGCGCCCGACGCCGATGGTAGAACGCGTTGCAGTCCGGGCCGGGTGATCGGCCCGCAGAGGGGGGACCGTGGGCAAGTACAGCCGCGAGGAGATCGAGGCGGCGTTCCAGACGTTCCAGGACCGCGCGGCCGAGGCCGGCACGTCGGGCAGCTGGGACGAGTGGGCGCTCTGCTTCACCGAGGACGCCAGGTACTACGAGCACCACTACGGCCACATGTCCGGGCGCCAGGAGATCCTCGACTGGATCACCGCGACCATGAACGAGCCGCTCTTCTCCGAGATGAGCTCGTTCCCCATCGACTGGTACGTCATCGACGAGGAGCGGGGCTGGATCATCTGCCAGGTCGCCAACGTCATGGACGACCCGGGCGACGGCAGCGACCACCGTGAGTACAACTGGACGCTGCTCGAGTACGCCGGCAACGGCCAGTTCTCCTACGAGGAGGACATGTACAACCCCACCGAGTTCGGCGAGATGGTCAAGGGCTACCTCGCGGCCAAGAAGGCCGCGGCGGCCGACTAGGCAAGAAAATAGAACCTGTTATAGTTTTCCGCCTCGGGCCCGGCCGAGGCCCGACGACGATCAGGAGCCGACGTGGAGTTCGGGATCTTCAACAGCTGCTACACGCCGCGCCAGGCGTACCAGGACACCGAGAACCAGTGGGACGTCGAGACCGAGCGCCTCATGAACGAGATCGCCTGGACCCAGGCGGCCGATCGCGCCGGCTTCAAGTACACGTGGGCGACCGAGCACCACTTCCTCACCGAGTACTCGCACCTGTCGTCGAACGAGTGCTTCCTCGCGTACCTCGCGGGGACGACCCAGAACATCCGCCTCGGCACGGGCATCTTCAACATCACGCCCCCGGTCAACCACCCGGCACGGGTCGCCGAGCGCATCGCGATGATCGACAAGCTCAGCGGTGGGCGCTTCGAGTTCGGCGTGGGCCGCGGATCGTCCAGCACCGAGCAGCGCGGCTTCGGCATCGAAGACCCGGAGCTGACCAAGCAGATGGTCGACGAGGTCTTCCCCGAGTTCAAGCGGATGTGGCGCGAGACCGCGTACAGCTTCAAGGGCAAGTTCTTCGAGATGCCGCCGCGCAACGTGCTGCCCAAGCCGCTGCAGGACCCGCACCCGCCGATGTGGATCGCGGCCGGCAACCCGGGCACGTTCGAGAAGGCCGCGCGCATGGGCGTCGGCGTCCTCTGCTTCACGATGGGCACGCCCGAGCAGCTCGCGCCGCTGATCGAGGTCTACAAGAAGAACATCGAGAAGGCCGAGCCCGTCGGTGAGTACGTCAACAACAACATCATGGTGACGAGCCAGATGCTGTGCCTCGAGGACGGCGAGAAGGCCCGCGACCTCTCCACGAAGATCACGTCGCGCTACCAGAACAGCCTCGTGTTCCACTACCTCGACACGTTCCCCACGCCCCCGGGGATCCCGACCTGGCCCGACCTGCTCCCCGAGCCGACGCGCCCCGAGATCGACGCCGCGATCGCCAACGGCGATGCGTGCATCGGGACGCCCGACGAGGTGACGAAGGCCGTCACGCGCTACGAGGACGTCGGTGCCGACCAGCTCGTGTTCGGCATGCTCTCGACGACGATGCCGATCGATGTCGCGATCGAAGCCACCGAGACGTTCGGGAAGCACGTGCTGCCGGAGTTCGACAAGGACCCGGTCGCGTCGACGGTCAAGCAGCGCGACGCCTACGTCATCGAGCGCGGCCCCCGCACGAGAACCGAGCTCGGGATCGCGGCCGACGACCTGCCGGTCCTCTAGCCCCGCAGACCGGTGACCACCGGCGCGCTCGCGGGCAGGGTCGCGCTCGTCACGGGCGCGAGCCGCGGCATCGGGTACGGCATCGCGCGGCGCTTCGCTGCCGAGGGTGCCGCGGTCGCGGCGACCGCGCGCACGCTCGAGCCGGCACCCGACGCGCCGCTCGACGGCTCGCTGCAGGAGACCGTCGGCGAGATCGAAACTGCCGGTGGACGCGCGCTCGCGGTGCAGGCCGACCTCAACGACGCCGACGACCGGGCGCGCATCGTGCCGGCGGTGGAAGCCGCGCTCGGACCGATCGACGTGCTCGTGAACAACGCCGCCGCGGCGACGTACCTGCCGAACGCCGACATCCCGCTGAAGCGGCGGCGGCTGACGTTCGAGATCAACCTGCAGGCGCCCATCGACCTCGCGCAGCGGGTCCTGCCCGGCATGCGCGAGTGCGGCCAGGGATGGATCCTCAACATCTCGAGCGCGACGTCCAAGCACCCGAAGGGACCACCGTTCGATCCGGGCTTCAAGCTCGGGTTCACGAGCACGGTCTACGGCGCGTCGAAGGCCGCGCTCGAGCGGTTCACGACCGGGCTCGCGGCGGAGACGTTCGGCGAGGGCGTCGCGGTGAACACGCTCGCTCCCGTCGCCGCGGTGCGCACGCCCGGTGCCGACGCGCTCGTCGGCGACGTCATGGACGCCAACCCCGACATCGTCGAGCCGCTCGAGCTCTTCGTCGAGGCCGCGCTGGTGCTGTGCACGTGCGACGCGCAGACCACGACCGGCCGCATCTGCTACTCCCGCCCTCTCCTCGAGGAGCTCGGCCGAGAGGTCCGCAGCCTCAACGGCGGCCCGTCGTCACCGTAGGAGGCACGCGCCGACCTGACCTGCCCAGGGCCGACCACTCGGACAGGTGCCACGACTGATGCCGACGACGATGCGCTGCGACACCTGCGCAGCGGAGAACCCGATCGGGCAGCGCTCTCACCGCACTGTCCGGCCACACCGATCCGGAGGACGTGCTACCCGGCGCCGCGGCGGCGCTCGGCGGACGAGGTCGTGTCCTCGAGACGCCAGCCCGCCTCGAGCATCCAGAGGCGGTAGCGGGGACCGGGGGCATCGGGGTCGTCGCCGCCGTACGCGGCGTCGCCTTCCCACATGGCGGCCATGCCGCCCCCTGCCCGCGCCATCTGCGTCTCGTAGTACCGCGGATCTCGTGCTTGCGCGTCGTCCATGAGCGAGTCGACGTCGTCGAAGCCACGCAGGTAGTCGAGCGTCATCCACGTCGGCGGCGCGAGCTCGATCTCGAGCGCATCGCGCCGCGCGAGCGCGTCGGCCGGACTCATCCACGCGCTGTCGTGGATCTCGCCGCCGTCGATCGTCACGGCACCCTCGGGCGCGGGTGCGACGAAGAACCAGGTGGCGAAGCGCTTCGGGGCGATCGGGGGTGGCACCCAATGCGAGATCCACGCGAGCGACGACTCGTCGACAACGAGCCCGGCCTCCTCGGCCGCCTCTCGCACCGCGGCGCGCCGGGCGGCTTCCTCGATGTCGGCCGCGTCCTCGCGGTCGGCGTCGTCGATCCGGCCGCCCGGGAAGACCCACATGCCCCCGAACGCGAGCTTCGAGTTCTTGTGCAGCATCAGCGTCTCGATGCCCGCTTCGTCGTCGCGGGTGCTCGCGTCGCGCACGAGCACGACCGTCGCGGCCGGGATGGGATCGCCCTCCTCGCGCTCGCCGTGGAGGAACCACTGCTGGAACTGGGTCAGATCGGGCACGGTCTCTAGCCTGCCAGGGCCCGCTCGAGGAGCGCGCGGCTCTGCTCGTCGAGCTCCAACGCCCGAGCTGCCGCCAACCCCTGGCCGCTCATCTTCCCTGCACTCTTCTCCAGGATGTCGACCACCTTGTCGGCGTCGAAGCGATCCGACAGCTCGCCGAGCTGGGTCTCGAGGAACACGAGGCACAGCGCGTCCTCGAGCACCTGCACCTCGGCGTCACGGCGCGCCGGGTCGGGTCCGAGGCCGCGCTTGCGCACGAGGTCCTGGACGCGGGCGACCGTCGTGTCGTCGTAGCCCGAGTCGGCGAGGATCCTCGCGACGTCTCGAGCGTGCTGATCGTGCTGGGCCCTGCGCCACCGGAGGTAGCCGCTGCGCCCCGCCGGGTACGTCGATCTCGGGATCGCCCAGCGCCGAAGGTGGTGCGCGCGCGCCGCGAGCAGGAGCGCGTCGCTCGGAGCCGGATCGAGGCGACGCACCCACTCCGTGACGAGCTCGGCGTGCGCGAGCTCCTTGGGGCGCTCCTCACCGCGCACGACGATGCGGATCGGGTCGTCGGCGTTCGCGGCGTCGATCGCGGCGACCGCGCGCGAGAGACGGTCGTCGTCCACGACCGCAGGGTAGGCGTCAGGCGGTCGGCTGCCGGGGTTCCATCCCCGCGGCGCGGTACACGGCGTCGATCACCCGCATGTTCGCGACCGAGTCGCTCGGTGGCGTGAGGTTCGCGTCCCGCTCGCCGCGCACCGCGCTCGCGAACGCCTCCAGCTGATGCCGATAGGTCGCCTCGCCACTGACCTTCTCGCGTCGCTTGGTCCGCTCCCCCGACCGAGGGTCGCGGGTCTTCACCGTGACCCGGTGGAAGTAGTGCGGCCCGGTCATGTTGAACACCGACATCGTCCCGGCTGTACCGGTCACCTCGGCACCGAGGCTGAGCAGGCGGCCCGACCACAGCGCGCACTCGGCACTTCCGGTACGACCGTCGGCAAAGCCCATCTCGGCCTTCGCCCACCGGTCGACACCCGATTTGCGCTCCTTGGCGTCGGCCGACACGACCTCGGGCTCGGCCCCTGCGAGCGTCCGCAGCTGATGGATCGCGTAGCAGCCCGTGTCCATGAGCGCGCCACCCGCGAGGTCGAGCTGGAAGCGGATGTCGTCACGCATCGGCAGGGGGATGCACATTCGGGTCTCGATGCGGCGCACCGAGCCGAGGTCGGTCGCGATGATCTCGAGCAGACGAGGCACGAGCGGGTGGTACCGATAGTGGAACGCCTCCATCGCGACGAGCTCGGGTGACTTCGCGGCGACGTCGGCCACCTGTTGCGCCTCGTCGGCGTTCGCGGTGAACGGCTTCTCGCACAGCACGTGCTTGCCCGCCTCGAGCGCGGCGATCGTCCATTGCCCGTGCAGCCCGTTCGGCAGCGGGTTGTAGATCGCGTCGACCTGCGGATCGGCGACGAGCGCCTCGTAGGTGTCGTGGACGGTCGGGATGGCGTGCTTGCTCGCGAACTTCTCGGCCCGCGCCCGGTCCCGTGCCGCCACCGCGACGACCTCGACCTCGGGCAGCTCCTTGGCCGGCTTCACCAGCGCCTGCGGGGTGATGCGCGCCGCACCCAGCGCCCCGATCCTGACCACGTCCACCCGGGATGCGTCCACACGGGGAATCTAGGATGCCGAGGCTCACCCGACACGTTCCCTGCACGCACTCACCCGCCCGCCCATCCGAAGGAGCCGTCCGAGCGTGCTCGCTGGTCTGCGAGTCGTCGACCTCTCCACCGAGATCGCCGGCCCGTACTGCTCGAAGCTGCTCACCGACGCGGGCGCCGACACGGTGAAGGTCGAGCCACCCGGCGGTGACCCCATGCGCGCCGGGTCGTCGGGCGCGCTCTTCGAGTTCCTCCACACGTCTCAGCGCTCGATCATCGGGACCCCGACCGACGCTCGGGTTCGCGAGCTGCTCGCGTCGGCCGACGTGGTCCTCGAGAGCGGGCCGCCCGGCTCGTTCGACGTGGAGTCCGTGCATGCCGCGAACCCGACCGCGATCGTGACGTCGATCACGCCGTTCGGGCAGGACGGGCCATGGTGCGACCGGGCCGCGACGGAGTTCACGCTCCAGGCGTGCTGCGGGTCGACCGGGTCCCGCGGCGTGCCCGAGCGTCCCCCGCTCGCCGCCGGCGGTCGCATCGGCGAATGGGTCGCGGGCACGTACGCCGCGGTCGCCGCGGTCGCGGCGTGGCGCACCGCGCTCGTGACCGGGCGGGGCGAGCACGTCGACCTCGCACTGCTCGACTCCATGGCGCTCACGATGAACACGTACACATCGGTGTTCGCCGAGCTCCTCGGCTGGCCGCCGCTGCGCCGGCCCACTCGCAGCATCGAGATCCCGTCGATCGAGCGCAGCAAGGACGGGTTCGTCGCGTTCACCACCAACAGCGCGCAGCAGTTCGCCGACTTCCTGGTGCTCGTCGGTCGGCCCGATCTCCATGAGGACAAGGAGCTCTCGAACGCGCTCGTGCGGTTCAAGCGACGCGACGAGATGTACGACGTCATCCACGCGCACACCGACCGGTTCACGACGGCCGAGCTGCTCGAGCAGGCGGCCGAGCTGCGGATCCCGAGCGGCCCGGTGGGCAACGGCGCGACCGTCACCGGCTTCGACCACTTCGAGGCCGTCGGCACGTTCGTCGAGAACCCGTCGGGCCGCTTCGTCCAGCCCCGCGTGCCGTACCGCATCTCCGGACTGGAGCCGCATCCGATGACGCGAGCGCCCGACCTCGACGCCGACGCGGATCGCACCGACTGGTCGTCTCCGCGGATCGAGACGACGCGGGCACGAGGCGACCGCGAGCCTGCGCCCGACGAGCTGCCTCTTGCAGGCGTGCGCGTCCTCGACTGCACGGCGTGGTGGGCGGGCCCCGCGGCGACGCACATGCTCGCGACGCTCGGCGCTGATGTCATCAAGGTCGAATCGGTCACGCGTCCCGACCTCATGCGCTACACGTCGGTGAGACCGCCCAGCGAGGACCGCTGGTGGGAGTGGGGGCCGCTGTTCCACGGCGCGAACACCAACAAGCGCGCGATCACGCTCGACCTCACGCGACCCGAGGGCCGCGATCTGCTCGTCCGGCTCGCCGTCGGCGCCGACGTCCTGCTCGAGAACTTCACGCCCCGCGTCATGGACCAGTTCGGCCTGGGCTGGGAGACGCTGCACGCCGCGAGCCCGCGCCTCATCATGGTGCGCCTCCCCGCGTACGGGCTGCACGGCCCGTGGCGCGACCGAACTGGCTTCGCGCAGACGATGGAGGGCATCGCCGGCATGGCCTGGGTCACGGGCTGGCCCGACGGGCCGCCGGTGCTGCCGCGGGGCGCCTGCGACCCGTTGGCCGCGATGCACGCGGTGTTCGCGACGATGCTGGCGCTGCGCGACCGTGAGGCGAGCGGCGAGGGTCGCCTTGCCGAGGTGACGATGATCGAGGCTGCGCTCAACGCGGCGGCCGAGCAGGTGGTCGAGTACGGCGCGAGCGGCACCGCGCCGACACGCCACGGCAACAGGGGGCCGATCGCCGCGCCGCAGAACGTCTACGCGTGCGCGGGCGACGAAGAGTGGATCGCGCTCGCCGTGACCGACGACGACCAGTGGGCGCGTCTGCGGGCGTTGATGGGCAACCCGGACTGGGCGCACGACGACTCGCTCGGCACGGTCGCCGGTCGCCGCGCTGCCCACGACCGGCTGGACGACGGGCTCGCCCGCTGGTTGGCCGATCGAGATGCCGCCGCGACCGCCGACGAGCTCAGCGAGGCCGGCATTCCGGCCGGCTACGTGATCGACGCCCGCGACGTCGTGAAGAACCCGCAGCTGCGCCACCGCGGGTACACCGAGGTCGAGGAGCACCCCGTGACGGGCGCGCACCCGATCCCGATGGTCCCGTTCCGCTTCCGCACCCGGGCCGACACGGGCTGGCTGCGCCGGCCGTCGCCGACCCTCGGCCAGCACAACGACGAGATCCTCGGTGGCGAGCTCGGGCTGACCGATGCCGAGCTCGGCGCGCTGCGAGCGTCCGGTCAGATCGGCGAGAGGCCCCTCGGAACATGACGACGACACCATGACGACGACACCATGACGACGACCGGGCGCGACCTCGGCACGAGGGGCGAGGACTGGGGCTGGGCCACCGAGTACGACGACGTGAGCGGTGCGGTCGCCATCTGTGGTGTCGGCGAGTCGGAGCACACGAAGGCGTCGGGGCGCACGGTGCCGGAGATCGTCGGGAGCGCCGTCGAGCGGGCCATCGCCGACGCCGGGCTCGAGCCGTCCGACGTCGACGGGCTGATGCACATCCCGCTCGCCGACCAGTTCGACGTCGCCGCGTTCCACGACCACTTCGGCACGGACCACGACATGTGGGAGTCGCGCTCGGGCGGCGGCATGCGGTGGGCGGCGACTGCGCCGTACGAGGCGGCCAAGGCCCTGCGGAACGGGGACGCGACGACGATCCTCAACACGTTCGGCGTCGCGTGGGCGACCCAGCGCTCGAGCATGGTCGGCGGACCGGGCGAGAGCCACGCGCAAGAGCTGTTCAAGCAGAACCTCGAGATCCCCATGGGTTGGTTCCCCCAGCCGGTCTACTTCGCGACGGTCGCGCGTCGGCACATGCACGACTTCGGCACCACACAGGAAGACCTCGGCGCGGTCGCGGTGACGTGTCGGCGCCACGCCAACCTCACGCCGGGCGCCGTCATGCACGAGAAGCCGCTGACGATGGAGCAGTACCTCGAGGCACCGACGATCGTGGCGCCGTTCCGCAAGGAGGACTGCTGCCTCATCTCCGACGGTGGCGGCGCCTACCTCATGACGACCCCCGAGCGAGCTCGTGATCTCGCCAAGCCGGTCGTCGAGGTCGCCGGCGTGGGCCTCGGCAACTCTTCGACCGGTGTTCACTGGGCGCAGCAGGAGGCGTTCACGTCGACGCCACAGGTGTTCGCCGCGCCCGCCGCGTTCGAGATGGCCGGTCTCGTGCCCGCCGACGTCGACGTGTACACGTGCTACGACCCGTTCACGATCGTCACGCTCATGCAGATCGAGGACAGCGGGTTCTGCGAGAAGGGCGCGGCCGGCGAGATGGCGAGCCGCGGCGACCTCGCGTACGACTCGGGCGTTCTCCCGACGAACACGCACGGCGGGTTGCTGTCGCACGCGTACGTCCTCGGCATCGCGCACGTCGTCGAGGTCGTCCGCCAGCTCCGTGGCGAGGCCGCCGCGCAGGTCCCCGACGCGGAGGTGGGCATCTACGGCGGCTACACCGGACCGCAGGCATCCACGCTCATCCTGAGGAGCCCCTGATGCGAGGCCGGAGAGCGGGCCCCACGGGCCGAGAGCGGGAGTGCCTGAGGTGAGCGACCGCGGCGCAGGTACCCTGCGCCGCAGCGAGCCGGGGCCCGAGCGGCCCGGCCCCACGGGCCGAGAGCGGGAGTGATGCAGACCAGGCGCGAGTTCCCCCTCCCCGATCGCTCGTGGGAGCCGACGGCGGAGTTCTGGGCCGGCGCCGCGCGCGGCGAGCTGCGCATCCCGCGCTGCGACACGTGCGGCCGCCTGCGCTGGTACCCGGAAGAGCAGTGCCGCCACTGCTCGGGTGAACCCTTCACGTGGGAGACGATGAGCGGCCGCGGCACCCTCTTCTCCTGGGTCGTCGTGACGCACCCGTTCCTCCCGCAGTTCGGCGACCTCGTCCCGTTCGTGCCCGCGCTGGTCGCGCTCGAGGAGGATTCGTCGGTGCGGATCCCGACCCGGATGATCGACTGCGATCCCGAGGCGCTCGACTACGACCTGCCCGTCACGGTCGTGTTCCGGCCACTCGTGTTCAAGGATGTGGACGGGTCGGTGGTCGCGCCTCTCTTCGCGCCGGCAGCGGCATGAGCGACACCGCGATCCGCGATCCCGCGACGTTCGTCGGCGTCGCACCGCACTGGTACCTCACGAACACCGGTGGACTCGTGCTGAACGGCGTCGTCGCCGCGGTCACGAAGCGCCGGACCGTGCGGCTGCTGTTCTGGGGCGCGGTGGCGATGCACCTCGGCGAGGCGTTCTACTCGTACCGGGCCGCGCGCCGCGCCGGCTTCACCGAGTCGGCCCCGCGCTGGGCGCTCCAGACGCTCGCCGTCGGCTTCCCGTCGCTGGTCGCACTCAGGGCGGCTCAACGCGATTGACGGAGCGGCTCGGCTCGACGCCGATCTCGTCGCGACCCAGGCGCCGACGAGCGGTGGCGCAGCACCGGTCTCCGTTCTCATCGGGCGAGCTCCGGCCAGAGGCGTAGCGCGTTCGCGCCGAGGAACCCGTCGCGCGCGTCCTCGTCGAGGCGGCTCGCAGCGTGGCGCGCGAGCTCGGCGAGCTCGGCGTAGGGCCGGTCGTGGGTCTGGGAGAAGTCGGAGCCCCACAAGATGCGGTCGGATCCGATTCGGGCGGCGAGCTCCGAGAGCCCGTCACGCACATCGCCGTGCTCGGCGAGACGGTCGAGCACGATGGTGCTGGCCTTGCAGTGGACCGTGGGGTGCTCGGCGACGGCGTCGAGTGAGTCCGGCACGCCGGCGGAGAAGTCGACGAACGCGCAGTGGTCGAGCGCGACGGGCACCGGCGGCAGCGACGACACGATCGTCAGGAGCTCTTCGAGCCGATCGGCGAAGAGCGTGACCACGACCGGCAGACCCAGTCGCGCGAGCTCGTCCCACACCGGACGCGGCTCGACGAGCGGTTGGCCGTCCAACGCCCACCAGCGCACGCCGCGCACGCCGTGCTCGCCGGCGAGACGCCGTACCTCATCGACGGCGTTCGGCGCACCGAGGTCGAGGCAGGCGACGCTCGTGCATCGGCCCGGGTGCGCGGCCGCGGCGTCGGCGACGTATCGGTTGTCGTGCTGGTACGCGCTGACCGCCTGCACCAGCACCGCGCGGTCGACCCGAGCCTCGTCCATGAGCGCGAGGAGCTCTTCGACGGACACCGGGACCTCGCGGAACCACTGGCCGGCGCCCGGTCGCGGATCGAGCGGGTAGCGCGTCTGGTCGCCGGCCACGACGTGCGTGTGCGTGTCGACGTGCACCCTCCCTCGCTGCACCGGCGCGTCAGTCCGCCGATGCGATGGTCGGTGGTGCGTCGAGCACGAGGTCGGGGCCGATCCCGGTCTCGTCCTCGAGCGCCTCATCGAGCGGTCGGTAGCGATCCGTGCGGACCGCGCCGATCACGACGCCGACGATCAGTGCGCTCGCCGAGGCGACGACCGTCGCGCGCAGACCGATCACGTCGGCGAGGTAGCCCTGGAGCAGCGCGCCGATCGGAACCCCGGCGAGCAGGCCCATGAGGTAGATCGACATCGTCCGACCTCGATGCACCTCGTCGACACGAGCCTGGATCGACGTGTTGAGCGCCGTCGCTATCAACAGGTAGGCGACGCCCATCGTGGCCATCGCCGCGAGGCCGACCGAGTATTCGGGCGCGCCGCCGAAGAGCAGCTCGCCGGCCCCGAAGAGGGCGAGTCCTCCGAGTGCGACCCGTGAGCGGGGGGATCGATCTCCCCAGACCGATACGAGGAACGAGCCGACGATCGCTCCCAGGCCGAAGGCCGAGACGAGGAAGCCGTAGCCGCTCTTGCCGACGTGGAACACGTCCTCGGCGAAGGCCGGCGTGAGCTGCACGACGCTGCTCCCGAGGAACGAGACCATCGCGATCGTGGCGACCGGCACCAACAAGGCCGAGCGCGCCCGGACGTAGGCCACCGCCTCGCGGAAGTGATCGAGCACGCGCCCGGCGCCTTCGTCGGTCGGCACCGGGCGCGGACGGATCATCAGCAGTGCTCCGAGCACGAACACGAACGACACCGCGTTGAGGAAGAACGCGGTGCCCGCGCCCGCGGCTTGGAGCACGATGCCCGCCAGGGCGGGGCCGAACGCTCGCGCGGCCACGAACTGCATCGAGTTGAGGCGCACCGCGGGAAGCAGCTGGTCGCGCGGGACGAGCTGGGGCACGAAGGACTGCCAGGCCGAGATGTTGAGGCCCGTCGCGATCCCCGACAGGCAGAGCAGCCCGACGATGATGCCGGGCGTCGCGGCATCGCTGACGTACACGCCGAACAGTGCGAACGCGACAGTCATCATGGCCGTCTGGGTCCAGAGCAGGATCCTCTTGCGCGCGAAGCGATCGGCGAGCGACCCCGCGAGCGGGCTGACGAGCAGCGCCGGGAAGAAGGTCATGAACGCGCCGACGCCGAGCCATGCGGTCGACCGCGTCAGCTGGTAGAGCACGTAGGGCGCTGCGATCGACTGCATCCACGTGCCGCTGTTGGAGACGAGCGCCGCGAACCAGAAGATCGCGTAGTCGCGATGGCGCAGCACGCCGAAGGCGTACCGTACGCCGCTGCTCACGGTGCGAAGCCGTCGAGGACACGGTCGAGATCGCCGGCCCCTGCGGGGAGTCCCGACCACCCCGTGTCCGCCATGACGTCGTGCCAGGCGTCTCGCACCGACTCCGGCGTCATCGGCCGCTCCCACCGATGGCCGTCGTTCACCGCGACGGCAACTCGGCCCACGTACCCGCCGCCGACGGTGAAGCACTCACCCGAGACGTCGCAGTCCTCGTGGGCCAGCCATGCGGCGACCGGCGCCACGACGTCGAGCGACAGCCACTCGAAGAGCGCGGGCGACGGCGGGATCGGTCCGAACCCGCCGGGCCGCGTCTTCGCGCACGGTGCGATCACGTTGACGGCGATGCCGTGCGGCGCGCCCTCCTGCGCGAGGGCTCGGGTCAGCCCGACGATCGCCATCTTGGCCGCCGAGTACCCGGTCATCTGCGGGACCCCCCACAGCCCGGCCCCCGACGACAGGTTGAGCACCCGCCCGTACCCGGCACGTCGCATGGCCGGCCACGCCGCCCGGGTCACGTGGAAGTGGCCGCCGATCTGGCTCTCCAGCACCGGCCAGAGCAGCTCGTCGTCGTGGTGCTCGAACGGCGAAGAGCGGACGACGCCCGCGTTGTTGATCAGGACGTCGATCCGCCCGTACGCGCCGAGCGCACACCGCACGATCGCCTGCCCCCCGGCTTCGGTGGCGACGCTGTCGGTGCTGGCGATCGCCTCACCGCCTGCGCCCACGATCTCGTCGACGACCGTGTGGGCAGGGTTCTGCCCGGGCGCCGCCCCCGTGCCGTCGGTGTCGCTGATCGCCACACCCAGGTCGTTGACGACGACGGCCGCGCCCCGGCTCGCCAGCAGGAGCGCGTACTCGCGACCCAGGTTCCGCCCGGCCCCGGTGATCACGGCGACGCGGCCGTCCCACCGAAGCTCCCCCATCCGGCGGAATCTACTGGAACGCGCTTTTCGTCCCCTCGCTCTCGGTGCGTGCGGAGAGCGCGGCGTGCTCGCCTACGCGTCGGTCCCCAGCGCGTTGAAAGGACCGGCGAGGTAGCCGCCGTCGACGACGAACTCGGCACCGGTGCAGAACGAGCTCGCGTCGGACGCGAGCCAGCAGACGAGCTCGGCGACCTCCTCGGGCCGGCCGATGCGTCCGAGCGGGCTGCTCGCCGCCAGCGCAGGGCGCATGTCGAACCCACCCCACGACTCGGGCTGGACCATGGGCGTGTCGATCGGGCCGGGATGGACGCTGTTGACGCGCACTCCCCCACGGCCGAGCTCGAGCGCCGCGACCTTCGCGAGTCCGCGCAGCGCGAACTTGCTCGTGACGTAGCCGGCGATCCCGCCCGCGCCCACGAACCCGTTGACCGACGACGTGAGGACGATCGAACCGCCGCCCGCGTCGACGATCGCGGGTGCGCTCGTGTGGATGGCCAGGAACGCGCCGACCTGGTTGATCTCGATGACCTCGCGGTACTGATCGGCCTCGGTCTCGACGATCGGACGGGGCATCGGCGAGACCCCGGCGTTGCTGACCAGCACGTGCAGCCCGCCGAAGCGCCCGACCGCGGTCTCGACCGCGGCGGTCCAGTCGGCTTCGCTCGTGACGTCGAGATGGCGGTAGACGGCGGCGTCACCGAGCTCGGCCGCGACCGCACCCCCTTCGTCGTCGAGGATGTCACCCATCACGACGCGCGCGCCGCGCTCGACGAGCAGTCGGGCCTCCGCGGCCCCCTGCCCGCGGGCCGCACCCGTGACGAGCGCGACCCGTCCGGTGAGCGACGGATCCATGCGACCTCCTGGGGTCACACGCGGTCGGGCACGTGGTCGAGCCGGTAGAGCGCCCGGCAGTTGTCGTGCAGCATCTTCTTCACCGTGTCGCGCTCGACACCCCGGAAGTTTCGCTCGATCGACACACGGTCGTTCGGCCACTCCGTGCCCGTGTGCGGATAGTCCGTCGACCACATCATGTGGTCGACGTTCAGACGGTGTCGCAGCTCGATCCCGACCGTGTCCACCATGAACGTCGCCCAGAAGTTCCGGTGGAACGTGCGGCTCGGCATCGTCGGCATCCGGTCGACGCCGCCCGTGAACCATCGGTATCGCAGGTACATGTCGTCGACCTGCTCGAGCAGCGTCGGGATCCACCCGATGTTCGCCTCGACGAGCAGCAGCTTCAGACGCGGAAACCGCTCGAAGATCCCCGAGAAGATCACGTCGCAGACGACGGGCAGCGTGTGCGCGCCCGCCTTGCTCGCGCCGGCGACGCCCATGAACGCGAGCGTGTCGAGCGGCGGTGTCGACTCGACGGTCTTGAGGAAGCTCCCGATGTGCACCGCGACCGGGATGTCGGCCTCTTGCGCGAGCGCCCAGAACCGGTCGTCTTCGGGTGCGCTGTCGAGCGTGCCGTTCGGGTACGACGAGATCACGACGCCCCGATGACCGAGCGCGAGCGCGCGCTCGGTCTCCTCGATCGCACCGTCGACCCCGGTCGTGGGCAGGATCGCCTGCGGGACGAGCCGGCCGTCGGCGCCGTCGCAGAACTCGACGACCCAGTCGTTGTAGGCCCGCACGCACGCGGTCTGGAGCTCGGGCTCGCTGCCGTAGACCTTCGCGCCCCCGAGCGTCACGCTCGGGTAGAGCACCTGGAGCCAGATGCCGTCGGCGTCCATGTCGGCGAGGCGCGCCTTCGGGTCGAACGACCCGGCCCGCATCGACGAGTAGGAGATCCCCGCAGGCTTGAACTCGAGATACGACAGGCCCGCCGTCGCGGTGAGGCCGACGGGACGCATCACCTTGCCGTCGTCGAAGCTCCACCAGTCGCCGTCGTCGCCGTGCACGACCTTGGGCGCCCGGTCCCGCAGCTTGGCGGGCACCCGCGCCTGCCATGTGTCGGGCGGCTCATTGACGTGCGCGTCGGCGTCGAGGATGGGGTAGTCGATGCTCGCGACCTCGCTGAACGTCGATTGCTGCTCGACCACACGCGAATCCGACCACTTGCGGCATCCCGGACGCAACTGTCAGGGTGCGCCCGCATATGGGGGGCATCGAGGGGACCTGCGATCCGCGCTTCGCCGCCGTGCAGGACGCCTTCGCCGCGGGCTTCGCCGCCGGTCACGAGCTGGGCGCATCGCTCGCGATCGAGATCGACGGTTCGGTCGTCGTGGACGTCTGGGGCGGCTTCGCCGACGCCGCGCGCACGAGACCCTGGACCCACGACACGATCGCGTGCGTCTTCTCGTGCACGAAAGGGCTCGCGGCGATCGTGCTGCTGCGCCTCCTCGAGGCCGGCGTCGTCGACCTCGACGCGCCCGTGGCCCGCTACTGGCCGGAGTTCGCGGCCGGCGGGAAGGACGAGCTGCCCGTCCGGTGGCTGCTGACCCACGAAGCCGGGCTGCCGGCGATCTCACGAGAGATGCCGTTGGGCTCGCTGTCCGACTGGGACGCCATGATCGACGCGCTCTCGGTCCAGGAGCCGTGGTGGGAGCCGGGGACGGCCCACGGCTACCACGGCGTGACGTTCGGGCACCTCGTCGGTGAGGTCGTGCGCCGCGCCGACGGCCGCACCATCGGCCGCGTGCTCGCCGACGACGTCGTCGGGCCGCTCGGCGTCGACTGCTTCCTCGGGCTGCCCGCGGCCGAGGAGGTCCGAGCCGCCGACATGACGATCGCCCTCGACCCGGGCACGC
Organism: uncultured Bifidobacteriaceae bacterium; assembly: GCA_964532485.1. GTDB lineage: Bacteria > Actinomycetota > Acidimicrobiia > IMCC26256 > PALSA-555 > DATBSK01. Next base: position 25,768 of record CAZHKE010000023.1, read on the forward strand.
CGACGTTCTTCTCGCACTGGGGCCCCGACGACCTCGGACCGAAGTCGTTCGGCAACCCGCCCGACTGCAACCTCGTCGACCACACGAACACGCGTGAGTTCCGGGCAGCCGAGATCCCCGCCGCGAACGCGCACTCGAACGCTCGCGCCCTCGCGCGCATCTACGGTGCGCTCGGCACGGGCAACCTGCTCGCCCCCGAGCTGGTCGCCGAGGCGGGACGGGCGCACGTGCGCGGCGGCGATGTCGTGATGGCGCTGCCGACGTGCTTCGGCCTCGGGTTCGAGGTCACGATGCCCGAGGCCGAGTTCTCCTTCGGGCCCGGTGCGCGCACGTTCGGCCACAACGGGTCGGGAGGGTCGCTTGGGTTCCTCGACCCCGACGCGGGCATCGCGCTCGGCTACGTGATGAACCGGATGGAATGGCGTGCTCGACGAGACGACGCCCGGTGGTTCCCGATCCTCGAGGCCCTGTACGGGGCACTCTGACGTTCCGAAGCCGTCATGACCAAGCTGTCGGTCCTGTTCCCCGAGACGCGCTCGATCACCCGTGTCGCCGAGCTGGCCGGCCGCGCCGACGAGCTCGGGTTCCACGGCATGTTCCTCGGCTCGGCATTCGGCTTCGACCCGGTGATGGCGCTCGCGCTCGCGGGGGCGACCACGACGAGGATCCAGCTCGGGACGGCCGTCGTGCCGACGTGGCCCCGCCACCCGGTCGTCGCCGCGCAGCAGGCCGCGACCGCGAACGCCGCGTGCGGCGGGCGGTTTCGCTTCGGCGTGGGGCCGTCGCATCCGCCCGTGATGAGCATGTACGGCGTCGAGTACGACCGGCCGATCGGGCACACGCGCGAGTGGCTCGGCATCGTGCGCGCGCTGCTGCACGAAGGCATCGCCAAGGTCGCGGGCGAGCACTACGCGGTCACCGCCTTCCTGGACGTCGAGTCGCCCGGTCCGCCACCCCTGCTCGTCGGCGTGCTGCACGCGCAGCTCGCCCGCGTCGCCGGCGCACTCGCGGACGGCGGGCTCCCCTGGCTCGCACCACCCGCGTGGATCGACGACGTCATCGCGGTCAACCTCCAGATCGGTGCCGATGCCGCTGGTCGCGCGCGGCCACCGATCATCGCCGAGCTCCCCTGCTACGTGTCGACCGACCGCGCGGCCGTCCTCGAGGCGGCACGGCGCGACCTTGCGATCTACCCGATGATGCCCGCGTACGCCGACGTGCTCGGCCACGCAATCGGCAAGCTCGCTGCCGACGTCACGACGGACGGCTGGACCGACTCGTGCACCGACGCGGTCGTCGTGTGGGGCGACCGCACCCGCGTCGCGGCCACGGTCCAGGAGTACCTGGACGCAGGTGCCGACGAGGTCGTGCTGTCGCCCTATGGTTGCGGCGCCGACCC
>CAZHKE010000023.1:27266-41928 GCA_964532485.1 uncultured Bifidobacteriaceae bacterium
TGACCGTGATGCCGGTGACCGTGAGACCGTCGTCCGCGAGCTGTTCGCACACCTGTCGGCGCGCGAGTTCGATGCCATGGCAGAGCTGCTCGCCGACGACGTCGAGTTCGACCTCGCGTATGCGCCCGAGATGCTTCCGATGCCCACGCGCGGTCGGCCGGCGGTGCGCGAGCTGGTCGCCAACGTGATCGGCGGGATGTTCGATCCGTTCGTCATCGACGTGCGCTCGATCTACCCCGGCGCCGAGCGCGGCGTGCTCGTCGCCGAGTACGCCAGCGAGGCGACCGTCGTCCACAACGGCAAGCGCTATCTGAACCGCTATGTCGGCATCTTCCGGGTCGACGACGACGGCCACGTCGCGTTCTGGCGCGAGTACCACAACCCTGAGGAGGCGACCCGCGCCCTCTCCGGGTGACGCCGCCGCGCGAGCGGCCGACGCGTCACGCGGCTGTGGGCGCCTCCACCCGGTACAACGCGGCGGCGTTGTCCCAGAGCACCTTGCGCCGCACGTCGCCGGGCTGGTCGGCGAGGCTCGCCTCGATCTTCTCGCGCACGTTCCCGAACAGACAGATGGGATGCGGGTAGTCGGTCTCGAAGAGCACGTTGTCGGCGCCGATCGCGTCGACGACGCGACCGAGGCCGAGCTCCTCGAAGAAGTAGCAGCCGTACACCTGCCGCTTGAACAGCTCACTCGGGGGCGGGTCGTCGGGCCGATCGGCCGGCATCGACGACTCCCCGTAGGCGTAGTCGGACGCCTCGAGGATGAACGGCAGGAAGCCGATGCCGCTCTCGACGGACACGAACTTCAGGTCGGGGAAGCGCGACAGCACACCCGACGTGAGCAGATCGGCGACCTGCTGGCCATTCGACAGGAACAGGCTCACCGACGTGGACACGTACGCGGCGCCCGCCCCGTGCGCGCGGATGCGACCCGGCGAGAAGCCGCTGGCGATGTCGCCGCCTCCGATGTGGAAGCTGATCGGCAGCCCGTGGGCCAGCGCGACCTCCCAGAGCGGATCCCAATGAGCGTCGCCGAGATACGGGAGATCGAACCGTTGGGGCTCGCCCGTGAACAGCACGCCGCGGTGGCCGTTCGCCGCGCACCGCTCGACCTCGGCCACCGACGCGGCGACGTCCCAGAACGGCGTCGCGGTCACCGCGAGCAACCGAGCCGCGTCGACCGAGCACCACTCGGTCATCCAGTCGTTGTATGCCCGCACGCACTCGACCTGGAGCTGCGGGTCGTCCAGCTTGAGGAACGCCTGGTTCCCGAAGCCGCCGACGTTCGGGTACATGACCTGCGCCCAGATCCCGTTGTCGTCCATGTACGCCAGGCGCGCCTCGGCATCGTGCGCGGCCTCGGGGACCTCGTCCATGTTGCGCGGCGCGCTCGGGAAGCGCTCGGGCCATCCTGCGGTCGCCGTGTGGCCGACGGACGACACCGTGACGCCGGCACCCGGACCGAGCTTCCAGACGTCCCAGCCCGACCGCTCGTCGCGGACCAGGCGCGGGGCGACGTCGCGATACCTGACGGGCAGCCGCTTCGTCCACACGTCGCCGGGCTCGGTGACGTGCGCGTCGGCGTCGATCACCCAGTCCATGCCCCGGTCCATGTTCGAGAAAGGTATTAGAAAAGGGATCCATGGAGATGCAGCCCACGACCGTCGGCGAGGTCCGAGAGCTCGCCTCCGGCCTCCAGTTCCCTGAAGGTCCCGTCTCGATGCCCGACGGATCCGTGCTCCTGGTGGAGATCCGCCGGGGAACGCTGTCGCGGGTGCCGGCCGGGGGCGGTGAGGCCGAGGTCGTCGCCGACGTCGGCGGCGGCCCCAACGGCGCCGCCATCGGCCCGGACGGCGCGGCGTACGTCGTCAACAACGGCGGCTTCCTCTGGAGCCGGCTCGGCGACATGACCCTGCCGTTCGACCTCACGAACATGAGCAACCAGCCCGACGACTTCGAGGGCGGCTGGGTCGACCGGGTCGACCTCACGACCGGGGAGCACTCCGTGCTCTACCGCGACCACGACGGCGAGCGCTTCTGCGGACCCAACGACATCGTGTTCGACGCCGCGGGTGGGTTCTGGTTCACCGACTTCGGCAAGATGCGCGCCCGCGACGCCGACCGCGGCTCGCTCTTCTACGCGACCATCGACGGCTCCCACATCGTCGAAGCCGCTCGCGGCCTGCACGGCCCGAACGGCGTCGGTCTGGCCCCCGGTGGCGACCGCGTGTACGTCGCCGAGAGCTTCACCGGTCGCCTCCTCGCGTGGGACATCGCCGCACCGGGCACGGTCGCGGGCGGACCGACCGTCCTCGAGGCGACGAAGGGGCACTTCGACTCGCTCGCGGTCGAGGACGACGGCACGGTCGTCGTCGCCGCGCTGCCCGACGGCCTGTGCGTCGTGACGACCGACGGATCGGGCGGCCACGAGTACATCGCGATGCCCGACCCCTTCGTCACGAACATCTGCTTCGGTGGCGACGACCTCACGACCGCGTTCATCACCGGATCCGGTGGCGGCAAGCTCTTCACCTGCGACTGGCCGCGACCGGGGCTGAAGCTCGAGCGCTGATGTCGACGATCGCGGAGTTCGTCCACGCCCGGGCCGGCGACGGCGACCGGCAGGCGATCCTCTTCGAGGACGAGCGCCACACGTGGGGCGAGTTCCTCGACGCGTGCGCGGCCCGCGCCGCGTACCTCGAAGCAGCGCTGCGCCCCGGCGAGCCGCCGCACGTGGGCGTGCTGTTCGACAACATCCCCGAGTACGCCCTGTGGCTCGGTGCAGCCGCGGTGACCGGCTCGGTCGTCGTCGGCATCAACCCGACGCGCCGAGGTGCGGAGCTCGCCCGCGACATCACCCACACCGACTGCCAGCTCGTGGTCACCGAGGGCAGGCACGTCCACCTGCTCGACGGCCTCGACCTCGGCGCAGCCGACGGACAGGTGCTCGACGTCGACTCCTCGGAGTACGCCGCGGCGCTCGCGCCCCACGCAGGCGCCGAGCTCCCCGACACCCCCGTCGACGACGCCACCCTCTTCATGCTCCTCTTCACGTCGGGCACGAGCGGCGCACCGAAGGCTTGCCTCCTGTCGCAGGGTCGCCTCGCCCGGATGAGCCAGGGGTTGGCGATGGGCATGAGCTTCGGCCCCGACGACGTCCTCTACTGCGTGATGCCGCTGTTCCACTCGAACTGCATCATCACGTCGTACGCGCCGTGGCTGATCTCGGGCGCGACCCTCGCGCTCCGGCGACGCTTCTCCGCGTCGGGCTTCGTCCCCGACGTGCGCAGGTTCGGCGCGACCTACTTCAACTACGTCGGCAAGCCGCTGTCGTACATCCTCGCCACGCCCGAGGGGCCCGACGACGCCGACTCCACTCTCACCCGCGTGTTCGGCAACGAGGCGAGCGACGCCGACATCGAGCGCTTCGCGGCGAGGTTCGGATGCACGGTCGGCGACGGCTACGGATCCACCGAGGGCGGCGCGTTCATCGGCCGCACCCCCGACATGCCGAAGGGCGCGCTCGGGGTCGGCCCCGAGGGGACGGTCGTCCTCGACCCCGAGACCGGCCGCGAGTGCCCCCGCGCCGACTTCGACGACCGGGGCCGCCTCCTCAACCCCGACGAGTGCATCGGTGAGATCGTCAACAAGAACGGTGCGCCCGGGTTCGAGGGCTACTACAAGAACGACGAGGCGAACGCGGCCCGCGTGCGCGACGGCTACTACTGGACCGGCGACCTCGGGTACCGCGACCGCGAGGGGTACTTCTACTTCGCGGGGCGCGACTTCGAGTGGTTGCGCGTCGACGGCGAGAACTTCTCCGCCGCGCCGGTCGAGCGGATCCTGTCGCGCCATCCCGACGTGCTCGTCGCCGCCGTGTACGCCGTCCCCGACGAGGACGTCGGCGACCAGGTGATGGCGGCGATCGAGCTGGGGCCGGGAGCGGCGTTCGATCCCGACGACTTCGAGGAGTTCCTCTCGGAGCAGCCCGACCTCGGCACGAAGTGGGCTCCACGCTACGTGCGGGTCATGCAGTCGATCCCGGTCACGGAGACGCAGAAGCCCATGAAGCGGCAGCTCCGCCGGGAGCGGTGGGACGTGCCCGACCCCGTGTTCTGGCGACCGGCGAAGGGCAAGCCGCTCCGACCGTTCAGCGAAGCCGACGGCGCCGAGCTGCTGGCGCGCTTCGAGGAGCGTGGCCGGGTGGGCGCGCTCGAGGCGAGCTGACGCTCGTGCCGGACGGGGCGATGCTGGACGGGCGTGTCGCGGTCGTCACCGGTGCCGGTCGGGGGATCGGGCGCGCCGAGGCGACTCGGCTCGCCGCCTACGGCGCTGCCGTCGTCGTCAACGACCTCGGGGTCGCGACCGATGGCTCGGCGACGGCCGACTCCCCCGCCGACGACGTCGTCACCGAGATCCTCGAGACCGGTGGCACAGCCGTCGCCGACCGGAGCGACGTCTCCGAGATCGACGGGGGCACCTCGCTCGTCGGGCGGGCGATCGCCGAGTTCGGACGCCTCGACATCGTCGTCAGCAACGCTGGTTTCGGGCGCCCCCGCATGGTGTTCAACATGTCGCCCGAAGAGTGGGACGACGTCGTGCGCGTGCACCTGCGCGGGGCGTTCGCGGTGACGGCACCGGCATGTCGCTGGTGGCGCGAGCAGCACAAGGCCGGGCATCCGGTCGACGGACGGATCGTGAGCACTGCGACCGGCCTGCTCATCTACGGCGGAGCAGGCCAGTCCAACTACGCCGCCGCCAAAGCAGGGGCACTCGCGTTCACCGAGTCGATCGCGACCGAGATGGCACCGTACGGTGTGACGGCGAACTGCATCATGCCGTCGGCCGCGACGCGCCTCGCCAAGATCGGATGGCGCATGGCGCGTGTCGGCGACGCACAGGACATGGGCTTCGACCGCACCGACCCGGTGCACGTCGCCGAGATGATCTGCTACCTGGCGTCGCCGGCCGCACGCTGGATCAGCGGGCAGTGCTTCCAGGTCCGGGGTGGGATCATCGAGCACATCCAGACGTTCACCGTCGACCGCACCGCGACTCGTGAGGACCGGGGCTGGACGGCCGACGACCTCGCCACCGAGCTGCCTCGCATGTTCGGCGCCGGTGCGCGTCCTGCCGACCCGCCGCCGAAGGAGTGGAGCGACCGGTACCACGCCGAGGGCGGCACCTCGACCACACCGGAGGGACCATGAGCGAGCCCGACACCACGTCACCGGCGCAGCGGTCGTCGATGCTGCCCGCGTTCGTCGAACGCGCGCGCGACGTCATCAGCGTCCAACGCGTCTTCGGGGACCCGATCGAGACCGACGGCGCGGTCGTTGTCCCCGCAGCCTTCGTCTCGGGCGGCGGCGGGGGCGGCACGGGTGTCGAGGCCGACGGTCGTGAGGGCAACGGTGGCGGCTTCGGCCTACGGGCTCGCCCGGCCGGCGCGCTCGTCATCCGCGACGGCGACGCGCGCTGGGAGCCCGCCGCCGACCCGGAGCGACGCATCGTCGCCGGCGCGGTGGTCGCCATCGTCGGCATCCTCGCGCTGCGATCGCTGCTGCGCCGCCGGGGCCGGCGGCGCCGCTGAACATGGCCGCTCCACTCCGGGTCTTCGACGCGGACGCCCACTTCATGGAGCCGCCCGACTTCTGGGCGGAGCACCTCGAGCCCGCGCTGCGCGCGCGCGGACCCGTGGCCTCGCCCGACCGCGGCGCAACGGTCATCGACCGCGACCGGCGCGTCCCGACCGTGCGCTGGCGCCGGCTCGCGGGCGGGCTGCAGACGCTCAACGACGAGTGGGCGACGACGTACCGGAAGTACGAGTCGCGTGGCTGGGATCCCGAGGCGTACGTGCTCGCGATGGACGATCAGGGCATCGACCGCATGGCCCTGTACCCGAGCCGGGGGCTCATGGAGGTCGCGGCGTGGGGCCTCGACCCCAAGCTCGCGGCCGCGATCGTGCGCGCCGGCAACGAATGGTCCGCGAAGTTCGTCGCCCACGTGCCCGACCGCCTGCTCGCGATCGGCCAGCTCTCGTTGCGCGACGTCGATGCCGCGATCGCCGAGGCGCGACGTGCCGTCGAGCAGCACGGGATGCGCGCCTTCTTCGTGCTCCCCGAGCCGCCGCTGCCGGGCGTCACGCTCGAACGCGACTACTACGAACCGCTGTGGGCCGCGCTCGCCGAGCTCGACGCGGCGCTCGCGCTCCACAACGTCGCGGGCACCGGGCTGGGCCAGCTCGGCGCGGATCGCTTCGGCGACTGGGCGCTGCCCCGCATCGCCGCGGCGTTCCCGCTCGAGAGCGCGCTGACCCTGTTCTCGTTCCTCGTCGGCGGCATCTGCGACCGACACCCGACGTTGCGAGTGGTCGTGCTCGAGTCAGGCGCGGGCTGGCTGCCGTACTGGCTGTGGTGGCTCGACGAGCTGTACGAGCGCTACGCGGGGCTCGACTGCGAGGAGCTGTCGGCGACGCCGGGCGAGCTGTTCCGCCGACAGTGCTTCATCTCGGCCGAGGCCGAGGAGCCGCATCTGCGCCACGTCGTCGACGCGCTCGGCGCCGACTGCGTCGTCACCGCATCCGACTTCCCGCACCCCGAGGGGTCGTTCCCCGACGGCGTCCGCGACTTCCTCGCTCGCACCGACCTCGACGAAGCGGAGAAGCGGTCGATCCTCTGGGAGAACCCTCTCCGCCTCTACGGCGTGGACTAGCCGCTCACACGTCGAAGACGACCGGGAGCGCGGTGGGCGCGCGGAACGCGAGGCCCGTGATCTCCGGGGCATCGGCGTCGGGGGCGAGGCGCACGTTCGGCAGCCGGTCGAGGACTGCGTTGATCGCGACCGTCGTCTCCATGCGTGCCAGGTGCATCCCGAGACACGTGTGCGGGCCGTGCGCGAACGCCATGTGGGGTTGGAGCTTGCGGTGGATGTCGAAGCGGTCGGGGTCGCGCCATCGCGCCGGATCGCGGTTCGCGCTGCCCATCTCGACCGCGACCGGCGCACCGGCCGGGATCTGCACGCCCGCGATCTCGACGTCGCGCATCGCCGTGCGGCCGATGCCGGTGAGCGGCGGCTCCCAGCGCAGACCCTCCTCGATCGCCTGCTGCATCAACGAGCGGTCGTCGCGCAGCGCAGCCAGCTGAGCCGGGTCGTCGAGCAGCCCGAACATGAGGTTGCTCGACGAGCGGTACGTCGTCTCGGCGCCGGCGGGCAGGAGCAGGCGCAAGAAGGCGATGATCTCGTCGTCGGTGAGGCGCTGACCGTCGAGCTCGGCCTCGACGAGCACACTGATCACGTCGCCGCGGGGCTCCACACGCCGCTCGGAGATGATCGCGGCGAAGTAGTCGTAGAGCCACTGCGACGCGGCCAGCCCACGCTCGATGTCGACGGTGATGGTGATGAGCTCGACCGCCTTGGCATGGAAGTCGGAGAGCCCCTCCTGCGGCAAGCCGAGCATCCCCGCGATGACGTGCACGGGGAACGGGAAGAACAGCTCACGCACGAGCTCGGCCCGCCCCCGATCGGCGAACCCGTCGACGAGCCCGTCGACGATCGGCCGCACGAGCTCGGCCTCCCAGCGCTCCATCGCCTTGCGCGTGAACGCCTGCTGGATGAGCGAGCGGTACCGGTGGTGCTCGGGCTCGTCCATCTCGAGGATGGAGTGCCCCATCACGAGGCCGATGCTCTCGCCGTACCCCGACGACGAGAACGTCTCGCCGTCCTTGAGCACCTGCTGCACGGCGTCGAACGACAGCACGGCGTACGGTGTGCGGTCGGCGGTGAGCGCGGCCTCCATCGGAGTCTCGATGCCGAAGCGCCCGTGGAACGCTCCGGTGTACACCGGGCACTCCGAGCGCATCTCGTGGAACACCGAGTGGATGTCGCTGATCTGCCCGACCCCCACGGACTCGTCGAAGACGGCGAAGGCGTCGTAGTCGTCCTGGCGCTCTGGCCTCTGCACGTCGGTCATGACCTCAAGCGTGCCACGGCGGCAGGCCCCGTGTCAGCGTGCGCAGCGCGAGGCCCCGCCGACGCCCGCATCGGCGGTCGGCCGACGAGCCCGGCAGTGTGAGAGCCTGCGCCCTCGTGGCCCACCAACCTGCCCCCAGCCACGAGCGCCTCTTCGAGCCGCTCCGCCTCGGACCGATCGAGCTGCGCAACCGTGTGATCTTCGGTGCGCACTTCACGATGTTCACCGAGCCCAACCCCGTGTGGGGCGAGCCCGGCTTCTACGGACGGCGCTACGGCCGCTACCTCGCCGACCGCGCGCGGGGCGGAGTCGCGGCCGTCATCGCGGGCGAGACCGCGGTGGCACCCAACTCCGCCTACAAGATGACGAACAACGCCAATGGGTGGGATCCCGAGTGCATCCCCCACTACGACCGGCTCACCTCACAGGTTCACGAGCACGGTGTGCATGCGCTGATCCAGCTCACGCACTCAGGGGCGATGATGCTGGGCAACTGGTCGAAGCAGGTGGCGGTCGCGCCGTCGGTGTCGCCCGAGCACATGGAGGCGCCACGCGCGATGGACGCGCGCGACATCAAGGAGTCGATCGAGTACCACGTTCGGTGCGCCGAGAACGCCGTCGCCGGGGGGTTCGACGGCATCGAGATCCAGAGCGCGCACGGGTATCTGCTCCACCAGTTCCTCTCACCCAAGTTCAACCGCCGCGACGACGAGTACGGCGGCGACCTCGAACACCGCATGCGCTTCGGCGTGGAGGTCGTCTCCGCGGTGCGGGAGGCCGTGGGTGACCGGGTCGCGGTCGGAATCCGCCTCGCCGGTGACGACGAGCAGTCGCACGGTCCCGGGCTCACGACCGACGACTGCGCGGAGGTCGCGGCCCGCTACGAGGGCCTCGGGCTCGTCGACTTCCTCAACGTCAGCGTCGGCATCGGTGGCATCGGCATGGTGCGCACGAACTACGCGCCGCACTGCTTCGGTGTCTACGCCGCCCACGCGGTCAAGAAGGCGGTGCGCGACACGCCCGTGTTCACGGTTCACCGCATCCTCACGCCGTTCGAGGCCGAGGGCATCCTCGAGCGCCACGAGGCGGACGGGATCACGCTTGTGCGGGCCCTCATCGCCGACCCGGAGTGGGTGGTCAAGGCACGCGAGGGGCGCGACGACGAGATCCGCCACTGCACCGGCATCAACCAGTCGTGCTACGGCAACCTGCTCCAGTCGATGCCGATCAACTGTGTGCAGAACCCGGCCGTCGGCCGCGAGGACGACCTCGGCCTCGGCACGCTCGAGCCGGCGGCGTCGAAGAAGAACGTCGTCGTGGTCGGTGGCGGCCCCGGCGGCCTCGAGGCCGCGGCCACCGCAGCCGCCCGCGGTCACGACGTCACGCTCCTCGAGCGCGAGCAGAAGCTGGGCGGCGCACTGCGGTGGGCCCGCGAGCTGCCCGGGCGAGGTGAGATCTGGGAGATCGCGCGCTGGCGCATCGGTGAGTGCGAGCGCCAGCGGGTCGACGTCCGCACGGGCATCGACGCGACGGCGGACGAGGTCCTCGCGCTCGCGCCGGACGCGGTCATCGTCGCGACCGGTGGGCACGCCACGAAGCTCGGGCAGGCCGCGTACCACCCGATGCCGGTCCCCGGGTCCGAGCAGGACTGGGTGCTCGACCACGTCGACGCGCTCCGCCGTACGCTCGTCGACCCGGGCGCGCTCGGCGGGCGGGTCGTGATCCTCGACGCCGTCGGCCACGCCCAGGCCATCGGGCTGGGCGAGCTGCTCTCGGCCGAGGGCACCGAGGCGATCTGCGTGACCCCGCTCCCGGTGCCGATGGCGCTCGACGGGGAGACGCAGGCGGCGATCCTGCCCCGCGCCGTCCAGGCGGGCATGCGATGGCGGCCCAACACCGCGCTCGCGTTCATCGGGGACCACGAGGTGACGCTCGTGGACACCCTCTCCCGCGAGCTCGAGACCCTGACCGACGTCGACACGGTGGTGATCCGCACGCACGGCCTGCCCGACGACTCGCTGTTCCACGAGCTCGAGGGCAAGGTCGCCGAGCTCGAGCGGATCGGCGACGCGGTCGCGGTGCGGCTGGTCGACCGGGCCGTCTACGACGGTCACGTCGCCGCTCGAGCGCTCTGAGCGTGGAGCGTGCCGACTACCGGCGGGTGGCGGAGTGGAACTTCCTGATGGCGAGCAGCGAGAACACGACGGTGATCCCGACGATCCACGCGATCGCGACCCACAGGTCGCTCCCCGGGTCGACGCCGTCGTAGCAGTCGCGCACGACGTCGGTGACGATCGAGAAGGGGTTGGCGTTCGCGATGGCCTCGAGCCAACCGGGCATGTTCGACGGATCGACGAACGCGGACGAGATGAACGTCATGGGGAACATCCAGATGAACCCGGCCGAGTTGGCGACCTCGACCGAGCTCACCGACACGCCGATGAACGCCTGCACCCAGCTCAGGGAGTACCCGAACGCGAACAGGACCGCGAAGCCCAGGAGCGCCTCGTGGATCGGCCCCTCGATCGTCCAACCGACGGCGAACGCCACCGCGACCATGACGAAGAACGTGAACAGGTTGCGCACGACGTCGGAGATGCTCCGCCCGATGAGCACCGCGGGCTGGAACATGGGCAGCGAGCGGAGTCGCTCGATGATCCCCTTGCTCATGTCCTCGGCGATGCCCACGCTCGTCCACGCGGTGCCGAACACGACGGTCTGGGAGAAGATCCCCGCCATCACGTACTGCGTGTAGCTGTCGCCCGGAACCGCGACCGACTCGCCGAACACGTAGACGAACAGCAGCACGAACATGATGGGCTGCACCGCCGAGAACACGAGGATCTCCGGCGAGCGCGGCATGGCGCGCAGGTGGCGCAGCGCCTCGGTCCAGGAGTCACGCCAGATCCACGCCGCGCCGGTCGGCACGTCGTGCCCGCCCAGCTGATCGGTGACCGGCGCGCGCAGCGCGATGTCGCTCATGCTGCGTCCTCCGCCCCGGAGGCTGCGAGCGCTACGGGTCCGGCGAGATCTTCGTCGTCCTCGACGACCTCGGCCGCGTGCCCGGTGAGGTCGAAGAACACGTCGTCGAGCGTCGGCCGCCGCACCGCGACGTCCTCGACACCGACCCCCGCGGCGTCGAGCTCACGCACCACCACCGGTACGAGCCCCGCCGCGCTCGTGACCGGCACGGTCACGGTGCGCGCCATCGTGTCGACCGTCTCGGATCCACACGCCTGCCGGAGCAGGACGTCGGACGCCCTCGGGAGCTGCGCGCCTTCGGCCACCGTCACCACGAGCCGCTCCGCGCCGGTGCGAGCCTTGAGCTGGTCGGACGTGCCCTCGGCGATGACCGAGCCGTGGTCGATCACCACGATCGAGTCGGCGAGGCGGTCGGCCTCGTCGAGGTACTGCGTCGTCAGCAGCGTCGTCGTGCCCTCGGCGACGAGCTCCTCGATGAGCGCCCACATGTTGAGCCGGCTGCGGGGGTCGAGGCCGGTCGTCGGCTCGTCGAGGAACAGCACCGACGGCCGGCCGATCAGGCTCATGCCGATGTCGAGGCGCCGCCGCATGCCGCCCGAGTACGTCTTCACCACCCGATCGCCGGCCTGGTCGAGGTGGAACCGCTCGAGCAGCTCGTCGGCGCGGTCGCGGGCCTCCTTCTTCGAGAGGTGGAACAGGCGACCGACGAGCTCGAGGTTCTCGAACCCCGTGATGCGCTCGTCGACTGCCGCGTACTGACCCGTCAGGCCGATGCGGGCGCGCGCCCGGCGGGGCTCCTTCACCACGTCGATCCCCTCGATGACCGCGCGGCCCGCGTCGGGGCGCAGCAGCGTGGTGAGGATCCGCACCGCGGTCGTCTTGCCGGCGCCGTTGGGGCCGAGCACGCCGAGCACCGTGGCGCGCTCGATCTCGAGGTCGACGCCGCACAGCGCCTCGGTGTCACCGAAGCGCTTCGCGAGTCCTTCCGCAACGACCGCAGGCACGGTCGGTCACCCTATCGGCGTCAGATGTGCGCGCCCCCCGCGACCGTGATCGCCTGGCCGGTCACGAAGCTGGCAGCGTCGCTCGCGAGGAACACGACGACGGCCGCGGTCTCGTCGGGCTCCTGGTAGCGGCCGAGCGGGATCGTGGTGCGCGCCCAGTCGGAGCTGCCGCCCGCGACCCCCTGGGTGAGGCCGGGGTTGCCGGCGCCCTGGTGGGGCGACACGCCCATCGGGCACACCGCGTTCGCCCGGATTCCGTGCTCCGCGACCTCGAGCGCGAGCACCTCGGTCAGCCGGACGACGCCGGCGCGAGCGGCGGAGAACGCGCCGACGTTCGGCGAGCCCGCGAGCGCGGCCGACGACGCGAGGTTGACGATCGCGCCGGGCGGATCGCCGCCGCGTACTTGCAGCACCATCTGCCGAGCGCACGACCGCGCACCCAGCCACGTCGCGAGCAGGTTCGCGTCGAGCGCGGCGCGAAACGACTCCGGCGTCACGTCCAGCAGCCCGCCCGTACCGAGCTCGGGTCCCGTACCGCCCGAGAGGTTGCACGACACGTCGATGCGGCCGAGCTCGGCCACGGTCGCGTGCACCGCGTCCTCGACCGCGAGCGGATCGCTCAGCTCGACCGCCTGGACGATCGCCCGCGAGCCCTCGGCGCGCACCGCGTCGGCCGTCTTCTCGAGCGCAGCCCGGGCCACCCGGTACGACTGCTCGGGTGGAGCGCCGTCGTCGACAACGTCGACGCAGGCCACGTCGGCGCCGAGCCGTGCGAGCCGGATCGCCACGGCTCGGCCGATGCCGGGCGGGCGGGCGGCGCCCGCGACCCACGCGACCTGGCCATCGAAGGAGATCACGCCGGAGAGATCACTCCCTCACCCGGGTTCTTGCAGCTGGTCCACCAGGTCGGTCAGCTCGCCCTCTTCAACCTCCGCCGTCTGTCCGCCGAGCTCGAGGAACCGCGCCATCCGCTGGCGTGCGACGGGCTCGGCGAGCGCGGTGCGGAAGCCGGCGGCCTCCGTGGCGAACCCGACCACCCGGTCACCGAACGCGGCGTCGACCGCCCGCTTGGCCTCGGCGACGGCGACCGGCGGGAACGACGCGATCCGCGTGGCCAGGTCCTGCACGAACTCCTCGACCACGTCGTCGTCGAGGACGTTGTTGATGTAGCCGATCGCCTCGGCCTCCTCGGCGTCGACGTCTGCGCAGCCGAGCACGATCTCGAGGGCGCGCGCCCGGCCGACCAGCCGGCTGAGTCGTTGCGTGCCGCCAGCACCGGGAATGATCCCGAGCGCGACTTCAGGCTGCGCGAACACGGCGTCGTCGGACGCGAAGCGCAGGTCGCACGCCAGCGCGATCTCCGAGCCGCCGCCCCGCGCGATCCCTTGCACGAGCGCGATCGACACCTTCGGCATCTCGCGCAATCGCTCGAGCAGGACGTTGACCGGCGCCGGCTCGCCGTCGGTGCCCCGCGCCGCGGCGTCCATCCCCCCGGCGCGCATCTCCAGAATCATGCCGACGTCGGCATGCGCGATGAAGAAGTCGGGGTTCCCACTCGTGAGCACGAGCACGCGAGACGCCTCGTCGTTCTCGAACGCGCCGATCAGGCCGACGATGTCGGCCGTGAGCTCGCGGTCCCAGAGGTTGATCGGCGGGTGGTCGATGACGGCCCACGCGACGCCGTCCTCGACGTCGACCGCGATGTGGACGAGCGTGTCGTAGGAGCTCATCTCCGAGTCACTCCGGCATGGGGGGATCCCACTGGACCCCGTTCATGTGGCTGCCGCCGTCGGCGAACATCGTCATCCCGGTGATGTAGTCGCTGTCGTCGCTCGCGAGGAACAGCGCGACGCCGCCGATGTCGTGCTCCGGGTCACCCATCCGCCCGATGGGGTTCTGCTCGAGCATCTCCTTGGCGTTCTCGGGCGCGGCCTCCGCGAACGCGATGTATGCGGGGGACGCCGCGGCCGGCGCGATGCAGTTGACGAGGATGTTGTGGCGCGCCCACTCACGCGCACCGGTGCGGGTGATCGCCTGGATCGCGAGCTTCGCCGCGTTGTAGTCGACGGAGTACTGGTGAGCGTTGATGCCGTTGAGCGACACGAAGTTGATGATGCGGCCCCAACGCTGCTCCTTCATGTGAGGGAACACGGCCTGCATCGCGCGGAACGTGTGCATGGGCCCGCCGTCGAACGCGAGCTGGAGGTCGACGTCCGGCTTCTGCTCGAAGCGCATCATGCTGCCGGTGACGTACGCATTGTTGACGAGGACGTGCACGCCGCCGAGCTCGTCGGCGGCGATCTTCACCATGCGTTCGATGTCGTCCTTGTCGAGCACGTTCGTCTCGACGAACCTCGCCCGGCCGCCGAGCTCGTCGACGATCTCGCGCTCGACAGCCATCCCGGTCTCGGTGTTCAGCTCGGCGACCAGCACGGCCGCGCCTTCGCCGGCGAACCGCCGCGAGATCCCGCGTCCGATCCCCTGCCCAGCTCCCGTGACGATGGCCACCTTCCCGTCGAGCCGACCCATCATCGCTCCCCCGCCACCACTCCTCCGCCACCGCTCCTCCGCGTCCGGCGACCGCGCAGGCTACCGGCCCGGCCTCACGTGGGAGACGGAGCGGACGCCGCCGGTACGCTCCGCGCGATGAGTGGTCCCGACGAGACATCGGTGGACCCGGTCGTCGACCCGGTCGTCGAGGAGGTCG
>CAZHKE010000023.1:42028-44997 GCA_964532485.1 uncultured Bifidobacteriaceae bacterium
GGTCGTCGAGGAGGTCGCCGCCGCGGTCGATGCCGGCTTCGACGACGCCCGGCTCGCGCTCGAGGACCTCGTGCGCATCGCCAGCATCAGCGCCGACGCCGACCGGCGCGCCGACGTGCAGCGCAGCGCCGATGCGACGGCGTCGTACCTCGAGTCGTGTGGGCTCGACTCGGTGCGCCAGGCGACCGTACCGGGCTGCCCGCCGGCGGTCATCGCCCAGTGGGCCCACGCCGGGTCGTCCGACGAAGGCTTCCCGACCGTCCTCTTCTACGCGCACCACGACGTGCAGCCCCCGGGCTACGAGGAGCGCTGGACATCGGACCCGTTCGAGCCCGTGGCCCGCGACGGGCGCCTCTACGGCCGGGGAACCGCCGACGACAAGGCCGGCGCGGTCGCGCACGGGGCGATGCTCAAGGCCTGGCTCGACACGACCGGCGGGCTCCCGTGCAACGTGAAGGTGCTCATCGAGGGCGAGGAGGAGATCGGCTCCCCGCACCTGGGCGCGTTCCTCACCGAGTACGCCGACGACCTCGCGGCCGACGTGCTGGTCCTCGCCGACGCGGGCAACTGGAACGTCGGCACCCCCGGCCTCACGTACTCGCTGCGCGGCCTCGCGGGCGGCGACATCCGCATGTCGATGCTCGACAGCCCGCTGCACTCGGGCATGTCCGGCGGCGTCGTCCCCGACCTGGCGATGGCGCTCGCGCACGTGCTCGACTCGATGGTCGACGAGCACGGAGACGTTGCGATCGACGGCTTCTGGGACGACGTCCGCGAGCCGTCGGTCGAAGAGCGCGCGCGGATCGCAGCGCTACCCGTCGACGAGGAACGGCTGCACGCCGCGTGGGGCATGCTCCCCGGTGTCGAGCTCGCAGGCGACCCGTCGGTGCCGGTCTACGAGCGGCTGTGGCACCGCCCGGCGCTCACGATCCTCGGCATCGACACGCACCCGATCGAGGGGTCGTCGAACCAGATCGTGGCGAGCGCAGCCGCCCGAGTGTCGTTCCGGGTCGCGCCGGGCCAGGATCCGACGCGGCTCAACCGGCTCGTCGCTGCCCATGTCGCGCGTCACACGCCGTGGGGCATCGACATCCGCTTCGACCCCTCCGAGGCTGTCCCCGCGTGGTCCTGCGAACCGGAGGGCTGGGCGTTCGATGCGGCCGACCGCGCCCTCACGGCGGGGTTCGGCACGCCGCCGGTGCACATGGGTGTGGGCGGCACGATCCCGTTCGTCGGCCCGTTCGCGGACGCGTACGGTGGCATCCCCGTGCTGATGCTCGGCCCCGCCGACCCGCACAGCCGGATCCACGGTGAGAACGAGAGCCTCCATCTCGACGACTGGCGCAAGCTCATGGTGAGCGAGGCGCGGCTGCTCCAGGATCTTGCCGATCAGTCGAGCGCCCGCCACCCGGGGTCGGGCAGCTAGAGCTCGCGGGTGGCGCTCGCCGGACGGCGCTTCGCCGCGCCCCGCTTCGGCGTGGCACCCTGCGACCGATTCGTGGCCTTCCCTGCAGGACGCCGACGACGGTGGCGCGGTCGTCCCGACTTCGTCGCCGCGGGCGTCGCAACGACGTCACGGTCGACCGAGAGCCCGAGCGAGCGCCGGACCTTCACGACGGCCGCCGCCTGCTCGGCGTCGACCAGCGAGATCACCGTGCCGCTCGCGCCCGCCCGGGCGGTGCGCCCCGAGCGGTGCGTGTAGTCCTTGGCGTCGTTGGGTGGATCGAAGTGCACGACGCATGCCACGCCGTCGACGTGGATGCCACGGGCCGCGACGTCCGTCGCGACGAGCGCGTCGACGCGGCCTTGGGTGAACGAGGCGAGCGCACGATCGCGCTGGCCCTGGGACCGGTTGCCGTGGATCGCCACCGTTCGGACGCCCAGGCGGTCGAGGTCACGGGCGACGCGGTCGGTCCGGCGCTTCGTACGGCAGAACACGATCGTGGGACCTCCGCTGCTCTTGATCAGCTCGGCGCAGCGTTGGAGGCGGTCGCTCGCGCTCGCCCCGACCTGGACGACCTGGTGGTCGATCGGTCCTGACTCCTCGGCGGACGTCGGCAGGCGATGCACCGCCGGGTCCTGCTGGTAGCGGCGGACGAGGACGTCGACGGCGTCGTCGAGCGTCGCCGAGAAGAGCAGCGTCTGGCGCTTCGGCGACGTCCGGTCGAGCAGCCGGCGAACCTCGGGGAGGAACCCCATGTCGGCCATGCGATCCGCCTCGTCGACGACGACGATCGAGACCGCGCCGAGCTCGAGGTCTCCCTGGCCGACGAGGTCGGCAAGACGTCCGGGGCAGGCGACGACGATGTCGACGCCCCGCCGCAGCGCCTTGCGTTGGGCGTCGAAGCCCACCCCGCCGTAGATCGCGGTGACGCGCAGGCGCCCGGGCGCTCCGAGCCACTCGAGCTCACGCCGCACCTGGGCGGCGAGCTCACGCGTCGGCACGAGCACGAGCCCCGTCGGACGTCGTGGCTCGGCCTTTGCGACGCGGGCGACGAGCGGGATGCCGAACGCGAGCGTCTTGCCCGATCCGGTGTCGGCCTGGCCGCACACGTCGCGGCCCTGGAGGGCATCAGGGACGGTGAGGGACTGGATGGGGAACGGCTGGTCGATCCCACGGGCTGCGAGCGCGTCGCTGATGGCGCGCGGCACCCCGAGATCGGTGAACTGCTTGGACATGGTTGCTTGATTGCTCCGGTGTCGGCCGCCGGTGTGCGGCGGTGGATGGCGATGTCTCACGAGGGGCGAACTGACCCCGAGACGCCGATCCCGACTCGCCCGCGTGGTGTGCCGGCGTGGAACCGCGAGAACCAAGGCGGATTGCCCGATGCGGAGCCCGGTGCTCGCACGACGGCGGACCGAGCTGACGTCAGTGTAGTCGAGAGCGCACGCCGGAGCGGACCGCTCTGGTCAGATCCGCACGACCACGAGCGCATCGGCGGCCGACTCTGCACCCCACACCTCCCCCG
>CAZHKE010000024.1:0-43658 GCA_964532485.1 uncultured Bifidobacteriaceae bacterium
AGGAGCTACGAACTCGGCCCGCCGATGGTGGAAGCGCCACGTGCTGTCGTCGTGGTGGAGCGTGTCGTGGTATCGGCCGACGAGCTGGATCCCCCAGCCCGAGTCTCGCTGCAGGAGGAGCACGACGTCGCTGATCGCCTTCGCCTCGTGGTCGTCCCACTCGGTGACGAGCGTGTTGAGCACGAGGTGGCGCTGGGGCCGCCGCGGCTCCACCGTGGTGTAGGCCGCGCGCAGCGCCTCGTGCCCCTCGTGGGCGCCCAGGCCCGGGATGTCGCAGCCGCCGCCGGGGCAGAACGTTGCGACGACGTCGTCGGTGCGACCGTCGTCGAGGGCCTGGGTGTACGCGGCGATCGCGGCACGGACGCCCTCGGCGACCTCGGCGAACGTCGAGGCGCCCATCAGAAGCCGAGGTCCAGGATCGGCTGCTCGAAGGGGTAGACGTTGACTGCCGCCAGTGCCGGGAGCAGCCGCTGGTGTGGAAGACCGGCGAGGAAGCCGTCGATGGTCCGCTCGAAGTTGGAGATGTGTCCCTCGAGTCCCTCGGACAGGCGCATGTACTCGAAGCCCCTCGCATGCAGGCCCCGTTGCTGGCGCGGCAGGTTCGAGAAGTCCTGCGTGGGGATCGGTGGCCAGCGCGGATCATCCGCCTCCCAGGGCTCGGGCGGCGTGGGCTGCTCCCGCTCGTCGCTCTCCGGGAACCGCTCGAGTGACCAGATCTCCATCAGCGTCTCCTCCGGTCCGAGCGGGCGGAACCGGTACGAGGAGGCACCGCTGTACATCGGCAGCACGAAGTAGTGCGGGAAGCAGTGGAAGAACGTGAGGTTGATCCCTCGCGCCTCGAGGTCGTTGAGATCGGGGATGTCGGCCCCCCGGTCGCGGTGCCAGCGCACCACCGCGTCGTTGAGCGTGCGGTTCCAGGTCTCGATCGCCAGCGTCGGATCGGCGGGCAGCTCCACGTCCCGAAGACCCTCGGCGATGCGCACGTCTCCCGCCGGCGTCATCCCGGCCATGCCGTCGCTCATCGCTCGCAGGTACTGGATGTCCGCGTCGATGAAGGCGTCAGGATCGAACCCCTCCTCGTCGCGCCGTCCGAACCTCGTCGGGATGATGAGCTGCGGATGTGTCTGCACGACGTGGTACATCTCGACGAACGCCTCGATCGCGAGCTTCCAGTTCACGGGGAGTCGAGCGGCGAACCACCGCTCGGTGCGAAGCGACTCCACCTTCCACGCGTCGAGCATGCTCGCGGCCGGCTCGAGCGACTCGCGCACCGGTGGTGCGTCGTCGTCGAGGTTGATCCACGCGCACCCACCCCACGCCTCGCACCGCACGGGAACGAGGTCGAGGTCCTCGGGCGCGAGGTTGTGCTCGGCGAACGTTCGCCGCTGCGTGACGCCCGCGTTCGCGCCGTCCGGCCCGTAGCGCCAGCCGTGGAACGGGCACTGGAAGCCGCGCTCGCAGCTGCCTCGACCCTGGACGATCCTGACGCCACGATGGCGGCAGGCGTTCTGGAACGCCCGCACGCCCAGGTCGTCGGTGCGCACCACGACGATCGACTGATCGAGGAACTCGTACTCCGCGAAGTCGTTCGGCGCCGGGATCTCCTCGAGCCGGCACGCCATCTGCCAGACGCGCGGCCACAGCAGCTCCGCCTCCATCTCGTAGAAGCCCGCGTCGAGGTAGCGCTCCTTGCGGACGCGATCAGGGAGATCGACCGCGTACGGCACCGCGAGCGTCGACCTCTTCTCTCCCACGGTCCCCACCGTTCCTTAGACTAACCGGTCGGTACAATGCAGCCCGTGCCTCCGAGTCCCGACGTCGACGTGCTGGTCGTCGGCGCGGGCATCACCGGCATCTACCAGCTGTACCGCGCGCGCGAGGCAGGCTTCTCCGTCGAGCTCGTCGAGGCGGGCAGCGGTGTCGGGGGCACCTGGTACTGGAACCGCTACCCCGGAGCGCGCTTCGACTCCGAGAGCTACACGTACGGCTACCTGTTCTCGAAGGAGCTCTTCGACGAGTGGGAGTGGCACGAGCACTTCGCCGAGCAACCCGACATCGAGCGCTACCTCAACCACGTCGTCGACCGGTTCGACCTCCGGCGCCACATCCGCTTCGACGCCAGAGTCGCCTCGGCCGTCTACGACGAGTCGAAGCGGCGGTGGGCGGTCGCACTGCACGACGGCACGGAGTACCGCACGCAGTTCCTCATCGCCGCCACCGGCGTCCTCTCGGTGCCGAACTTCCCCGACGTGCCCGGGGGCGACGAGTTTCGCGGTGAGCAGTACCACACCGGGCTCTGGCCGGAGACGCCGGTCGACTTCGTCGACAAGCGCGTCGCGGTCATCGGCACCGGGTCGAGCGGCGTCCAGATCATCCCCGTCATCGCCGGCGAGGTCGCCTCCCTGACCGTGTACCAACGCAGCGCCAACTGGTGCACACCCCTCAACAACTCACCGATCACGCCCGACGAGCAGGTCGAGCTCAGGGCCGACTTCGAGACCATGCGCGAGACGCTGAACACGTCACCGCACGGGTTCCTCCACGCCGCGCACGAACGCGCCACGTTCGACGACTCGGCAGAGGAGCGACGCGCGTTCTTCGAGAGGATGTGGGCCAGCCCCGGCTTCTCGAAGCTCACGAGCAACTACGCCGACCTGCTGTTCGACGAGGCCGCGAACGCGGAGTGGTGTGAGTTCATCGCCGAGAAGATCCGGAGCATCGTCGAGGATCCCGAGACCGCGGAGCGGCTGATCCCGACGGGCCACCGGTACGGCGAGCACCGGCCGCCCTTCGTGAACGGCTACTTCGAGGCGTTCAACCAACCGAACGTCTCGCTCGTCGATCTGAAGCAGACGCCGATCGTGCGCATGACCGGGCGTGGGATCGAGACGACGGAGGGTGAGCAGCAGCTCGACATCGTCGTGTGGGCGACCGGCTTCGACTTCGGAACCGGTGCGCTCCTGCGCATGGGGATCCGCGGCCGTGGCGGTCTCGCGCTCGAGGACCACTGGGCCGATGGTCCGTCGACGTTCCTCGGCGTCCAGACCACGGGCTTCCCGAACTTCTTCTTCCCGGGCGGGCCGCACGCGGCCGCCGGCAACAACCCCCGCTACAACGGCGACCAGGTCGACTTCGTCACCGACACCCTCGTCTACGTGCGCGACCACGGGTACGACACGATCGAGGTCGACCCCGCGGCCGAGGACGAGTGGACGAGGATGATCGACCGTGCCGCGAGGAGACCGCCGTCGTTCGGGGAGAGCAGCTACTACTTCGGTGCCAACATCCCCGGGAAGCCGCGCCGGTACCTCCTGAACGCGGCCGGGCGGCCGAAGCTCTTCTCGGTCATTGACGAGGTCGTGGCGAACGACTACAAGGCGTTCCGCTTGTCGCGTTCTTGAGTCAGACGGTCGCGATCGGCGTCGTCGGCGAGCCCACCGTGCCGGGCAGCCGAAGCGGAGGCGCGGTGAGCAGGAACCGGCTGCGGTCGTGGTCGCGCAGCCAGGTCGCGAGCTCGTGCAAGTACCACAGCTCGCCGAGCGGGACGCCGAGCTTGAACAAGCAGAGGTGGTGGATCGGGAGGAGCGAGTGCCGGCTCTCGTCGCGATCCCCGCCGACCATCCCCTCGACCGCGTAGTTGTCGGCCACCAGGGCGGAGATCTGCGACTCGGTGATCCACTCGAGCATCGACGGGTCACGGGCGTCGAGGTACGCGCACATCGAATGGATCTCGACGGGATCAGGATCGCGCTCCCACTCGAGGACCTTCGTGGCGAAGCCGGTGTGCAGGAGCAGCATGTCGCCCGGCTCCACGACGACGTCGTCGGCCGCCATGATCTCCTCGAGCGTCGTGCGGTCGACGCCCCGCCAGTCTCGGCCCAGGTGGTGCTCGAGGTCGACGAGGACGCCGCGCCCCTGGACCCCGTGGAAGGCCATGTGCTCCAGGCCGAGGTGGTGCGCGAAGCAGACGCTCCTGCCACCGTCGCCGCGCGCGTCGGGCTGGGGTCCGACGAGGTCGGCGCCGGCTCGATACCCGTTGTAGAGGACCGCCTCCTCCACCCCGTCATCGTCGGCGTCGAACTCGGCTCCGGCGTGAGCGAGCGAGTCCCACTGCGTCGAGTACTGGAGCGAGAGGGTCACCTGGTCGTCGGCCCACACGTCGACGTACTTCGGGTGCCCCCACTTCTCCATCCGGCTCTGGTGGACGTTGTAGAAGGTCTCGGGATTGCCCTCCATGTCCTCGGTCGGCGCGAGGCGCGGCGGGTGGCGTCGCTGGTTCAAGGCGGTGCCGCCCGGATGGTCGAGCGGCAGGCTCAAGCAGAAGCTGATGCCGGCCTCCACCTCGCGCACGCCCTGGAGCACCTTCTCGGGCGTGAGCAGGTTGATGCGGCCGAGCTCGTCGTCGTCGCCCCAGTCGCCCCACGTCGAGCCGGGCGGGCGCTGCTTCCACCGCTTCGTCACCGCATCCTCTTTTCCTCTTCTCTTCTTCTCTTCACGTTCTGGTCTTCTCTGCTGCGTCCGGCTCGTCGTGCTGACGGACGTGCGTTGCCTGTACCGACCGGTTGGTTTAGCCTCAAGAAGCATGGCTGAAAAGGACTTCGTCGTCTCCGGGGACGGACATCTCCTCGAGCCGATCGACCTGTTCGTCACCCGCCTTCCCGAGCACCTGCGCGATCGCGCGGTCTGGGAGGAGGACTTCGAGATCGAGCCGCTCGTCGAGGGCGGCGCCCGGATCTTCCGCCGCCTGCACACGCCGGGGTTCGAGGGCTGGACGATCTCCCGCTACCGCCAGACCGGCGGGCGGATGCCCGAAGGCGACCCGGAGCTCATCCTCGAGGACATGGACCTCGACGGCGTCGACGCCCAGGTGCTGCACCCGAACCTGTCGCTGTTCGGGCTGTACTCCGACGACCACGAGCTCTCGATGGCGCACGCCCGGGTGTACAACGACTACGTCGTCGAGCGGTTCACCCCGTACTTCTCGCGGCTCGCCCCGACCGCGCCCGTCCCGCTGACCGACGTCGACGACGCCGTCGCCGAGATCGAGCGTGTCGCCGCCGCCGGGTTCCGCGCCATCCTCCTCCCGGCGACGCCCCCGAAGCCGTACTACTCGCGCGACTTCGACCCCGTGTGGGCAGCGGCGCAGGCCAACGGCGTGCAGCCGTTCTTCCACACCCAGACCGGCGGCGTGAAGGTCGACGATCCGGCGTCCACGACGCTCAAGGTCGTCATGGAGTCGGCGGCTCAGGTCAACCAGCCGATGACCGAGAGGTCGGCGTCGAAGCGGATGATCACCCAGTCCATCTACGGCGCGATCGTGCCCCAGCAGCTCATCTGCGAGCTCGTCGGCGGTGGTGTGCCCGAGCGCTACCCCGACCTCCACTTCTCCCTCATCGAGTTCAACGCACACTGGCTTGCGTCGCTGATGGGCGCGATGGACAAGTGCTGGATCACCGGGATCGGCCAGGACGCTGACTGGTGGCTCGGATACTGGGACGAGACGCGCCCGGCGAATGACCAACCCAACATGGCGCAGCTGTTCCGCCTGAACGAGAAGTGGCCCTACCCGCTGACGCCGAGTGAGTACGTGCAGCGCCAGTTCCACGTCCAGTTCCAGGACGATCCCGTGGCGATCGCGTGCCGACACATCACGGGCGTGTCGACGATCGTGTGGGGCAACGACTACCCGCACGCGGAGGGGACGTTCCGCGGCAGCCGAGAGCTGATCGCGAAGCACTTCGCCGACGTCCCGGCCGACGAGCGCGCCGCCATGCTCGGCGGCACCCTGGGCGGGCTCTTGGGCTTCGAGGCCCCGGTCGGCGCCGCGACCTCCTGAGAGGAACGCGATCTCCTAGGACGACGAGGTTCCACCGTCCGTCGAGCCGGCGATCCCGTGGATGAAGATGTCGGCGAACGGCTTCGCGACGTCGCGAGCCGAGACCCGACCACCGGGCTTGAGCCACAGGTACGTGTAGTTGTGCATGCCGAGCCAGGCGAGGGCCGTGAGCCTCGGGTCGACATCACGAAACTCCCCGGAATCGACCCCGGCCTGGAGGATCGCCTCGACCCTCTGCTCGTAGGCCCGCCTGCGCACGCGGAACTGCTCGGCGCGTTCGGCCGTGAGCGCGGGGAACTCGTGGAGGAAGACCCAGACGTGGTCGGGATAGCGGTGGATGACGTCGAGCAGCTCGTCACCCAGCATCGCCAGCTGCGTCGACGGCGATCCGCTGGCTCGGGCGACACGATCGGCGCCCAGCATCACCTCGTCCATGACACGATCGTGGATCGCGGCGAGGAGCTCCTCCTTCGACCCGATGTAGTAGTAGAAGGCGCCCTTGCCGACACCGTTGACCGTGCACAGCTCTGCGATGCCGGTGGCGTGGTAGCCCTGCCGGGCGAAGACCCGCGCCGAGGTGTCGACGATCTCTTCGCGGCGTGCCTCCCACTTCGCGCTGCGTCGGCGCTCGTCGCCAGCAGCGGTTCCTGCCATCGGCTCCGACGGTATCGCAAAAGTATCGTGACTGGTCGGTACAAGATGCGCGCGAGGGGTGGCGGGTGAGCGAGCACAGGTTCGATGGGCGCGTGGCGGTCGTCACGGGCGCCGGACGCGGCATCGGTCGAGCGCATGCACTCCTGCTCGCCGAGCGGGGCGCCAGCGTCGTCGTCAACGACGTGGGTGGCTCGATCGAGGGCGTCGGCGCCGACGCCGAACCGGCATCGGCCGTCGCCGCCGAGATCGTCGCCGCCGGCGGAGCGGCCCGCGCCGACACCAGCGACGTGGCCACGGCTGCCGGCGCGCAGGCGCTCGTCGATGTGGCGACGAGCACGTTCGGACGTGTCGACATCCTCGTCAACAACGCCGGCATCATCAGATGGGCGGGGCTCCCGGAAGCCGACGCGGAGAACCTCGCGAAGCACCTCGCGGTCCACGTCGGCGGCTCGTTCAACACCACCCGCGCCGCATGGCCGCACATGGTCGAACAAGGCTACGGCCGCATCGTGATGACGACCTCCGCCGGGCTGTTCGGACTGCCGAACAACCTCTCGTACGCCACTGCCAAGGGTGCTGTCATCGGGCTCACGCGCAGCCTCACCGCCGCAGGTGCCGCGCACGGCATCACGGTGAACCTCATCGCACCCGCGGCGTTCACGCGCATGGCAGGCCCGCCGACAGGTGATGCGGAATCCCTGATGTCGCCGGACCTCGTCGCACCGATGGCCGCGTTCCTGGCCCACGAGGACTGTCCCGTGAGCGGCGAGATCTACGCGGCCGGCGCGGGTCGCTTCGCGCGCATCTTCATCGCCTCGACGGAGGGGTACGTCCACTCGGGTTCAAAGCCGACGATCGAGGACGTCGCCGAGCACTGGGCGGCGATCAACGACGAGTCCGGCTACTACGTCCCGTCCGATCTCACCGCCTGGTCAGTTGCGTTCATGAGGCACCTGTCGTCGTAGCTCTCGCTTCAGGACCTTGCCCGAAGGGTTCCTCGGGAGCGCGTCGATGAGCACCACTTCCTTCGGGACCTTGAAGCGCGCCAGCTGCTCGCGGCAGTGCTCGACGAGCTCCCCCGGCGTCGTCGCCGCGCTCACGACCACGTAGGCGACGGGGACCTCGCCCCACCGATCGTCGGGGCGCCCGACGACGGCAGCCTCGACGACCGACTCGTGCTCGTAGAGCACGCGCTCGATCTCGGATCCGGCGATGTTCTCACCGCCCGACACGATCATGTCCTTGAGTCGATCGACGATGTAGAGGTATCCGTCGTCGTCGCGCACCCCGATATCACCGGTGTGGAACCATCCGCCGGCGAACGCGGCCGCGGTCGCGTCAGGGTCGCGCCAGTAGCCCTTGAACACCTTGGGTCCCCGAAGGACCACCTCGCCGCGCTCCCCCGCGGGCAGCGGCGTTCCCTGCTCGTCCCAGATGTCGAGCTCGAGGTAGAGGCACGGACGGCCGACGCTGCCGAGCTTGCTCACGATGCTGTCCCGATCGAGGAACGTGTCGCCCGAGACCGTCTCGGTGAGGCCGTACGCATCCGCGAACCACGCCGAGGGGAACGTGCGCTGGAGCCGCTCGATGAGCGGGATCGGCATCTTCTCCCCGCCGTTGATGACCAACCGCACCGACGAGAGGTCGCGCGCTTCGATGTCGGGCAGCGCCATGATCGCATTGACCATGGCCGGCGCGAGCCACACCGCGGTAACGCGCGACCGCTCGATCTCGTCGACGACGTCGGGCGCCTCGAAGACACGGTGGACGATGGTCGTCGCACCGGCGGCGATGAGCGACGTGGTCGTGAGGTCGAGCGCGCCGACGTGGTACAGGGGCCCGCACGCGAGCCCGAGATCGGCGCTGGTGAAGCCGAACTCGACGATGTGCGCGAGGTTCTTCCAGGCCAGGTTCGCGTGGGTGATCATGACGCCCTTCGGGCGCCCGGTGGTGCCCGAGGTGTACATCAACCGGTGGAGGTCGTCACCGGCCGCGGGCACGCGCACCGGTGCGGGCGACGCCTTCCGGAGATCCGCGAGCGGCGTCCACCCCTCGGGAGCCGACCGTGTGATGCAGACGCGGACGAGCGCCTCTTCCAGGCCACGGGTTGCAACGTCGGCGACATCCACGAGCGCTTCGTCGCACACCAGCGCGCGCGCTTCGGAGTGCTCGAGGATGTACCGCACCTCCGGCGCGGCGAGGCGCCAGTTGATCGGCATCGCGATCGCGCCGAGGGAGTTCGCGGCGAAGATCGTCTCCAGGAACTCGGTGCAGTTGTAGGAGAGCAGGCCCACGACGTCGCCGGCGCCGACACCTCGTTCGTGCAGCCCGGCGGCCAGCGACTGCACACGCGCCGCCATCTCGCCGTAGGTGACGGTCTCGTCGCCGAAGATCGCCAGTGGCCGGTGCGGCGTGCGGCTCGCGTGGTGCTCGAGCACGGCGACCCAGCTCATGTCCGGGTGCATCGGCGACGCCTGCTCCACGGAGCCTCCTATGGCGCGGCGTAGCCGCCGTCGACCACGATCGCCGAACCCGTCGTCCAGAGGGACGCGTCACTGGCGAGGTACGAGTAGGCGCCCACCAGGTCGGCGGCCGATCCCAGGCCGAGCGGGTGCTTGGCCGCGATCGCGTCGATCGCCTCTTGCGGGAGGCCCTCGTGGATCGCCGACAGGAACGTTCCCGGGCACACGCAGTTGACGCGGATGCCGTCGCGCGCGTACTCGACGGCGGCGACCTTCGCGAGCTGGATAACCGCGGCCTTCGTCGCGCAGTACGGCGCCGCGTGCGACCACGCGGTGAGGCCGGAGACCGAGGCCGTGAGGACGATCGACCCGGAACCCTGCGAGCGCATCACGGGCACCGCGGCGCGGATGCCGTTGACGGCGCCGAGGACGTTGACGCGGAACGCACGCTCCCAGTCCTCGGTCGCCAGGTTGTGGATGCGACCGTTCGGCGACAGCACGCCGGCGTTGCTGATCAGGACATCGAGACGACCGAAGCATGCCACCGCTCGCGCGACGACGGCTTCGACCTGATCGATGTCGCTCACGTCCGCCAGCACGGTCTCGACCGCGCTGTCGCCTTCGGGAAGCGCTTCGACCGTCGCTGCGAGCGACTGCCCGCTGACATCGCTGAGCACCAGGTCGGTGTCGGGCTCGCCCCCGAGCCGGCGGGACAGCGCGACGCCCAGCGTCCCGCCCGCTCCCGTGATCGCGATCGCCCGACGCTCGCTCATCTTCTCCGCTCCTGGCGCGCCTTCGGCGCGCCGGGCCGCTCGGGCCCCGCGCGCTGCTCGCCGGGATACCCGGCTCGCGCACGCTCGCTCATCGTGCCCGCTCCTGGCGCGCCTTCGGCGCGCCGGGCCGCTCGGGCCCCGCTCGCTGCTCGCCGGGATACCCGGCTCGCGCACGCTCGCTCATGCCAGCAGGTAGCCGCCGTCGACGTTGAGCACGGTGCCGGTGACGAACGCGGACGCGTCGGAAGCGAGGAACAGGTACGCGCCGGAGAGGTCGGTGGGTGCTCCCCAACGCCGCTGCGCGGTATGGCCGATCACTTCGGCCGCGAGCTCGGGGTTGTTCTTCCACGTCTCGGCCAACGGCGAGTCGAACCACCCGGGAGCGACGACGTTCACGGTGATGCCAGAGGGCGCGAGATCCAGCGCCAGAGCCTTCGCCAAGCCCACCATCCCGGCCTTCGACGCGCTGTACGCCGCGAGCGCCTGGCGCGGGCGCTCGCCCAGCACCGATCCGGTGAAGATCAGCCGACCGCCCTCGGCCATCACCCGGGCGGCGGCGCGCCCACCCAGGAACGCGCCGGTGAGGTTCACGTCGAGCACCCGTCGCCACACCGACGGCTCGGTGTCAAGCGGCCCGGCCAGGATGGGCGAGATCCCTGCGTTGCAGATCCAGACGTCGAGGCCGCCCCACTCCGCCACGGTGGCATCGGCGACCGAGTCGTTGAAGTCCTCGTCGGTCACGTCACCGCTGAGCACGAGGGACGGGCCCGACAGCGCCTCGGCGACCTCCTTGAGGTCCTTCTCGGCGCGCGCGACCAGCGCGACGAGTGCGCCGCCCTGCGAGAACGCGTGGGCGAGCAACCGTCCGAGTCCCCGGCTCGCCCCGGTGATCACGACTCGCTTCCCGGTCACCTCCGCTCCGCCGGGGAAGGCGCCTGGGATCTCGATCTGTTCGGCCATCACCGTTCCTGCGTTTGTACCGACCAGTACAATACACGGCTCGTGCTCACCGACGCCGACCTCCTCGAGATGCATCGGCGGATGCTCGTGATCCGCGGGTTCGAGGAGCGCGTGGCTGCGCGGTACCGCGACGGCGAGGTACCGGGCTTCGTGCACCTGTCGATCGGGCAGGAGGCGTCGGCCGTGGGTGCGTGCTGGCCGCTCGGGCCGGCCGACGTGATCACGTCGACCCATCGCGGCCACGGCCACTGCCTTGCCAAGGGCCTGGACCCGCTCGGGATGTTCGCCGAGCTCATGGCCAAGGACGAGGGTACGAACCGTGGCCGCGGGGGCTCGATGCACATCGCCGATCCGACGATCGGCATCTTCGGCGCCAACGGGATCGTGGGTGCCGGCCTGCCGATCGCGGCAGGTGCCGCGACCGCGGCGCAGCTCCGACGTGACCGGCGCATCGTGGTGGCGTTCTTCGGTGACGGCGCGGTCGCGCACGGCAACTTCCACGAAGCCGTCAACCTCGCCGCGGTCTGGCGGCTGCCGGTGATCTTCTTCTGCGAGAACAACGGCTACGCAGAGTTCTCGCCCGCATCGACCCAACACGCGGCACCACTGGAGCGGCGGGCCGCCGGCTACGGCCTCGACTACGTCGCGGTCGACGGCAACGACGTCGCGGCGACGGCAGCCGCGATGAGCCCGGTGGTCGAGGCGACCCGCGCCGGGCGGGGACCGGCCGTCGTCGAGGCCACTACCTACCGCTGGCACGGTCACTACGAAGGCGACCCACAGCGCTACCGATCTCCCGACGAGGTTCGGGAATGGGAAGCACGCGACCCGCTGGTCCTCAGCGCGCGCCGGCTCCGATCGGCTGGCGCCACGGACGAGGCGCTCGGACTCATGCAATCAGCGGTCGCGCGCGAGCTCGACGACGCTGTCGAGGCGGCGCGACAGCTCTCGCCGCCGGCGGCCGCGACGCTGACCGACTTCGTCGCCCGCCCGAGACCCGAACGCCCGGAGCCGCCGGCACCGGTCGCGGATGCGCCGGTGTTCCGCACCATGGACGCGATCCGAGCCGCGCTCGAAGCCGAGCTCGCCGGCGACGAGCGCGTCTTCGTCGCAGGGATCGACGTTGCCGCCGGAGGCAACGTGTTCGGCCTCACGCGCGGCCTCGGCGAACGCTTCGGCGATCGCGTCCGCGACACCCCCATCTCCGAGAGCGCCATCATCGGATTGGGCGTCGGCGCCGCGATGGCAGGCATGCATCCCGTGGTCGAGCTGATGTACCTCGACTTCCTCGGCGTCTGCTTCGACCAGCTGCTCAATCAGGCCGCGAAGCTGCCGTTCATGACCGGGGGCGCCGCGCAGATGGCGCTGACCGTGCGGACCCAGTTCGGCGCGGGGCGCTCCTCGGGGAGCCAGCACTCGCAGAGCCTCGAGGCGCTGCTCGCGCACGTCCCGGGACTGAGCGTCGTCATGCCGTCGACGCCCGCCGACACCTACGGGTTGCTGCGCGCGGCGATCCAGGACCCGAACCCGGTCGTCTTCATCGAGAACCGGCTGCTCTACGGCATGAAGGGGCCGCAGCCGCCGGCCGACCACATCCTCCCGATCGGCTCGTCGACCGTCGTGCACCCGGGAAGCGACCTCACCGTCGTGTCGGTCTCACGGATGGTGCACGAGGCGGTCGCCGCGGCCGAGCACGTCGCCGGCGAAGGCATCTCCGTCGAGGTGATCGACCTGCGATCCGTCGCTCCGCTCGACATGGCTCCGATCCTCGACTCGGTGCTCAGGACCAGCCGGCTCCTGATCGCCCACGAGGCGGTACTCCCGTTCGGCATCGGCGCCGAGATCGCGGCCACCGTCGCCCGCGACGCGTTCTGGGACCTCGACGCGCCGATCCAGCGGATCGGCGCCGCGCCGACTCCACCGCCCTATGCGCCCGAGCTCGAACGCGCGTGGCTGCCCGACCGCGACGACATCGCGGCGGCGATTCGCCGCCTCGCCGCGACCTGAGCGGATCCGAGGATCAGCAACCCAACGCCCGCGCGATGACCAGGTGCTGGATCTCGTTCGTGCCTTCGCCGATCTCGAGCACCTTCGCATCGCAGTAGAAGCGGGCCACCGGTGACTCGAGCATGTAGCCGAGGCCACCGTGGATCTGGACGGCCTCCGACGCCGCCGACACCGCGAGCCGACTGGCCTTCAGCTTGGCCATCGCCGCTTCCTTGAGGAACGGCTGACCGGTGTCACGCAGGTATGCGGCGCGATACGTGAGCCACCGTGCCGCCTCGAGCTCGGTCGCGATGTCGGCGAGCTTGAACTGGATCGCCTGGAACCTCGAGATCGGCTGGCCGAACTGCACCCGCTCGCGCGCGTACTCGAGTGCCATGTCGAGCACGGCCTGGGTCAGGCTGAGCGACAACGCTGCGATCGAGATGCGCCCGACCTCGAGCGTGCGCAGGAACTGGCTGAGCCCCATCGCGGGATCGCCGACGAGGTGGTCGTTGGCAACCCAGACGTCGTCGAAGGCGAGCTCGCGGGTGTCGAGGCCCCGCCAGCCGATGCCGCGCATCTTCGGGCCCATCGTGAAGCCGGCGGTGTCCTTCTCCACGACGAAGCTCGCGAACGTCGGCGCGTCGCCCTCGGCCGACTCGGTGCGCGCGAGCAGCGTCACCCCGAACGACATGTCGGTCCCCGCGTTGGAGATGAACGTCTTGCGGCCGTTGATCAGCCAACCGCCGTCACGTCGCTGCGCCCGGGTGCGGATCCCGCGAGCGTCCGAACCCGCATCGGGCTCGGTGAGACCGAACGCACCGAGGGCCCGCCCCTCGGCCAACGGTCGCAGCCAACGCTCTCGCTGCGCGTCGTTGCCGAACAGGTACAGCGGCAGCGAGCCGATGGTCACGTGCGCCTGCCATGCGGAGGCGACCGACTGGTCGGCCAGACCGATCTGCTCCATCGCGGCGACGAAGCCGACGGTCGACATGCCGATGCCTCCCCACTGCTCCGGTATCAGCATGCCGAGCAGGCCCAGCGCACCCATCTCGCGGAGCAGGTCGGTCGGGCACCGCTCCTCCTCCCACGCCGGGGGCGCACGCCGGGCGATCTCCTGCTGCGCGAACTCGCGACAGAGGCCCACCAGATCGCGCTCCGACTCGGTGAGCGAGAGGTCCACGGGCGGATCCTATTGACCGACCGGTACAACCGCTCGGCGTCGCCCCGCGGATCCGTGGCGCCGGGGCGCGGTTTGCCGCTGAGCAGCGTTGTCGTCACGATGGCCCTGGTGGTCCTACGTCACCTCGCACGAGCGCTCTTGTGCGCTCTCGCCGTCGGGATGTTCGGAGTCGCTCCCCCCGCTGGAGCCGAATCGACCGAGCAGGTCATCGTGCGGCACGCGGCGTTCCCGGTCGCGTTGGTGCCTGCACCCGACGGCGGGTTCCTCTACGCGGAGCGACTCACCGGTCGCGTCCGTCGGGTCACGGCGGACGGTGCGCTCATCGACGTCCCGGTTGCGACGCTCGAGGTCTCCACCAGCGGTCAGCGGGGGCTCCTCGGCCTCGCCCTCGGCGATGACGATCGGCTGTTCGCGGCGTGGACCGCGCGCGGAGCAGCCAAGCGGATCCTCGTCGGCCAGGTCGCTCCGGACTTTCGCGTCGTGTGGCGGGGCCCGCCGAGTGCAACGCTGGCGAACGGCGGTCACCTGGTGTTCGATCCGACCGATCAGAGCCTGGTGATCGGGATCGGTGACCTCGGGATGCACCGTCGGGTCGCGAACCCCAACACCGCGAACGGCAAGCTCCTTCGGCTCCGTCCGGATGGCTCTCCGGCACAGGTGCCCCAGCTCGTCTCCAGCGGCTGGAACAACCCCTTTGCGTTCTCCTTCGTCGGCGATGGTGCGCTCTGGGTTGCCGACAACGCCCCTGGCGATCGCCCCGAACGGCTCGCGCGTGGCGATCTCGACGCCCGCCCCACCCACGTCACGAAGCTCCCACCGAGCACCGCACCTTCCGCGCTCGCCGCGCTGTCGGAGCGTGCAGTCGTCGTCTGC
Source organism: uncultured Bifidobacteriaceae bacterium (assembly GCA_964532485.1). Lineage (GTDB taxonomy): Bacteria > Actinomycetota > Acidimicrobiia > IMCC26256 > PALSA-555 > DATBSK01. The sequence continues at coordinate 14,728 of CAZHKE010000024.1, forward strand.
AGCTTCCTCCGCCAGCAGACCCTGCGGTACGACATCGCCGAGGGTCGTGCAGCTCGATCGCGTGCGTTCGGCGATGGCGAGACCTGCGCCACGTCCGTGGCCCTGACGACCGACGGGAGCCTGGTGCTCGCCGACGAGACGTCGATTCGCCGCGCCCGAGCGGCATGACCGCACGGCTCGTCAGGTGCGACAGACCGCGCTGAGCTCGGCCGCGTCGAGACTCCCGTCCGGCTGCCGGGGCAGACCGCCCGAGAAGACGCCGTCGCCGACCGATGCGTAGACGCACGAGCAGGAGTTGAGCGTGCCGCCCTCGGCGATGCAGCTGTCGAGGAAGCCGGTGCGGGTGTCGTCACACAGCACCTCGGTCACCGCCAGCAGGAGCGAGATCGACGAGTCGAACCTCAGGTTCTCGGCCAACAGCGCCTGATAGCGCTCCGTGAGGTCGTCCTCGGTGAGGATCCGCGCGTACGCGTAGCCGGCGTCGGCCCACACGTCCTCCCAGTCGTCCAGGAACGAGTCGATGTCGTCGGTCACGGACTGCACCGGTCGCGGGGATCCGGCCACGAAGTCGTCCCACGCGTCGCGGGCCGCGGTGATCGGCTTCTTCTGGGACGTCAGATCGCCGGTGCGGAGCTCCTTCGTGAGCTCCTCCGGATCGCCGAAGTCGCCCAGCACGAAGTCGGAGAGCTCGTCGACGGCACCGGTCGACTTGCACCAGTCGTCGCCGACCCACTTGGGGCAGTCGTCCCGCACGCCCCCGAGGTCGAGGATCCCGGCGGCGTCCAGGGGGCGTCCGTACTCGATCACTCCCGCGGCGTAGGTCTCCTCCACGCACACGCACTGCGCGGACGTGAGCCCGTCGCCGCGACACCGCCCGACGATGCCGTCGTCGCACACCTGCTTGGTGAGCTTCACCCAGTCCTGGGCGACGACGAAACGTGCGTCGTCCGCGACCACATCGGCCAGACCCGACGCCGCGAGCTCGTCGGGATCGAAGTCGCTTATCTCCCAGGCGAGCACGTAGGTGGGAAGGAAGCGGGCGAGCTGGGCGTAGTCGGCGCCGATCGGATCCTCGCGGGCTGTTCCCGGCGCCCCCGCCCGCTCCTCGATGTCGGCGGTGAGTGCGTCGAGCCGGGCCTCGACCTTCGCCGGATCGTCGGGCGGATCCTCGGCGAGCTCCCACAGCTCGATGAACGGCTCCCGGTCCTTGCACGCGGCGACGAGCGCCCGATCGCGCTTCGGTGACGCACCCGAGAGCTCCTCGGCCGCTGAGGCGTCGCCGGATGCGCCGGCGCTGGACGAGCCGTTGCTCCAGCCGCCACACAACGCCAGGACCACGAGGACCACGAGGACAAGAGTTCGCAGCATGCGCATGGATGAGGGCGCCGATCCTACGTGTGCGTGGTCGTGGCGGCATGCCATGATCGAACCGGCCGCGCGCTGCCAGGGAGGACCAATCACGTGGAATCCGCCGCACACGAGGTGCGCAGGATGGCTGACCTCTCCTACGACCCCTACAGCGCCATCAACGACCCCGATCCGTACCCGCTGTACCGGCGTCTCCGGGAGGAAGCACCTCTCTATTACAACGAGAAGTACGACTTCTACGCGGTGAGCCGCTACCAGGACTGCGAGCGCGGGCTCGTCGACGCCAAGCGCTTCATCTCGGGCCGCGGCGGGATCCTCGAGCTCATCAAGGCCGACGTCGAGTTCCCACCGGGAACGCTGATCTTCGAAGATCCGCCGGCGCACACGGTCCATCGCAGTCTGCTGTCGCGCGTGTTCACACCCAGACGAGTCGCAGCCCTCGAGCCGCGGATCCGCGAGTTCTGCGCGCAGAGCCTCGACCCGCTCGTCGGCAGCGAGGAGTTCGACCTCATCTCCGAGCTGGGCGCGCAGATGCCGATGCGCGTGATCGGCATGCTCTTCGGCATCCCGGAGGAGGATCAGGAGGCGGTGCGCGAAGGCGCCGATGCCAGGCTGCGCACCGAAGCCGGTACGCCAATGGAGGTCACCACGCGGCCCACGTTCGGCAGCGAGGCGTTCGCCGAGTACATCGACTGGCGCATCGATCACCCGTCCGACGATCTGATGACCGAGCTGCTGCACACCGAGTTCGAGGACGAGACGGGTGCGGCGCGGACGCTCACTCGTGACGAAGCACTGCTGTACACGACGGTGGTCGCAGGTGCGGGCAACGAGACGACGACACGCCTGATCGGCTGGGCGGGCAGTGTGCTCGCGGAGCACCCCGACCAGCGTCGTGAGCTCGTCGAGGATCGCTCGCTCGTCCCCAACGCGATCGAGGAGCTGCTGCGCTTCGAGTCGCCGGGGCCCCAGATCGGACGGTACGTGCCCGAGGACGCGGAGGTGCACGGCGAGACCGTGCCTGCCGGGAGCGCCCTGCTCTTCCTGATATCTGCCGCGAACCGAGACGACCGGCGCTACGACGATCCGGACTGCTTCGACATCCACCGCGAGGTCGGCCAGCACCTCGCGTTCGGGTACGGGATCCACTTCTGCCTGGGCGCCGCGCTCGCCCGGCTCGAGGGCCGCATCGCGCTCGACGAGCTGCTCGACCGGTTCCCCGAATGGGACGTCGACCTGGAGCGCGCGCGCATCGCCCCCACGTCGACGGTCCGTGGGTTCGAGACGCTGCCGATGGTTCCGAAGTGACAGCACGGCCTGGCGAGTCGACGCTGGCGGGGGGTCGTCATTAGCCGCCATCGACGCCATCAACACTGCGTATCGCCACGGTCACATCCCGGTGGGTGACGTCCGGGGCAGCGACGCGGGAACGTTCGAGCAGGGTCACACCGGTGAGCTCGGCATGCGCTGGTCGAGGCGAAGGTGGAGCGGCTCGTGCCGATGGACTGGATCGTCCCCGGCGGCGGACCTGCGTTCACCAAACCAGAAGACCGATCTCGACGCTACGACCGCGGTCATCAACGCCGACGGCGGGCTGTCGTGGGAGATCCCCTCGACTCGACCCGATGATCTCTACGTGCATGTCGTCGACCAGACGACGCTCAACGCGAGGATCGACGAGCTCCTCCTCGTCGGCTAGATCGTCGCCACAACAGAGAACTGCGACGTCACGGGCCGGTGCCGCCGCCCGAGCGCCAGCCGCGATGGTCGGCCAACAGGTCAGAGGCGATACAGCTGACGAGCGTTCTCGCCGTAGATCTTCTTGCGCACCGCAGGTGCCAGCGTGGCCATCTTCGCCTCGACCGTCTGGAGCGGATGCGGATAGAGACACGTCGGGTGGGGAAAGTCGGTCTCGAACAGGATGTTGTCCTCGCCGACCGCATCGATGAGCTCCGGGAGCTTGTTGCGGTTGTTCTCGAACCAGAACGTCGCGTAGAGGTTCGATCGGAAGTACTCCGACGGCATCTTCTTCAGCAGCGCGAGCTCGTCGGGGGCGTTCTCCGACATCTCGTAGTCGAGCGTCTCGAGGATGAACGGGATCCATCCGACACCGCTCTCCACGGACACCATCTTCAAGTCGGGATGGCGGTCGAACATGCCCGACAGGATCGTGTTCGTGACGACCCGCGCATTGCCCACGAACAGCAATGTGCCGCCGATTGCGAGCTGGGTGTTCATGGGCTGCGAGGCCCAGGGGTAGTTGCTGAAGAACGACATGGCGGTGATGCTGGCGCCGATGTGGAAGTGCACCGGGAGCTCGAGCTCGGTGCACGTCTCCCAGAACGGGTCCCACGCGCGGTTGGCGAGATCGGGCGCACCCAGGTCCTGCGGGTCCGACGTCATGTTCACGCCACGCGCCCCGAGCGCCGCCACCCGCTTCGCCTCGGCGACGCACGTGTCGACGTCCCACGCGGGCATGAGCGGCATGGGCAGGAGTCGGTCGTTCGAGTCGGCCTGGATCTCCGCCATCCGGTCGTTGTAGATCTCGATGACCAGACGGCACAGCGCCTGGTCTTCGACCGCGCCCAGATCCTGGCCGCCGAGCCCGATGGTGCTCGGGAAGATCACCTGCGCGTCGATGCCGCACTCGTCCAAGACCTGGAGGCGCACCTTGGGGTCGTAGGCCCCGACGTGGATCATGTCGATCGTCCAGTGGTTGAGCGCCAGGTCAGCGCTCTCCTTCTTGCCGTCACGGCCGATGACGCCGGCCGCGGTGGCCTGCCCCATCACGTGACCGTCGAACACCCACGTCGGTTGGCTCTCGACCATCTCGACGCGCGGCACTCGGTCCTTGTACTCGGCAGGAGCGACGCTCGTGAAGAGATCGTGCGGCTCGGTCCAGTGCGAGTCGGCGTCGATGATCAGCGTGTCGCCATTCAGCATGGACTCGACGTTACGGTCCACCCATCGGCCGAGCAAAGGGGGATGCGGCCGCGCTGCTGAGCCACCCCGGAACGAGCAGGCGATGACTCAGAAGTGGTGGCGAGTCGGCCGGTACACGCAATTCGCCGGTTTGCGCCCGGCGTCAGCTGAGCATCCGATGCTGGAGGTCCTCGGCAGTCAGCGCGGCTTCGAGCCGCGGCGACCAGACAGGAAGACTTCGGCCTCGAGGCGGATCGCGGCAGCGAGCACCTCCATCCGTCGTGTCAGCGGACGAGGTCGAGCTCGAGGGACATCGCATTGCGCGGGTCGCAGTCGAACGTTCCGGTCTTCCGCGGGTGGACGCGGACGAACTCGCCGTGCTTCACCTGCATCAGCACATAGCACGGCGTCGGGATCTGCTTGCCGACGTCGGTCCGGCCGATCATGCCGTCGGCGTCGAATCCGTTGACGTTGGGTGCCGCAGCGAGCACCGCCTCACGGGTCAGCGCATCGGCCCCACCCTGATTCACGACCTGCTCGACGACGTCACGCAAGAAGATTCCCGCCGACCACGCCGACACGCCGAACCCGTCAGCCTTGTTGGGCCCCGTGAACTTCAGGAAGGTCGCCAGCATCTTGTTGGCCTTGGCGTCCTCGAACGGAAGGAAGGGGACGTACACGAACTGCCCTTCGACATCCGCGCCGCCCTGCTCGAGTAGCCGGCGGTCGTAGCACTGAAGTCCGCAGTCCCAGACCTTCACCGTCGTGACACCCTGCAGCAGCGCCTCCTTCCTGAGCGCGACGGTGCTGTTGAACGCCAGGCCGCTGCGGGCGTAGGTCGAGCCGCTCTCCTTCAACTGCTGGGCGACCGGCGTGTACGCACTCTGGATCGCCAGGCCCGAGAGGTCGAACTCGCGATCTGCGGTGATCCCGGCTTCCTGCTCGCCCTGGAAGAGCGGAATCTGCGCGTCCTTCGCCGCCTGCAGGTCGGACGGATAGACGAACACCCCGTGAAGGTTGCCGAAGCGCTTCAGGTAGTAGCGGGTGGGTCCAAGAACGGTGCGGTAGGTCTGCGGTGAATCGTCCTTGGTCGAGCAGTCGAGCGACTCGCCCATCACCGCGAAGGAGACGGTCGAGCACTGGTGCACGATCTCGGTCGTGGTGACGGGGAAGTCGGGCAAGCCGGTCGGGTTCCCGGCCTTGTCAGGGCACCCGACGAGGTCGTCGACGTTGTTGACGAAGAGCGCACTGGTACCGACGATCGCGAAGTCCTCTTGGCAGGCCTTGATGATCGCGTTCCGCGCGTCGTCTGCGCTGAGATGGGTATCGATGAAGTCGATGACGACCTTGCGCCCTGCCAATCCGCCGTGCCGGTTCATGAACCTCGCCCAGCCCTTCACCGCGTCAACCGAGCCCTGGAACAAGCCGGGCGCGGCCGGGGTGTCGACGTCGGCAAGGACGGCGACCCGGATCTGGGTCGGACTCACGCCGACGTCGGTCGCACCGAGGGCCGCGCCACCGCGCTCCGACCGGGCGCTCGCCGGTGCCGCGCCCGTGTACGACGCGGCGAGAACCACGATGATCGCCAGCGATCGCTTCCACTGCACGTGCATGTGCGCACCTCCGGTCATCGCTGCGGGCCCAGGTACCGCCCGGGGAAGTACTCGGGCGACTGGTCGACGAGGACGTTGACGATCGACGGCGTGCCGGTGGCGAGCGCTCGCTCCAGCGCAGGTCGGATCTGATCGGGCCGCTCGACGAGCGCACCGTCGGCGTCGAAGCCAGGTGCAAGGCGCTCGTAGTGACGGACGCCGAGCGGGATCCACTGCGCACTCCAGCCCCGGTTGTTCATGACCACTGCCACGATCGGCAGGCCGAAGCGCGCCGCGGTGTCGAGCTCCATGGCGTGGAAACCGAACGAGCCGTCGCCGACCATCCACACCACCTGTGAGCCTGGTCGGGCCAACGCGGCGGCAAGCGCGTGACCGACACCGTGGCCGATGTTTCCGAAGTTGGTCATGCTCGGTGTGCGCCCCGGGAGGTGGGCGGGAAACGCGACGCGGGTCCACATGAGGTTGCTGGCGCCGTCGGCGATCACGGTCGCGTCGCGGTCGAGCAGGTCTTGGAGCTCGGCGCAGAGTCGCATCGGATGGATCGGGACGTCGTCGCTTCGAGCGACGGCGCGCTGGCTGGCTGCGATCTCGTCGGCTTGTGCCCGCAGCCCGGCCACCCAGTCCGTCGTGGCGAGGGGTTTGATGGTGTCCTTGAGCTGGCGCAGCGTCGCTTCGGCGTCACCGACGATGCCCACGCTCACCGGAACACGGTTCCGACCGATCTCGAGCGGCTCGATGTCGACCTGGACGAGATGGTCGAGGTTGGGGAAGCGGCCGTACCCGAAGAAGTAGTCGAGCTGCTTGCCCACGCACAGGAGGACGTCGGCCTGGTAGCAGATGTTCTGCCAGTCCTGGCCGAAGCACAGCGGATGGTCGTCGGGGACCGTGCCACGGCCCGCCTGACGGGTCACGACCGGGATGCCGGTGTGCTCCACGAGCTCACGCAGCGCGTCGTCGGCGCCCGCCCACCACACCCCGCTCCCGGCCACGATCGCCGGTCGCCGAGCCTGCTCGAGCAGATCGACGGCCCGCTCGATCGTTCCCGCATCCGCGGCGCCACCACTGCGCGGGTCGATCAGTGGCGGGAAGACGACATCCGACTCCTCGATCGTCGAGTGGATCACGTCGATCGCGAGCTCGAGGTACACAGGGCCAGGGCGCCCGGCGCGAGCCTCGCGGAACGCCAGCGCAACGTACTCAGGGATCCGGTCGAGATGGTGAACACGGCGCGCCCACTTCGTCACGGAGCGCACCACCTCGAGCTGGTCGAGTGACTCCACCTCGCCGGCGTCCTGGCCCCGCGTGGTGGCGGCGCCGGCGATGCACACGAGCGGGATGCCACCGGCCCGCGCGTTCGCCAGTCCGGTGATCGCGTTCGTGATGCCGGGCGCCGCGGTCACGAGGCACACACCTGGTTGCCGCGTGGCGAGTGCCCAGCCCTCGGCCGCGTAGACGGCGGCGGCCTCGTGCCGCACGTCGACGATCCGCATCTCGGAGGCGTCGCGGATCGCCCACCACGTGGTGTTGATGTGTCCCCCACCGAGACCGAAGACGTGCGTGACGCCCTCTCGCTGGAGCGCTCGGCACACGAGCTGACCGCCGTCGACGACCGTCACGCGGGCGATACCTGGGCAAGGAGCTCGTCGAGGCGGGCCGTGATCGCGGCGACCCGCTCTGCACTCGGCGTCCGGTCGTTCAGCTGGGCGAGGCTCTCCACCACCTCGATCGGGAGTCCGTAGGTGTTGGCGACGACGTGTGTGGCAGCGCCGCCTCGAGCAGGGTCGGCGACGGCGATCGTGTTCCCGAACACGGTGATCTCGTGGAAGCCGGCCACGTGCAGCAACCAGCCCAGCACGCAGAAGCCGCCTTCACCGAAGAGCAGGCCGGCGTTGAGACGCGGCGGCACGGTGTCGCGAGCCCGGCGGAGAAGATCGACGTCGACCACGTCGCGCTACCTGCGCGGTGCGGCGAACGACGGGACCACCGGCGGTCCACCGACATAGATCGTCTGTCCGGACAGAAAGCTCGCGCCGGGCGAGACGAGGAAGAGGATCGGCCACGCGATCTCCTCCGGTTCACCGGCGCGCCCGAAGCCGTTCGAGCGGCCTCCCACGTCGTCCGGATCCTGCTCGATGCGCTGCATCGCTCGCAGGAAGCCCTCGGACTTCACCGCGCCGACGCCGACGCAGTTCACCCGGATCCCGTTGGGCGCGAGGCCGGCCGCGAACGACGCGGTGAGGTTCTCGACGCCCGCTTTGGCCGCGCCGTAGGGCGCAACGAACGGCAGTCCGTGCTCCGCCGCGCCCGACGAGATGTTGACGATGGCTCCTGACCGTTGCTCGATCATGTGTCGTGCCGCAGCCTGTGACAAGAGGAACACGCTACGGAGGTTCAGGTCGATCGAGTGCTGCCAGCCCTCGACGTCCCAGTCCGTGAGCGAACGCGACTGGGAGCCACCCGCGTTGTTGACGAGGATGTCGACCCGCCCGAGCTCAGTGACGGTCCGCTCGACCAGGTGCGCGCACGCGTCGGCATCGCGCACGTCGGTCGGGACGACCAGCGCGCGGCGACCACGCTCGACGACCTCGGCCGCCACCTTCTCGAGGTTCGCAACCCGCCGGCTCGCCAGCGCAACGTCGACGCCGTGCTCGGCGAACACGAGCGCCGTCGCCCGCCCGATGCCGGTGCCGCCGCCGGTGATGATCGCCACCTGCCCGGTGAGGTCGAACATCGGCTCCGGTTCCAGGCCCATCCACGCTCCCCCCGAGACTCGCGGAATCTGTTTCTCGCAAGCGAGAAACAGATTCTCTCAGGGCGCGCGTCCTGTCAAGCGGGTCCGTCGCGCTGCAACCCGGCGACCACGAAGGCGACGATGTCCTCCACGTCCGCCTCGCTGAGCGGCTCGCGCTTGAGCAGGCTCCACGTCATCTGGCCGAACGTCAGCCAGACGATGTGGTCGACGGCCCGCTCGACGTCGAGGTCGCCGATCTCGCCGGCTGCGTGCGCAGCGACCACCGCGGTCCGCAACGGGGCGCGGTGCACCTCTTCGGCCTCGCGCCACTCCTCGGGGAGCTCGTACGCAAGCCGGAGACCGTTGAGCAGGAACGGGCGCGTGTCGGCGGCGCGGGCGGGGTCGCGGGCGCGAGCGAGCATCCCGCGGACCCAGCGACACACCTTCTCGAGCTCGGTGGGAGCGTCGGCCATCTGCCGCTCCAGCCGTGCTGCGTCGCGGCGGTTGCCTTCCTCGAGGATGGTGATGAGGAGCTCCGCCTTGTTGGCGAAGTGGCGGTAGAAGGCGCGGTTGGAAACGCCTGCGGCGGTGATGACGTCGGTCACTCGCAGGTCGAGCGACTCGCTGTCGCGGATGAGCTCGACCGCGGCACGCATGATGCGCCCGACCTGCTCCTCGGCCTTCTCGTACCTCGGCTGCAAGCCGCGGTGCACGGATCGACTCCGCAGAGAACCTCCGCGAGCGCTCTGCTCCATGCGAGCACCGTAGAGCGTGCAGCTTCGAGCTCGGTGCCCCACTCGCCTCGCCCCTGCCAGACGCGTCAGCACTGCTGAGACCAGGAAAATGGTGGCGAGTCGGCCGATCGCCGGATCTCGTTCACGGCACCTCGCTGACCTGCGGGCACGCGGCAAGGCCGCCAGTGACCTGCGATTTCGCCGCTCACCATCGCAGTCACTGCCAACACAGCCCACGGAGTGCATAGAGAGGTTCTCAGCTCTGCGAGGCCTTGAGCTCCGGTCGACGAGCCGTCTCGTCGGCGCCGAGGTACGCAGCGACCACCGCAGGTTCGCTTCGAACGTCAGCGGGCGTGCCCTCGGCGATCTTGCGGCCGAAGTCGAGCACGACGATCCGGTCGCACACCGTCAGCACGAGATCGATGTCGTGCTCGATGAGCAGGATCGCCATGCCGCGCTCACGCGCGAGCCGCTGAACGAGGTGACCGAGCTCGGCGGTCTCGGAGTCGTCGAGACCGGCCGCCGGCTCGTCGAGAAGCAGCACGGACGGAGCCGATGCGACCGCGCGCGCGATCGCGACCAATCGCCGTCGACCATACGAGAGCTCGCCCGGCAGGTGGTCGAGGTCGTCCTCCAACGAGAACTCTCGAACTGCTTGCACCGCGGTCGGCGGGAGCGGCTCGCGACGCGACCAGACCAGATCGCGCAGGCCGGCCAGCCATGGGCGACTCGCGGAGCCCGCGTGGAGGTTCTCTCCCACCGATATGTCCTCGAACAGCTCGAGCGACTGGAACGACCGTCGGATACCGGCCCGGGCGCGCCGCGTCGGTGTCCATCGCCAGCCCCGCATGGGCACACCGTCGAGCGCCACGGTCCCCGTGGCGGCCCGGACGTACCCCGTCACCGCGTCGATGATCGTCGTCTTGCCCGCACCGTTGGGGCCGATCAGCCCGACGACCTCCCCCGGCGGTACGGCGAAGGTGACGTCGTCGACCGCGGTCACTGCACCGAACCGCACGGTCAGCCCGCCTACTTCGAGTGTCGCGGGCGGCACCGGCGAGCTCTCGACTTCGGGCAGCGCCTCCCGGGCGCGCGGCCGTCGGAGCAGTGCGCCGAAGCGACGCGCCACCCGGCCGCTGCGCAGCGCGACGCTCGCGATCCCGTTCTGGTTGAAGACCAGGATCAGGATCAGCACGACCCCGCCGATCACCACGAGCCAAGATCCGAGGTCGACCCAGTTCAGCACGATGGTGCCCACCCCACCTTGGGTGAGCGAGCTACCGAAGAGCGCTCCGAGGACCCAACCGATGCCGCCCGCGACCGCGTTCCCGACCGCGGTGATCGACTCGAACGGCTGGTATCGGTTGTACACGACGGTCGTGTCCTTGAACGCGAGGAGGACGCCGCCGGCGGACGCGAGCGCGGCGCCGACCGCGAACGCGTAGAGCTTGGCTCCGAGCACGCTGATCCCGAGCGAAGCGGCCGCGCGCTCGTTGGCCCGGACGGCGATCAGCCGCCGCCCCGATGCCGACCGGCGAAGGTTGGCGACGACGAGCGCGGCAATCACGAACACGCCGAGGCACACGATGAGGAACCGCTGCGGGTGCAGCGCCGAGCTCACGTTCCAGCCGAAGACCTCGATCTCGCCGATCTCGGTCACGCCCCCGAAACCACCCGTGAAGAACTGGTTGGCGAACACCATCTGCTGGATGGCGAATCCCAACCCGAGCGTGACGACCGCGAGGTTCACACCCCGGGTGCGGAGCGCGGGCACTGCGAACGCGACGCTGACGCATATCGCGAACAGGATGCCGGCGATGAATGCAACCTCAGCCGGCCAGTCCTCTTCAGCGATGAGGCGAGACGCGCACAGTGCCCCGAGACCGCCGATCGCGTACTGCGCGAGGGAGAGCTGCCCGGCGTAGCCGGTGAGGACGACCATTGAGAGGATGAAGATGCCGGCGATCACCGAGGTGAACAGCGCCGTCGCCCACGTGTCGTCGAACGCGAACACGTCGAGGAGGGCGAACGCACCGACCGACGCGACCAGCAGCCAGCGGTTGACGAACCCCGTTCCGAGGTCGGGCTGCCGCTCCAGCACATGGCTCCGCAAGGGAAGCGCCCGGCCCCCCGCGACCAGCAGCACGACGATCACCAGGAAGGGCAGGCCCCGCTGCAGGCCGGTGGCTCCGTTCTCGATGCCGAACGCGCTCTCCAATCCGTCACTGATGTCGCTCGAGTAGAAGAGGACGAGGCTCTCCGCGATCCCGAGCGCGAGGCCACCGACCAGGGTCAGCGGGAACGAGCGAAAGCCGCCGATCAGGGCGACTGCAAGCGCCGAGACCGTGACGACGATCGTGAACACCGAGAGACTCAACCCCGCATTCGGTGCGAGCAGGATCCCTGCGAGGCCCGCGATCGCGCCGCCGATGCCCCACGTGACCGTCGCGAGCAGGTTCGGTGACCATCCGACTGCCGCGACCGCCCGCTCGTTCTCGGCACTCGCGGAGATCGCGAGCCCGATGCGGGTGAATCGCGTGAAGGCCCAGAGCAGCACGGTCAACGCGATCGCAATGCCGACGAGGATGAGTCGATCGGTCTGGACGACGACGTGTCCCAGGTCGCCGCTGAAGCCGAACAACTCGTTCAGCGTGTGAACGTCGGACGGCAGGAACTGGTCGACCTGGTGAAACTGCACGTCCCAGAGCTGGCGACCGGCGAGCCCTTGGAGCACGATCAGCACGCCGAGCGTGGCGACCAGGCGGACGAGTGGTGCCGAACCGCTGAGGAAGCGCAGCACCCCGTTCTGGATCGCAACGCCGAGCAGCGCGGCGGCCAGCACTGCCACTGGGATTGCGAGCTCGACGGCCCAGCCCCGGTCTCCGACGAGCGTCAGGAAGCAGAAGTACGACGCGAACATCGCGATCCCGCCCTGTGCGAAGTTCACGACGCCCGAGCCGCGGTAGATCAGCACGATGCCCTGCGCGAGCAGCGTGTATGCGGCTCCGGCCCCGAGCCCGAGGATCGCGAACTGGATGGCGTCGGCCATGGATCTCTGCCGTGCGCTAGCCGCGCTGCGGAGCGCTCACGTCGTCAACGCGACGTCGTGATCGCGGCCCCCCGCGAGGTAGGCCTGCGTGACCTCGTCGATTCGGTCACGGATCTCGTCGACCGCTCCGTCCAAGGCGATCCGCCCGCGCTGCATCACATAGACGCGATCCGCGACCGAGAGCGCCGTCCGAACGTGCTGCTCGACCAACAGAACCGCGATCGAGTGCTCGGAGGCAGCCCGCCGTACGCTCTCGAGCAGTCGGCTCACCACCTGCGGTGCGAGTCCGAGCGACAGCTCGTCGACGAGGAGCACCGCCGGTCGACGTGCCAGCGCCCGCGCCAACGTCAGGATCTGCTGCTCACCCCCGGACAGCAGTCCTGCAGTGCGCTTCATCAGCGGGGCCAGCTCGGGGAAGAGCTCGACCGCGTCGTCTCGCGAGACGCCGGCGACCTTCAGGTTGTCCGCGGTGGTCAGGCGCATGAACACGGACCGTTCCTCGGTGACCAGCCCGAGACCCCGGCGCGCACGCCGGCTCAACGACGCCGTCGTCGATTCGCCCCGGAAGAAGACCTCCCCCGCGATCGGTGGGAGCTCGCCGGCGAGCGTGAGCAGGGTGGTGGTCTTCCCGGCTCCGTTCGAGCCGATCAGCGCCACCACCTCACCCGCGTCGACCCTGAGCTCGAGGTCGCGGACGACCGGCATCCCCGCATAGCCGGTCGCGAGACCGCGACACTCGAGCAGGGTCTCGTCCGTCACGACGAGAAGTACTGCCCGATGTCGATGGGTGCCTTCTTGGTGGCGACGTTCTTGCCGTCGAACGTCATCACGTAGACGAAGTGGTTCGAGATCCGCGTGAAGATCCCGTACCCCGGCGTCGACGGCGTCCACGGCTGGATGAGCCCGTCCATGTCAAGCTCCTGCGCCGTCCCGAGCGCGTCGAGGACCGTCTCGTTCGTGACCGCGTCGAGGTCCGCCGCCGCGCGCACGAAGCCGAGCATGGCGACCCAGATCCTCAGCGACGCCGTGTTCAGCTCGTCGATCGAGATCCCGCCGGCCTTCATCGCGCCGAAGTACGTCTTGAGACCGGGGAACCTGCCGACGTTGTTCGCCGTGGGGTACGGGAACGAGTTCGCGAGGACCATCCCCTTCGTCACGTCCTTGTTCTCGCGCAGCACCTCGATGGTGAACGAAGGCGAGAGTCCCGAGAGCCGGAAGCCGGGCCGGAGCTGCGCGGTCGCCGCGACGAACTGCGCTGCAGCCTGCTCGCTGAGCAGCAGCGTGGCGGCGTCGGCACCCTCACGCTGCGCGTCGGCGACGAACGTCGAGTAGTCGCTCTCGCCCGTCCCCACCAGGATCGGGTCCAGGAGCTCCACGCCGATCTCGGCGAACGGAGGCTCGAGCAGCGGCGGGACCGAGCTCGCGGTCGGCGTCTCGACCTGGATCAGCGCGATCTTCTTGTCACCCGCCTGGTCGAGCCCAGCCGCGGCCCCGACGACCTCGCCCAGGGGACCTGCGGACACCGGGAACGCGATCGGTGAGCTGAAGTCGGCCGGGTTGGACGCGCTCAGCCCGATGCGTGGGATCTGGGCCTGCTCGAGGACGTCGGTGACCCCGGCCGCGTTCTCGAAGATGAGATCACCGAGAACAGCAGCGACACCTTCGTCCGCCATCTGCCGCGCGCACGCGACCTCACCGTTCGCGTCGCCATGGGTGTCGCAGATCACCGGCTCGATGCGGTTGTGCTCGGTCCCCGCACCACCCTGCTTGTTGAAGTACTTGGTGGCGGCCTTGATGGCATCGGGATCCTGCGGATTGCTCACGCCCTCCGACTCGACGGGCGTCATGAATCCGACCTTGACGACCGGACCGTCAGCCTTCTGAGCTCGAGTGCTCGCGACGCCGGTCCCACTGAGTGGTACGAGCGAGACGACGACGACGGCGAGCACCGCAACGATCAGGATCGTTCGATTGCGCATGGTCTCTGTTCCCCCCTGGACCGGCCCATGGCCGTTTCACGAGGGCCCTACGGGCCCTCTGCTTCGATCTGGTCTGCCCGCCCGCCGAGCGCGGCGAAGCAGAACTGCCACAGCTGCTCCGCGACCGCGTCGGGGTCGTCGGGTGCGGTGGCGAAGGCGAAGTGGTGGAACACTGCCATGACGAGCTGGGTCGTGAACCACGACTCGCGTGCGACGTCGCGCGGCGCCAACGATCCCTGCGCGACTGCTTCATCGATGTGTCGCGCGAGCAGGTCCGAGAACGGTTGCGTGGCGCGAGCCACCTCCTCGGGGTAGAGCTGATGCAATCGCCAGTGCTGCGCGGTCACGAACCGCGCCGCCGGCTGACCACCCGCGCTGAAAGCAAGGACCGCCGACGTCACGACGGTGCGAAGGCGTGCCAAGGGGTCCGACATCACGCGGACGGCCTCGTCGATCTGGAGGCAGTAGTCCGCGATCGTCGCCTCGAGCACCGCGAGCAGGAGCAGGTCCTTGCTCGAGAAGAGCCGGTAGAAGGTCTGCAGCGCGACGCCGGCCTCCTTCACCAGCTCCTGCGTCGTGAACTCATCGCCGCGGTCGATCATCAATCGGCGCCCGGCGTCGATGATCGCCTGCGCCTGCTGGGCCTGCCGTGCGCGCGAGCGGACGACGGCAGATGAACGCTCCGCCGCCCGCTCGACGACCGACTGCAATGGCTGCGCCGTGGTGCTCATGCCGGCGAGAGCACGACGACCGGGATCTGTCGGTCGGTGCGGGACTGGTACGTGTCGTAGTTGGGCCAGATGCTCGTCATGAGGCCCCAGAGCCGCGGCTTCTCGTCGTCCGACGCGGTGCGGGCGGTCACCCGGATCCGGGTGGCCTTCACCTGGATCTCGGCCGACGGGTTCGCGACGAGGTTGTGGTACCAGGACGGGTGCTGCGGCATCCCGCCCATTGACGCGACGACGACGTAGTCGTCGCCGTCGCGGCCGAAGATCAATGCGGACGTTCGCGACTCCCCGGTGCGCCGGCCGGTCGTGGTCAACAGGAGCGTCGGGACACCGTTCCAGAGATACCCCACCTCACCGGCCGTCTCGCGGTACCGCAGCACGTGCTCGTCGCCGATGAGCGTGAGGTCGGGCGACTCGTAGCCCTGCTCCGAGTCGCTCATCCGAACACCACCGGGATCTCGGTCGTGCCGCGCTCGTAGAGGCCGATGAAACGCGGCGGCTCGGCGTCGGGGTCGAGTCGGAGGTTCGGGAGCCGTTCGAGCAGCGCGTCGATGCCGACGCGCATCTCCGCGCGCGCAACGTGCATGCCGAGACAGATGTGCGGACCGTTCCCGAAGGCCAGGGTCGGCTTCAGCGCGCGGTGGATGTCGAACTCGTCCGGGTCGTCCCAGCGCTCCGGGTCGTGGTTCGCCGCGCCCAGGCACAGATGGAGCACCGAGCCCCGAGGAAGGTGAACGCCGTGGAAGTCGACGTCACGCGTGACCCAGCGCGAGAACATCGGATCCGTCGGGTTCCACCGGAGCGACTCCTCGATCGCGGGCCGGAGTAGCTCGCGATCGGCGGTGATGGCCGCGAGCGCCTCCGGGCGCTGGAGCAGCGCGGCGAGCGTGATGCCCATCTGCTTCCACGTTGTCCCGGAGCCGGCGGCGAGCAGGAGCATCGCGAACGAGTAGATCTCGGCGTCCGAGAGGACGTGGGTCACGCCCTCGTCGTCCTCGTACTCGGCAGCGACGAGGACGCTCATGAGATCATCCCCGGGGTCGCGTCTGCGCGCGTCGACGATCGGCTGGAGCATCTCGATCACCTTGGGCGGGTCGGACATCGACTGGCGGATCACGAGCGCCTGCTCGACCGGGACGCCGAAGCTCCCTGTGATCGTCAGGACGGGGATGGCGGCCGCGAAGTCAACGTTGAGCTCCGCGCGGCCGTCGTCGACGAAGTTGTCGATCAGCATGTGCACCGTATGCTCGATCCAGTTCATGATCCACCACTGCGCCTTCGCCGGAACGAACGACGGCTGCACGAGTCCGCGGAACCGACGATGGCGCGCCCCGCCCATCGAGAGCATGCTGCTCATCACCCCGACCTCGGCCGAGTCGGGACCCTCGGCTTCGTGGGACGACGCGAACAGCTCCTCGTCTCTGTACGCCTCATCACAGGCCGCGAAGCTGAAGGCCGAGAAGTGCGGACGGTCGGGAAAGGGCAGTCCGTGAAAGAAGGGGTCACCCGGGTACCCCGTGAGCCCGTGCACCGTGCCCTCGTGCACCGGCGCCTGTTCGCGGAGCTCGCGCCAGATCGGGTAGGGATCGTCGGTGTAGTCCCCACCGGTCAGCACCATGAGCGGGCTGCGGAGGTCGAAGTACTTCCGCAGCTCGTCCCGATCGAGCAGGCGCGCGCGCTCCACTCCCGTCATTTGGCCACGTACCCGCCGTCGACCGGCACGAGAACGCCGGTGATGTTCGCAGCTTGATCGGACACGAGGTAGACCGCGGTGTTCGCGCAGTCCTCGGCCGTGATCGGGCGGCCGAGTGGGTGCATCGTCCCGACGTGCTCGGCGATCCGCTCGAGGTCCTCGCCTGATGCCTCGAGGCCCCCGGCCCTGGCGAAGTTCGTGTACGGCATGGCGCCGGGGCAGATCGCGTTCACACGGATGCCGAACGGCGCCGCCTCGATCGCGACGCCGCGCGTGAGCTGATGCACGCCGCCCTTCGTCGCGCCATAGACGCTGCCGCCCCAGCCGACGAGGCCGGCGATCGAGCCGGTGTTGAGGATCGCGCCGCCGTCGCCCTGCTCCTTGAACCGCATCACCGCGTGCTTGCAGCCCAGGAAGACACCGCGAAGGTTGATCGCGACGAGACGGTCGAAGTCGTCGACGCTGTGCTCCTCGAACGCCATGCCGAGGCGAGGCGTCGGCACGCCGACGTTGTTGAACAGGATGTCGAGCCGTCCGAACGAATCAACAGCAGCCGCGATGATCGCCGCGACCTGCTCGTCGTCGGACACATCGCACTCGACGGCGACCGCGACACCATCGGCGGCCTCGACCTGCTGCACGGTCTCGTCGACCGAATCGCGCCGGACGTCGGCGCAGACGACCTTCGCTCCCTCCTCGGCGAAGCGCAGCGCGGATGCGCGCCCGACGCCCGAGCCCGCGCCGGTGATCACCGCCGACTTTCCGTCGAGCACGCGCACCGGCTCAGGCATCCGCGAGCACCGGCGGTTCGGCGGGGAGGAAGCGGTACAGCCGCTCGGCGTTGCCGCGCAGGAGCTTGTACTGCGTCTCGGTCGGCAGGTGACCGATGCGGCGCTTGACGACACCGATGCAGTCGGGCCACGTCGAGTCCGAGTGCGGATAGTCGGTCTCGCACATCACGTTGTCCTCGCCGATCTCGTCGAGGCTCTTGATGCCGTGCGCGTCGTCGATGAAGCAGCCGTAGATGTGTTCGCGGAAGGTGCCGCGCACGTCGAAGCTGTCGAGGTCGAGCGTGTCGTCGGCTGCGGCGTGCCCGAGGAAACCCATCTTCTTGACCCAGTGGCGCTGCTTGTCGAGCACCTGCTCGGCCCGTTCGAGGTAGTAGGGGATCCAGCCGATCTCGCCCTCGGAGAGCGCGATCTTCAGCTTCGGGAACCGCTCGAACATGCCGCTGAACAGCCACGACAGCATCGCGCCCGAGGTGCGCATCGCGCCCCACGGGAGGTTCGCGAGGAACGGCGCGTCGGGCGCGATCTGGGGCACCTGCGACGACGAACCGACGTGCATCGAGACGACCAGCTCGAGGTCGTTCGCCGCGGCCATGACCGGGTCCCAGTAGCGGTCCTGGTCATGGATGGTCGGCAGGCCGAGAGGCGCGGGGTTCTCCGAGAACGCGAAGGACGTCGCGCCCTTCCCCGCGCACCGCTCGAGCTCCTTCGCGGCGAGGGGCGGATCCCACATCGGGATCAGCACGAGCGGGATGTACCGCCCGGGTGCGCTACCGCACCACTCCTCGATCATCCAGTCGTTGTAGGCCTGGAGGCAGACGAAGCCGAACTCCCGGTCACTCGCCTCCATGAACAGCTGTCCGCAGAAGCGCGTCACGGTCGGGAAGCACAGTGACGCGAGGATCCCGGCGCGGTCCATGTCCTCGAGGCGCGCTTTCGGGTCGTAGCAGCCGGGCCGCATCTCGGAGTACGGGAGGGGCTCGGGGCTGAACTCCTCCTTCGACTTGCCGGCGACCGCGCTGAGACCGGAGCTCGGATAGCGGTTGCCGTCGTAGACCCAGTAGTCGAGCCCGTCGTCGTCGTGCTCCATGTGCGGTGCCCGATCACGGTCCTTGGCGGACACGCGATCGACCCAGACGTGCGGCGGCTCGAGGATGTGGTCGTCGACCGAGATCAGCCAGTCCAGCGATGCGTCGGTCATCTCGACCTCCTGTCGTTCGTCATCGGAGCTCGCCGATCGCGAGATGCTTGACCTCCTGGAACGCGCGGATCCCGTCGGGTCCGCGCTCTCGGCCGAGACCGCTGCGCTTGTAGCCGCCGCTCGGCGCGTACGCGCTGAACATGGCCGTGTTCACGTTCACTGCTCCGGTGCGGAGTCGGCGCGCGACCTGCGTCGCCGCGCCCACGTCGCTCCCGTAGACCTGGGCCGAGAGCCCGTACGGGCTGTCGTTGGCGATGCGCACCGCGTCGTCGACGTCGTCGTAGGCGAGGACGGACAGCACCGGGCCGAAGATCTCTTCCTGCGCTGCCGGGTTCGCGTTGTCGGGCAGATCGAGGACGGTCGGCTGGAAGTAGTACCCGCGGTCGAGCCCGGCGGGTCGGCCGCCGCCGACCGTCGTCTTCCCGCCGTGCTCCTCGGCCAGCGCGACGAACCTCTCGCAGCGCTCGCGCTGAGCCGCCGTGATCACCGGTCCCATCGTCGCGGTGGGATCCGTCGGCGCGCCGACCTTCATGGCTCCGTACGCCGCGCCGACGAGCTCGAGGACGTCGTCCTTGTGCTCCTTCGGCACGAGCATCCGTGTGGCCGCGACGCACGCCTGGCCCGCGGTCATCGCGACGACCATCGCCGCGCCCTGTGCGGCGCGGTCGACCGCGTCGGGGAGGTAGATCTGCGCGGACTTGCCGCCGAGCTCCAGCGCGACGCGCTTCACGGTGGGTGCAGCCTGGGCGAGGATGCGCTGGCCGACGGCGGTGGACCCGGTGAACGACACCATGTCGATGCCGGGGTCCGTCGTCAGCAGCTCGGCTGCGTCGCTCCCCTGCTCGACGACCACGCTGAGCACGCCGGCGGGGAGTCCCGCGACGTCGGCCGCGGCCCCGAAGATCAGCGACGAGATCGGCGTCAGTGGGCTCGGCCGGAGCACCACCGAGTTCCCTGCCATGAGGGCCGGGATCAGCTTCTGGAACGCCATGATGATCGCGGCGTTGTACGGCGTGATCGCACTCACCACGCCCACGGGCTCGTGGCGGCGGACGCTCAGCGCGACACGACCGAAGACGAGCTCGTCGACCGGAACGGGGCTCGCCTGCTCGTGCGGCATCGAGAGATAGAGGTCGATCGTCCCGCGCGCGAGCGTCACGCCCATGCGGAGCTGAGCGTGCTCGGCGAACATCGTCGGTTGCCCCGCCTCGGCGACCATCGTCGCCACGAGCGTGTCGCCGTTCGCCTCGATGTGGTCGATGAGCGCGTGCAGCACGCGCGCCCGCTCGGTCGGCGTCGTCGACGCCCACGTGCCCTCGTCGAAGGACCGGCGCGCCTCTCGGATCGCGCGCTCGACCTCGGCGAGTGGCGTGACAGCGACGTCGGCGACGCGCGACTCGTCGGCCGGGTTCTCGACCGGGAACGCGCCGTCCCCGTCGATCCAGTCGCCGGCGATGTACGGGCGGCGCTCCTCGATCAAGGTGTCCACGCGCTCCCCCCGGGCCGGCAGAACAGCGTTCTATCTAACAAAGAACCTCGTATCTCGCAACCGAGCGCGGTCACGAGCCGGCTCGGTACACCACTGCCCCGCCGAGGTGCGGTGACGCGTGGCAGGCGAGCCCGACAGACGTGCCCGGACGCTGGCGCTCGCCGGCGCGGCCGGAGAGCTGTAGGTAGCACTCGAGCATCTGGGGAACCCCGTGCATCCGGCCGTTCCCGAGCGCCCCACCGCCGGAGAGGATCGGCAGCGCGTCGGCCGCGTCACTGTCGATGCCGCACTGCACGAGCTCGTGCGCCTCGCCGGGCCCGCAGTACCCGAGCGCCTCGAGCCAGAAGTACACGAGCGGCGAGAAGCCGTCGTAGAGCTGTGGGAGATCGACCTCGCCGCGACCGATCCCTGCGTGCGCCCAGAGGCGACGCGCCGTCTCGGCACCCGTCGTCATGATGTCGTCGAGCGGCCAGTGCGTCATGACGCGACGCACGGTCGAGTGCCCGAGGGCGTAGCCCGACACGTGCACCGGGCGGTGCGGGAGGTCCTTGGCGCGCGCCGCGGACGTGAGGACGAAGGCCCCGACGCCGTCGACGGGGATGTCGCAGTCGAAACGAGCGATCGGGTCCGCGATCGCCGGCTCGTCCAGGTAGTCCTGCGTCGCGAGCGGTCGGCCGTGCCAGTAGGACCAGGGGATCCGCGCGCCGTTCTTGCGGGCCTCGACGACCACGGCTGCCATCGCCTCGCGTGAGGCGCCGTACCGCTGGAGGTACTCGTTGTAGGGCAGCGCGATCATCGCCAGCGGTCCGAAGAAGCCCTGCGGCACGGTCCACTGCGTGGCGCCCGCAGCCTCCTGCATCGGATTGGCGTGGTAGCGGCCGGCCGGGTTGTGTAGCGCGCGGTGCAGGAGCACGTGGTCGGCGGCACCCGATGCGACCGCGTTGACCGCGAGCGCGACCGAGCCGGGGATCTGGCCGAAGCCTTGGAACCCCGATGCATAGCGGGGGTTCACTCCGAGGTGCTCCGCCAGCCATCCCGGCGTGACGATGCTCACGCCGTCGACGGCCGCGTGCGCGCCCGCGGTCGGAAACAGCGCGCTGCCGACGAAGCCGTCGATCTGGTCCGCGGTGAGGCCCGCGTCGGTGATCGCGGCGAGCGCCGTGTCCACGGCAAGGGCGCCCAGCGGACGGTCGGCGTGCCGCTGGATCGCGCTCTGCGCGTACCCGACGATCGCCACCTCGTCCCGCGCGGCAAAGCCCTCGCTCACGAGGCGTCCAGGGTGAACGCGGGAACCGACCACTCGGGGTCGACGTCCTCGAACGCGACCGTCACCCGGTCGCCGACGTGCAGTGGAGCGTCCACCCCGTCCAGCAACCGGCCGATCATGCGGAGCCCCACCTGCTCGTCGAGCTCGACATCGACGAGCACGAACGGCACGTCGTGCTCGAACCCGGGCACGAAGGACTGTCGGATCACCGTCCAGCTGCGCACGGTGCCGTGCCCGCTGACGGGCTCGAAGCGGTATCCGGGCGCGGTGCTGTGGCAGCTCGCGCACACGATGTCGACCGGGATCGTGTACCTCCCGCAGCGGGCGCAGCGCGCCACGGTGAGGACGTGTTCCGCGGCCGCGGTCCAGTACGGCGCCGACTGCTCGTCGGGCACCGGGCGGGGGCGTCGTGACGGCGTCACGGGATCACGCCGGCCGAGCTCAGTTCACCGATCTGCTCCCACGAGTAGCCGAGGTCGAGCAACACGGTCTCGGTGTGCTCGCCGTGCTCCGGCGCGCGGCGCAGCGGCGGCGGACGCTCGTCGAGCTGCACCGGACCGGTCGGCAGCGGGTAGGTGGGGCCGCCCTCGATCTCCACGTCGCCGAGGTAGTCGTTGGCGAGCACCTGCGGGTCGGTGAGCAGCTCCTCGACGGCTTGCACCGGCGCCCACGGCGCGTCGATCCCCGCGAGCAGCTCCTTCCACTCGGCGAACGTGCGCGCCGCGAACTCCTCGCGCAGGGCGGCGACGCACTCGGGCGCGTGCTCGCGCCGCGCCGCGAGATCCGTGAAGCGAGGATCGCTCGCGAGGTCGTCGCGTCCGATCAGACGGCAGAAGTCGCCCCAGTAGCGGTCGGCCTCGAGGAACACCAGCTGGATGTGGCGACCGTCGCTCGTGCGGTACGACGCCACGAGCGGATTCATGAACCGCATCTCGTCAGAGGGCGCACGGGGCTCGTGACCCTGCAGCGCGGAGAGCACGTCGGACGACAGTGTCCACATCGCGGTCGCGAGCAGCGACACGTCGACGACACCGCCCTCGTTCGTGCGGGTGCGTCGGAGCAGCGCGGACGCGATCCCGAAGGCGAGCGCCATCGCCCCGTTGCGGTCTCCCATCGCGCCACGCTGGCTGATCGGGTCCAGCAGCGTGGGTGGCGTGAGGACGTGCGCAAGACCGCCGCGCGCCCAGAACGCCGACGCGTCGTAGCCGGGAGCGTCGGCGTCGGGACCGCGGACGCCATAGCCGTGGCCGCGTGCGTAGACGAGCGACGGATGGCGCGCCGTCAGCGTCTCGGCGTCGAGTCCGAGCCGTCGTAGCGCGCCCGGCCGCAGGCTTGTCAGGAAGACGTCGGCGGAGGCGATGAGCTCATCGGCGATCCGTTTCCCCTCTGGGCGCTGGAGATCGACCGCGACCGATCGCTTCCCGCGCCCGGCGAGCGCGAGCGAGAGGTTCACGCCACCGCTGTCGGTCCCGATGCCCTGCGTGGCCAGGCCGCGATACGGGTCGCCCTCCAGCTTCTCGATGCGCACGACGTCGGCGCCCCAGTCGGCGAGGAGCGCGCCGGCCACGGGCACGAACACCCACTGCGCCAACTCGACGACTCGAACGCCTTCGAACGCACTTTCCTCGTCCATTGGCTGCCTGTTCTAGACGGTGCTGAGCGCGTCGTGGTCGGCCGCCGCGGTTCCCAACCGCTCGAGGAGCCGAGTCGTGATCGGCGGGTCGACCTTCAGCGTGATGCTCCACAGGAAGAAGCCGTGGACGATCCCGCGCCGGATCCCATTCCATGCGTCGTCCCACGACGGCGCGTTGATGCCCGCGGCCGCGAGGCGATCGAGGTACTCCTGCACGAGGTCGCGCTCTGCCGCGCGACGATCCTCGACGTCGAGCGCCGCGGCGACGTGGTACCCGAGATCGAGGTACCACGGCCCACGCTGGACGAGCTGCCAGTCGCACAGGCCGGGATGACCGTGTCGGTCGAGGAACACGTTCGCGATGTGCGGGTCACCGTGGACGATGCACCACGGCCTCACGTCGTGCGTCTCGGCCGCGAGTCTGCGGCAGCAGTCGACGAGGCGCTCGACGTCACGGACCTCGGACGGAACGCCGGCACCGATCGGGCCGCCGAAGTTCGTCGCGATCTCCCTCGCTCCCCGCGCCAGGAGCTGGCGCTCGAGTCGCGAGTCGAGCCACGACTGCGTTGCGTACGAGTCCTCCATCCAGGTCGCGATGTGCAGCTTGGCGAGCTCGGCGATGCTCTCGGCCGCGAGGTCGACCGAGTAGGTGCTGGAGCCATCCAGGAACGTGGCACCTTGCGCGACGACGTCTTCCGTGATGACGACACCGTGTCCCGTGGCCGGCTCGACGTCGGCGTACACGCTGCGCAGGGTGCGGATGTCCACCGAAGCCGCGACGTCACGGTAGAAGCGCGTCTCCGGTTCCCCCGCGACGCGGTAGGGACGGAACGACTCGGCGAAGAACCCCTTGGCGCACAGCTCGGCGGGCAGTCCGGGTGGCAGCCCATCCTCGGCCTCGATCGTGAAGCGCGCGTTCGTGCACACCCGCTCGACGACCGGACCTGGCGTCACCGAGCGCACGCGCACGCCAGGGAAGCGCAGACCCAACGCGGCCGTGAGCCACTCCGGGGTGAGCAGCTCATCGAGGGTGTCGGCGACCTCCACCGTCGCCGTCATGCGCCCGATCCTTGCCATGGTGACTCGTTCACTGTGGGATGAGCCCCCCGTCGGCCATGAACACGTGACCCGTGCACGAAAGAACGGTGTTCTACGAAACCTAGAACAACGTATCCCTCATGTGCTACACACCTCGCCGTGACCGCGAGCACCAGACCCGCGAGCGCGCGCTGGCCGCTGCGCACCGTGCCGGGCGAGCTGGTGCGGCGATACCGCGACGAGGGCTGGTGGCGCGACGAGAGCCTCGGCGACGTCGTGGCTCGAGGTCTGCGCAACGCGGGCGACAACGAGTTCCGCGTGCACTCAGCCGTGCGCCCCTGGCAGGGCACGTTCGCAGACGTCGACCGCGCGGCCAGGTCGCTCGCCTCCGCGCTGCAGTCGCGCGGCGTCGGGCCGGGTGATGTGGTCGTGTTCCAGCTGCCGAACTGGGTCGAGGCCGCGATCACGTTTTGGGCGTCGGCGTTCCTCGGTGCCGTGGTGGTCCCGATCGTTCACTTCTACGGGCCCAAGGAGGTGCGCTACGTCCTCGACGTCACTCGGCCGTCGGTGATCGTCACGCCCGAGCAGTTCGGCTTCAACGACTACCTCGCGAACTATGCCGAGGCGGCGGACGACCATCCCGACGCGACCTGGCTCGTCGTCGGTGCATCCTCCACGCTTCCCGCGCGGGCGACGCGATTCGAGGATCGCATCGGCGACGACCCACTCTCGGCCCCGTTACCGGTCGACCCGACGTCGCCCGCCCTCGTCGGCTTCACGTCGGGCACGACGCGCGACCCGAAGGGTGTGGTGCACTCCCACCAGACAATCGCGTTCGAGACGCGCCAGCTCGACGCGAACTACCCCCATGGCCCTCCGCCCGTCACGGGCACGCCCGTCGGCCACTTCATCGGGATGCTGGCGGCGTTCCTGCTGCCGCTCGCGACCGCGGTCCCGGTCAACCTCGTCGACGTGTGGGACCCGGGCGTGGTCCTGCGCCTGATGACCGAGCACGGCCTCAGCTTCCACGGCGGCGCGACCTACTTCCTCACCAGCCTCCTCGACCACCCGGACTTCGAGCCCGAGCACCTGGCGCTCATGCCGTCGTGCGGGCTCGGCGGCTCCTCCGTACCCGAGGCCGTCACGCGGCGAGCCGAGGAGCTGGGGATCAAGGTGTTCCGGTCGTACGGGAGCACGGAGCACCCGTCGATCACCGGCTCTCCCCGGACCGACCCGGCGGAGAAGCGCCTCGGAACCGACGGCCGGCCGTTGCTCGGGGTCGAAGTGCGTCTCGACGCCGATGGCCAGATCCTCAGCCGTGGGCCCGACTGCTTCCTCGGGTACACGAGCGGGGAGCTGACCGACGCGGCGTTCGACGACGAGGGCTGGTACCGGACGGGTGACGTCGGGACACTGGACGACGACGGCTACCTCACGATCGTCGACCGCATCTCCGACGTCATCATCCGCGGCGGCGAGAACATCAGCGCCGTCGAGGTCGAGGACCTGCTCATGCAGATCGACGAGATCGCGGAGGTCAGCGTCGTCAGCGAGCCCGACGACCGGCTCGGCGAGCGTGCCGCCGCAGTCGTTCGCGTCCACCCGGACGCAACGGCGCCGACGCTCGCCGCGATGCAGCAGCACCTCGCCACCACCGGGCTCGCGCGCCAGAAGTGGCCCGAGTCGCTGTACGTCGTCGATGACCTGCCACGCACGCCATCGGGCAAGGTGCAGAAGTTCGTGCTGCGACAGGGGCTTCGACGCGGAGAAGCACGAGGATGAGCGACGTCGAGTACGACCCGTACACCGCGATCAACGATCCCGATCCCTGGCCGACCTATCGCCGACTCCGGGAGGAAGCCCCGCTCTACTACAACGAGCACTACGACTTCTTCGCGGTCAGCCGGTACGAGGACTGCGAGCAGGGGCTCGTCGACGCGAAGCGCTACATCTCGGGTCGCGGCGGGGTCCTCGAGCTCATCAAGTCGGGGGTCGAGCTCCCGCCGGGCACGCTCATCTTCGAGGATCCGCCCGCGCACACCGTGCACCGCGGCCTCCTGTCGCGTGTCTTCACCCCTCGCCGAGTGTCTGCCCTCGAACCTCAGATTCGCGAGTACTGCGCACGCAGCCTCGATCCGCTCGTCGGGTCCGACGAGTTCGACCTGATCGCGGAGCTCGGTTCGCAGATGCCCATGCGCGTGATCGGCATGCTGTTCGGCATCCCCGAGTCGGATCAGGCGACGGTGCGCGAACACATCGACGCGACGCTCCGGATCGAGGCGGGCAAGCCGAGGGACATCGACGAAGCCCCGACGTTCGGCAGCGAGATGTACGCCGACTACATCGACTGGCGCATCGAGCACCCGTCCGACGACCTCATGACCGAGCTGTTGCACACGGAGTTCGAGGACGAGACCGGCACGACCCGCACGCTCACGCGAGACGAAGCGCTGCTCTACACGACGGTGGTCGCAGGTGCTGGCAACGAGACCACCACTCGTCTCATCGGCTGGGCCGGCAAGATCCTCGCCGAGCATCCCGATCAGCGGCGAGAGCTCGTCGACGA
The DNA here is from genome assembly GCA_964532485.1 of uncultured Bifidobacteriaceae bacterium. Classification (GTDB taxonomy): domain Bacteria; phylum Actinomycetota; class Acidimicrobiia; order IMCC26256; family PALSA-555; genus DATBSK01. The sequence goes on from CAZHKE010000024.1 coordinate 41,527, forward strand.
CCGCACGCTGATCCCGAACGCGATCGAAGAGCTGCTTCGCTACGAGGCACCGGGCCCACAAATCGGCCGCTACGTCCCCGAGGACGTGGAGATCCACGGCCAGACGGTTCCGTCCGGCAGCGCCATGCTCTTCCTCGTCGCCGCTGCGAACCGCGACGACCGCCGGTACGAGGACCCGGACCGCTTCGACATCCACCGACAGGTCGGCCAGCACCTCGCGTTCGGCTACGGCATCCACTTCTGCCTCGGCGCGTCGTTGGCGCGCCTCGAGGGCCGGATCGCGCTCGACGAGCTGCTCGATCGCTTCCCGGAGTGGGACGTCGACCTCGAACGAGCGCGAATCGCACCGACGTCGACCGTGAGGGGCTACGAGACGCTGCCGATCGCCGTGCAGTGAACGCACCAGGCTGAGGCCTCGGACGCACGGGGCACCACGACCGGAGGGGGGAAGCCGATGAGGACGACGCTCACAGCGCGAAGGCTGAGGCGAGGGAGAGGCCGGCGCCTCGCCGTCGTGCTGGGTGCGATCGTGGCGCTGGCCATGGCCACCGTTGGCGCGGCGCCGGCCAGCGGCACCGGCAACGGCCACGGCTCGACCGTCGACATCGCAGATCTGCGCATCCGCCCGATCCCCGACGGCAGCGGGGTCCCGCAGCTCACCGCCACGACGGCCACTCCCACCTCGCCGACCCCGACCCTCAGCGACGACTACGTCGAAGACGAGTTCCTCCTCTCCGGCACGGCGAACACCTACTCGGGCCCGTCGACCGGCCCGGCGACGAAGGCGAGCGGAGACAACCCGTACGTCACCAGGGTCGTCGTCCGCTACCCGAAGGACCCGGCCGACTTCAGCGGTCGCGTCTTCCTCGAACCCTTCAACACGACGACGGGCCCCGACCTCGACGCCATCTGGCGCCAGATCGCGCCGCTGCTGGAGGCCAACGGCGACGCCTGGGTCGGCGTGAGCGTCCGATCGACCTCGGCCCAAGAGCTCCAGGCGTTCGATCCTGTTCGCTACGGCGATCTCTCCATCCCGGTCAACGACTACGTATGGGACGTGCTCCGCCAGCTGGGCGTGGTGCTCCGCAAGGGTGGGGAGCAGAGCCCGCTCGGCGACCTGCGCGCCGAGCACGTCTACATGGGTGGCTACTCCCAGAGCGGCGTCGACACCGCCACGTTCGCCCAGGCCTTCCATGACGACACGCGCACGGCGGACGGCGCGGCCGTCTTCGACGGGTACCTGCCCGCCGCGCACGCCGCCACCATGACGCCGCTGCAGACCGGTTCGGGTCTGATCACCGAGTTCGAAGAGGGCTCGATGCAGCCCGTCGACGTCCCGGTCGTCGACATCGAGACCCAGCACGACGTCCAGGGGTGGTCACGGGAGGTCCTGCCCGGGACCTTCTACACGAGCGCGGGCGGAGCGAGCGTCCGTCGACCCGACGCAAGCTCGCCCACCGACAAGTACCGGCTGTACGAGATCACCGGCGCATCGCATTCGTCGAGTCCTGCGGACTGTGGCGGCACGCCGTCGACGTTCCCCGGTCCGCTGTTCGTCCGCGCCGCCGCGGCGGAGCTGTTTCGATGGGCCGAGCAGGGAAAGGCACCCGCGAAGGCCCCGCGCATCGACATACCGACGATCGACACCGTGTCGAAGCCCGAAGTGGACGAGGACGGCAACGCGCTCGGTGGTGTGCGCTCACCCTTCGTCGACGATGCCCTCGTCCAGTATCAGGTGCAGGCGGGAGGCTCGGGTCTGGCCTGCACCTTCGCGGGCACCGAGACCCCGCTCGCCGCGGACGTGTTGGCGAGTCGCTACGACGACGTGGACGAGTACATGCGCAAGTTCACCAAGAGCCTCGACGAGACCATCGACGACGGCCGCTTGTTGAAGATGGACCGTGCCGCCATCCTCACCGCAGCAAGAGAGAAGGCCGAGAGCCTGCTCCCGCAGTGAGTCGACGCGTGGCGGTCGAGCGCCTCGGTGCCGCGAGCTCTCATGCGCATCCACGCTTGGCGTCGCGCCGAGGTCCCGCTGCGGACCGAGCAGGGCCCGGGCCCATGTGACACGGAGGGTTGGTGGCGAGTCGGCCGGTACGCCGGATCTAGTTCCTGCAATTCGCTGACCTGCA
>CAZHKE010000025.1:0-43522 GCA_964532485.1 uncultured Bifidobacteriaceae bacterium
GACGACGCGCAGCAGCTCTACTACCAGTTCGCGCGCATCGCCAAGGGGTTGCAGCCCGAGCGCGACTACGAGGTCGACGAGGCGAAGAAGACCGTCGTGCCCACCGAGGACGGCATCGCCCGCGTCGAGGAGGCGCTCGAGGTCACCAACCTCTACGAGCACGTCAACCAGAACTTCGTGCACCAGATCCAGGCCGCGCTGCGCGCCAAGGAGCTGTTCAAGCGCGACGTCGACTACGTGGTCGCCGACGGCGAGGTGAAGATCGTCGATGAGTTCACGGGGCGGATCCTCGAGGGTCGCCGCTGGAGCGAGGGGCTGCACCAGGCGGTCGAGGCCAAGGAGGGTGTGCGGATCAAGGAGGAGAACCAGACACTCGCAACCGTCACGTTCCAGAACTACTTCCGCCTGTACGAGAAGCTCTCGGGGATGACCGGCACCGCTGCGTCGGAGGCCGGCGAGTTCGCGCACACCTATGCGCTCGAGGTCGTCACGGTCCCCACCAACAAGCCGATGATCCGCGCCGACGAGCCCGATCTCATCTACAAGACGGAGACAGCGAAGTTCGATGCGGTCGCCGACGACATCCAGGAGCGCTACGAGACCGGGCAGCCCGTGCTCGTCGGCACGATCTCGGTCGAGAAGTCCGAGCGCCTCTCGCAGCTGCTCGAGCGGCGCGGGGTCCCGCACTCGGTGCTGAACGCCAAGGCGCACGAGCACGAGGCCCACATCGTCACCCAGGCCGGGCAGCCGCACGCCGTCACGGTCGCCACGAACATGGCGGGCCGCGGCGTCGACATCCTCCTCGGCGGCAACCCCGAGGGGCTCGCACGCAACGAGCTGCTCGCGGAGGGCGTCTCACCCGATGACGACCTCGCCCGCTTCGAAGAGCTCGTCGCGAAGTACCGCGAGGCCTGTGCCGAGGAGGGTGATCGCGTCCGCGAGCTCGGTGGGCTCTACGTGCTCGGCACCGAGCGCCACGAGAGCCGGCGGATCGACAACCAGCTGCGGGGCCGCTCGGGGCGCCAGGGCGACCCGGGCGAGAGCCGCTTCTACCTCTCGCTCGAGGACGACCTGATGCGCCTCTTCGCGACGGGCGCGATGAACTGGGTGATGGGCCGCGCCTTCCCCGACGACATGCCCCTCGAAGCGCGCATGGTCACCAAGGCGATCGAGCGGGCCCAGCGCACGGTCGAGGACCGCAACTTCGAGATCCGCAAGGACGTCCTCAAGTACGACGAGGTGATGAACGAGCAGCGCAAGGTGATCTACCAGCGGCGCCAGCAGATCCTCGACGGCGAAGACCTCGGTGGGGCGTCGCGGGAGGCGATCGAGGACGCGATCGAGCACCTCATCGAGACCTACTGCCGCGGTGAGTACCCCGAGGAATGGGATCTCGAAGAGTTCCACCAGGGCCTCGTGCAGGCGATGCCGACCGACCTCACCCGCGAGCGCCTCGCTGACGCGAACCATGTCGACGAGCTGCGCGGGCTCGTCGTGGACGACGCGCTGGAGCGCTACGACGCCAAGGAGCACACGATCGGGTCGGAGACGCTGCGCGAGATCGAGCGCCGGGTGATGCTCTCGGTGATCGATCAGCACTGGCGCGAGCACCTCTACGAGATGGACTACCTCCGCGAGGGCATCAACCTCCGCGCGATGGGTCAGCGCGATCCGCTCGCCGAGTGGCAGCGTGAGGGCTTCGACATGTTCGAAGCGATGATGGCGATGATCGATGATGACTTCGTGCGCTACGTGACGCACCTCGAGGTCGTCGCCCAGGAAGAGGAACAGGCGCCCCGCGACCTCTCCTACTCGGCACCAGAGGACCCCGTGCAGGGCGCAGCCGCGCTCGCCCAGGCCCGCGCCGCACAGCCCGTCGAGGAGGCGCTGGACGGGCTGGGCGAGGCGCCCGAGCCGGTCGGGCCCATCGGCGCGGCGAGCGAGCCCGTCACCGTCGAGAAGACGCCCGGTCGCAACGAACCGTGCTATTGCGGCAGCGGCAAGAAGTACAAGCTCTGCCACGGCCGCTGAGCGGCCGTCGACGCGTGCGTGACCACTCGGAGGATCTGGCCGCTTGTGCGCGTCGTCTCGCCGACGCGCACAAGTACCTGCGCGTCGAGGCGGAGCAGGCGCGTCTGACCGAGCTCGACGCCGCGGTCGCGAAGCCCGACCTGTGGGACGACCCCGACGAGGCGCGCCGCGTCACCACCGAGCACGCGCGGGTCCGCGAAGACGTCGAGCTCGTCGCCGGTCTCGACCGCACGCTGTCGGACGTCGAGACCCTGTACGAGCTCGCGCGCGAAGAGGGTGACGAGTCGCAAGAGCCCGAGATCATCGCGGGCATCGAGGTGCTGCGTCGCCAGCTCGACGACCTCGAGCTGCGCGCGCTGTTCGCCGGGGGACACGACGACCGTGACGCGATCTGCGTCGTCAACTCCGGGGCCGGCGGCACAGACGCGCAGGACTGGGCCGAGATGCTGCTGCGGATGATCACCCGCTGGGCCGAGCGTCGCGGCTTCGACGTCGAGCTCGACGAGGTGCAGCCCGGCACCGAGGCCGGGATCAGCTCCGCGACGTTCACGGTCAAGGGCCGCTACGCGTACGGGCTCCTCCAGAGCGAGCGAGGAGTGCACCGCCTGATACGCATCTCACCGTTCGACGCCAACGCGCGCCGCCAGACGGCCTTCGCCTCGCTCGATTGCGTTCCGGCGCTCGAGCACGCCGAAGAGCCGGAGATCGACCCGTCCGATCTCCGGATCGACACGTATCGCTCGTCGGGTGCCGGTGGTCAGCACGTCAACGTGACCGACTCCGCGGTGCGCATCACGCACCTTCCCACCGGCATCGTCGTGTCGTGCCAGAACGAGCGGTCCCAGACCCAGAACAAGGCACGGGCGATGCAGATCCTCGGTGCGCGCTTGGCCGAGCGGCAGCGGCAGGAGCGGGAGGAGGAGCTCGCCGAGCTGTCGGGGGACAAGCGCGACGTCGCGTTCGGCAGCCAGATCCGCACCTACACCCTCGCGCCCTACCGGCTCGTGAAGGACGAGCGGACCCGGCACGAGACAGGCAATGTCGACGCGGTCCTCGACGGCGACATGGACGAGTTCATCGAGGCATGGCTCCAGTGGCGGGCGAGCGGCCAGGTCGGGTGAGGTGACGACCGCGCCGGGGCTGCGCGTGGGCACGGTGGGCGGGCGGTGGGTGGTCGCGGCCGCGGTCCTCGGCTCTGGCGTCGTGTTCCTCGACAGCACGGTCGTCAACGCCGCGCTGCCGGCGATCGCGAAGGACTTCGACGCCAGCCTCGCCGACCTCCAATGGGTCGTGAGCGGGTTCCTCCTCGCGCTCGGCTCGTTCCTCGTGATCGGCGGCTCGCTCGGTGACGTCTTCGGTCGGCGACTGATCTTCATCTGGGGACTCGTGGGCTTCGCGGTCGCTTCTTTGCTCTGCGGGATCGCACCGTCGGTGACGTTCCTCATCGCCGCGCGCGTCGTTCAGGGCGCAGCCGGCGCGCTCCTCGTGCCCACGAGCCTGGCGATCATCTCGTCGAACTTCGCGGTCGAGGACCGGGCACGAGCGATCGGCGCGTGGTCGGGGCTCGCCGGCGTGTCGAGCGCGCTCGGTCCGTTCCTCGGCGGTTGGTTGATCGACGCGGTCTCGTGGCGTCTCGTCTTCCTGATCAACATCCCGATCATCGCGGTGGCGGTCGCGATTGCGCTCCGGCACGTGCCGGAGACGCGAGACGAGCACGCCAGTCGTCGCATCGACGTCGCCGGTGGACTCGTGCTCGCGACGGGCCTCGGCTCCCTGGTCTACGCGCTGATCGAGGGTCCGGCCGGTGGCTGGTCGTCGACCGACGGCGTGCTCGTCGTCGTCGGAGTCCTCGCGCTCGTCGGATGGGCGCTGCTGGAGGCGAGGGCAGACGAGCCGATGGTCCCGATGTCGGTCTTCCGGTCACGACAGTTCTCCGGCGCCAACGGAGTGACGTTCGCGGTGTACGCCGCGCTCAACGCGGTCATGTTCCTGCTCGTCGTCCATCTCCAGACCGACCTCGGGTACGACGCTCTCGAGGCCGGGGCTTCGCTGCTCCCGATCACGATCCTGATGCTCATCTTCTCGCCGCGCGCGGGCGCCCTGGCCCAGCGCATCGGCCCCCGTCTGCCCATGACCGTGGGACCGTTGATCGTCGGCGCGGGTACGGCCCTCCTCGCCCTCGTCGAACCGGGTGTCTCCTACTGGGAGGTCGTCTTCCCGGCCGTCATGATCCTGGCCGCCGGGCTGTCGCTCACCGTCGCTCCCCTGACCGCGTCCGTCCTCGCGGCGGTCGACGACGACCACGCGGGCATCGCATCCGCGATCAACAACGCGGTGGCACGCATCGCCGGCCTGCTCGCCGTCGCTGTGCTCCCCGCGGTCGCCGGTCTGTCGGGAGTCGGCGAGTCACTCGACCTCGTCGACGGGTTCGGGCGCGCGATGCTGATCGCCGCGGCCCTCTGCGTCGTCGGTGCTGCGATCGCGTTCCTGACGATCCGCAAGACCGAGCCCGTCTTCCAGGTCGCACGCGTCCCGGCCCTGCCGCCGTGCGGCGATCCATGTCTGCGCGAGCAGTCCGAGGCTGCTTGAGGATCGGCTGAGATCGCCCGATCGTCGCCGCGCCCGGTGCCACGGAGGCGACGGAGTCGGCTGGTACCCTCGGATCCGCCGAGCCCCGTCCCCCAGAGCTCTCGGCAGGGTGTCGCACCTCTTCCATGCTGCGCTTCGAGAACGTCTCCAAGGTCTACAAGGGCAACGTCGTCGCGTTGCGCGACGTCTCGATGGACGTCCAGAAGGGCGAGTTCGTCTTCCTGGTCGGACCGTCGGGCTCCGGGAAGTCGACCTTCCTGAAGCTGCTCCTGCGCGAGGAGCCGCCGACCGGCGGTCGGATCGTCGTCGCCGGTCGCGACATCTCAGGGCTGTCGCACTGGAAGGTCCCTCAGCTGCGCCGCAACATCGGCACGATCTTCCAGGACTTCAAGCTGCTGCCGACCAAGACCGTGTACGAGAACGTCGCGTTCGCCATGGAGGTGATCGGGCGGCCGCGGCACGTGGTTCGCACGCAGGTGCCGCAGGTGCTCGACCTGGTCGGGCTGGCGAAGAAGTCGGCGCGGTTCCCGACGGAGCTCTCGGGCGGCGAGCAGCAGCGGGTCTCGATCGCCCGAGCGTTCGTGAACCGGCCCCTGATCCTCCTCGCCGACGAGCCCACCGGGAACCTCGACCCGGCCACGACGGTGGGCATCATGCGGATCCTCGACCGCATCAATCGCACCGGCACCACCGTCTGCATGGCCACGCACGACGGGCGCATCGTCGACGCGATGCGCCGCCGGGTGATCGAGCTCAATCGCGGGAGCGTCGTGCGCGACGAAGCGCGCGGGCTCTACGGGACCGGGGCCTAGCCGCTCATGTGGACGCGCATCACGTACTTCGCGCGCGAGACGATGGTCTCGCTGCGCCGCAACCTGCTGATGACGATCGCCGGCGTCCTCACGGTCGCGGTGTCGCTCGCGCTCTTCGGCGGGATCATGATGCTGTCGAGATGGGTCGGTCACGGCACCGAGCGCATCAAAGGCGGTGTGCGGCTGGAGATCTTCATGCAGGTCGACGCGACCGAGGGTCAGATCGTCGATGTGCGCTCGGCGCTCGAGAACGATCCAGACGTCAAGTCGTTCAGGTACTTCGACAAGGAAGCGGCGCTCGAGGAGTTCAAGCGGATCTTCCGCAAGGACCCTGACCTCGTGAAGAACATCACGGCCGACGCGCTGCCGACCTCGTACCGCATCGTGCCCATTCGCGCGGAGCAGACGAACGCGATCCAACGCCGCTTCGAGGCGTCACCCGGCGTCGAGGACGTCGCAACGCCTGAGGAGGCCCTTCGGGGCCTGCTCGACGCGACGAACACGGCGCGGATCATCTTCATCGGGCTCTCGTTGATCCTGCTCGTCTCGTCGTTGTTCCTGATCGTCAACACCATCCGCCTCGCGACGTTCGCCCGAAGACGTGAGATCGAGGTGATGAAGCTCGTCGGCGCGTCGAACTGGTTCGTTCGCGTGCCGTTCATGGCCGAGGGGCTCGTCCAGGGGCTGATCGGCGCCGGGCTGGCGGTCGGCGTGGTCGTGGCCCTCAAGGTCGGGTTCGACACGTGGTTCGACAGCCCGACCGGGTTCTTCCGGGAGTTCTACGTGACGAGCGGCGACGCGGTGATCGTGGCGTTCTACGTGCTCGCCCTGGGCATCGTGATCGGCCTGATCGGGTCGATGATCGGGCTTCGCCGCTTCCTTCGCGTCTGATCCGGCGCGTCTGATCCGGCGCGTCTGATCCGGCGCGTCTGATCCGGCGCGTCTGATCCGGCGGGTCTGATCCGGCGCAGGATCGGGGCTCCGGAAGGCGCTTTCGCGCTGTTGTTCCTGTGACCTGTGTTGTCTAGCCTGGTTGACCCCATGCTCCCCCAACGCCTGCGCGTCCTCTTCGCCGCGCCCGTGCTCGTGCTCGTGCTGGCCCTGTCGGGGTCGCTCGCGTCCGGCGCGCCGGAGGACGACCGGCGTCAGCAGCTCCAGGACCAGATCGGTGAGGCCTCGGCCCAGGAGGCCGACGCCCTCCGGGAGCTCTTCGCCATCAGCGTGAAGAAGGAAGCGATCGATGCCCGCGTCGTCGAGCTCGACAGCCAGGTCAGCGCCGCCGAAGCCAAGCTGGCGCCGCTCGTCGCCGAGTCGGAGCGGCTCCAGGCCCGCTCCGTCGAGCTGCAAGCCGAGGTCGACGCCACCCAGGCCGAGCTCGAGAGCGCACAGCTCGACTTCGACGCCTCCGCGGCTGAGATGTACCGGTCGGCACGCAGCGGGGCGGTGTACGACGTCGCGCTCGCAGCCCGCCCCGAGACGCTCGTCCGACAGGACAAGTACCTCGATCATGTCTCCGCCAAGCGGCAGCGCATCGTCGCCAAGGTCGAGCGCCTCCGCGCGCGCCTCGAGACGAAGCGCCAGGCGCTGGCAGACGAGAAGGCCGACGCCGACCGCGCGACCCAAGACGCGCAGGCCGCGCGCGACGAGCTCGCAACGCTGCGGAGCCAGATCGAACCGGCGCGCGCCGAGGCCGCACAGCAGGAGGCGGCCGAGCAGGCAGCCATCTCGTCGATCCAAGCTCGCAAGACCGAGTTCGAGTCGGAGCTCGCGGCACTCCAGGCCGCGTCCGACAGCATCGCCGCGCGACTGCGCGCGATCGGTGCCGGCCCGGGCGCACCGGGGCATTGCGACGCGCGTCCCGTACCCGGTCCCATCTCGAGCGGCTTCGGGCAGCGCTACCACCCGGTCTTGCGCTACACCCGCATGCACAGCGGCGCCGACATGACCGCAGGCAGCGGCACGCCGATCCACGCCTGTCGTGCCGGCACGGTGGTGATCGCCGGCGGCCAGGGCGGGTACGGCAATGCGGTCGTCATCAACCACGGTGGCGGGATGGCGACGCTCTACGCCCACCAGTCGCGGCTGGCGGCGACCGTCGGGCAGCAGGTCGCGGCAGGCGACGTGATCGGCTACGTCGGCTCGACCGGCCTGTCGACCGGTCCGCATCTGCACTTCGAGGTGCGCCTCAGCGGCAACCCGGTCGACCCGGCTCCGTACCTCTGACACCGCTGCAGCCCCATCGACGGCGACGGCTGGAAGCTTCGGACATCGCTTCGGCACGCCGCTGCTTCGCAGCGCCGGACCTCAGCGAACTCGCCCGCGTCCGCCCCCGTCGATGGGGCACGACAACTTCACCCCGGAGCCGCTCGCGTGTTGCGGCGCGCTCGGCGTGCGCTGGATCGCGCTACTTGGGCTGCTTGGTGGTACGGAGGTAGGGCTTCAGCGTCTTGAAGCCGGGGAACCTCTTCTGGGCATCGTCGTCGCTCACGGCACCGGTGATGATGACGTCGTCGCCCTGCTGCCAGTCGGCCGGCGTCGCGACCGCGTGCTCGGCGTTCAGCTGCAGCGAGTCGATCACACGGAGGATCTCGTCGAAGTTGCGGCCGCACGTCATCGGGTACGTGAGGATCATCTTCACCTTCTTGTCGGGGCCGACGAGGAAGACGTTCCGCACGGTCATGTTGTCGGCGGGCGTGCGCGACTTCGCGTCACCCGAGGTCGAGGCCGGCAGCATGTCGTAGAGCTTCGCGACCTTGAAGTCGTCGTCTCCGACGATCGGGAAGTTCGGAGCCGTGCCCTGGGTCTCCTCGATGTCCTTGGCCCATGCCTCGTGGTCGTCGGTCGCGTCGACCGAGAGTCCCACGACCTTCACGTTCCGCTTGTCGAACTCGGGCTTGAGCGCCGCGACTCGGCCGAGCTCGGTCGTGCAGACCGGCGTGAAGTCCTTCGGATGCGAGAAGAGCACACCCCAGCTGTCGCCGAGGTACTCGTGGAAGTCGAGCCTGCCTTCGGTGGTGTCGGCCGTGAAGTTCGGGGCTTCGTCGCCGAGTGCGAGCGCCATTGGTGGCCTCCTGGTCCCGTTCGTCTCGTCGGCGCGGAGCATAGGCCCCGCCACGGGCAAAAATCGAGTGATTCGGTCGGAAATTGTGGGGCGCGTCGCGGTCGCGGGCTCGGCGCGTCGACGTCGTGCGTCGGTGGCGCGCCCGGTTGACGTCAGGGCGCAGTTGCGGCGAACGTGACGCCGATGGCGGGATACTCCGGGACGCCCCTGGCGAAGAAGCTCGGGGTCAAGGAGGGCTGCCGGCTCGCCATCGTCTCGGCGCCCAACGGGTTCGCCGAGGCGCTCGAGCTGCCGTCCGGCGTCCAGCTGCGTACGCAAGCGCGCGGTCGCCTCGACGTCGTCGTGTTCTTCGTGACGCGTCGTGCGGAGCTCGCGCGTCGATTTCCGACGCTCCAGAACCGACTCGAGCCCGATGGCGGGCTCTGGATCGCGTGGCCGAAGCAGACGTCCGACGTCGCGACCGATCTCTCCTTCGAACCGGTACAGCGGGTCGGTCTCGACAACGGACTCGTCGACAACAAGGTCGCGGCGATCGACAACACCTGGTCCGGGCTGCGCTTCGTGTGGCGCGTGCGCGACCGTCCTCGTCGTTGATGCGTCGTCGACGCGGTCGCTGAACGGGCTCGAGTTCGGGTACAAGGAGCTTCATGTGCGGTCGCTTCGTCACTGCGTCGTCGCCCTCGTTGCTCGCCGATCGATTCGACGTCGACGACGTCGACGTCGACGACTTCGTACCGAGCTACAACGTCGCGCCGCGTGAGCTCGTGCTGGTCGTGCGTCAACGCGAAGACCGCCGCGTGCTCTCGCAGGTGCGGTGGGGTCTCGTGCCGTCGTGGGCGAAGGACCCGTCGATCGGTGACCGCATGATCAACGCGCGTGCCGACGGATTGGCGGAGAAGCCGGCGTTCAAGCGTCCGTTCGCCAAGAAGCGGTGCCTGATCCCTGCGGATGGCTTCTACGAGTGGCGAGTCGTGGGGCCGCCCAGGACGCCGAAGGGACGACCGAGGAAGCAGCCCGTCTTCGTCCATCGTCGCGACGGAGAGCCCATGGCCTTGGCCGGGCTGTGGGACGTGTGGAAGGTTCGTGAGGGCGAGGCGTGGCCCACCGGGACCGACGACGAGGGTTGGCTGCGGTCGTGCGTGATCGTGACGGGGGAGCCCAACGAGCTCGTCGCGCCCGTCCACGACCGCATGCCGGTGCTCCTGCCCGAGTCGGCATGGGCGACGTGGCTCGACCCGACGAACGACGACGTCGAGCAGCTCGCGAGCCTGCTCGTCCCCGCGCCCTCGGAGCAGCTCGAGCTGTGGCCCGTGAGCGACGTCGTGAACTCGGCCGACAACAAGGGGCCCGAGGTCGTGGAACCGGTCGAGCCCATCGAGCCGGCCTCCTAGGCTCTGCGAGCCATGGAGTCAGGCGTGCTGCTCGACGCGATCCGGACGAACGCGCTGCGGCTGGTCGATGCCGCCGAGTCCGCGGGACCCGCGGCACCGGTGCCGACCTGCCCCGACTGGACCGTCGCGGATCTCCTCGGACACATCGGGCGCGTGCACCGTTGGTCCGCGGGCAACTCGACGCGCGCACCTTCCGACGGCTTTTGGCCCGGCGACGAGATCGAGATCCCCGAACCCGAGGCGCGCGCCGACTGGGTTCGCGAGGGGGCAGCGCAGCTCGTCACCGCGCTCGATCGACCGGCCGACAGTCCGGCCTGGACCTGGATGCCGCCGGCGACGGTCGGGTTCTGGCAGCGCCGACAGGCGCACGAGACCGCCATGCACCGCGTGGACGCGGAGACAGCAGTGGGCGAGGTGCACGACATCGACGCGCAGCTCGCGGTCGACGGCATCGACGAGTGGTTGTCGATGGTCGGCAAGACCCGCCGGGGCAAGCCGCCGACCGGCGAGGGCGAGACGCTGCACTTCCATTGCACGGACGTGGCGGGGGAGTGGCTCGTCCGGCTCAGGCCCGACGGCATCGACGTGGCCCGTGAGCACGCCAAGGGCGACGTCGCGGCACGGGGCAGCGCATCCGACCTGCTGCGCTGGCTCCAGGGCCGCGGTCCGCTCGACCGTCTCGCGGTGTTCGGCGATGCGGCGTTGCTCGAGCGGTGGCGCGAGGTCGCGACCTTCTAGTCAACCCCGATCGGAGCGGGCTCGAGCGCGGCCCGCAGCACCGACAGCACGTGCTCGCGGCGGACCGCGAGCGCGGCGTCCGATCGCGGATCGCGGCCGAGGAGCGCGGTGATGAGGGCCGCGTCCGAAAGGTACGAGAGGACCGCGCCGTAGCCGGTGAGCATGAGCTGCGCGGGGTCGTAGGCGCGTAGGCGACCGGCCTTCATCTCGGCCGCGAGCCAGCCGCACGCCTTGTCGAAGAGCGGCCGAAGGGCGGCCCCCAGCTCCTCGGCGAGGATCGGCCCGCCCTCGAGCGCTTCACGGCGCGCGAGGCGCACGAAGTCGGGATGCTCCTCGAAGAACTGGAACGCGGCGCGCAGCACTCGCTCGACCTGCGGCCAGCCCTTCTGCACCTCGATGGTCGCTTCGGCGACGAGCTCGAACCAGGTCCCGAACGAGTCGAGCACCACCGCGCGGTAGAGCTCGTCCTTGGAGTGGAAGTGGTGCAGCAGGCTCGGACGGCGGATCCCGACGTCATCGGCGATGGCGTTCAGCCTCGTGCCCGCGTACCCGTCGGCCGCGAAGTGGCGCAACGCCACCGCCAGGATCTGATCCTTGGTGCCAGGCTCGCCGGAGGCGTCGAGCGCGGTCACGCCCGGATCGGTCACGATGATGCAGCCTACCGACCAGTCGGTAGTTATGCTGGAGTCTGATGCAGCTGATGGACCTCACCGCTCCGTTCGATCCCGTGGTCGGCCTCGTCGTCGGCCTCGTCGTGACGCAGGTCGCGATCCTTGCCACCTCGGTCTACCTGCACCGCGGCCTCGCGCACCGAGGGCTCGTCGTGCACCCCGTGCTCGCGTTCTCCGTGCGGATCCTGCTGTGGATGACGACCGGCATGCGGCCACGCGAATGGGCGGCGGTGCACCGGCGCCATCACGCAGCCACCGACACACCACTCGACCCGCACAGCCCTGCCGTCGTCGGCTTCTGGCGCGTGCAGCTCGCCAACGCCGCGCTCTATCGACGCGTCGCACGAGACGGCACGACCACCGAGAAGTACGCGCGCGATCTGCCGCCCGATCGCTTCGATCGCTGGTTCTTCGACCACGCGTTCCTCGGCCTCGGCCTCGGCGTCACGATCTTGATCGTCACGCTCGGCTGGTCGACGGGCGTCTTCGCCGCGGGTGTGCACACCGTCGCCTACCTGGGGCTGTCCGGGGCGGTCAACGCGATCGGTCACACGGTCGGGAAGCGACCCGCCGAGAACTCGGGGACCAACCTGCAGCTCCTCGCGCTGATCACCGGTGGTGAGGGACTGCACAACAACCACCACGCGGCACCGACGTCGGCTCGATTCTCGTTCCGACGCACCGAGCTCGATCCCGGGTGGTGGGTCGTTCGGGCGCTCGACAGGTTCGGACTCGTGAAGGTGCGCCATCGCGAGCCGAAGCTCTCGTCGACGAACACCTGACTCCCCGGGGAGCCCGGCAGGCGCGGTCGCCGCGACGGGGAAGCCGCCCTACTCCTGGCTCGCTCCGGGCGCGAGCGCGCGAACCACGTCGCGCAGGCCCTCGCCCGATCCGAGGATGGCCGGTGCCGGTGTGGTCACCCCGTTCTCGGTGAAGCGGCCGAGGTGCGCGCGGATCTCGTCGACGCTCCCGTGCACGATCAGCTGGTCGATCACATCGTCGGGGATGGCCTCGGTCGCCGCCTTGCGATCGCCGGCGCGCCACGCCTGCCACATCGGCTCGAGCACCTCGCCGCGCCCGAGCCACTCGTGGAACTTCGCGTAGACGGGCACGTTGAGGTACGCGGCGATCGCCCGCCGCCCGACGAACCGCACGAGGTCACGATCCTGCGTCGCGAGCACGAAGATGCGGGCGACGATCTCCTTGCCCTCGCCGACGTGGGGCACGACGGTGCGCACGTCGTCGGCCGAGAGCCAGTTGATGATGGCGCCGTCGCCCGCGGTGCCGGCGATCCGGAGCATCCCGGGGCGGAGTGCGGCAACGAGGATCGGTGGCTGCTCGGGCAGCTCGACACCGAGCCGGAAGCCCTTGACCGAGAACGTCTCGTAGTCCTCGGTGACCTTCTCGCCGGCCAGAGCGGCGCGCAGGAACGCGATCGTGTCACGCACCCGGTGCACCGGCTTGACGAACGGCATGCCGTTCCATTGCTCGACGATCACGTCCGACGACGTCCCGATGCCGAGGGCGAAGCGTCCCGGCGCCGCCTGGCACATCGCGGCGACCGTCTGCGCGATCGTCGCCGCGCCACGCGTGAACACAGGGACGATCGCGGTGCCGAGCCGCAGGCTCGGCGCCCACGCGGCGGCGAGCGCGAGCGGCGTGAAGGCGTCGGTGCCGCCGGCTTCGGCGCTCCAGACGTCGGTGTATCCGAGCGTCTCCAGCTCCTCGTACCACGACCGGTGATCGTGCAGCGGGATGCCCTCGAAGGGCACCGTGATGCCGTAGCGCTGCGGGACGTCCCTCATCGCGCCCGCTCTCGGCGGCTTCGCCGCCGGGCGCTTCGCGCCCGCCGTCGCCTCCCTGGGTCGCCGTCGCAGGCGACGGCTCCTACCCCGCTCGCTACGAGCCGGGTTGCCCGGCTCGCTCGACGCTTGCTCATGTGTCCACCCATTCACGGACGATGGTCGACTGGCTGGCGGTCGCCAGCAGTGTGCCGTCTTCGGCCCAGAGGTGCACGACGCCGTGGCCGAAGCCGTCGGCGACCGCCTGCACCCTGATGTCGGCGAGCACCCACTCGGTCGGGTGCACGCGCACCATGCGGAGCGTGTTGTCGATGCTGTTGCTCCTGGCGCGACGTCCGCCGGCCTGGCTGATGCCGAACGGGACGTAGTCAGCGACGACTGCGAGGCCCGACGCGGTGGCCTCCAGATGCTCGGGAAGGTGGACCCAGAGCGCGCTTCGCCCGTCCCCGGGCGTACCGTCGAGGCGCTCGAGCTCGCGCGCGTTCGCGAGGCGCACGTCCAGGCGCTCACCGATCGTCCCGAGCTGGTGTGGCGGGAGCCGGCGCGGCGGGCAGTCGGCGACCGATGGCACGTCGGGCCGCACGGCCCACTCGCCCTCCCAGTCGAGCGACCGGCGACCGAGCGCGGCGACGACCGTGAAGATCTCGTCGCCGTCGATGTGTGCGAGCACGCGCGCTTGCGACGACGAGTGGCCCCGGACGACCTCGTTCACCTCGAGCTCGACCACGGCCGGAGGATTTGCGAACTGGAGGTACTGCGCGGTTGCCCACACGAGCGGGCGCCCGGTCACGCGCTCGAGGATCTCGATGGCCGCGCCGAGCCCGGCGCCTCCGAACAGCGACCCGAACCCCGAGCACAGCCCCCGCACGACGGGCAGCCTCCAACGCAGCCGATCGTCCGTCGGCTCGAGGCCGTAGAAGGTCAGCGCGTCCAAGCCGCGCATGCTACGGGCGTCGCGGCTGGAGTCGTCAGGCGGCGTCCACGGCGGCGACCGCCCACGCTCGCCCGCTCGCCCGGTGCTCGATCACGAGCTGGAGCCGCCAGCCGGTGGCGGGCTCGTCCGCGTCCCACGCGTGCCAGCGCAGCGTCGTGAGGGCCTCGCCGAGCTCGTGGGGATCGGGTGGCCACGGATCGAGCAGCCCGGTGAGCGCGCCGGCGACCCACCACGCGCCGAAGCGGCCGGCCGCCGCACCCGGCCGGCGGCCGTGGGCGCCCCCGCTGCTCGCGGCCCACGCGAGGTGCGCGAGTGCGTCCGCCGCGGTGAGGGGCGCCAGACGCGCCCGCGCCGGCCCGAGCGCCGCGACGGCGGCGAGCGCGTCGCCGTCGACGAGCACGGCGTCGCTCGCGCCGTTCGACTCCTGAGTCCACACGCGAGTCGTCTCGACCAACGCGGCGACGCCGTCGTCGGGTGCGGCCCTCGGCGCATCGCCCGGGAGGCTCGTCGGCTCGAGTCGGGGCAGGTCGGGCGGCGGGAAGTCGGCGCGGTGCGCGTGGTACTCGGCGAGCGCGTACGTCGGCTCCCAGTCCGCCAGCGCCGGCGGCAGCTCGATGATGTTCGGGCCTTCGGGCAGCCGGTCCGAGACGTCCTCGCCCCGCACGACGCGTTCGTGTGCGGCGAGCACCGCGCCAGTCCCGGCGGTCACGTGGGGCGCGAGCTCGCTCCAGCTGTGCGTCTGCGCCGCGACCTCGGGCAGCGGCCCCGGGGCGAACCGCCCCGCGCCTTCGCGCAGCACCGACGCGGCGAACGGGGCCGGCGCCTCGAGCGCCAGCCGGTACGCGGCGTGCGAGGCCGCGGGCCACAGCTGGCGCCCGGTCTCGTGTGCCCGATCGCAGCGCTCTTCGAGCCCCATGAGCGACGACCAGTCGCGGTCCTCGCAGCAAGCGTCGATGGCGCGGAGCAGCTCGTCGAGGTCGGCCTTCCGCACAGCCTCGTCGAGCCGCTCGGGATCCATCATGCAGATCGTCGCGGAACCGCACCGCCGCGGACCATGTGAGCCTCCCGGGTCTCGGCGCCCACCACCGGGATGCAAGACTGACGGGTCGGATCAGGCTGGCCATCGACCGTTGTCATCGAGAGAGGGAGTCGTGAACGTGCGTCGTCTCGCTGCTGTGCTCATCATCGGGGTCTGCGTCGCGGCCATCGCGGCACCGCCGGCGGTCGCGGGATCGGGGTCGAGCGGTGGCAGCGGCGGGGAGCCCACGCTCGACGAGACCGAGAGCGAGCCGGCGCCGAAGCGAACCGACGACTACCGCCGGACCCTCGCCGACGCGATCGACGACATCCAGAGCTTCTGGGAGGGCGCGTACGACGACCTCTACGGCGACGAGTACGTGCCGATCCCCGAGAACCGGATCTTCGCCGCGCGTCCGGGGGTGAAGCTCCCGAGGTGCCAGGGCACGAGGCTCACGTACGAGGACGCCGCCGAGAACGCCTTCTACTGCTACGAGGACAACTTCATCGCGTACGACGACGTGAGCCTCTTCCCGCGGCTCTTCCACGACTTCGGCGAGCTGTCGCTTCCCCTCGTGCTGGCTCACGAGTGGGGTCACGCGATCCAGGACCGCGCCGAGAACGACTTCCAGCCCGACGTGCTCAAGGAGCTCCAGGCCGACTGCTTCGCCGGCTCGTGGGTCGGTCACGTGGCCGATGGCGAGGCGACCACCGACATCAGCCTCAAGGGAGGGCACCTCGACCAGGCGCTCAGCGCCATGCTCGAGTTCCGTGACCCCGTCGGCACCGCCTCCGACGATCAGGGCGCGCACGGCTCCGGCTTCGACCGCGTCGTGTCGTTCCAGACCGGCTTCACCGACGGCGCGACGGCGTGCGCGCCCTACTTCGACACGCCACCCACGATCGTGGAGGTCCCCTTCACGAGCCAGGACGATGCTGCGACCGGCGGCAACCTCCCGCCCGACGAGGTCATCCCCGCGGCCGTCGACACGCTCAACGACTTCTACTCGAACGTCGAGCCCGCGTACGTGCCGAAGACGATCGACGACGTCTACTCGTTCGACTCGACCGCCGGCGACGACGAGCTGCCGAAGTGCGGGGGCACCAAGCAGCCGCGCAGCATCGTGGAGAACCGCGTCTTCTACTGCATCGACGACGGCGACTTCGGCTTCGACGAGCCATACCTCCAGGACGTCTACGACGAGATCGGCGACTTCGGCGTCGTCACGCTCTTCTCGAACCCGTTCGCGACCTACGTGCAGACGCTCCAGGGCTTCCCTGGCGTCGAGGACAACGCCGACAACGCGGTGCTGGGCGCCGACTGCTACACGGGTGGGTACGCCGCGGCGCTGTTCAACCAGGTGCTGCTCGTGGATCCGAGCACCGGTGAACCCGAGTACACCCTGTCGCCCGGTGACCTCGACGAGGCGATCCAGGCGTTCATCGACTACACGGGCGCGCGGGGGGTCGCGAGCGACCTCGACGTCACGTTCCTTCGCGTGCAGGCGTTCCGCGACGGGTTCGCGAACGGCTACCAGAGCTGTTCGCAGTACGCGGCCGCCGGCTCCTAGGTTGAATGGCGTCGCCGGTGTGAGCACGGCGCCCGCAGTCGAGGTCGACGGACTGGTCAAGCAGTTCGGTGGTTTCACCGCGGTCGACGACGTGTCGTTCTCGGTGCAGCCCGGAGAGCTCTTCGGCTTCCTCGGGCCGAACGGTGCCGGGAAGACGACCACGATCAGCATCCTGTGCACCTTGCTCAATCCGTCGGGCGGATCTGCACAGGTCGCCGGGCACGACGTGGCGCGCGAACCCGCCGCCGTGCGCTCGAGCATCGGCTTGGTGTTCCAGGAGCTCACCCTCGACGACTACCTGACAGGCTCGGAGAACCTGAAGTTCCATGCGGTGCTGTACGGATGTCATCCGGCACAGGTGCGCGAGCGCGCCGCTCCGCTCCTCGAGATGGTGGGGCTGACCGACCGCGCCGATCAGCAGGTGCGCTTCTACTCGGGCGGGATGAAGCGTCGCCTCGAGATCGCGCGGGGGCTGCTCCACGCGCCGAAGGTCCTGTTCCTCGACGAGCCGACCATCGGACTCGATCCCCAGACGCGCGTCCACATCTGGGACTACGTCAACACGCTGCGCCAGCGTGAGTCGACGACCATGTTCCTGACGACGCACTACATGGACGAGGCGGAGCGGTGCGACCGCATCGCCATCATCGACCAGGGGCGAATCGTCGCGATCGACACGCCCGACGCCCTGAAGGCCTCGATCGGTGACGACATCGTGACGGTCGTGACCTCCGACGACGAGGCGGCGCGCGAGCGAATCGCGCGGTCGCTCGGCGTCAACGGTGAGATGACCGAGGACGGCCTCCGCTTGCGTGTGCCGAAGGGTGACGAGTTCGTGCCGTCGCTGTTCGAGCACGGGCTCGACGTGCGGAGCGTGAGCGTCCGCCGGCCCAGCCTCGACGACGTGTTCCTCGAGTACACCGGCCGCGCCATTCGCGACGCGGAGGCCGGCGCCAACGACCAGTGGAAGCAGAGCGGCATGACTCGGGGGTTCCGGCGCTGATGGCGGACGCGACCCTCCCGGGTTCGGTCCCCGCGACGACGACCGTTCAAGTCGAGCGCGAGGGGCCGTTCGTCCGGAACCTGCGGGCGATGCTCATGGTCTGGCGGCGCGACATCATCCGGCTGTTCCGGATGCCGACGCGCATCATCGCGGGAGTTGCGCAGCCGCTGCTGTTCCTGTTCGTGCTCGGTGCGGGGCTCGAGGGTGCGATCGGCGCACAGGGCGCGGGAGGCGTCGACTACCAGCAGTACCTGTTCCCCGGCATCCTCGCGATGTCGGTGCTGACGTCAGCGCTGTTCTCGGCGATCGCGATCGTCTGGGACCGCGAGTTCGGGTTCATGCGCGAGATGCTCGTCGCGCCCGTGACTCGGGGAACGCTCGTGTTCGGCAAGGCACTCGGTGGCGGGTCGGTCGCCGTCGTTCAGGGGCTGGTGCTCGTCGTCGCGGCACCGTTCGTCGGGGTGTCCTTCACGGTCACGAGCTTCTTGGAGATGGTCGGCTTCTTGCTCTTGCTCGCGTTCGCGCTCACCGCGTTCGGGATCGTCATCGCCAGCCGCATGCAGCGGATGGAGAGCTTCCAGATGGTGATGGCGCTCGTGCTGCAGCCGATGATCTTCCTGTCCGGAGCGATCTTCCCGCTCGAGAACCTGCCCGGCTGGCTCGCGGTGATCACGCGCCTGAACCCCGCGACCTACGGCGTGGACGCGATCCGCCGCGTCGTGCTGCCCCAGGCGCAGCCCTTGACGATCTTCGGCTGGGTGGTGCCGCTCTGGGCGGACGCGCTGATCACATTCGGCTTCGGCGTCGCGATGCTCGCCGCCGCCGTGCAGCTCTTTGCCAAGACGGAGTAGACACGCCGGCATGCCGATGCCCGCGACGAGCCGTCAGCTACGTCTCGCGCGACGCCCGACGGGGATGGTCGATGACTCGACGTTCGAGCTCGTCGAGGAGCCGATCCCGGAGCTGGCGGACGGCGAGTACCTCGTTCGCCACGTGTTCCTCTCGATCGACCCGACGCAGCGCGTCTGGATCCGCGAGGAGCCGAGCTACCTGCCACCGGTCGAGATCGGCGAGGTGATGCGCGCCGGCGCGATCGGCGAGGTCGTCGAGTCGCGCGCCGACCACGTGCCCGTGGGGTCGGTCGTCACCGGTCTGCTCGGCTGGCAGGAGCACTCCGTGTGCGGCCCGCACGCGACCGCCAACGTCGTGCCGCCCGGCCTGCCGATGCGCCAGATGATGGGTGTGCTCGGCGCCACGGGGATCACCGCCTACTTCGGGATGCTCGAGGTCGGCCGGGCCGAGGAGGGCGACACCGTCGTCGTCTCGGGCGCGGCCGGCGCCACGGGGTCGGTCGCCGCGCAGATCGCGAAGATCCAGGGCTGTCGCGTCGTCGGCATCGCGGGGGGACCCGAGAAGTGCGGATGGCTGCGCGACGCGTGCGGTCTCGACGCGACGATCGACTACAAGTCCGAAGACATCGGCGCGCGCCTCGCCGACTGCGCCCCCGAGGGCGTCGACGTGCTGTTCGAGAACGTGGGCGGTGCGAGCCTCGACGCCGTCCTCCAGCACCTCGCGATCAACGCACGGGTCGCGCTGTGCGGAGCGATCTCGACCTACAACGATGCCGAGCGCGCCGACCCGATCCACTGGTACATGAACCTCGTGATCAAGCGGGCCAGCATCACGGGCTTCCTCGTGCTCGACTTCCTCGATCGATTCCCCGAGGCGGTGCTCCAGCTGGCCACGTGGGAGGCCGAGGGCAGGCTCGCCTGGCGCGACACCGTCGTCGAGGGTCTCGAGCGCGCGCCCGACGCGCTCAACATGCTGTTCCGGGGCGAGAACCAGGGGAAGCTGCTCGTGCAGGTCGCGGCCGACCCGACCGCCTGACCCGAGCCGAGGTCAGCCGCGGAGGAGGCGGCCGGTGAGGTCACCGGTGTGCTCGCCGCCCTCCATGAACACCGTTCCGTTGACGAGGGTTGCGTCGTAGCCCTGCGCGCGCTGGAGGAACCGCCCGGCGCCGTGCGGGAAGTCGTGCACGTACTCGGGGACGGGCAGCGCCAGGCGGTCCCAATCGATGACGTTGAGGTCCGCGAACGCGCCCTCGCGCACGATGCCGCGGTCGGGGATGCCGAACGTCGACGCCGTGTCGGACGTCAGGCGTCGGACCGCGTCCTCGATCGTCAGCTGGGCGCGCTCACCCACCCAGTAGGTGAGGAGGTACGTCGGGGCGCTCGCGTCCATCGTCTGGCCGACGTGGGCGCCCGCGTCGGCCAGACCCATGAGGATCTCCGGCTCAGCGAGCATCGCGCCGATCGCGTCGACGCTCTGGTTGAGCAACGGCCACGAGAGCAGCAGGCGCCCGTCCGTCTCGATCGCGAGGTCGACGAACGCCTCGACCGGTGACACCCCGCGCGCCGCCGCGATCGCCAGGAGCCCGTCCTCGGGACGGCAGTCGTAGCGGGCGAGGCCGTCGGGTCCGTTGAGAACGTAGAACACGTCCAGGCCCTCGCGGTCCTCTGACGCCTGCGCGACGAGCTCCTCGCGCCGTGCCGAGTCGCGTAGCGCGGCGACGCGCTGTTCGAGCGTCAGATCGGCGAGCCCCTGCCAGGCCGGATGCCGGTCGAACGGCGTGCGGTGGGCGAGGCCGGTGAGGACACCGATGAACCGCGGCGTCGTCTGCGGACGCAGCGTGGCACCGCGCAGGTTGGCTGCGCGCGCGGCATCGATCGCGTGGCGCCAGTGCTCACCCTGATCCCAGGTGTGCGAGAGGTTGAACGTGAGCGGGCGCTTCGCGGTCCGGCTCACTTCTTCCATCCAGGCCAGCTCGGCATCAACACGCGGCTCGGCCGGCCCGTCACCGTCGAAGCGTGGCGAGACCTCGATCACACCCCGACCGTGGCGAGCGAGGACGTCGGCGAACGCGAGCAGCTCGTCGGGCTGTGCCCACGTGCCCGGGACGTATCGGCCGTCGGGGACGCGGTGGCGCAGCGTGCGCGACGTCGACCAGCCGAGCGCGCCGCGCTCGAGCGCCTCGTCGAGGTGGCCCGCCATCGTCGCCAGCTCGTCGGGCGACGGGGTCGCCGTCTCCTCGAGGCTGCGCTCGCCCATCGAGAAGTAGCGCAGCGCGGTGTGACCGACCATCCCGCCGACGTTGACGCCCAGCGGCGTGCGATCGAGCCAGCTCAGGTAGTCGCCGTAGGTCTGCCAGTCCCAGGGCAGGCCGTCGAGGATGCTGCGGGCGGGGATGTCCTCGACCGACTCCATCATCTCGGCCATGTAGGTGTGGTCGCCGCCGCGCACCGGCGCGAACGTCACCCCGCAGTTCCCGATCACGACCGAGGTGACGCCGTGCCAGCACGACGACGACCCGATCGGGTCCCAGGCGAACTGAGCGTCGAGATGCGTGTGCACGTCGACGAAGCCGGGCGTGACGAGGCGCCCGTCGGCGTCGAGCTCGCGTCGGGCGGTCCCGTCGACCACACCGACCATCACGACACGATCACCGTCCACCGCCACGTCGGCCGCGCGCGCTGGTGCTCCCGTGCCGTCGACGAGCGTCCCGTTGCGGATCACGAGGTCGTGCACGCCGGGCAACGCTACCGGCCGGCCACGGGACTCGGAGCGGTCGATACCATCTGACGCACCGTCAGATCGCGAGTCGTTGTAGCGCCAGGAGTGCCGGTGGACGAGATCCCCCTCATCGTCAGCGTGGACGATCACGTCGTCGAGCCGCCGCACGTCTGGGAGCGTTGGCTGCCCGAGGCGTTTCGAGAGCAGGCGCCCCGCATCGAGCGCAAGGGCATCGCCGGGATGCGTCACGTCGGCGGCGGCACGTACGAGCTCGACTTCGACGACGACGCGCCCCAGGCGGACTGCTGGGTCTACGAGGACGTCGTGCTCCCGCACAAGCGTCATGTGGCGGCAGCCGGGTTCGATCGCGACGACATGACGCTCTCGCCGATCACGTACGACGAGATGCGTCCCGGCTGCTACGAGCCGGGCGCGCGTGTCGACGACATGCGGATGAACCACGTCGAGGCGAGCCTGTGCTTCCCGACGTTCCCGCGCTTCTGCGGCCAGACATTCCTCGACGGGTCCGACAAGGAGCTCGCGGCCGCCTGCGTCGTCGCGTACAACGACTGGATGGTCGAGGAGTGGTGCGGTGACAGCAACGGCGCGCTCGTCCCGCTGATCATCATCCCCCTCTGGGACGTCGACGCTGCCGTCGGCGAGATCGAGCGCAACGCCGCTCGCGGCGTGCACGCGGCATGCTTCAGCGAGATCCCACCGCACCTCGGGCTCCCGAGCATCCACAGCGGCGCGTGGGACCCGTTCTTCGCGGCGTGCGAGCAGCACGAGGTCGTCGTGTGCATGCACATCGGATCGTCGTCGAAGATGCCCGCGACGTCGGTCGATGCGCCCGCGGCCGTCGCCGCGACGCTCTCGTTCGGCAATGCGATGGCGTCGATGAGCGACTTCCTCTTCTCCGGCGTGCTCGTGCGCCACCCCGGGCTGAGGCTCGCCTACTCCGAGGGTCAGATCGGCTGGATCCCGTACATCCTCGAGCGCGCCGACGACGTCTGGATCGAGCACCGGGCGTGGGGCGGCGTACGCGACATCGTCCCCGAGCCGCCGAGCATCTACTACCACCGGCAGATCTACGGCTGCTTCTTCCGTGACCGCCACGGGCTCGTGTCACTCGACGAGGTCGGCGTCGACAACATCACGTTCGAGACCGACTACCCGCACACCGACAGCACCTGGCCCCACACCAGGGAAGTCGCCGAGAAGATGTTCGCCGGCCTCGATCGGGCGACCGTCCACAAGATCGTGCGTGGCAACGCGATCCGGATGCTGCACCTCGATCTCAGCTGAACGCGAGCGACAATCGCACCGTGGTCGATCCCTGCCGAGGCAAGCTCCTGGTCGCGACTCCCGAGCTCGCCGACCCCAACTTCTCGCGCACCGTGGTGCTCGTCCTCGAGCACACCGAAGAGGGCGCGCTCGGCGTCGTGCTCAACCGGCCGACCGACACGCCGCTGAGCGAGTCGTTGCTTCGTTGGTTCGACCGCGCGGCCGCACCGGGCGTGGTGTTCGTCGGCGGTCCGGTACAGCCGGAGGCGGCAATCGGGCTCGCTCGCCGCGCGCCGAACGCGCGCGAGATCGAGTCCATCGGCTTCGCGCCGCTCTTCGGTGACCTCGGCACGGTCGACCTCGAGCGTGCGCCTGACGACATCGAACCCGCGATCGACACGGTGCGCGTCTTCGCCGGCTACGCCGGTTGGGGCCCCGGCCAGCTCGACGGCGAGCTCGTAGCCCACGGCTGGTACGTGTGCGACGCCGAGTCCGGAGACGTCTGGAGCGCACACCCGAACGACCTGTGGCGCACCGTGCTCCGGCGCCAGCCGGGGCCGCTGCGCCTGGTTGCAGGCTTCCCCGACGACCCGTCCCTCAACTGAGACCGGGCGGTTAGCCTCGGACCATGCCGATGCGCTTCAACCACATGGAGCTCACGTTTCCGGTCGGCACCCTCACCGAGGTGTTCCGCAAGGACGTCGACGACTTCTACTGCGATGTGCTCGGGTGGACGGCCGTCGACACCGAGGTCGTGGGCCAGCTCGCGCACATCCTCCTCACGGGCGACGGCGGAGACTTCATCCTTCTCGCCGAGTCGGAGAAGCCGATCAGCTCGCCCGGCTACGACCACCTCGGCTTGCTCCAGGGCACCCGCGCCGAGGTCGACGACCTGCTCGCCCGCTGCAAGGAGCGCCAGGCGAGCGACGATCGCATCCGCGTCAAGGAGTACGACGACCTCGTCACCGGCGACCTCGTCGTGCACGCGTTCTACGTCAAGCACCTGCTTCCGATCTGGTTCGACGTGCAGTGCATGGAGCGTGGGGGAGCGGCGGTCCCGATCTCCTAGCGCAAAGGCCCGCGCGGCGTCAGCGCGCGACTGCATACCATGCGGTGTGCGCGACGACGAACAGCGGGCGAGGCGAGCACTGGTCTTCGGCGAGGTCGCCGAGCTCTACGACCGTGCTCGGCCCACGTACCCGCCCGAGCTCGTCGACCACGTGCTCTCCGTCATCCCCGACCCCCTGAACGCCCGCGTCCTCGAGGTCGGCGCCGGCACCGGGAAGGCGACGACGCTCTTCGCGCGGCGCGTGGGATCGCTGATCGCGCTCGAGCCGGACCCGGCCATGGCGACGATCGCCGAGCGCCGCACCGCAACGCTCGATGACGTGAACGTTCTCGTCAACAGCTTCGAGGACTGGGTGACGAACCTGCCGCCCTTCGACGCGATCCTCGCCGCGCACTGCTGGCACTGGGTCGACCCACGCATCGCCTACTCGAAGGCGCGCGCGCTCGTGCAGCCCAACGGCGTGCTGGCCGCCTTCTGGAACGTGCCCGACCTCGAGCAGAGCCCCTTGTACGAGCTCATCAACGATGCATATCGAGCGCACGCTCCGTCGCTGGAGGACAAGACGGCCACCACGCGCCGAAGCTTCGGCGACACGTTGGCGCGTCACCCGGGGTTCCGCATGGCGGAGCAGCGGGAGTTCGACTGGGATCTCGACTACACGGCCCGTGAGTACACGGACATGCTCTGCACGCACTCCGACCACCACCTGCTCCCCGATGAGCAGCGCGATGCCCTCATGGAGGCGGTCGCCGGCGTGATCGACGACGCCGGGGGCACGATCACGCTGCGCTACGAGACGTTGCTCGTGGTCCTGTCTCCCGAGTGAGCCCGAGCTACGCGACCGCACGGCGGGTCGAGCGCCAGGAGCTCCTCGACTTCCTGCGCGCCCGTCGTCGCGGGCTGCTCGCCACGACGCGGGCCGACGGTCGCCCGCAGCTCTCCCCGGTGACGTACGGCGTCGACACCGAAGGTCGGATCGTCGTCTCGACCTATCCGCAACGAGCGAAGGCCCACAACGCTCGCCGCGATCGGCGCGTCTCGATGGTCGCCCAATCCGACGACTGGAGCGACGAGTACGTCCAGGTCGACGGCCGTGCCGAGGTGCTCGACCTCCCCGACGCGCTCGAGCCGCTCGTCGAGTACTACCGCAGCATCTCGGGGGAGCACCCCGACTGGGACGAGTACCGCCGAGCGATGACCGAGCAGGGGAAGTGCCTGCTCAGGATCTCCGTCGAGCGGTGGGGACCGATCGCGACCGGCGGCTTCCCGCCCGAGCTCGCCGAGCGCCGGTCCGGATGACGCGAGGACCCCGGTCGTGGAGGTGCCGGGAGTCGAACCCGGGTCTTCCGTGTTGTCGGCGGGGCTTCTCCGAGCGCAGCCGACGGAAGGTGTCTCAGGTGGTCGACGTCCGTCGGCGCCGGCGACCACCCCAGCCTCGCTGGAATGTCCCGACGGGCCGCGAGGCCCGTCCCGCCGGTGAGCTGCTCTCGATGACGCCCGGGCCGGGCGAGCAGCGGGCCCGAGTTCCGGACGTCGCTACCCGACTAGGTCAGGCAGCGAGTGCGAGGTCGTTCTGATCCTCGGCAGTTGTGTTGGTGCCGGCTCTTTTTCGACGATCCGGCGACGTCGGCTCGCTTCACCCGCCTCGATCCACGGAATCGAAGCCACGCACCCCCTTGTCAAGTGCCGGGTCGTGCGAGTGACCCGACCGATCAAGTGTAACGACCGGGTGTGACGATGCCTTCCCGGGTTCTCGGCACACCCTCCGTTGTGAGGCAACGGTCCACGCGCCGAGAGGCCGCAGGGGCTACTCGCGAGATCGCTCCTTCATGGCCCGCCGGGCCTCGCGCTCCGCGTCGCGCTCGGCGATCACCTGCCGCTTGTCGTAGGCGCGCTTGCCGCGCGCGATGCCGAGCAAAACCTTGGCCCGGTGGTCCTTGAAGTACAGGCGCAGGGGCACGAGCGTGACGCCCTTCTCCGACGTGGCGCGGGCGAGCTCGTCGATCTCGCGATGGTGCAGGAGCAGCTTTCGGGGCCGAGTCGGGTCGAGCTCCTCGCGCGCGTAGGGGTACGGCGTGACGTGCATCTGGTGGAGCCACACCTCGCCGCCCTGCACTCGTGCGTAGGCCTCGTTGAGTGTCGCGCGCCCTTCACGGATCGACTTCACCTCGGAGCCCTTCAGCATGAGGCCGCACTCGTAGGTGTCCGAGATCGCGTAGTCGTAGCGGGCCCTCCGGTTGTTGATCGTCGGCGCGTTGTTGCTGTCGCTGCCACGGCTCGTCGCGCTCTTGGCCGGGCCCTTCGCCATCGGGCCACGGTACCGTTCGCCCTCGCATGACCACTCCACTGGGTGTCGGGATGATCGGCTGCGGCAACATCGGCCAGATCCACGCGGTCGGGCTCACGCATCTCGTGGACGACGGCGATGTGCGCGCCGTAGCCGCCGCCGATCCTTCCGACGAGGCACGGGCCGCGGCGAACCGCAACTGCCGATTCGAGCGACTCCACGACGACGGTCACGCGGTCATCGACGACCCCGAGGTGGACGCGGTGATGATCACGACTCCGACGTCGTGGCACCGCGAGCTCGTGCTCGCGACGCTCGCGGCGGGAAAGCCGTTGCTCTGCGAGAAGCCGCTGGCACCCCGGTTCGAGATCGTGCGGGAGCTGCACGATGCGGTCACTGCGGCCGGTGTCACTGCGCAGGTGGGATTTCACACTCGGTACAACTACCTCGCGAGCAGGTTGCACGACCTCGTGACGACGCGCGAGGTCGGCGATCCGATGGGCTACGCGCTCCGCGACGACCAGTACTGGCCCACGGGCCAGGTCGTGCCCGGTCACTCGTCGTGGCGCTCCGAGCGCGCCGTCGCGGGCGGTGGCGCGCTGCTGGAGCACACGATCCACGGCATCGACATCGCATGCTGGCTCTTCGGACCCGCGGTGCGCGTCTGGGGGCGAACGCGGTCGGTGTTCGGTTACGAGGTCGAGGACACCGCCGCGGTGACGGTCGAGCACTCGGACGGCACGATCGGGAGCATCGTCACGGTGTTCAGCGGTGTGCGCGGACGCGAAGAGACGCGCCTCGAGGTGTTCTTCGAGAGCGCCACCGTCGAGACCACGATCGGCTTCGCCGTAGGAGCCGACGAGGACGGTTTCATGGTGCAACGTCCGGACAGCGCACCGGAGCGACCCGACCTCGCCACGATGCGCGACGATCACCTCACCAGTCTCGGCATCACGCGCCGCGACTTCTTCTTCCCCACCTATCCCGCGGACCGCGCCTGGGTGCGGTCGGTGCGCGCCGGCGAGGCCGCGTCGCCCGGTTTCGGCGATGCCCTCCTCGCGCACGCGCTGGTGGAGGCGTCGTACCGGTCGGCCGCCACGGGGGACCCCGTCGAGCTCGTCGGAGACCTCGCCCCGTGAACGCGAATGTTCGTCCCGAGGCGGTCCGCACTCGCGTCACCGAGCTGCTGCACGTCGACTACCCGATCGTGCAGGCGCCGATGGGGTACATCGCGCGGGCACAGCTCGCGTCGGCGGTGTCGAACGCGGGCGGGCTCGGGATCATCGAGACGTCTTCGGGTCAGCTCGACCAGGTCCAGGACGAGATCGTCAAGATGCGCGACCTCACCGACAAGCCGTTCGGCGTGAACATCGCGCAGCTGTTCGTGCGCGATGCCGGTGAGGTCGTCGACTTCGTCGCCGGGCACGAGGTGCGCTTCGTCACGACGTCGGCCGGCGACCCGATGGTGCTGACCGACGCGTTGCACGACGCGGGAATCACCGTCTTCCACGTCGTGCCGTCGCTGCGCGCAGCCCAGCGTGCGCTCGCCGCGGGTGTCGACGGGCTCGTCGTCGAGGGGGGAGAAGGCGGCGGCTTCAAGGCCACTCGCGATGTCGCCACCATGGTGCTCCTGCCGCTCGTCTGCAAGGCGGTGGACGTCCCGGTGATCGGTGCGGGCGGCATCTGCGACGGCCCGTCGATGGCGGCGGCGTTCGCTCTCGGCGCCGAAGGCGTGCAGCTCGGCACGCGCATGGTCTCGGCTGCCGAGTCACCGGTACACGAGAACTACAAGCAGCTGATCGTCGACACGCACGAGACCGGGACCGTGTTCCTCAACCGCTGGCACAAGCCCGGCTTCCGGGTCCTCGCCACCCCCCGGTCGGAGGCCCAGGAGCGCCTGGACGAGCGTGTCGTGCTCGGGTCGCTCGACGGGATCCTCAAGCTGTACTTCGAGGGCGATCTCGACGCCGCCTTCGCGTTCGGGGGCCAGGTCGCGGGACGCATCGACGAGGTACGGCCCGTCGCCGAGATCCTGCACGAGATGGTGGTCGACTTCCGAGCGGTCCTCGGCGACCTCGCCCGTCGCCACGACGCCTAGCATCCGGCCACATGACGACGATGGACACAGCGGCCGGAGGCTCGATCCTCGGCAACCCGGTGCGACGGGTCGAGGATCCGCGCATCCTGCACGGCGAGGCCCGCTACTTCGACGACCTGTCGCCCGAGGGCTGCGCGCACGTCGCGTTCGTGCGGTCGACGATCGCCCATGCCCGGCTCACGGGCGTCGACACGAGCGAAGCCGAGAGCATGCCCGGCGTGCTGGGTGTCTTCACCAAGGACACGCTCGACCTTCCACCCGTCCAGGGGTTCGTGATGCTCCCGCCCGAGTTCAACCGCCCGCCGTTGGCGGACGGCATCGTGCGCTTCGTCGGCGACATGGTCGCGGCGGTCGTCGCCGAGACGCCAGCCCAGGCGGTCGACGCGGCCGAGTTGGTGGCCATCGACTACGACCCGCTGCCGCCGGTCGTCGACCCCGAGGCGGCGCTCGCCGACGACGCGCCGATCCTCTTCCCCGATCACGGCTCGAACATCGCGATCGAGTTCAACTTCGGCGAGGACCCGGACCTTTTGGCCGAGGCCGACGTGGTCGTCCACGGCCGCTTCGTCAACCAGCGGCTCGCGGCCGTGCCGATGGAGCCCAACGGGATCCTCGTCGAGCCAGCCGCCGACGGGACGCTCGAGGTGAACGTACCGACACAGGCGCCGTTCAGCGTCCGCGACGGCCTGGCACCTGCGCTCGGGCTCGAGCCGGATGCGATCCACGTCGTCGCGCCCGCGGTCGGCGGCGGCTTCGGCGCGAAGACGGGCGCCTACTGCGAGCACGTGATCACGGCCGCGATCGCGCTGCGCCTCGCGCGACCCGTGAAGTGGACCGAGACCCGATCCGAGAACATGGTGGCGATGCACCACGGCCGAGGTCAGGTTCAAGAGGTCGACATGGGGCTCAAGCGCGACGGCACGATCGTCGCGGTCGGAGCGAAGATCACCTGCGAGGGCGGCGCATACCCCAACATCGGCGCGTTCCTCCCGTTCCTCACGCGCAGCATGGGCCAGGGCGTCTACGACATCCCCAAGGTGCAGGTGAACTCGGTGAGCGCGGCGACGAACACCACGCCGACCGCCGCGTACCGGGGTGCCGGTCGCCCCGAGGCCACTGCCTTCCTCGAGCGCGTCATCGAGATGGCGGCCGTCGAGCTCGGCATCGATCCCGTCGAGATCCGCAAGCAGAACTTCCTCGCACCCGAGAGGTTCCCCCTCACGACGATGACGGGTGCGAACTACGACGTGGGTGAGTACGCGAAGACCCTCGACGAGGCGTGTCGCATCGCGGGATACGACGATCTGCGGGCCGAGCAACGTGCGCGGCGCGAGCGCGGCGACACCAAGGCCCTCGGCATCGGAGTGTGCACCTACGTCGAAGTGACGGCCGGCGGCCTCTTCCAGGAGTTCGGCGGCGTCGAGGTCACCGAAGACGGCAGGGTCGTCGCGACGGTCGGCACCTCGGCGCACGGCCAGGGCCACGAGACCGCGTTCGCGATGATCGTCGCCGACCTGCTCGGCGTGTCGATGGACGACGTCACGCTGGTCCAGTCCGACACGGCGCTCGTGCCGCGCGGGAGTGGCACGATGGGTTCGCGTTCGCTGCAGACGGCGGGCTCTGCGCTCTACAAGTCGAGCGAAGAGGTGCTGGCCAAGGCCAAGCTCCTCGCAGCGCACCTGCTGGAGGCCAACGCCGACGACATCGTGCTGCACGACGGCGGGAAGGTCGGCGTCGCGGGCGTGCCCGCGACGGCGCTGTCGTGGAGCGAGCTCGCGCTGGCGGCCAACGATCCTGGCCGGCGACCCGACGACTGGCCGGCCGACGGCCCCGCCGGCCTCGCAGCCGCGCTCGACTTCAACCAGGGCGAGGCCACGTACCCGTTCGGCGCGCACATCGCGGTCGTCGAGGTCGACACCGAGACGGGCGAGGTCGATCACCTCCGCCACGTCGCCGTCGACGACTGCGGGCGCATCTTGAATCCGCTGCTCGTCGCGGGCCAGCAGCACGGTGGGATCGCGCAGGGCGTCGCGCAGGCGCTGTACGAGGGCGTCGTGTACGACGACGAAGGCAACCCGCTCACTGCGAACCTCATGGACTACGCGATGCCGAGCGCGGCCGAGTTCCCGTCGTTCGAGGCGAGCAACACCGAGACGCCGACGCCACTCAACCCCCTGGGAGCGAAGGGCATCGGTGAGTCGGGCACGATCGGCTCCACCCCGTCGGTGCAGAACGCGGTGATCGATGCGCTGTCGCACCTCGGCGTCCGTCACATCGACATGCCGCTGACCGCCGAGCGCGTGTGGCGGGCGATCCAAGACGCCCCCCGTACCTGACGCGGTGCCGTTCGCTGCACCGACGTTGCGCCTCACGTCGGCGCAACACCAACAGATCGTCGCTCACTGCTTCGACGGCCTGCCCGACGAGGCGTGTGGTCTGCTCGGAGGTCCGCTCACCGAGGACGGCGAGCCGACCGGCGAGGTCACGTCGGCCTTCCCGTGCCGCAACGCCGACGCTTCGGCGCGCACGTACACCGTCGACTCGCGCGACCTCATCAAGGCCATGCGCGCCGCCGAGTCCGAGGGAGGTGAGCTCATCGGCGTCTGGCACTCGCACACGCACACCGACGCGTACCCGTCCGACACCGACGTCCGCCAGGCGGCCGAACCGGGATGGATCTACGTGCTCGTGAGCCTGAAGCACCCGGAGCCGGTGACGCGCGGCTACCGGATCCGTGACGGAGGGATCACCGAGGTCGAGATCACCATCGAACCTTGATGCTTGTACGATTGTGCCCATGGCTGTGGACGTCAACCTCCCGACGCTGCTGCGCGTGCACGCCGAGAACGCGGCATCGGTGACCGCCGAGGGCGCGACGGTCGGTGAGGTCTTCGCCGATCTGACGACGCGGTACCCGGGCCTTGCCGGCAACCTCGTCGACGACGAAGGCAACCTCCACAAGTTCGTCAACGTCTACAAGGACGACGACGACATCCGGTACCTCGACGGGCTCGACACCAAGGTCGCCGACGGCGACGTGATCTCGATCCTTCCTGCCGTCGCCGGCGGCTGACCTTCGCTCCATGTCGCGCCACGAGTCCGTGCTCGGGCTCATCGGTGACACGCCGCTGGTCGGCATCCACGCGCTGTCGCCGAACCCCGGCGTGCGCATCTACGCCAAGCTCGAGGGGCAGAACCCCGGCGGCTCGTCGAAGGACCGGATCGCGCTGAAGATGGTCGAGCTCGCCGAGCGCGACGGCTCGCTCCATGAAGGTGACACGATCCTCGAGCCGTCGTCGGGCAACACGGGCATCGGCCTCGCGCTGGTC
This sequence comes from uncultured Bifidobacteriaceae bacterium, assembly GCA_964532485.1. Taxonomy (GTDB): domain Bacteria; phylum Actinomycetota; class Acidimicrobiia; order IMCC26256; family PALSA-555; genus DATBSK01. The sequence continues at coordinate 31,258 of CAZHKE010000025.1, forward strand.
GCGAAGCTGCGCGGCTACCACCTGCGCGTGGTGATGCCCGAGAACGTCTCCGTCGAGCGGCGACAGCTCCTCGAGATCTTCGGTGCCGACGTGGTGCTCTCACCGGGCGAGGAAGGGAGCAACGGCGCGATCCGCCTGGCCGAGAAGCTCGCCGCCGACGATCCCACGCAGCGGTTCCTGTTCCAGTACGGGAACCCCGCCAACCCGCTCGCGCACTACGAAGCGACCGGCCCCGAGATCTGGCGCGACTGTCGCCAGGTCGACGTGTTCGTGGCCGGTCTCGGGACCAGCGGCACGCTGATGGGAGTGGGTCGCTTCCTCAAGGAGCGCAAGCCCGAGGTCCAGATCGTCGCGGTCGAGCCTCCGGCCGGAGAGCTCGTCCAGGGCCTGCGTTCGCTCGAGGACGGGTTCGTGCCACCGATCTTCGACCCCGCGATCCTCGACCGAAAGTTCATCGTTCGGCCGCGAGAGTCGATCGAGTGGCTCCGCCGACTCCTCGACGACTCCGGCGTGTTCGCGGGAGTGTCGTCGGGAGCCGCGGTCGCCGGTGCGGCGAAGATGGCCGAGCAGATGGACGAGGGCACGATCGTCACGCTTCTGCCCGACGGGGGATGGAAGTACCTCTCGTCGGGCGCGTGGACCGACGACATCGATGTCGTCGAGGAGCGCGCGACCCGCATCAACTACTGGTGAGCGGGACGGCGACGATCGAGGACGCGGTCGCGGTCCTTCGGCGAGGCGGGCTCGTGGCGTTCCCGACCGAGACCGTGTACGGACTCGGGTGTGACGCCGAGAACGTCGAGGCCCTGCACCGTCTCTACGCGGTCAAGCGTCGCCCGACCGATCATCCCGTGATCGTCCACCTGCCGTGCGCCTCCGCGCTGAGCGAGTGGGCGCACGACGTGTCGCCGTCCGCGTCGAAGCTCGCCGATGCGTGTTGGCCGGGGCCGTTGACGCTCGTGGTCGAGCGTGCTGCGCGAGTGCCCGACGCGGTCACGGGCGGTCGCGACACGGTCGGTCTGCGCGTCCCTGCCCATCCGACCGCGCTCGAGCTGCTCGCGGCCTTCGACGGTGGGATCGCTGCACCATCGGCGAACCGCTTCGGCCGCGTCAGCCCGACCAGCGCGGCCGACGTGCGGCTCGACCTCGGCGACGATGTCGACGTGATCCTCGACGACGCTGGCTGCGACGTCGGGGTCGAGTCGACGATCGTCGACTGCTCGTTCGAGGTCCCGGCGGTGCTGCGCCTCGGTGGCGTCCCGGTCGAAGAGCTCGAGGCGATCCTCGGCACCGCCGTCACCCTGCGCACCGACGGCACCGTCGCGGCGCCGGGCGCATTGGCAGCTCACTACGCACCCATTGCCGAGGTGGTCGTCGTCGAGTCGGATGCGGCCGCTGCGCGCGCCGCGTTGCTGGTCGCGGAGGGTTGGCGAGTCGGTGTGCTCGCGCCTGCACCCGTGCCGAGCGATCTGCCCGCGGAAGCTGTCGTGCTCGATCCTCCCGCCGACGTCGACGAGTACGCGCGCGTGCTCTACTCGCGGCTGCGCGATGCCGACCGGCGCGCGCTCGATGTGCTGCTCACGGTCCCGCCCGAGAGCATGGGCATCGGTGCCGCGATCGGTGACAGGCTCGCCCGTGCTGCTCGGGGCACCCGAGGATGAGCATGACCGTGACGCTCGGAGTGTTCGACTCGGGCCTCGGCGGGCTGACCGTCCTGCGGTCGATCATCGACCTCGCGCCCGGCGCGCGCGTCGTCTACTTCGGTGACACCGGCCGCTTCCCGTACGGATCGAAGCCTCCCGATGACGTCTTGAAGTACTCGTTGGAGATCGCCGACGTGCTCGTCGACCGCGGTGCCCAGGCACTCGTCGTCGCGTGCAACAGCGCGTCGGCCGTCGCGCTCGAGCGCCTCGAGGAGCACCTCGCGATTCCCGTGGTCGGTGTGATCGATCCGGGGCTTCGCGCGGCTGCGCGCGCGACGCAGAACGGTCGGGTCGGTGTCATCGGCACGGTCGGCACGATCGCGTCGGGGGCGTATCAGCGAGCCGCATCGCGGCTGGGGCTCGCGCTCGAGCTCACGTGCGCCGCGTGCCCCGGCTTCGTCGAGTTCGTCGAGGCCGGCGACGTGGATTCCGATCAGGTGCATGTGCTTGCGGAGCGGCTGCTCGATCCGGTACGCGCCGCCGGCGTCGACACCGTCGTCCTCGGTTGCACGCACTACCCCCTGCTTGCTCGTACCATCGGCGATGTGATGGGGCGTGAGGTCGTGCTCGTGTCGAGCGCAGACGAGACGGCGTTTGCCGTCCGCGAGCTCCTCGGTGAGCCCGCCGTGACGCGCGACACATCGTCCGAACACGAGTTCGTGACCAGTGGTGATGTATCGACGTTCCGACGTCTCGGGAACAGGTTCCTGGGACCCGAGGTCGACCGAGTGGAGTGTCATCGATGGAGCTGACGGTCTTGGGCTGCTCGGGGTCGTACAACGGCCCGAAGGGGGGCGCGTGCAGCGGATACCTGCTGCGATGCGGTGCGACGTCGGTGTGGCTCGACTGCGGCAACGGGACGTTCGGACACCTTCAGCAGCACGTTGCGGTCGAGGATCTCGACGCGGTGGTGATCACCCACGAGCACCCCGACCACTGCGTCGACGTGTACGGACTGCACGTGCTGATGCGCTACGGGCTCGAGCGTGAAGGCCTCCCGGTGTTCGCGCCGCATGGGCTGGCCGAGCACCTCGGGCAGCTCGTCGACGGCGACTGGGGCAACGCGTTCGAGTGGCTCCCGATCGACGAGTCGGAGCACGCCACGTGCGGTGACCTGACGATGCGGTTCTCGCGCACTGACCACCCGCCCCCCACGTTCGCCGTCGAGGCGACGTCGAACGGCAAGCGGATGATCTACACGTCGGACACGGGTCCGGGTTGGAGCGTCGACGCGTTCGAGCCCGGTGCCGACCTCGTGCTGTCGGAGGCGACGTATCTCCACGGCGAGAAGCCGGCCGAGATCCACCTCTCCGCGCACGAGGCCGGCACGGCGGCCCGCGACGCAGCCGCACGCCGTCTCATGCTCACGCACCTCTGGCCGCGCCTCGACGTCCATCGCGCCGTCGACGAAGGGTCCGACGCGTTCGGTGAGGCTGTCGTCCTTGCCGCGCCCCATCTCGTGACGAGGATCTAGCGCGGCGTGGGTCCCCGACGTGACGGGCGTGAGCCCGATGAGCTCCGACAGGTCGCGTTCACTCGCGACTTCACCGAGTTCGCCGCTGGATCGGTGCTCGTCGAGTTCGGGCGGACGCGCGTCCTGTGCACCGCGTCGATCGAGGAGCGTGTTCCGCCCTGGCTGCGCGGCAGCGGTCGCGGGTGGGTGACCGCGGAGTACTCGATGCTGCCGGGGTCGTCGCCCGAGCGCGTCGACCGTGAGGCGGCCAAGGGCAAGCAGTCGGGCCGCACTCAGGAGATCCAGCGGCTCATCGGCCGGTCACTGCGCGCGGTGACAGACCTCGAGACCATGGGCGAGGTCCAGATCACGGTCGACTGTGACGTGCTGCAGGCCGACGGTGGCACGCGGACAGCGTCGATCACCGGGGGCTACCTTGCGTTGCACGACGCCTGTTCGCGACTCGTCTCGGCGGGCACGCTGACCGGGCACCCGGTGCAGGACCAGTGCGCCGCGATCTCGGTTGGTGTGGTGAGCACGCTCCCGTCGCTCGACCTCGACTACTCCGAGGACGCGAGCGCCGAGGTCGACATGAACGTCGTCATGACCGGCGCCGGTCGCTTCATCGAGGTCCAGGGCACGGCCGAGGGAATGCCCTTCACCCGCGGCGAGCTCGACTCGCTCCTCGCGCTCGCCGAGCAGGGCATCGGTGAGCTGTTCGAGCTGCAGCGCGAGCTGCTCGCCGAGTCCCCCGCGCCACGGCCTGCCCTCTCGGGTCCGAGCGGATGATGTCGTTCGTCCTCGCGACGGCGAACCCGGACAAGGCAGCAGAGATCGCGGCCGTGCTCGAGGAGGCCGGCGCTCCAGTCGCGCTCGAGCGTCGCGATCCGTCGATCGGGGACGTCGAGGAGACGGGCTCCACGCTGGAGGAGAACGCGCGCCTCAAGGCCGTTGCCGTGTCGGCGGCGACAGGCAAGCCTGCGATCGCCGACGACACCGGATTGGAGGTGGACGCGCTCGGCGGTGCGCCGGGTGTGCACTCGGCGCGCTTCGCTGGTGGTGACGCGACCTATGCGGACAACTGCTCGTTGCTCCTCGAGCGGCTTGCCGACGTGGACGACGGTGCGCGCACTGCACGCTTCTCGACGGTCGCCGTCGCGCGGTGGCCCGACGGGCGCGAGGTCGCCGCGCTCGGAACGGTCGAGGGCATGATCGCCAGCCTGCCGCACGGCTCGGGCGGCTTCGGCTACGACCCGGTCTTCGTCCCGACCGAGGGCGACGGTCGCACGTTCGCCGAGATGAGCGCGAAGGAGAAGCACGTCGTGTCACACCGGGGACGCGCGTTCCGTACGCTGGCGGAAGGGCTGCGGGCGCTCGCGGAGGTCGGTGACTGTTGAGCACGGGGACCTGTCGATGGCAGTGATCGACGTCGCCGGCTTCGTGGCCGATCTCAAGGACCACGCGGTCGAGCACGGCTTCCACGTCCACGACGAGCGGCACTTCGTCGAGAGCTACTCGCTGCGCCAGACGTGGGAGGTCGACGTGCATCCCGAGGAGGGGTGTGAGGGTCCCGTCGACCTCTACCTCTCGCTCGAGATCGACCCGCGCGTGCTGCTGGGCTTCGAGGACGTCGTCATGATGCTCCCCGACGGGGAGGACCCGCCCGACGAGTACCACTTCCCGCTCAACTTCACGTGGGGGCTGCCACCGATGTCGGCCGGTCCCGACCTCCTGGTCGTCGCGACGGAGCTTGCCGGCGTCGGCGGGCCCGAGCTGCCGCTCGAGGTCTCGGCGATCGACTCCATACCGGCCGCAACCGATGCTCCGGAGCGTTCGCTGCGTGTCGTCGCCCATCAGCGCCTCTCGCTGCTGCGCCTGCGGGAGGGTGACGCGGTCTCGTGCGAGCTGCTCGACAGCTGCCTGGCCGTCAGCCGCCACCTGCTCGCCCAGGCCGACGGCTGGGCGGGCTGACCGACGGTCGGGCGACCCGACCGAGGGCCCGGACGACCGACAGGCTGGATCGGTGCTCCGAGGGCTCCTCGTCGGAGCCCATCGACGCCTCGTCGAAGACCGCCACCTTGGAGCCTTCGATGCGCTTGGCGCGGTACAGCGCGACGTCGGCGTTGCGCAGCAGGTTGCCCATCGATCCCCGTCCGCCGACGTCGAGCGCGACCCCGATGCTGGTGCCGAGCCGAACCTCGCGCCCGTGCACGCTGATCGGGATCGACACGGCGTCGCAGATCCGCCGGCCCAGGTCGCGGATCTCGCGCTCGCTCTCGACGCCCTCACACAGCACGCAGAACTCGTCACCGCCGAGGCGGGCGACGAGGTCACCCGTGCGGACACCGGCGCGCAGACGGCGTGCGAGCTCGACGAGGACCCGATCGCCGGCGTCGTGGCCGAGCGTGTCGTTCACGGCCTTGAAGTGGTCGAGATCGAGGAAGAGCACTGCGGTCGTGGAGCCTCGGCGTGCCGCGCGGCCCAGGGCCTGCTCGCCGACCTCCTGGAGCACGCCCCGGTTCGGGAGCGCCGTCAGAGGATCGTGCGTCGCCTCGTACTCGAGGCGGTTCTGTGCAGCCTTCAGCTCGGTGATGTCGTGCGCGATCGTCGACACCAGCACGATCTCGCCCCGCTCCCGGTGTCCCTGCACCGTCGCGATCACCGGCACCTCGTCGCCGGCCGTCGTGCGCAGAGTCAGCTCTCCGGTCCACACACCGTGCCGTCGGACGAAGGGCATCACCACGTCGCGCAGCTTCGCCCGCGACTCGACGCTCGTCAGCTCGCTGACGTGGTAGTCCGATCCGAGCCTGAGGAAGTCGCGGGCGCGCTGGTTTGCCCAGACGACCTGACCCGCCTCGTCCGAGAGCACGACGACCTCGATCGAGCGCTCGAGCACCTCCGTCAGCTGTTCGGCCTGCCGCTCCGCCGCGCGGCGCTCGGTGATGTCGCGCGCATTCGTGACGAACCCGCGGACGATCGGATCGCCGCGTAGGTCGTTCGTGATCGCCTCGAAGAGACGAAACGATCCGTCCTTGGCCAGCGCCCGGTACTCGACGAGCGTCGGCGCTCCGGCTTCGACGGCGGTCGCCGACGCCTCGTACATGCGGTCCAGGTCGTCGGGGTGGATGAGGATCAGTGGATCCGCGCCGATCAGCTCGTCCGGCCGGTAGCCGAGCACGCGCTCGATCGCCGGGCTCGCCCACGTGATGCGCGTCTCGCCGTCGAGCTCTTCGACGACGGTCGTCACCTCCATGGCGTGGTGCACGAGTGACTCGAATCGCGCGTGTTGCTCCGCCAGCGCCTGTTCTGCCAGGAGCTGTTCGGTCACGTCGCGAGACGTGACCACGATCCCCCGCACCGCGGGGTCGTGGAGCAGGTTGCGCGCGACGGTCTCGAAGTAGAGGTAGCGCGAACCGTCGGCCGACCGTGCGCGGACGGTGATCGCATCGTCGGGTGTGCGATGTCCGGCGAGGACCTCGGCGAACGCCTGTTGCGCGGCCTCGATGTCGTCGGGGTGCAGGACCGAGAAGATCCCGCCGGGAGGGTCGTACCCGGTGGGCCAGCCCAACAGGCGAGTGCCGGCCGCGCTCGAGGAGCGCCAGGTGCCGTCGGCCTCGAGCACTGTGATGATGTCGGACGAGTTCTCGATGAGGGCGCGGAACTCCTGCTCGGTGCGTCGGATCTCGGCCTCCGCCGCGCGGAGCTCCGTGAGGTCGGTCGCGTAGAGGTCGTAACCCACGACCCTCTGGCCTTCGGCGCGCATGGGAGCGACGGTGACGCGGAGGCGGCGCGTCGCCCCGCTGCGCTGCTCGACCTCGATCTCGGACTCGGTGGTCGTCTCGGCGAGTGCCGTCCGCAGAGCCGGGGCCAGGTCGGCGAGGAGCTCTCCCTCGAGCGCGGCGGGAGACCGCTCGAAGAAGTCGGCGAACGTGTGGTTGGCGCGCCCGATCGCGCCCTCGGGCGTCAACGAGGCGCGCCCCACCGGCGCGTACATGTACGCGTCCTCGAAGTGCTGGGCGGCCCCGGATCGGGGTTCGGCTCGAGATGGGCCGGTCGTCATGGGTGATGGTCGGGTCGTCATGGTGTCGGTCCCGTCGGGGCCCATTCAGACTGTCGGCCGGGGCCGGTCCCGGCCTGAGGGTCAGATGCGCCAAAATGCCACAGTGCCGATGCGGACGGACTGCCGCCACTACGAGAGCCGTACCTACACCTCGGGTGAGGTCGTTCGGAAGTGCCGGATCGACCTCGCCCCCGAGGCGCCCTGGCGGTGCCCCGACGATTGCGTCGGGTTCGAGAAGCGCCGCATCGACGCCGGCTGGCAGATCGGGAGCCTCCAGGAGGCGGTCAAGGCGCCCGAGCCCGAGCCCGAGGGCGAGGACGTCGCGGCGCTGCTCGACGACGCCGAGGACATCGTCAACTCGGCGGCACCCGAGATCATCGCCGACATCGATCGCAAGCAGTCGAAGCGCCGCTTCCGCAAGAACAAGAACAAGAAGAAGAAGGGCAAGTGACCCGCGCGCGCTCGCTCACCCGGTGAGCGACCGGGACGAGGCGGTGCGAGACTGGTCACGCGACGCGAGCGTGGCGGAACGGCAGACGCGCCGGGTTTAGGTCCCGGTGCCCTTCGGGGCGTGGGGGTTCGACTCCCTCCGCTCGCACAGCACGTCGGCTGACCTCGGGCGTGACCATGTCGCCGCTCGCGGTCGGTTCGTCCGAATCGCTACGGCGCGGCCCGCTGTTGTAGACGATCAGCTCGACGCGTCCGTACCGCTCGTCGTCTCGCCGCTGCGCGCGCCGAGCACGAGCGCCCACAGCGGCACCCCGAGCAGTCGACTCACCGAACGCATCAGATCGCCGTCCAGCCACCGTCGATCGGGAGGACGGTCCCGGTGACGAAGCTGCTCGCGTCCGAGGCGAGGAAGAGCACCGCCCCGTCGAGCTCGTGCTCGTCGCCGCCGCGACCCATCGGCGTGCGCCCGCGGATCCATCGCATCGCCCGCTCGTCCTGGAACATCAGCTCCTCGGTCATCTCGCTCCGGAACCATCCCGGGGCGAGCGTGTTCACACGTATCCCCTTGCGGGCCCACTGTGCGCCGAGCTCGCGCGTCAGGCTCACCACGCCCCCCTTCGACGAGGCGTAGCCGGCGTTGGGGATTTGTCCGACGCCCACGAGGCCCCAGATGGACGCGACGTTGATGATGGAGCCCGCGTGGCCCTGCTCGACCATCGAGCGCGCTGCGCTCCGCGCGAGCTCGAACGGCGCGACGAGGTTCACCTCCAGCTCATGGCGGAAGCTGTCGAGCGTCTGCTCCAGGGCGGGCACCGAATCGCCGGTTCCCGCGTTGTTGACGACGACGTCGACGTGACCGAAGTGGGCGAGCGCGGCGTCCACGAGTGCGGCAGCAGCTCCCGCGTCGCTCAAGTCGCACCGAACGGGGAGCGCGTCGTCGAGCTGGCTCGCGAGCGCCTCGAGCCGTTCGAGCCGGCGCGCGGCGAGCACGACCTTGGCGCCCGCCGCGTCGAGCACGCGAGCGAACCGAGCACCGAGCCCGGAGCTGGCACCCGTCACGATCGCGACCCGTCCGTCGAGGCGGAAGGTCGCCAGCGGATCGATTGGATCGTCCGGAGTCACTTGGTACGCCCCCAGGGACTCGAACCCTGAACCTAGTGATTAAGAGTCACTTGCTCTAGCCAGTTGAGCTAGGGGCGCTCGGGTCGAATCGTACGCGATGCTGGTCGCGGGGCGGCATCCCGAAAGGAACGGTGTCTGCGTTGGCGACCTCCCGCATCATCAGCATCGACGGTGGCGGCGTGCGGGGCGTCGTCCCGACGATCGTCCTCGAGCGACTCGGCCGTGACCCTCGCCTGACCGGTTGGCTCGATCGCGCGGACCTGTTCGCGGGGACCTCGACGGGTGGCCTCATCGCCCTCGCGCTCGCGGCCGGGCTCGACCTCGAGACGATCCGCGCTCTTTACGAAGAGCGGGCCGCACGGGTGTTCCGTGACAGCTTCCTCGACGACGTGCTCGACCTCGGCAAGATCATCGGTGCCGACTACGAGGTCGCCAACCTTCGTAGCGAGCTCGACGCGGTCTTCGGCGACGCGCGCCTCGCGGACTTTCCCCGGCGTGTTCTCGTGACCGCGTTCGACCTCGACAACGAGGATCCGGTCGCGCGCACATGGAAGCCGAAGGTCTTCCACAACTTCCCGGGCTCCGACTCCGATGGCGAGATGCTCGCCGCCCGGGTCGGCACGTACACGAGTGCCGCGCCGACCTACTTCGGAAGTGCGGACGGCTACGTCGACGGCGGCGTGTTCGCGACGAACCCGAGCATGTGCGCGCTCGCGCAGACCCAGGACCATCGCATCCCTGGAGCCGACCAGAGCCCGCTGCACACGATCCGCCTGCTCTCACTGGGCACCGGACGCTCCCTCGAGTACATCGAGGGCTCGCGCCACGACTGGGGCTACGCGCAGTGGGTCCGACCGCTGATCTCGATCATGCTCGACGGCGTCAACGGCATCGCCGACTTCCAGTGCGAGCAGATCCTCGGCGAGCACTACTTCCGTCTTGCGCCGACGTTTCCCAGGGGGACCTCGATCGCGATGGACGACGTCGATCGCATCCCGGAGCTCGTCGCGTTCGCGGAAGGCCTCGACCTCGAGCCGCTCGTCGCCTGGCTGACAGCAGAGTGGTGAGCGCCGGGTAGGACCGATTCCGGGGCGCGGCCTACGTTGGTCTGTGGATGGACGTGCTGATCACAGGTTCCAGCGGCTTCATCGGCTCCGCGCTCGTCGACGCGCTCGTGCAGACGGGTCATCGTCCCGTCCGCGCCCTGCGCGTCGACCGTGTGCCTCCGGGCGTCGATGCGATCGCCTGGGACCCCGAGGCCGGCGTGATCGACGCCGGCGCGCTCGAAGGCATCGACGGTGTCGTGCACCTCGCCGGCGCGGGCATCGGCGACAAGCGCTGGACCGACGACCGCAAGCGTCTCATCCTCGAGAGTCGCACCAAGCCGACGCGCTTGCTCGCCGAGTCGCTCGCCGCGCTGCAGAAGCCGCCCCCCGTGCTCGTCTCCGGCTCCGCGATCGGCTACTACGGCCACCACGCGGACGAGCCCTGCACCGAGGACAGCCCACCCGGTGACGACTTCGTCGCCGACGTCTGTCAGCAGTGGGAGGCCGCCGCGCAGCCGGCCTCCCTCGCGGGCGTCCGGCTCGTCGTCATCCGGTCGGGTCTCGTGCTCGGGCGAGGCGGCGGCCTGCTCGGCCGTCTGCTGACACCGTTCCGCCTCGGTGCCGGCGGTCGACTCGGGGACGGCACGCAGTGGATGTCGTGGATCTCGATCGACGACGAGGTCGATGCGATCCTCCACGCCCTGCAGACATCGGACCTGAGCGGCCCGGCGAACGTCACCGCGCCACATCCGGTGACGAACGCCGAGTTCACCCGGACGCTTGCGCGGATCCTGCATCGGCCGGCGGTCCTGCCGACCCCATTGCCGGCGCTCAAGGCGCTCTACGGCGAGGAGCTGGTCACGCACACCATCCTCGCGAGCCAGAACGTCGTGCCCGAACGTCTCACGGCCAGCGGGTTCTCGTTCGAGCATCCGACCCTCGAGGATGCCCTGCGGGCAGCGCTCGGGCGCAAGCCCGACTGACGCGACACGCGCCCCCGGTGGGGGCGCGTGCTGCCTGGGGTGACCGAGGGGTTTCGAACCCCCGACCTCCGGGACCACAACCCGGCGCTCTCGCCAACTGAGCTACGGCCACCATGATCGCGACGCGTGCTTCGTCGCCGCGGGGTCAAGCGTACCGCTGCGCTCCGGACGCCCGGCCCGGTTCGCTCGTCCCGCCGCGCGCCCGGAGGGATTCGAACCCCCGACCAACGGAATAGAAGTCCGCCGCTCTGTCCAGGCTGAGCTACGGGCGCTGGTGTTGCACGACGATCGTACGTGACGCATCCGCACTCGCGGTGTGACACGCGTTCCGGCCTGCACGAAACAAGCGCGCGCGTTCTGTGCAAGAAGACGCTCGAGACTTCTTCGCGTGAAGCGTCCGATTCGGGGTCGAGTGTCATACCCCCCTGATTCGATGTCGGTCATGACGACGACCATGACCATTGCGACCGACGTGGAAGCCGGCACGGGCTTCGACTTCGCGGCGCGAGTCGACGAGCTGCGCACGCACCCGAACGAGGCGCTGCGCGCCAGGGTCGCCGAGGCGCGTCGGGAGCAGCAGCGCTGGCGCCTCGAGGAGCTGGCGGCGACCCGGGTGCTCGACGACCGGGGCGCGCTGGAGCGGATGCCGGACCGGACCGAGTCGACGCGTACCCAAAAATCGAAGCTGGAGGTCGCCCGCGCGCTCGAGTCGCGCCCCGCGCTCGCGCAGGCCTTCCACGACGGTGCGGTGTCGACCGACCAGCTCGAGCCGTTGTGCGAGCTCTCGACACTCGAGACCGACGCCGAATGGGCCACCCGCGGCGCCAACCTGGCGCCCGTCGACCTGCACCGCCGGGTGCGTAGGGGCCAGACCGTCACCCTGGCCGACGCGCGTCGACGTCACCAGGCCCGCGAGGTGCGCTTGTGGCGCGACGTCTTCGACGGCATGAGCTGTGGCCGCTGGCGCCTCCCCGACGTCGACGGCGCGCTCGGGATCCCCATCGCCACCGAGACGCTGTCTGCGCTCAAGCTCAACGCCAAGGTCCGCCGCTGCGTCGTCGACGACACCGGCTGTGCCGGCACCGTGGAACGCAGGCGCAATGCGCTGCCTGCTGACGTGCAACGCCACGTCCGCCGCCGCGACCTGACCTGTCGGGTCCCCGGTTGTGAGGTCTCGCGCAACCTCCAGATCCACCACACCGACCCGATCTGCGACTTCGGCGACACCGACCTGGTGCACAAGCTCGCCGCGGTCTGCCTCGCCCACCACCAGCTCCTGATCCCCCACGGCCCCTACCGCCTCACCGGCGACGCCGAACACCCCGACGGCCTCACCCTCCAGCACCGCGACGACCGAGCCCGCGACGGACCAGAACCCTGACCGAACGGTGCGTGCTACAGGTCGGGAAGGTGCATGTCGAGGTTCGGCGCCTCGAGGCCGCCGTCGA
>CAZHKE010000026.1:0-18920 GCA_964532485.1 uncultured Bifidobacteriaceae bacterium
TGGAGGCGGCGGCGGGAATCGAACCCGCGTCCAGGGTTTTGCAGACCCTTGCCTGAGCCACTCGGCTACGCCGCCGCACCGCGCGCGTGAGACGAGCGCACGGACCGACGAGGTTACCGCCCGCAACCCCGATCTTCGACTGATCGCCTAGCCTCCCCGGCCGTGACCGGGGGGAGGGTCGCGACACGTGTCGTGGCGGGCTGCTTGGCGCTCACAGGGATGCTGCACGCCGGTCTCGCGCTGCCCGGCAGCGCGCAGCGGCGTGCCCGCGGCGCGACCGAGTGCGTCTGGCCGATGTGGGGGCGCGAGCTCGGGCGCACCTTCGCCACGTCGTGCTCCGGACTGACGCCCGAGAACGCGAGCGACCTGCGCCGCATCTGGTTCTTCAACACCCACGACGTGGTGACCGCGACGCCGGCCGTCGTGGGCGACAGCGTCTACGTCGGCGACTGGTCGGGCCGCTTCTACGCGTTGAACGCCGAGAACGGCAAGCAGCGCTGGGTCCGCAAGACCAAGGTGCACCCGAACGTGTACGCGGGCCAGATCGTGTCGTCGGCTGCGGTCGAGAGCGTCGACGGGACCGACACCGCGTACTTCGGCGGCGGCAAGACGCTGTACGCGCTGCGGGCCTCGGACGGATCGGTGCGCTGGATGCACGAGCTCAACCCGACGGGCGGTGCCGACGACCCGACCGAGATCGAGAGCTCGCCGCTCGTCGTCGCCGGCCCCCACGGCGCGCCGATCGTCGTGGTCGGCTGGGACGTGCACAACTCGACCGACGGCGAGCCCGCCGGCGTGCTCGCCCTCGATGCCGCGACCGGGGAAGAGGTGTGGACGACCGTCCTCTCGCCGGCGGAGGGGGGTCCCGACGGTGAGGAGGCCACCGGCCCCGGGTGCGCGGACGTGTGGTCGTCACCGACCGTCGACGAGGGCCGGGGACTGGTGTTCGTCGGCACCGGCAACTGTGTGACCAGCCCGTCGGGCTACGGCCGGTTCGCCGAGGCCGTCGTGGCACTCGACCTCGATGACGGCACCCTGCGGTGGTCCTTCCAGCCTCACGAGCCCAACCGCGACGACCTGGACTTCGCCGGCGCCCCCAACCTGTTCGAATCGGCCGGCCGCGCGCTCGTGGGCCTCGGCGGCAAGGACGGCACCTACTACGCGCTCGACCGCGAGACCGGTGAGCTCGTGTGGACGACGCCGGTGGTCGGCCCGGGGCTCACGAACCCGGGCAGCAACTTCTCGACGGGCGGGTTCATCGGACCGACCGCGGTTGCCGACGGCGTGATCACCGGCGGCACCGCGATCGGCGACGACCCGTACCTGCACGCGCTGGACACCACGACCGGTGCGATCGAGTGGCAGCAGCCGATGGCGGCGGCGACGTACGGCGCGCCGGCGATCGCCACGACCGACGCGGGCGGCGGGGTCGTGGTGATCGGGGGGACCGACTTCACGATGCGCGCCCTCGACCTCGCGACCGGGGAGGTGCTGTGGTCCGACGAGGTCCAGGGCGCGGTGTCGGGCGGCCCGGCGATCGTCGGTGACGACGTGTTCGCGGTCGCGGGCATCCGGGAGCCCGGGCTCTCGAAGCGGTCGCGCACGAGCGGCGTGTACCGCTACTCGCTCTCGGGCAAGCCGGTGACCAGCACCACGACGCGGCCCGCGCCCGACGAGGAGAGCACGGGAACGAGACCGAAGGAGCCGACGACGCCACAGCCCTGCGTCGAGACACCGTGCGACGTCGCGTTCAACCTGGTGCAGCCGCCGCCGGGCGTCACGCCACGCATGCAGCTGCTCGTGAACCTCGACCCGTGGCGCGTGGTCGTGAAGACCCAGGGCCTCGGCGACCCGTCCGCATGGCTGCGACCGGGGAGCCTCGCCGAGCAGGACGGCGCGACGCGCTTCGGCGTGTTCATCTCCGAAAGCGATGACAACCCCCAAGGCGGCCTGCTCTGCGTGCTCGACGCCGAGGGCTCGTGCACGACCCGGAAGATCCCCCGGGTCGGTGCGACCTACAACCGCATCACCGTGCTCGCCATCACCGACTCGGACGAGCTGCCGTCACCGGCCGAAGGCGTCGACCGTCTCGTGGTGACGCGCTCGTTCGATCCCGTGCTCGCGCCGGTCGGGCGACAGAAGCCGTCGAAGTCCTGACCAAGGAGAAGGAACCAGTGAAGAAGCTCGCGCTCGTGACGGCACTCGTGATGCTGACCCTGGGGCTCGCCGCCGCGCCGGCCCTCGCCGGCGAGGCGTCGCCGCCCGTCATCGTGCTCAACGGTCAGGGCAACGACCTCGACGCGTACGCGTCGAAGCCGCCGTTCAAGACCCAGAAGGTCATCACGAACCGCAACACCGACCCGAAGGGCTTCGACATCAACGCCCAGATCTGCTTCTTCCCCGACGGGCACACGTTCATCGCGGGAGAGGACACCGGCCAGCCCGACCCGGTGCAGGGCTGGGGCATCTTCGAGCTGAAGGGCAGGAAGGTCGGCAAGCTCGCGGCGAAGCAGACCGGCAAGCTCCAGCCGACGTTCCAGGGCTCCAGCGACAACGCCGAGAACTACGGCTGCGGGATCCTGTCGGACGGGCGGGTGGTGACCACCGACATCGGCAACCAGGCGGAGGGCGACGGCGACGGCCAGCTCATCGTCTGGTTCCCGCCGCTCACCAAGGGCTTCAAGACCGTCAAGGACGGCACCGTCGGGAAGGTGCCCTACTGCAAGATCGACACCACGATCGCGACCGCAGGCGGCATCGCCGTCGATGACGACGACAACCTCTACGTCGCGTCCGCCCGTCCGCCGACCTCGGGCATCTGGAAGTACAGCGGCCCGTTCCCGACGTCACCGGACGCCGACGGCGGTTGTGGCAGCACCGACGGCACGGGCGCGCCACTCGCCGACACCGTCACGAAGGAGCTGTTCATCCCCGCCGGCGACAACCAGCTCGTCAGCCCGAACGCGATCGTGGCCGCGCCCGACAGCGGCAACTGGTACGTGTCGAGCGTGTTCACCGGCGTGATCAACGAGTACGCGCCCGACGGCACGTTCGTGCGCACCGTGCTCCGGCCGCCGGCAGGTGAGGGCCCCGGACCCGAGCCGATCAGCACGGGCTCGCCGCTCGGGCTCGGCGTCGCGCCCGACGGCACCCTCTACTTCGCCGACATCGGGATCGTCATCTCCGACGACGGCGTCGGTCCCGGCGACCGGACGGGCACCGTGCGCAGGATCAGGTTCGTCGACGGCGCGCCCCAGGCGCCCGAGACGATGGCGGAGGACCTCGCGTTCCCCGACGGCATCGGGATCTACGTCCCGACGAAGCAGAGCTGACCGCCGACAGCGGCTGACCCTCCCCGGCCGGGCCCGCGGCACAGCCCGCCGCGTAGCATCGGTGCGATGAGCCCGGCGGTGCAGATCCTCGCGGTCGGCGCGGCTGCGCCGTCATGGCGCCTCCCGGCAGCCGACGTCGGCGCGGCCTGGGGCCGCGGCGGACGCGGGCAGGCGGCCGTGTGCGCCCCCGACGAGGACACGCTCACCCTGGCCGCCGAGGCCGCCAGCCGAGCGCTCGACGTGTCGGGCCTCCAGCACGACATCGTCGACGGTCTGTGGTGGGGCACGAGCCGCCCGCCGTTCGCCGAGGGTCCGAGCCACGCGGTGCTCGCCCGGGCGATCGGTCTGTCGTACAACTCCGCCGGTGCGCTGTGCGCGGGCTCGCCGCACTCCGGGATGGAGGCGCTGCTCGGCGCGGCCGACGCGATCGGTGCGGGGAGTGCTCGAGTCGCGCTCGTCGTGGTGTCGGACGCGATCGTGCCGGGTGCCGGCACCGGGTTCGAAGCGCGCGCCGGCGCCGGTGCTGCGGCGGTGGTGCTCGTGTCGCACGGCGGAGCCGCGTCGATCGGGGCGCGCGTCACCCGGACGCACGCTTTCCTCGACCGCTACCGCGGTGACGCCGAGACCGAGACCCGCGACCTCTACGACCCGCGGCTCTTCCGCGAAGAGGTGTTCGTGCCCACGCTGCGCGAGCTCGGCGACCAGCTGGCGGCGCTCGACGCGCGGGCGTGGTCGCTGCCAGATCCCGACGGTCGCCTCGGTGCGACGGTCGCCAAGCAGCTCGGCGTCGGCACGCCGGCGTCAGCGGCGGTGTACGCGCAGCTGGGAGACACGGGGGCCGCGGCGCCGCTGCTCGGAGCCATCGGCGCTCTCGACGCCGCGGGCACGGTCGCGGTGGTCGGCTTCGGCGGCGGGCGGGCCACCGGCGTCGAGATCGTCGCCAAGGAGCCCGTCTCGGGAGCCGCGATGGTCGCGAGCGCGCTCGCCGGCGGGACGACCGTGACCTACCCCGAGGTGCTCCGGGCCCGCGGGCAGCTCGTGGCCTCCGGGGAGACGGTGCAGATGGGCGTCCCGCCCGCGAGCGCCCAGTTCGTCCGCGGAGCCGACGAGATGCTCGGCCTGCTCGGTGCGCGCTGCGTCGACTGCGGGACGATCAACACTCCCCCGTCGATCCACCCGCACTGCACCTCGTGCGGCAGCACGAAGTTCGTGCTCGAGCCGCTCGCACGCCGCGGCGTCGTCCACACGTTCGTCGTCAACCAGACGATGCCCGCCCCGTTCGTCGCGCCGCTCCCGCTCGCGGTGGTCGACCTCGAGGACGGGGCCCGCGTGATGCTGCAGGGCGCCGGCGACGGCAGCGATCTCGAGATCGGCACGACCGTCGAGCTGGTGCTGCGGCGCTACGCCTACGAGCGCGGCGTGCCGGTGTACGGCTACAAGGTACGAGCCATCGAGGAGCAGAGCTCATGAGCTGGAACCGGGTCGCGGTCGTCGGCGGTGGGCTCATCAAGTTCGGGGAGCTCTTCGAGCAGAGCTACGAGCAGATGGCAGCCGGCGCGTTCGCGGCCGCCGTCGACAGCGTCGACGAGGGCTTCGAGCCGAGCCAGGTGGAGGCTGCGTTCGTCGCGACCCAGCGCGGGACGTTGTGGGGGCAAGAGGGGATCGGTGGAAACACGATCCCGACCGCGATCGGTCTTGCCGGCATCCCCTGCACGCGCATCGAGAACGCATGCCCGTCCGGCTCGGACGCGTTCCGCGTCGGCGCGATGGCGGTTGCGAGCGGCGTCCATGACGTCGTTCTCGTGATCGGCGTTGAGAAGATGCGCGACAAGTCGGCCGAGGAGGGCCTGCTGTCGCGCGCCGCGGCCGGCCACCCGATCTTCACTCGTGGTGAGACCGCGCCCGTGCTGTTCGCGCCGTTCGCGACACGGCACATGCACGAGTACGGCACGACGCACGAGATGCTCGCGTCAGTGGCGGTGAAGAACCACCACAACGGCGCCCTCGACCCGTACGCCCACTTCCAGAACCAGATCACGGTCGAGGACGTCCTCGCCTCCCCCGTGGTCTGCACGCCGCTGCACCTCCTCGACTGCTGCCCGCAGACCGACGGGGCGGCGGCGGTGCTGCTGGTCAACGCCGACCTCGCCCAGCGGTACACGGAGAACCCCGTGTACGTCGCCGGGTTCGGGGTCGCCACCGATCACCCGTACCTCCACGAGAAGTCGACGTTCACGTCGCTCAAGGCGACCGGCATGGCCGCAGAGCGCGCCTACGCGATGGCCGGCATCGAACCGTCCCAGGTCGACTGCGCCGAGGTGCACGACTGCTTCACCATCACCGAGATCCTCGACATCGAGGACCTCGGGTTCGTCGACAAGGGCAAGGGTGGCGTCGCGTCGCTCGACGGCGAGACGTCGCTGACGGGTCGCATCCCGATCAACACCTCCGGCGGCCTGCTCGCCAAGGGCCACCCGATCGGTGCGACCGGCGTCGCGCAGCTCGTCGAGTGCTGGTGGCAGCTCCGCGGCGACGCCGGAGACCGGCAGGTGGAGACGCGCAACGGCTACGCGCTCCAGCACAACGTCGGCGGACGCGGCTCGGGCGTCTCGGTCGTGAACATCTTGACCACTGACAACGGCTGACCAGGGCAGGCCGCGTGATCGAGTACGAGATCGGCGCCGATCACGTCGGGCGCATCACGCTCGACCGGCCCGACGCGAAGAACGCGCTCACGATCGAGATGCGCGACGCGATCGTCGACTCGGTGCGCGATGCCCGTGACGACCCCGACGTTCGGGCGCTGCTGATCACGGGCAACGGCGACGCGTTCTGCGCGGGCATGGACCTCTCGGCGTCGACGGTCGCGAAGGCGGCGGAGCCCGGCTATCAGACGCGCACCACGTCCGAGGCGCTCCGTGTCGGTGTGCACGCGTTCATCCGGGAGCTCTGGGAGCTCGACAAGCCGACGGTCGCGTCGGTCAACGGCGCCGCGGTCGGCCCCGGCGCGCATCTCGCGCTGGCGTGCGACTTCGTGCTCGTGCACGAGCGCACGCGTTTCCTGTGGTCGTTCGCCAAGTGGGGTCTCGTCGTCGACGCCGGCGGCGCGTACCTACTGCCGCGCCTCGTGGGTCTTCCCCGCGCCAAGGCGATGGTGATGCTCGGCGAAGGCGCGACCGGCCAAGAGGCCGTCGACCTCGGCCTCGCGTACCGGTGCGTCGCCGAGGACGAGCTCGCCGGCGTGGCCGCCGAGCTCGCGGTTCGCCTCGCGGCCGGGCCGACGCGCTCGCTCGGCCTCTCGAAGCGGCTCCTCAACGAGACGTTCGAGACCGGTCTCTCCCACAGCCTCGAGCTCGAAGGCGCGTACCAGTCGCTCGCCGCCACCTCGGACGATCTCGCCGAGGGCATGGCGGCGTTCCGCGACCGCCGCGACCCCAACTTCTCAGGGACCTGACGGCACCGATACTGTCTGACAACCACGTCAGGTCTGGCGCCGCGGCACCGCGGCGACCGGAGGGAGCGGAGGTGCTCGCCAACGGGCGAGTGCCCGCGAGCCGGGTACCCGGGCTCGCAACGAGCGAGTGAGGGATGATGGGCTTGTTCGACGGGAAGGTCGCGATCGTCACCGGTGCCGGTCGCGGCATCGGACGCGAGGAGGCGCTGCTGCTGGCGCGCGAGGGGGCCGCGGTCGTCGTCAACGACCTGGGCGGTGCCCGCTCCGGCGAAGGCAGCGATGCGGGGCCCGCGCAGCAGGTCGTCGACGAGGTCACGAAGGCAGGCGGCAAGGCCGTCGCGAACACCGACGACATCTCGTCGTGGAAGGGCGCCGAGGCCCTGATCAAGCAGGCGGTCGAGGAGCTCGGTGGGCTCGACGTGCTGGTCAACAACGCCGGCATCCTGCGCGACAAGATGAGCTTCAACATGACCGAGGCCGAGTGGGACGCGGTCATCCAGGTCCACCTCAAGGGTCACTTCGCGCCGTCGCACTTCGCCGCTGCGTACTGGCGCGCGAAGAGCAAGGAATCGGGCGAGGGCGTCAACGCCAAGATCGTGAACACGGCCTCCGAGTCGGGTCTCTACGGCAACGCGGGCCAAGCCAACTACGCGGCGGCGAAGGCCGGCATCGCCGCGCTCACGATCGTGATGGGCCGCGAGCTCGAACGAGCCGGCGTGCGCGTGAACGCGATCGCGCCCGTCGCGCTCACTCGGCTCACCGAGGATCTCATGGGTGCGGCCCAGGAGGACGAGAAGGCCAAGGCCGCCCTCGACCCCGCCAACGTGGCCGCCGCGGTGGGCTGGCTCGCGTCAGACCTCTCCGAGGGAGTGACCGGCCAGGTGGTGAAGATCCAGGGCGGCGTGTGCCAGATCGTGCAGGGGTGGCGACCGATCACGCAGATCACGAGCGACAAGCCCTGGACGATCGAGTCGATCGACGCAGGCAAGGCCGAGCTCTTCGCGGAGTCGGACCCCGGCCTGCCACCGTTCCTGCTCGACCTCCCGAGCTGACGTGCGCCTCGCCTGGGGCGAGGAGGAGCTCGCCTTTCGCGACGACCTGCGTGCGTTCCTCGAGGAGCACGTGCCCGTTGAGGCGCTCGCGGGCTTCGACACCGCGGACAGCCACGCCGACGAACGAGACGAGATCGTTCCGCAGTGGGCACGCGACTGGCAGGCGACGCTCTTCGACCATGGCTGGATGATCCCCGCCTACCCGCCGGAGCACGGTGGGCGTGACGCAACACCGATCCAGACGCTCGTGTACCTCGAAGAGATGGCGACGCGACGCGTCCCGCGCTCGCTGCACTTCCCCGGTTACGCGATCGTCGCACCGAGCCTGCTCGAGTTCGGCAACGACGACCAGCAGCGGCTCGTCCCCGCCGCGATCCGAGGCGACACGATCTGGTGCATCGGCATGAGTGAGCCGAACGCCGGCTCCGACCTCGCCGGCCTGCAAACGCGCGCGGTGCTCGACGGCGACCGGTTCGTCGTCAACGGTCAGAAGGTGTGGACGAGCTACGCGACCATTGCCGAGAAGTGCTTCGTGTACGTGCGCACCGACCCCGACGCCCCCAAGCACAAGGGCATCAGCCTCCTGATCGTCGACATGGACACCCCCGGCATCGAGGTGCGGCCGCTACGACACCTGACCGGCGCCGCACACTTCGCCGAGGTCTTCTTCACCGAAGTCGAGGTGCCGGCAGAGAACCTCGTCGGTGGCCTCAACGACGGCTGGCGCATCACGCAGGGATCGCTCGCGCACGAGCGGGCCGGACTCTGGGTCGAGGGCGTCGCACGGCTCGAGTCGACGATCACGGGTCTGGTCGATCTGGCCCGCCGTTGGGGTCGAGCAGACGATCCCGGGGTCCGCCGAGCGATCGCGTCGGTCTACGAGCAGGCCGCGTCGCTGCGCGCGCTCGGCTACAAGGGCTTCGCGAGCTTCGCGCAGGGATCGTCGGCACCCGAGCACTCGTACATGAAGATGGCGACGTCGGAGCTGGGCCGAGCCGCCATCGAGCTCGCGATGTCGATCCAGGGCGCGTACGCGGCCGTGCACGACCCCGAGCGCGGTGACGAGCGCGGTCGGTGGGTCGAGATGTTCTTCCTGAGCTTCGCCAACACGATCGCCGGCGGCTCGTCGGAGATCCAGCGCAACATCATCGCCCAGCGCGTCCTGGGCCTCCCGCGGGCCTGAGGAGCGCGACCCGATGGACTTCAGCCTCTCCGACGACCAGGAGCTGCTGCGTGACACCGCGCGGGCCATGCTCACCAACGAGTGCCCGACCACGCTCCTGCGTGCGCACATCGACGATCCCGCGGCAGCCGATCCCCTCTGGACGCACCTGCGCGAGTTCGCAGCGCTCGCGACCGGCGCGTGCTCCGACCTCCACCTCTTCGCGGAGGAGCTCGGCTACGTGGCGGCGCCCGGCGTGTTCCTCCCGACGGTGGCGATGGCCGCGCCGGTGCTCGGGGCGATCGGTGACGAGCGCGTCGACGCGATCGTGGCGGGCGAGACCACCGCGACGCTCGCCGTCGCCGGTGCCGACGGGGTGTGGCTCCCCAACGCCGAGCCCGTGAAGACGTTCGTGCCCGAGGCCGATCGGGTGGACTGGATCGTCGTCGTCGACGACGGACCGTCGGTGACGGTCGCGCCGGCCGGCGAGGCCGCCGCGCGCGCAGTCGAGACGGTCGACTTCTCGCGGCGCATGTTCGAGGTGGACGCGCAGGGATCGTCGACGGCGGTCGACCCTGCGGCCCTCGACGCCGCGCTCGACCGAGTGACGGTGATCGTCGCCACCGAGCTCGTCGGCAATGCGCGGCGCCTCTTCGACATGGCCCTGGCGTACGCGAAGGAGCGAATCCAGTTCGACGTGCCGATCGGATCGTTCCAGGCGATCCAGCACCGGCTCGCCGAGTGCTCCCTCGCAGTCGAGCGCGCCACGGCCGCGGTGCAGTACGCGGCGATGACCGTCGAGGCCGACGACGCCGACCGTCGCCGCGCCGTCCACGTCGCCAAGGCGGCGGCGGGCGCAGCCGCGGCCCGTGCAACGAAGGACGCCGCGCAGGTGCACGGCGGCATCGGGTACACGTGGGAGCACGACCTGCACCTCTTCATCCGTCACGCCTGCGGGAGCGAGGCGTGGATGGGGACGACCGACTGGCACCACGACCGCCTGGGCGACCTGCTGTTCGCCGCATAGCGCGGGCAACCTGGTCTCGGGTCACGGCGTCCTGCGGAGAGCGCCCGGAGCACGGGTACGATGCTGGGTGACACGAGTGTCAGGTAGCGCACACTCGAACGAGCCATCAGGGGGTACGCCGTGGCGCATGTCGACATGGTCGAGCTGGCCCGGAGCCGGGGCCGCATCAGCGAGGCTCCCACCGTCGACCCGGTCACGGCCGAGGTCGTCCGGGGGGCGATGGAGACCATCTGCTTCGAGATGGCCACCTACGTGTCGCGCACCGCGACGACACCCATCCTGAACCAGTCGAACGAGCGCAACGCCACGATCCTCGACGCCCGCGGGCGTCTCGCCGCGCTGTCGGTGGGCATCCCGCAGTTCATGCTCACCTCGACGCTGCCGGTGCGGTTCGCGCTCGACTTCCTCGGCGCCCAGGAGTTCCACGAGGGCGACGTGTTCGTCGCCAACGACCCCTACCACGGCGGCGGGCATCTCCCCGACTACAACGTCTTCGCGCCCGTGTTCGCCGACGTGCCGGCCGCGGGCGGCGGCACCGAGCGGCGCATGATCCTCATCTCGAGCATCCAGTGCCACCACGGCGACACCGGTGGCGGCGTGCCCGGTGGCTACAACGTGACCGCGAGCGACATCTGGGGCGAGGGTGTCCGCTGGCCGGTCGTGAAGGTCATCGACCGCGGCGAGGAGAGGCGCGACGTGCTGTACGCGCTCGCGGCGAACAACCGCATCCCCGGCTACATCGGCGACCTCCGCGCGCAGATCGGAGCCGCGCAGCTGGCGACGCAGCGTCTCGCGGAGGTGATCGAGCGGTACGGCGCGCACGTCGTCGAGGAGAGCGTCGACGCGATGATCGACTACGCCGCCAAGCGATTCCGCGAGGAGGTCGCGGAGTGGCCCGACGGCGTGTACCAGGCCGACGCGTACGTCGACCACGACCCGCTCGGCAACCCCGACGTGCACCTGCACGTGAAGATCACCGTGGCCGGGGAGGACCTCACGATCGACTTCTCGGGGAGCGACACGCGCCAGGAGCTCCAGGCGTGGTCGACGTTCGGCAACACCCGCGGGTACACGGTCGGGCAGATCGCGGCGATGATGGACCCGGAGATCCCCAAGAACGAGGGCTTCTTCGACCAGATCAAGCTCGTCGTGCCCGCCGGCTGCGTGCTCAACCCACACCCGGGCCGACCCGTGAGCGCGGGCACGCACCACCCGGGCGCCGACGTCGGCGAGGTGATCGCCGTGGCGATGCAGGACGTGCTGCCCGACAAGGCCGTCCCCCAGACCTACAAGACGGGCATCCCGACGATCATCACCGGGACCGACCCGCGCACGGGTCAGCCGTTCACCGACCACTCGGCCGAGGTGTACGCCGGCTGGTGCAACGCGGCGAAGGGCATGGACGCGTGGGGCGCGCAGGCCGCGAGCTTCGGGAACCTGTGGAAGGCGACGGCGGAGATCAACGAGAGCCTGTTCCCACATGTCCAGTGGTCGCGCGACTACCGCACCGACTCGGGCGGTGCCGGCCAGTGGCGCGGCCTGTGCGGCAGTCACTACGAGAAGGAAGTGCGCGTCGACGCGAAGGTCTACACGTACGTCGTCGGCATGAAGTACCCGATGCCCGGGATCCGAGGCGGCAAGCACGGCGCACCGAACGAGATGATCATCCGATACGGCTCCGACGACCCGTACAAGGTGGCCCACACCGCCGAGTGGGTGCCGATCTCCGCGGGCCAGCGCGTCATGTACGACTACGGCGGCGGTGGCGGCTGGGGAGACCCGCTCGACCGTGACCCTCAGGCCGTCCTCGACGACGTGCTCGACGAGTACGTGAGCGTCGAAGGCGCCGAGCGCGACTACGGCGTCGTGCTGACCGGCAGTCTCTCCGACCTCACGCTCTCGGTCGACCAGGGCGCCACGCAGCGCCGGCGCGCGGAGGTGCGTGCACGAGGCGGCGAGTGAGCGAGCGCGACCAGTAGATGGGGTACAGGGTCGGCATCGATGTCGGTGGCACGTTCACCGACGTGATCTGCGTGACGCCCGAAGGTGAGGTCGTGCTCGAAAAGACGCCGACCACGGCGGGCGACCAGTCGACGGGCGTCATGAACGGTCTCACGCAGCTCGCCGAGCGGTTCTCGATGCCGCTCGCAACGCTGTGCTCCAGCCTCGACATCCTCGTACACGGCACCACCACGGCCGACAACACGATGATCGAGATGAACGGCGCGCCGACCGGCTTGCTGGTCACCGACGGCCACCGCGACGAGATCGAGATGCGCCGTGTGCACAAGGAGGAGATCTGGGATCCCTCCTATCCCGCGCCCCCGCCGATCGCGCGTCGCCGGGCCCGCATCCCGATCCCGGAGCGCCTCGACTTCGAGGGCAACGTCGTGCTCCCGCTGGACGAAGAGGCGGTCCGCAAGGGTGTCCGCCGCCTCGCACAGCTCGGCGTCCAGTCGATCGCGATCATGTTCCTCTTCTCGTTCGTGAACCCCGAGCACGAACGGCGCGCCGCCGAGATCGTGCGCGAGGAGCTCCCCGACGTCGAACACGTCTCGCTCTCGCACGAGGTCATGGCACGCGGCCCGGAGTTCGAGCGGGTCTCCACGACACTCGTGAACGCCTACGTCGCGCCCAAGATCGCTTCGTACGTCACACGGCTCCAGGAGAAGCTGCGCGCCGCTGGATACGCGGGCCCACTGCTGATCATGCAGTCGACCGGCGGCGTGATGCCGCCCGAGTACGTGTCCAAGCGCGCGGTGTCGCTGCTCGGATCGGGCCCGACCGGCGGCGTGATGGGCTCTGCGCTCGCGGCCGAGAAGGTCGGCATCCACGACTTCGTCGCCGTCGACATGGGCGGCACGAGCTTCGATGTGTGCCTGGTGCGCGGTGGTCGCGCCGAGATCAAGACCGACTGGAACTGGCGCTACCGCTACTACATCGGCCTGCCGATGGTCGACGTGCAGAGCGTCGGCGCGGGCGGTGGTTCGATCGCACGAGTGCGTCAGGGCGCGCTGCTCGTCGGCCCCGAGAGCGCCGGTGCCGAGCCCGGGCCCGTCTGCTACGGGCGCGGCGGCACGAACCCCACCGTGACCGACGCCGACGTCGTGCTCGGCTACGTCCCGGTCACCGGGTTCGCGGGCGGCCGCATGGAGCTCGACGCCGAGGCCGCCGAGGCCGCGCTCGCCCGCGACGTCGCCGACCCACTGGGCATCAGCACCGTGGACGCCGCGTGGGGCGTCCAGCGCATCGTCAACGCCAACATGGCCAACGCGACCCGCAAGGTGCTCGCGTCGCACGGCGCCGACCCTCGCGCCCTCGCCATGATCGCTTACGGCGGGAACGGTGCTGTGCACGCGTGGGCGATCGCGCGTGAGCTGGGCATCGAACGCGTCCTCGTCCCCAAGGCGGCGCCCGCGTTCTCCGCGCTCGGGGTGCTCGTGGCCGACTACGTCGTCGATCTGGTGCGCGCCTACGTCGTGCCGTTGTCCCAGGTCGACATCGTGCGGGTTCGCGACCTGATGCACGAGCTACGCGAGGAGATCGCCAAGGAGCTCGAGCCGACGGGGCTCACCGACACGGACGTCGACATCGGTCTCTATGCCCAGATGTGCTACCCGGGGCAGAACTTCGACATGAGCGTGCCCGTCCTCGAGGGCCCCGAGCTCGACGAGCCCGGGCTCTTGGACCTCACGGAGCGCTTCCACGATCAGCACGAGGCCGAGCGGGGCTTCGCGTTCCGCAACCAGCAGCCGATCCTGCGGGGCGTCCGGCTCGCGGCTCGGGGCCGCACGCCCAAGCCCGCACAGCTCGCGGCGCTGGGCGCGCTGGCACTGGCCGACGACGCCCGCACCGACACCCGTCCGGCGCACTTCGGTGACGGCTTCGTCGACGCGGTCGTGTACGACGGCACGCGTCTCGGAGCCGGTGCCGAGGTGCACGGGCCCGCGCTCGTCGAGGAGCCGTTCACCGTCGTGGTGGTTCCGCCCGGCGCTCGCGCCCACGTCGACGACGCCGGCAACTACGACCTGGCCCTCTGAGGAGCGACCGACACCGCACGGCCCACGGTTGCGTCGGCATCAGCTGATCGCGCCCGGCACGGCGAAGCGACGCCACGAGGATCGGGACCTCATGCCGTAGTGTCACCGCCGTGCGGAACCGAATCCTGCGCCGACTCGTGGCGGCCGGAGTCATCACGGTCGTCATCACCGGCCTCGCGGCGCTCGGCCTGAGCGCCGACGCTTTCTCCGGGTTCGAGCGGCGTGCGACCGACGCGCTGTTCCCCTCGGCGCGGACGGACCCCGAGGTCGTCGTCGTCGGCATCGACAACAAGTCGCTGCAGGCAATCGGCCCGCTTCCCTGGCGGCGCAACGTGCAAGCGGCACTGGCCGACCAGTTCGCCGCGAGCGGGGTGCGCACCGCAGTCTGGGACGTCGTGTTCGGCGGCGAAGGCCGCGAGCCGGCGGACAACGCCGAGTTCGCCGACGCCCTCAGCAACCTCGACGCGCCGGTGCTCGCGGAGCAGATCACCACCAGACGCTCGGACGTCGATCCGACACTGCCCGCGGCGACCGTCGATGCCGCACCGTTCGAGCAGCTGCTCGACGGCACGGGAGCCGTGACCGCGCACGCCGAGGTCACCCCCGACCCGGTCGACGGCGTCGTGCGCGCCCTCCCGGCCGTCGTCGACCAGAACGGCACGCTCGTGCCGAGTCTGTCCGTCGCGGCACTGCGGTCCGCATCGGGCGAGACGGGACCCGTCGTGATCCGTCCCGACGGCCTCCAGGTCGGCGGCCGCTTCGTGCCGACCGAGGGTCGCCACGGGCTTCGGCTCAACTGGGCCGACGGTCTGGACGCGGTCGACGACAGCTCCGTGGTCTCGGCGATCGACGTGCTCGAGGGGCGGGTCTCGAAGTCGAAGCTGCAGGACAAGATCGTGTTCGTCGGCGCGGTGGAGCCGACGCTCGGCGACAACCAGCTCGTGCCGGTCGACAAGTCGGGTGGCCTTCCGGGTGTGATGATCCACGCCAACGCGCTCAACACCATGCTGACCGCGTCGTACCTCGACACCGTCGGCGACACCGAGTCGATCGCGTGGATCGCGGTGGTCGTCCTGCTCGTCGCCCTCGCGGTGCTGTTCCTGCCCGTGTGGCTCTCGGCCATCGCGAGCCTCGTTCTGCTCGTCGCCTACACGCTGGTGGTGTTCATCCGGTTCGACGGCGGTCACATCATGAAGGTCGTCTACCCGATCGCAGGGCTGATCCTGACGTACTTCACCGCGCTCGCAGTCCGGTACGCGACCGAGACGCGCCAGCGGCGGCGCGTCTCGTCGCTGTTCGCGCAGTACGTGCCCGAAGAGGTCGCACGCGAGCTCGAGGAGTCGGGGCAGCTCGACACGCACATCGACGGCGAGCGCCTCGACACGAGCCTGTTCTTCTGCGATCTGCGCGGCTTCACGTCGCTCTCCTCGACGCTCGAGCCGTCCGAGGTGCGCGGCATGCTCAACCAGTTCTACGAGCTACTGACCGAAGCGATCCTCTCGCACCAGGGCACGGTGCTGAAGTTCGTCGGCGACGAGGTGTTCGCGGTGTTCGGTGCGCCGCTGCCGGTCGAGAACCACCCGCAGGTCTCACTCGACTGCGCGATCGAGATCCAGCGTCGGGCACCCGAGCTCGACGAGGCGCTCGCTCACCTCGGCATCCCGCCGGTCGCGTTCGGGATCGGCATGAACTCAGGTCCCGTCGTCGCTGCGCACATCGGCGGCGGGAAGCGCCGCCAGTACGACATCGTCGGTGACACGGTGAACGTCGCGAGCCGGCTCTGCAGTCAGGCCGGCAAGGGCGAGATCGTGATCCCCGAGAAGATGCGTGACTGCCTCACCGACCCGCCCGAGATGTCGTCGATGGGCGCGGTGGCCCTCAAGGGCCTCGACGAGCCGGTGCCGCTCTACAAGATCGTGCCGGATCCCGCCCGCTCCGAGGCCCGCTGACCGAACGGTCTTGCGTCGAGGAACCACGCATGTCGTGGTCTTGCGACGCAAGAGCGCACAGGTCAGCGCTCGTAGGTGCCGACGGTTCGGTCCCTCGCGAGGACGTGTCCCTTGATCGCGGCGCGCAGGTCGGCGGCGGTCGCGGTGCCGGCGGTGACCTCGGGTGCCGCGTCGAGCGCGTACAGCGTGATCCGGTAGCGGTGCGGGCCGTCACCCGGCGGTGGGCACGGCCCGAAGTAGCCGGGTCGCTCTGTGCCGTTGGCTCCCTCCACGACGCCCGCCGGCACGACCTCCTCCTGCAGCCGGCGGGTCGAGGGATCGATGCCCCACGCGACCCAGTGCACGAACGTGCCGACCCCCGCATCGGGGTCGTCCATGACGAGGGCGAGCTCCTCGGTGCCCTTCGGCGGCTTCGTCCAGCGCAACGGCAGCGATGCGTTCGCGCCCGTGCACGTGAACCCGTCGGGCACCGAGCTGCGCTCGGCGAACG
This sequence comes from uncultured Bifidobacteriaceae bacterium, assembly GCA_964532485.1. Lineage (GTDB taxonomy): Bacteria > Actinomycetota > Acidimicrobiia > IMCC26256 > PALSA-555 > DATBSK01. The sequence continues at coordinate 16,507 of CAZHKE010000026.1, forward strand.
CGGGACTCGTCACGCGAAAGCGCGGCTTCGCCGAGGCCGGCACGGTGGTCGCCGACGCCCCGACTGCGGCCGTGACGAGCAGCACGACGGCGAGACAGCGGCCAGCGCGCATGCATGCCGACCGTAGTCGCCGACCGCCGCCGCGCGCGCTCGGTGATGCCGGTGTCGACGCGAGAGGCTCGCCGCGCTGGCCGTGGAGGGCGCTGCCCGAGCATGCTGGGGATCGGCGCAGTCACGATCTAGAGCTGCACAGCTCGACGTGCGTCTGACGGGGGTCTCGGGGATGGTGCGCACCAGCGACGACGGCACGCGCCGGATGTGGAACTCGATGGTGTTCGGCTCCGCCGGCACGGTCGTCGAGTGGTTCGACTACGGGCTCTACCTCTACCTGGTGCCGGTCATGGCGCCGCTCTTCTTCCCGAGCGACGACCCGCTGACTGCGACGATCGCGAGCTTCGGCGTGTTCGCGGCCGGCTCCGTCATGCGAGTGGCCGGCGGCGCGTTCTTCGGCCGGATGGGCGACCGGCTCGGGCGCAAGCGCGCCCTCACGCTCTCGGTCCTCATGATGACCGTGCCGATGTTCGTCACGGCCCTGCTCCCGACGTACGACATGATCGGGGTCGCGGCACCGCTCCTCCTCGTCGTGGTCCGCCTCGCCCAGGGCTTCTCCGCGGGAGGCGAGTACAGCGGGACGGTCGTGGTCCTCGTCGAGCAGGCGCCGGCTCGCCGGCGCGGCCTCGTGGCAGCGACAGCGGTCGTCACGTCGGGGACGGGAATCCTCCTGGCGTCGCTGCTGGTGAGCATGCTGACGAGCGTGCTCTCGAGCGATGCGATGTCGTCGTACGGGTGGCGCGTGGCGTACGGCGTCGGCACCTTCGTCGCGCTGTTCGCGGTCGTCATGCGCCGGCGGATGCGGGAGACGGCGGCCTTCGAGGCCGAGCGCGACACCGAGGGCCTCTCGCGGAGCCCGGTCTCCGACGCGCTTCGGCGAATGCCGCGCGCGGTCGCACTGGCCGCCGTCCTCGCGGGATACGGCGGCATCCTCTATTACGTCGTTCTCGGATTCGTCCCGACCTATCTCGACGGCGTCACGACGATCTCCCGCTCGGACGCCCTCTGGATCACGACGGCGATGAACCTCCTCTACGCGTACGCGACCCCGCTGGGGGGGTGGTGCTCGGACCGCGTGGGACGCCGCCCCATGCTCCTCGGCTCCGCGCTCGCGATGGCAGTCGTCGCCGTCCCCATGTTCGTGTTGCTCATGGACGGGCCGTTGTGGCTGGTGGTCGTGGGGGAGGTGGGGCTCGTGCTGCCCGTGCTCGCGTCGGCGGGCCCCATCGTGGCGGCGATCGGCGAGCTGTTCCCGACCCGGGATCGCTTCACCGCGCTGGCGATCGGGTACGACCTCGGCAACGCCACCTTCGGTGGCACGGCCCCGCTCGTGTGCTCGGCGCTGATCTCGGTGACCGGCCACGAGCTCGCGCCGTCCTTCTACCTCGTGCTCGCCTCGCTCCTGGTCGTCTGGCCGATGGCCCGCCTGCGGGAGACGGCCCGCGTCGAGGTGCGCGACCTCGAGCGGGGGATCGCCGCGACCTGAACGTCACCCGATCGTCAACGCGGCGTCGTCCGATCACAAGTTCGTCGCGCCAGCATCGGAGGCCTGGAGCCGACGCCTGAAGCGAGGTCCGACGGATGCCACCCACGATCGTGACCGTCCCGGGGTTCTCGGGCGCGCCCTGGGTCCTCGACCAGCTCGGGCCCCTCCACAAATGGCCGCTGCGGACGATGCGACTCCCCGAAGGGCTCGACGGCACGGAGTTCTACGCCGACTTCGTCGAGACCCAGGTCGCCGACCTCGACCGGTACGTGCTCGTCGGCGACTCGTTCGGCGCGGCCGTCGCGCTCGACGTCGCGACGAGGCGCCCGCCGGGCCTCGAGGCCCTCGTGCTGTCCGGCGGCTTCGCGGCGAGCCCGGTGACGAACCCGTTCCAGAGGGCGTGCATCCGGGCCGCGCGGTACCTGCCGGGCCCTCTCTACCGACAGGTCACCCTGCGGCTTCACGCAGCCTCGCTCGCCTCGCCACACGACACCGCCGGCGAGATCCCGTGGCCCCGGCGCGCGAGCCGCCAGCTGCTCGTCGACAACACGCCGCACCTGAGCTATGTCAACCGGGCGCACGCCGCGCTGGAGGTCGACTGCCGCGACCGCCTCGACCGCGTCGCGGTGCCGACGCTGCTGATCACGCCGTCGCACGACACGCTGATCGGTGCGGATGCCGCGCACACCATCCGGCACGGGATCCCCGACGCCACCGAGGTCGTGCTCCGCAACACCGGCCACATGCTCCGGTTCTCGCATCCGACGCGCTACGCGTCGGCGATCCACGCGTACCTCCTGGCTCGCGTCGGTGCCGA
>CAZHKE010000026.1:19020-43087 GCA_964532485.1 uncultured Bifidobacteriaceae bacterium
CCAGGGCCGTGGTCCCCTCACAGGCAACCTGACGGTGATCTTTCGCTGTCCTTGTGGATCGGCGCGGATCCTCCTTACCCGCATGCTGGATCCTCCTCGGAGTCAAACCCCCGAGGAAAGGCACTGATATGAACCAGCGAATCCGAGGAACCCTCCTCGCCGCCGCCGTGGTCGGCGGTGGCGTGCTGGGAGCGACCGGCCTGTCGAGCGTCGCGTTCGCCCGTGAGGGCGACCGGGGCCAGGATCAGCCGGCGGTCGCCGTCCAGACCGACGACGGCAACCAGGCACCCGATGAGGGCAACGACCAGGGCGGCGACCAGGCACCCGACCAGGGTGGCGAGCGTGAAGGTCGCGGCCGTCACCACGGCTGCCACCTGGAGGCGGCGGCCGATGCGATCGGCATCTCCGAGGACGAGCTCCGCAGCGAGCTCGAGAGCGGGAAGACGATCGCGGACGTCGCCGAGGAGAACGACGTGAGCACCGAGGACGTCGTGGACGCCATGGTGGCCGACGTCCGGGAGCACCTCGACGAGAAGGTCGCCGACGGTGAGCTCACCCAGGAAGAGGCCGACCAGCGCCTCACCGACGCGCAGGACCGCATCGAAGAGCGCGTCACGAGCCCGTTCGAGCCTCGCGAGCGCGGCGACCGGCCCGAGCGGCCCGACGAGGCCGACCAGTCCGACGACGGCGGTCAGCAGACCGGCTCCGAGGACGCGAGCTAGCCACCCCGCCTCCCACCCGCCCGTCGGGCCCGGTCCCCCCGGCCGGGTCCGACGGGCACCCGCACGCAGGAAAGCAGAGGATCGCCATGTCCCCGAACCGTCGCTTCGTCGTCGTCGTCATGAGCGGATCGATCGCCGTCGCCTCGCTCGTCGCCCCGGCCGCCGCGGGCGCCTCCGACCCCGGCCCGAGCCCGGACGGCACCGGCACCCAGCGATCCGGGGCTGCGCTCGACGACGTCGAGTTCCGCACCCTCGACGGCTCGGGCAACCACGAGACGGATCCCGAGCTCGGTCGGTCGGGCGGGATCTACCCCCGCGTCGCCGAGGCCGCCTATGCGGACGGGATCGGCGAGATGATCGAGGGCGTCGATCCCCGCTGGCTCTCGAACCGCATCTTCAACGACACGAACGTGAACGTGTTCTCCGAGGAGGGGATCTCCCACTGGGGCTTCGTGTGGGGGCAGTTCCTCGACCACACCTTCGGACTGGTCGAGCCAGGCGAGGAGAAGGCACCACTGGCGTTCGACGCCGACGATCCGCTCGAGAGCTTCACCAACGATCTCGGGACCATCGACTTCACGCGCTCGGCCGCCGCCGACGGCACCGGTGAGACCTCACCTCGCGAACAGGTCAACACCGTCAGCTCGTACATAGACGCGTGGGCGGTCTACGGCGGCACCGACGAGCGACTCGACTGGCTCCGCGACGGTCAGCTCGACGGCGACCCGACGAACAACGACGCGACGCTCATGCTCACCGGTGACGGCTACCTCCCGACAGCGGACGCGCGCGGCGACTCGGCCTCGGCGCCCGAGATGCAGCTCATGGGTCGCCTCATGGGCGAGCCCGACGCCGCGGTGATCGCCGGTGACCAACGCACGAACGAGAACCTCGGTCTCACGGCCGTGCAGACGCTCTTCGCGCGCGAGCACAACCGCATCGTCGCCGCGCTGCCCGACGATCTCGACGAGGAGACGAAGTTCCAGATCGCTCGGCGAATCGTCGGCGCGGAGCAGCAGTACATCACCTACACCGAGTTCCTCCCGGCGATGGGCGTCCGGCTCGCGCCCTATGCCGGCTACGACGAGGACGTCGACCCGTCGATCACGGACGAGTTCGCGACCGTGGGGTACCGCGGGCACAGCATGATCCACGGTGAGTTCGAGCCCTCGGCCGATCCCGACCGGTTCACCCGGGAGCAGCTCGACGCGTTCGAGGCTGCCGGCATCGACGTGACGCTCGGGGACGACGACGTCGAGCTGGCGGTGCCGCTCAACGTGGCGTTCGGCAACCCGTCGCTCGTCACCGACCTCGGCCTCGGCCCCGTCCTCACCGGGCTCGCGTCCGAGTCCCAGTACCGCAACGAGCAGCTCATCGACAACCAGCTCCGCAGCGTCCTCTTCCAGATCCCGAACCCCGACGCCGGCGGCGATCTCGACGGGCAGGAGCTACCCGACTCCTTCTCGGGCGTCAACGACCTGAGCGCGCTCGATGTCGCGCGTGAGCGCGACCACGGCATGCCGTCGTACAACGACATGCGCGTCGCCTACGGTCTCGAGCCACTGCACTCGTTCACCGAGCTCACGGGTGAGGCGACCGACGAATGGCCCGATGACCCGCTGATCGACGCCGACGACCCGCTCGAGGACGCGGACATCGTAGATGTCGTTCGTCTGGTCGACGCGAACGGCGACGAGGTCGATCCCCAAGACGAGAATGCCGTCGGCATCGAGATGACCCAACGCACGACGGTGGCCGCGCGCCTGCGCGCCATCTACGGCGACGTCGACGCAATCGACGCGTTCACCGGCATGATGTCGGAGCGTCACGTCCCTGGCACCGAGCTCGGCGCGCTCCAGCTGGCGATGTGGCGGAAGCAGTTCGCGGCGCTGCGCGACGGCGACCGCTTCTTCTACGGCAACGACCCGGTGCTCGACGACGTCGCGGACGCCTACGGCATCGACTTCCGCCGGTCGCTGGCCGACATCATCCGCGACAACACCGACGTCGACCCCGGCGACGTGCCCGACGACGTCTTCCACGTGTCGACCTCGTCGCCGAACGACGAGACGGATGTGCCGGCGGACGAGACGGACGCGCCAACCTCCTCGCCGCCCGATCCCCCGGCCCCGCGCCAGCCTGCGCCCCCGCGTCCGCCTCGTCCGCCTCGTCCGAGGCCGCGCGCGCGTGGCGGCTGATGAGTCGACGCCGCGCCGCGATGGCGCTGGAGCTCGGAGCGTTCGCGCCGTCGATGGCATCCGTGGTAAGGACCGCAGCGATGGTCGAGCCTGACGGCGCGCTGGGGCGGATCCTGCTGGCCGAAGACGATCGGGAGGTGCGTGACGCGCTGGTGCGGGTCCTGGAGTTCGAGCGCTACGACGTCGAGGCGGTCACGAACGGCGCCGAGGTCTTCGAGGCGTTCGACCGTCGGGCTCCCGACGTGCTCGTGCTCGACGTGATGATGCCGATCGTCGACGGCCTCACCGTGTGCCGACGCCTCCGTGCCCGAGGCGACGTGACGCCCGTCCTCATCCTCACGGCCCGTCAAGAGGTCTCCGATCGCGTCGCAGGGCTCGACGCGGGCGCCGACGACTATCTCCCGAAGCCCTTCGCGGTCGATGAGCTCCTCGCCCGGCTCCGCGCGCTCCTCCGGCGCATCGACCCCATCGACCCCGCGGTGCTGCGCGTCGACGACCTCACACTCGATGCGACGCAGCGACTCGTGCACCGAGGCGCGCGAGCTCTCGACCTCACCAAGACCGAGTTCGAGATCCTCGAGCTCCTGATGCGCAACGAGCGAGTCGTGCTCGAGCGAGCCGTCATCTACGAGCGGATCTGGGGCTTCGACTTCGACGGGTCGTCGAAGTCGCTCGACGTCCACGTCGGCTACTTGCGCCGCAAGCTGGAGGCAGGTGGTGAGCCGCGCCTCGTCCACACGGTTCGCGGCGTGGGCTACGTGCTGCGGGCCGAACCGTCGTGACCCTTCGAGCCCGCTTGGCCGTCGCGCTCGCCATCATCGCCGCGGCCGGCATCGCCGCCGCCAGCGTCGCGGCGTTCGCGGTCACGAGGTCGGAGCTCGCGCAAGAGACGGACGACTTCCTCGTGCAGCGCTCGCGGGAGATCGCCGAGGGGCGGCGGGCAAAGCCACGCGGAGGGCGGCGCGACGGGGGGAACGGACTCGAGGCGACGGTCGACCAGCTGTCGTTCGACCCCGATGCGGTCGTACAGATCGTCGACCGCACGGGTGATGTCGCCGGCTCCACCGGCGTCGAGCTGCCGGTCACCGCCGCGGATCGCACGATCGCCAACGCGCCCGACGAGACGCTGTCGCTCCGTGACGTGACGATCGACGGCGTCGACTACCGCATGATCACGCGCCGCGTCGGGGGCGGCGCGGTCCAGGTCGCGCGTGACCTCACCGAGAACGCCGAGGTGCTCGACGGCCTCCGCAACCGTCTGATCGTGATCGGAGTCGTGGCGTCGCTGCTGGCAGCCGCGATCGGATGGTGGTTCACGCGCCGAACCACGCGGCCCCTGCGCGACCTGTCGGAGTCGGCCGAGCAGATCGCCCGCACCGAGGATCTCAACGTGTCGATTCCCGTCGAGCACGACGACGAGGTCGGCCGCCTGGCCCAGAGCTTCGACAAGATGCTCGGCGCGCTCGCGCAGAGTCGGGAGCAGCAGCGTCGTCTCGTGCAGGACGCGGGCCACGAGCTGCGCACCCCGCTCACGAGCCTCCAGACGAACGTCGAGCTGCTCCAACGGGTACCGACGCTCGACCCCGAGCAGCTCGAGCAGGCGCTGACCTCCATCCATGCGGAGGTCGCCGAGCTCGGCCTCTTGAGCGCCGAGCTCATCGAGCTCGCGACCGAGAGCCGCGACGACGAGGCGGCGGCCGAGGATCTCGATCTCGCCGACGTCGTGGAGGGCGCGGTCGCTCGGTTCCGCCGCCGGCACGATCGCCCGGTCGTGGTCGGCACCGAGTCGGCGAAGGTGCGGGGACACGCGACGTTGCTCGACCGGGCGGTCGGCAACCTGCTGAGCAACGCCAACAAGTTCAGCCCGCCGGGCGAGTCGATCACGGTGCGCCAACGCGGCGGCGAGGTGGATGTGCTCGATCAGGGTCCCGGGATCCCTTCGCAGGACCGCCAGCGCGTCTTCGACCGCTTCTACCGGTCGGACGCGACGCGCACGATGCCCGGCTCGGGGCTCGGGCTCGCGATCGTCCAGCAGATCGTCGCCCGCCACGGCGGCGAGGTGTGGGCGCGCGAGGCACCAGGCGGCGGCGGCGACGTGGGCTTTCGCATCCCGCTCGCCGGCGGCTGAGCGCGATCGCGCGCCGGCCGGTACGGTCGCGCGTCGTGGAGCGGCATGGCACCGACGGGGCCGACTCGACCAACACCGTCGACTTCTACTTCGACGTCATGTGCCCGTGGGCGTACCAGGCGTCGGTGTGGATCCGGGAGGTGCGTCGCGTCGTCGGCCTCGAAGTGCGCTGGCGGTTCTTCAGCCTCGAGGAGATCAACCGCCCCGAGGGCAAGAAGCACGCGTGGGAGCGCGAGTGGTCGTACGGCTGGTCGCTGCTGCGCGTCGCGGCGCTGCTGCGACGCCGCGACATGACGCTCGTCGACCGCTGGTACGAGATCACCGGCCGCGCGCTGCACGTCGAGGGGCGCAAGCCGCACGTGCGGGAGGTCGCCGAGGAGCTGGCCACGGAGATGGGGTTGGGCGCCCTGGTCGTGCAGGAGGCCTTGGACGACCCGACCACGCACGACGACGTTCGCGCCGACCACGACCGTGTCGTCGCATTCGGCTTCTTCGGGGTCCCGACGCTCGAGTTCCCGGACGGCCAGGCACTGTTCGGCCCGGTGCTGATCGACCCGCCCGCCGACGACGCCGCGCTGCGGCTCTGGCAGCACGTGTGCGCGTGGCGTGAGTTCCCTCGGGTGTACGAGCTGAAGCGGCCGAAGGGCCCGGACGACCTGGCCGCCATCGCTACGACGTTCGAGCCCTACCTGGTCGCGCGCGACTGGCAGACGGTCCAGCGACCTGCGCCCTGAGCGTCAGCGGCTCGGGCGCACGCGAAAGGGCGGCCAGCAGGCTCGCCGCGAGCACCGTCGCGTCGACGCACGTTTCGCCGGCGGAGGACATCGGACGGATCCGGTGTAGGTGGCGCAACGCGCGCTCCCCCAGACCTGCTGGCCGCAGGCGGCAATCTGCCAGCACCATGTTGCATCTTCGTGATCACACCATGACGGTTCCGCGTCATCGTCGGACCCGGACTCGTCAGCTCACTCTCCTCCCCCCAGATCAGCGCGCCTACGCGTCGCGCGTCCGCCGTCCCGCGGGGTCGCGGCCCCGCGGCGGCGCGGGCGGCTCGCCGTCGCCGGTCGGAGCAAGTGGCCGTGAGACCGGCGCGCCCGCGCGTAGCGCCAGCGACTCGTCTTCGTGCAGCACGTCGAGCGCGTCGCCGGCGACGAGCTCGTAGCTCGCGTCGCCCTCGGCGAGCTCGACACGCACCCGACGACCCTGGGTCTCCAGCGCGAAGGCGAGACGCGTGAGCCCGTCGGGCAGTCGGGGGCGGAACCGGAGGACGCCGTCATGGTCACGCATCCCGCCGAAGCCGGCGACCAGGGCGATCCAGGTGCCGGCAAGTGACGCCATGTGCAACCCGTCACGCGTGTTGCGCTCGAGGTCGTCGAGATCCATCAGCGCGGCCTCGCGCAGGTACTCGTACGCCCGGGTGAGGTACCCGACCTCGGCCGCCATCACCGACTGGACGCACGCCGACAGCGACGAGTCGCGCACCGTGAGCGGCTCGTAGTAGTCGAAGTCGCGCCGCTTCTCCTCGGGCGTGAACGCGTCGCCGCGAAGGTACAGCGCAAGCACGAGATCGGCCTGCTTCACGACCTGCTTGCGGTAGAGGTCGAAGTAGGGGAAGTGCAGCAGCAACGGGTACTGCTCGGGTGCGGTCGCGTCGAAGTCCCAGGTCTCGTGGTTCGTGAAGCCGTCCGCCTGCGGATGCACGTCGAGGGCATCGTCGTACGGCAGATACATGGCGTTCGCGGCCGCCGCCCAGCTCGCGACCTCGTCCGCGTCGAACCTGAGATCGACCTCGCGGTCGGCATGACGGCCGGCCACCGTGGCAGCAAGGCGCAGGTTCTGCTGCGCCATCAGGTTCGTGTACACGTTGTTGTCGGCGACCGCCGAGTACTCATCGGGTCCCGTCACTCCGTCGATGCGGAAGCGGTCGTCGAGGTCGTAGTGACCGAGCGATCGCCACAGGCGGGCCGTCTCCACGAGCAGCTCCAGGCCGACGTCGCGTTCGAACGTGTCGTCGCTGCTCGTCGCAATGGCTCGACCGACAGCCGCGGCGATGTCGGCACCAATGTGGAACGCGGCGGTGCCCGCCGGCCAATAGCCGGAGCACTCCTCGCCGTGGATCGTTCGCCATGGGAACGCAGCCCCCCGCAGCCCGAGCTGGCGGGCGCGCTCCTTGGCCATGGGCAGCGTCTCCTGTCGCCAGCAGAGAGCGTCACAGGCACACTCGTGCGCGGTGTAGGTGAGCACGGGCAGCACGAAGCCCTCGGAGTCCCAGAACGTGTGGCCGTCGTAGCCCGGCCCGGTGAGGCCCTTCGCGGGGATCGCCCGTCGCTCCGCCCGAGCGCTCGACTGGACCAGGTGGAACAGCGCGAACCGCACGGCCTGCTGCACCTCGGCGTCGCCCTCCACCTCCACGTCGGCGCGCTCCCAGAACCGGTCCAGGTAGCTGCGCTGATCGGCGACGAGCTGGTCCCACCCGTGCGCATGCGCCGCCGCGAGCCCGGCCATCACCTGGTCGCGCACCGCCGGGACGCTGCGCTCGCTCGACCAGCCGTAGCCCACCAGCTTCACGAGCCGAAGCGTCTGCCCGGCGTCGAGCGTGGCGGTGATCGTGACGCGACCCCAGTCGTCGTGGCTGTCGCTGACGACCTGCGCCTCACCGGGCGCCTCGACCTCGTTGAGCATCCCGGCCGCGACGTGCAGACCGCTGCGACGCGTGCTGTGCACGAGCTCGACGCCCGGTCCCACGTGCGCGTGGAACTCGGCCTCGAGCGGCGCGTCGAGCTCCGCGGTGGCGCGCGGGTCGTCGCTCGCGCTGGGGAGCGCCTCGTTGGTGATCAGCTCCGACTGGATCGTCACCTGCGCAGTGCTGTCGATCGGAGTGACCTCGTAGGCGAACGCGGCGATCGAGCGATGCGTGAACGAGACGAGACGGGTCGTTGCGACCCGAATCACCTGGTGCGCCGGCGATGCCCACTCCGCGGTACGGCGCAACACCCCGTCGCGGAAGTCGAGCTCCCGCTCGTGGGCGCGCAGGCTGCCGTACCGCACGTCGAAGGGCTCGTCGTCCACGAGCAGCCGGATGATCTTGCCGTTCGTGACGTTGATGAGGGTCTGGCCAGACTCCGGGTACCCGTAGCCAGCCTCGGCGTAGGGAAGCGACCGCAGCTCGTACACGCCGTTGAGGTAGGTCCCCGGGAGCGCGTGGGGCTCGCCCTCGTCGAGGTTCCCGCGCAGCCCGATGTGCCCGTTGCTCAACGCGAACAACGACTCGCTCTGGGCGAGCACGTCGAGGTCGAGCGTGCGCTCCACCAGGCGCCATGGCTCGACCGGGAACGCCGCGTGACCGATCACGGAGAGCGCGTCACCCCAGGAGCTCGGCGAGATCGCTCACGACGACGGTCGCGCCGTTCTCGAGGAGCGCCTCCCGCTGACCGACGCGGTCGACGCCGACGACCGCACCGAACGCACCCGCATGGCCGGCGGCGACCCCCGCGAGCGCGTCCTCGAAGACGACCGCCGCCGACGGCTCCACCCCGATGACCTTCGCACCGGCGAGGTACGTATCGGGGGCGGGCTTGCCGTGCAGGTGGTCGCGCTCGGCGACGTGCCCGTCGATCTGCTCGTCGAAGAAGTCGACGATGCCCGCGGCGACGAGCACGTCATGACAGTTCGTGCTCGACGAGACGACGGCTCGAGGCAGGCCGGCGTCGCTCACCGCCTGCAGGTACCGCACCGAGCCCGGGTACGGCTCCACGCCCTGGTCATGGATCATCTGCAGCACGAGCTGGTTCTTGCGGTTGCCGAGACCGACGATCGTCTCCCGATCCGGGCCGTCGTCGGGCGAGCCGTCAGGCAGGTCGATGCCGCGCGACGCCAGGAACGACCGCGTGCCATCGGCGCGCGGCTTGCCGTCGACGTAGGTGTCGTAGTCGTCGTGGGCGTCGAAGGGCACGAAGGCCGTGTGGTCGCGCTCGGACCGGGCGCGCAGGTAGTCGTCGAACATCTGCTTCCACGCCGCGGCGTGCACCTTCGCGGTCTCGGTGAGGACGCCGTCGAGGTCGAAGAGGAATCCGCGGATCGTGTCGGGCACGCCGAGCATCGGCGGTGATGCTACGGGCTGTGCGTGAAGGGGTGGCGCACTGCGTCTGATGGCGATCAGCCGGTGAAGCGGATCACGGCCTCGATCGGTGCCGCGGCTGGCATCGGCGCCAGACACCTGTCGGTGGCGGGATGCCGCCGAGGTGCGCGTCGCATCGCCGAGACCGAGAGGCGGACCCGATCCATCCGTTCGGGCCCTCGTTCCGTGTGACCCACGAGCGCGGGTTGCCCCGACGGGCACGCTGTTCGTAGGTTGCGAGCCGTGGTGACCGCTCGGAGCAGACCAGGCCGACGCGCCGTGCGTACGACCGGCGCGGTGTGGGCGGGCGTGGGCGCCGCCATCCTCGCGAGCTCGCTGCTTGCGCCACTGCCCGTCGGGGCACAGCCCGTGCCGGACGGACCGAGCACGACCTCGTCCACCACCACGACCTCGTCCACCGCCACGACGACGTCCACGACGACCACGCCGAGCTCGGCGGCGGTCACGCCGGCGTCGGGTGCCACGGTCGGCACGGCACAGCTGAACGGGCAGGTGGTCAGCGGTGCGACCCCGCTCGATGCCTACACGGTCACGCTGTACGTCACAAATGGCGTGGGCGCGCCTTCGGTCCTCGGCACCTCCGTCACCGACGCGGCGGGCGCGTTCGGCTTCGATCCCGCAGCGCCGGTGCCCGTGGACGGGGTCGCGTACCTGGTCGCGGAGGGCCCCGCAGACGTGCCGGTCGCGCCCGGCGCGCGGACGCTGACGGGCGTGCTCGGAGTCGGCACGCTGCCTGACTCTGCTGTGGTCAACGAACGGACGACCGTCGCGACCGCGTTCGCGATGGCGCAATTCATCGGCAACGGGACTGTCCTGGCGGGGCCGTCACCGGGTCTCCAGAACGCCGCCGGCATGGCCCACAACCTGGCCGATCCGAGGACCGGAGGCATCAGCGAGGTGCTCGCCACCAAGCCCAACGGTGGCGACACCAAGGCGCTCGACACCTTCGACTCGCTCGCCAACATGGTCGCAGCGTGCATCGCGTCCGCCGCCGATTGCGATTCGCTCTTCACCGCGGCGACGACGCCCGAAGGCGCGAAGCCCGAGACCACGTTCCGTGCCCTCGTCGACATCGCCCACGACCCGTGGCACGACGTCGCCGCCTTGTTCGCGGTGAGCCTGCTGGGACCGGTGCCGTACCAACCGGCGCGTGTCGTGGCGCCACCGGCGTGGACGCTCGCGCTGCGTTTCGACGGCGACGGGGTGTCGCTCGACGGGCCGGGCAACCTCGCGATCGACCACGAAGGCTTCATCTGGGTGAACAACAACTACGAATACGACCCGACGATCATCAACCCGGTGTGCGCCAGCGACGAGCTGTTCAAGTTCACGCCGACGGGCCAGTTCGTGCCCGGCTCACCGTTCACCGGTGGAGGGCTCAGCGGCGCCGGATTCGGCATCGACATCGACCCGTTCGGCGACGTGTGGGTCGGCAACTACGGATTCGCGTCGCCCCCGCCGGGCTGCCCCGCGAAGGACCAGCCACCGCACAACAGCGTGTCGCAGTTCCGGCCCGACGGGACGCCCGTCTCGCCCAGCACCGGGTACACCGGGGGTGGGCTCGACTGGCCGCAAGCGACCGTCGCCGATGAACAGGGCAACATCTGGGTGGCGAACTGCGGCAACGGCACGGTGACGATGTTCCCCGATGGGGATCCGGACCGCGCGCTGAACATCGACGATCTCGGGTTGAACGAGCCCTTCGGGATCGCGCACAACCCCGGCGGCGTCGCGTTCGTCACCGGGATCGGCAGCAGCACGGTGGCGATGATCGGCCCCGACGGCACGCCGCTGCCCGGATCGCCGATCTCCGGACCCTTCCTGGATCGCCCGATGGGCATCGCCGCCGACAGCGGCGGCAACCTCTGGATCGCCAACTCCGGCTTCGTCGACCTCCCCTGCCCGGGCGCCACGCTGCCCGGCGTCACCCAGGGGTCGGTCGCAGCTCTCGGACCCGACGGCACACCGTTGTCCGACACCGCGTTCCAGGCCGGTGGCGTCACCGTCCCGTGGGGCATCGCCGTCGACGGCAACGACAACATCTGGGTCGCCAACTTCGTCGGCAAGCGGGTCTCGCAGCTCTGTGGCGTCTCCGTCATCGACTGCCGGCCCGGCACCACCACCGGGGCCGCGATCTCGCCCGACCTCACCGGTTACGGCTTCGACGGGCTCGTGCGCAACACCGGCGTCGCCATCGACCCTTCCGGCAACGTCTGGCTGACCAACAACTGGAAGGAGATCCCCGACATCAAGGGAAACCCCGGTGGCTACGAGATCGTCGCGTTCGTGGGGCTGGCCGGTCCGGTCCAGCGGCCGCGGCCGGTCGTGCTCGTGCCGCGCTTCACCGGTTGACGTCGACAGTCCTACAGACCGGAGCAGAGCTCGATCTGGATGTTGTCCGGATCGCGCAAGACGAGCACGGTCCACCGGGATTCTGAGGCCCTCAGTCGTCACCTTCGGTGAGGCGGAACAGCTCCCACTCGCCGGGGACGCCCTTGAGCGTGTGCGGCCCGAGCGCCTCGAATCGACCTGCGTGGTCGGTGTCGGCGGCGCGCGCCGAGCCGGTGACGAGGATCTCCCCCGCGCCCGCCGCCGCCATGACTCGCGCCGCGACGTGCGCCGAGAGCCCCGACACGTCGTCGCCGCGGCGGTCGACGTCGCCAACGTGGATCCCGATGCGTACAGAGAGCCCGTCGGTGTCCAGATCGGCCCGGATTCGCTCCGCGCTGCGCACGGCCCCACCCGCCGACGGCATGAGCGCGAGCACCCCGTCACCGGTGGTCTTGATCACCTGGCCGCCGCAGCGGCCGATAGCAGCGCGCGCCGTCGCGTCGTGACGGTCGAGCACCGACTTCCAGCGGGTGTCGCCCAGCGTTGCGGCCCGCTCGGTCGACGACACGAGATCGGTGAACAGCAGCGCCGCGAGCACGCGCCGCGGCGGCGGCAGCCGCCGTTCGCCCAGCACGAATGCGCCGATCTCGGCGACGAGCGCGTCGACATCACCGCAGAACGGGAAGTGGTCGTTCCCGTCGAGCTCGACGAGCGTCGCGTCCTCGATCGTCGAGGCCGCGTACCGCGGCCCTGTGGCCGGCGCCCACTCGCTGCGCGTCCGATGGAGCACCAGCGTGGGGACCGCCACGTCGCTCAGGCGATGGTCGCGGGGAGGCGACGCGTAGACCGAGTCCCAGATGCGCCCGGCCGTGGCCGGGCTCGCGCCCACCTGCCCGGCACGGGTGTACCAGGTGCGGAACGCGGGATCGGTCGCGCACGACGGCGCGAGGACGGAGAGCGCATCGGGCACGGCGCCGTCGACGTTCCCACGGGCGCGCGCGTGCGCGTTCGCGACCCAGACCTCCCACTCGTCGTCCGGGGTCACACACGGGTGGTACAGCACGAGGCGGGAGAGCCGATCCGGATGGCGGGCGGCGAACCGGCTGGCGACGCCGTAGCCGTCCCAGGCCACGACCGCCGGGCGCTCGGCCCCGGACCCTGCGACCACCGCGGCGAGGTCGTCGGCCCATTGGTCGAGCACCGGGCGCTCCCAGTCGACGATCGGGTCGGACAGCCCGAGCCCGCGCCGGTCGAACACGACGAGGCGCCCCATCCCCCGCAGCCCCTCGAGCAGGCGAGCCAGCCCCTGCTCCTCCTCGAACACCTCCATGGGGATGAGCCCGCCGGACGCCATGACGATGTCGGGCGCGTCGGAGCCGGTGCCGCCGTCGTCGAACACGCGGTAGGCGATGTGGGTCCCGTCGTCGGCTTGCACGTACTGCACTTCGCGCACGCCCGTAGTCTCGCGTCACTCGTGCCCGACGCGCGATCCGGCATGCTCGGGCGACCGGGCTACCAGCCGACGACGCCGTCCACGAGCTCACGGAGCAGATCCGCATGGCCGTTGTGGCGCGCGTACTCCTCGATCATGTGCACATAGATCCATCGCAGCGTCACCGGCTTCCCGTCACGGAGCCCCGCATCATCGAGGCCCTTGGCCGCGGCGGCGGCCCTGCTGGCCTCGCACTCCCGCTGCCACGTCGCCAGATCATCTCCCCAGTCGGCGTCGTCGATGTCCCTCAGATCACGATCGTCGCCGCGCTGCTCGCACCAGATGCGCGGCAGCGAAGGGTCGCTCAGCAGCACCCGCCGGAACCAGCCACGCTCGACTTCCGCCAGGTGTCGAACGAGTCCGTGCAAGGACAACGGTGATGACCCGACGGGTCGAGCCTTGCGCGCCGCATCGCTCAAGCCCTCGCACTTGAGCAGCAGCGTCGTCCGGTGGAACTCGAGCCACGCCTCGAGCATCGACCGTTCACCGAGGACGTACGAGGGTTCCTGCCGCCTCGGATCGACGAGGTCATCAACGCGCACAGCCCGAGCCTAGGTAGGACACGAAACCACGCCCAACAGGCAACTGGACACAACGACGGTTCCAGCGAGTCGCGCGGGCGTGATCCACGGGCTCGGATCGACCGGACAGTAGGTTGAGCAGGCTGTCAGGACCTCGATCCGCAGATCGCGTCCGGCGCGCGCGGCCTACCAGCACAGGTGAAGGAGGGCGACGATGGCGTGGGTCTACCTGGGCGGTGCGATCGTGAGCGAGGTCGTCGGCACCTCGTTCCTCAAGGAGAGCGACGGCTTCTCGAAGCTCGTGCCGTCGATCGTGTCCCTCGCGGGCTATGGCCTCGCGCTGTTCCTGCTCTCGCTCGCGGTACGGGAGATCGAGATCGGGATGGCTTACGCGATCTGGGCCGGAGTGGGGACGGCGCTCATCGTCCTGATCGGCTGGCTCGCCTTCCATCAGAACCTGGACTGGGCCGCGGTCATCGGTGTGCTGATGATCGTCGGTGGTGTCGCGGTCATCAACGTGTTCTCGGAGCTGAGCGCCTGACGCGAAGACACGCCGAACGGGCGGGACGCATCTCGAGCTTCTACGGCATCGCGATCTACATGTACGTCGGTCGCGAGCATCCGCCGCCCCACTTCCATGCCATCTGCGGCGAGCACGAGGCGCAGGTCGCCTTCGACGGCACCATCCTCAACGGTTCTCTCCCCCGCCGAGCGACCGCGCCGTCGCCGAATGGGCGAGCGCCCACACTTCCGAGCTCGGGGCGAACTGGAATCGCGCCATAGCACGCGAATCGCTCGTTAGCATTGATCCACTGCCATGAGACCAGTCGTGCACGTCACCACAGTGGAGCCGCTCGACGGCTACCAGCTCTCGCTCGCGTTCGAGGACGGCACGCGAGGAGTCGTCGACCTCGCCGATGAGCTCTGGGGCCCTATCTTCGAGCCGTTGAAGGAGCGCGCCTACTTCGCGCAGGTGAGCGTCGATCCGGAATGCGGAACGATCGTGTGGCCGAACGGTGCCGACTTCGCACCCGAGTGGCTCCATAAGGTCGTCAACTCGCAACGCACCTCGGCCTGAAACGCGAAACCAGGCAACCGCGCTTTCCCTCCGCGACAGCATCGCGCCATGCGCGGCTTCGGTGCACGGATCATGACTCGCTCGGGAACGATTTCAGGCAGTCTCCGAGCAGTCAAGCGTCGGGGTCGGCGGTGCCGGCGTTCGGCGTTCTCGGAGCGGGCCCCCCGCCTTCGAGGACCGAGATTGCGAGCAGTCCTGCCGCGACGACGGCCAGCTGCGTCGCCGCCGTGGCGCCGGAGACGAGCGCGAGGACGCCCATCGTCGAGGCCAGTACGACGAGGCGCGTGACGAGGAGCACCTTGCTCACGCGCCAGACGGCGAACGCCGCCGAGGCGACGTACAGCGTCGTGCCGACGCCGAGCGCCACTGTCACCTCGCCCGGCGGGGTCGCGGCCGGATGGTGCGCCATCTCTTCGAGCGCCACCGCGAACCCGATGATCCCGAACACCAGCGGGAAGTGGCTGAGGCTGAACGCATCGCGGGCGATGGATCCCACTCGGTCGGGTGAAGTGCGCGCGAGCCCCTCCTCCAACGCCTCGATGAGCCACGCGAAGTAGGTCCACCAGAGCAGGCAGGCGACCGACAACCCCGCTGCGGCGACCGCGATCAGCGCGCCAGTGCGTTTGTCGCCGCTCACGGCGGTCGCGGTCACGATGAGCGACTCCCCGAGAGCGATGATGACGAACAGGCCGTGGCGCTCGGCGAAGTGCGAAGCCTTGATGTCCCACACGTGGCGCGTGCCACCTGCGGACGCCGCGATCAGATCGGCGACGATCGCCGCGACCCAGAGCCAGTATCGCTCGGGTGTGCTCGCGAGGCCGCCCGCGAGCACCAGCGCGAGCCCTGTGCACGAGAGACCGATCCACCAGAAGATCGCGCCATGGCGAACTCCCGGCCGCTCGAGGTCGACGCGCACCTGGAGCGCGAGGCCGATGACGCGCACGACCAGGTACGGAGCGACGAACCACATCGCCTCGTCGCCGAACGCCCGGGTGACTGACGACGCCATCACGAACGCGGTGGCGGTCGCGACAAGTGTGACAGCTCGCACACTCGTGACGTTGGTGTCAGCAGGGTTCAGCGTCCAAGTGAACTGGGTCCAGGCCCACCAGATGAGCCAGAACAGCAGCACGGTGCGGGCCACGCCCGACAGGGTCAGATGCTCGACCGTGAGCACGGTTACCTGCGTCACCGCGAACACGAAGACGAGATCGAAGAACAGCTCGATGAAGGAGACGCCTTGCTCGTCCGGAGCATGGATGCTCCGCAGCCACCTGTGCTTGAGGCTCTGCATCGGCGACAACGGCGAGACCCTCCTCGCGCCCAGCGCAGCGCGTCGATCGATGCGGACGGCGGGCACGCTACGTCAACGGCGCTCGACCTCGGCATGGCCACCCGGCGCGTGGGTGTTCAAGGGACTCGCGATCCGCCGGCCCTGGCCCAGGGCCCGGGCCCACCGCCCCATCCCCTCCCTAGACTCGACCTCGTGACACCGGCTCCGCAGGCCGTCCTGCTCGACTTCTACGGGACGCTCGCTCGGGCGACCCGTTGGGTGGCGGTCGACGAGGTGCTGGCCGAGCACGGCGTCGAGCTCAACGAGGAGGTCCGCCGGACCTTCTGGAACGACGGACTCGACGGCATCGAGCACGTGGAGCACTCGCGCAGTCGCGACCACTACGTCGCGTGGCAGCAGGAACGGCTGCTGGCGATGCTGTCCGAGACCGACCTGCACCCGGGCGAGTACGACGAGGTGGTCGGCAAGCTGCGAGCCGGCAACGAGGCACGCGTGCTGGAGGCGTACGACGAGACCGCGGATGTGCTCGCCGCGTTGCGAGCAGGGGGCACCACGCTCGCCATCTGCTCGAACTGGGACTGGGACCTCGCCGACGCCGTCGACGAGGCGGGGATCACGGACCTCGTCGACGTGGTCGTCTCCTCGGCGTGGGCGGGGGCGCGCAAGCCGCACCCGCGCATCTTCCGTCACACGCTCGAGAAGGTCGATCTCGAGCCGGACGACGTGCTGTTCGTCGGCGACACGTGGGGTCCCGACGTCGTGGGCCCGCGCACCCTCGGAATGACCCCCGTGTACCTGCGCCGAGTCGGCCACTGGCCCGACGACACCGCGCCGCACGACCTCGACGAGTCGGTCCTCGTCGCACCGGACCTGCGCGTCCTCCTCGAGCTCGTCCCCGAAGGGAGCACCCGATGACGACCACCCTGCCCGACACCGAATCCGGCACCCCGCTGACACCGGCGAAACCGCCCGCAACGCCCGACCTCGACGCGGCCGCGCTGGTCGCGCGGCTGCGGGCAACGTTCGCCAGCGGGAAGACGCGGTCGCTCGACTGGCGGCGCGCGCAGCTCAAGGCCATGCGCAAGATGCTCACCGAGCGCGAGTCCGAGATCCAGGAGGCGCTGCGCGCCGACCTCGGCAAGCCGCGCCTCGAGGCGTACGCCACCGAGATCGGCTTCACGATCAACGAGATCGACCACGCGACGCGTCGGCTGCGGCGATGGGCCCGAGCGAAGCGGGCGTCCACGCCGCTGTCGACCAAGCCGGCGCGCGCCCGGGTCGTTCCGGAGCCACTCGGCGTGGTGCTGGTCATCGGCCCGTGGAACTACCCGCTGCAGCTCGCACTCGCGCCGATGATCGGGGCGATGGCGGCCGGCAACACCGTCGTGCTCAAGCCCTCGGAGGTCGCGCCCCGCACCTCGAACGCGCTCGCGCACTTCCTGCCCGAGTACCTCGACCCTGACGCCGTGGCCGTCGTCGAGGGAGCGGTCGCGGAGACCAAAGCACTGCTCGCCGAGCGCTTCGACCACATCTTCTACACGGGCAACAGCAGGGTCGCTCGCGTGGTCATGGAGGCCGCATCACGGCATCTCACACCCGTCACGCTGGAGCTAGGCGGTAAGAGCCCGGCGATCGTCGACGACTCCGCCGACCTCGAGGTCGCCGCTCGCCGCATCGCGTGGGGCAAGTTCCTCAACGCCGGCCAGACGTGCATCGCGCCCGACTACGTGCTCGTCGCCCGCGACAAGGAGGACCGCTTCGTCGAGCTCGTGCGTCGGGCCGTGTTCGACTTCTACGGCAACGAGCCTCGCAAGAGCGACGACTACGCGCGAATCGTCGACGACAACCACTTCAAGCGCCTGACAGGCTTGCTCGCGTCGGGTGACGCGGTCGTCGGAGGCGACCACGACAAGGCGACGCGCTACATCTCGCCGACCGTGCTCCGCCACGTCGCGACCGACAGCGCGGTGATGCAGGAAGAGATCTTCGGTCCCATCCTGCCCGTCATCCCCGTCGACGGCATCGACGACGCGATCGCGTTCGTGAACGGGCGCGACAAGCCGCTGGCCCTGTACGTGTTCTCGAAGGACGCGGCCGTCACCGATCGTGTGCTCGACGGGACGAGCAGCGGCGGCGCCTGCGTCAACGCCACTCTGTTCCAGGTCGCCGCGCCCGACCTGCCGTTCGGCGGCGTCGGTGAGAGCGGCATCGGTGCGTACCACGGCAGGGCGAGCTTCGACGTCTTCAGTCACCTCAAGCCGGTGCTGAAGAAGGCCAACAAGCCCGACCTCGACCTCGCCTATCCGCCCTACACGGAGAAGAAGGAGAGGCTGGTCAGGCGGTTCCTGTGAGCAGCTCCGTCGCGTCCACCGACGAGCGCCTTCCCGACGGATGGGGAGCCGGCTCACCGCCCGACGACACGCTGCTGCGCGCCTATGCCGAGGCGTGGGCGCACCTGGCCGAGAGCGTCGCGTCGTCGACCGGCGGGACGAGCGACCGATCGCCCGAGCTCGTCATGTGCGACGCCCACGCGCCGTCGCCGTTCCTCAACGTCGCCGCGCTGCTCCGTCCCGTCCTCGATCCCGCCGACGAGCTGGTCGATCGGATCGCCGACTACTTCGGTCCCGACGAGCAGGACTCACCGTTCCTGGTGTGGAGCGCGACACCGACACCGTCGTTCATCGAACGAGGCTGGTCGCTCGTCGGGCATCCACCGCTGATGCTCCGCACCCCGGCACCGGCCGAGGTGCCCGAGCCCGAGGGCCTCGAGATCATCGAGGTGCGCGATCCGTCCGCACTCGAGCAGTTCGACAAGACGATGATCGAGGCCTTCCCGGTCCCGGAGATGACGGGCCGCCGCCAGTTCGGTGACGGCGTGCTCGACGTGCCGGGCTGGCACATGTGGCTCGGCGTCGTCGACGGCGAGCCGGTCGGCACGTGCGCCGCCCACGTGACCGAGGCGATCGTCGACGTCGAATGGATCTCGACGCTCGAGGGCCACCGCGGGAAGCGCATCGGGGAAGCGCTCACCTGGAAGGCGACGCTCGTGCGGCCCGAGCTGCCCGCGATGCTGTTCGCGAGCGATCTCGGCCAGCCTGTCTACCGACGGATGGGCTACGCGAGCCTGACGCGCCTCACCCTCTGGATCGGCAAGCGCGCGGCGCGCTGACGGCTACGAGTACGAGCGAAGCTCGACGACGTTGCCGTCGGGGTCGCGCACGTACAGGCTCGTCGCGAAGCCCTGCGCGCCGAACAGCCCGCCGGTCGGACCGTCACCGACGACCTCGAAACGTCCCGAAGCAGCGACGGCGGCCAGGTCGGCCGGCTCGATCACCAGGCAGACGTGGTCGACGTTCGCGCCCGTCCGCTCGCGCGCAAGCAGGTCGATGAGCGTCCGCTCGTCGATGCGCACCGACGGGAACGGGACCTCGCCGCGCCGCCACTCGTCGACGCGCTCGGACTCGAGGCCGAGCTCGTCGCAGTACCACGCCAACGACCGTTCGACGTCGGCCACGTTGAGCACGAGGTGGTCGAACCCCACGACGCGCATCAGCGCGGCAACCCGAGGATCCGCTCGGCGATGATGTTGCGCTGCACCTCGGACGTGCCGCCCGCGATCGTGGCGGCACCGCTCCAGAGCCACTGTCGTTGCCACTTGCCGTCGCCGGGGTTGTCGGCCGCGTCGTGCCAGAGGGGCGCCGCATCGCCGCAGACGTCGACCGCCCGAGCGGACAGCGCCTGGGACATCTCGCTCCAGTGCAGCTTGATCCAGCTCGTCTCGGGGCCGGGCTCGATCCCCCGCGCGAGCCGCGACAGCGTCCGCCAGTTGTGGAGCCGCAGCACCTGCAGCTCGACGAACGACTGCACGAGCGCGTCCGCAGTCGCCACGTCGTCGAGTGCGCCCTCGCGCCGTGCGAGCGCGAACAGCTCCGCCAGGAACACCTCGTGCACGACCTGCTCCTTGAAGGCGAAGATCGTGCCGCGCTCGTGGGAGAGCGTCGTGCTGGCGACCGACCACCCCTGGTGCAGACCGCCGACGAGCTGGTCGTCGGGCACGAACACCTCGTCGAGGAACACCTCGTTGAACTCGGCCTCACCGGTGAGCTGTACCAGCGGGCGGATCTCGATGCCGTCGGCCTCCATATCGACGGCGAGGTACGAGATTCCCGCGTGCTTCGGCGCGTCGGGATCGGTGCGTGCAAGGCAGATCCCCCATCGCGACCATTGGGCGTAGCTCGTCCACACCTTCTGGCCGCTCAGCAGCCAGCCGCCCTCGACCGGCACCGCGCGGGTCGACAGCGCGGCGAGATCCGAGCCGGCACCGGGCTCGCTGAACAGCTGGCACCACACGTCGGACGCGTCGAGGATCGCCGGGAGCCAACGGCGCTTCTGCTCGTCGGTCCCGAAGGCCAACAACGTCGGCCCGACGTTGTTGACGCCGACGCGGTTGACGGGCTGCGGCGCGCGGGCCCGCGCGTACTCCATGTTGTAGATGGCCACCTCGACGGGCGAGGCGCCGCGGCCGCCGTACTCGACGGGCCAGTGGATCCCGACCCACCGGTCGGCCGCGAGGCGAGCCTGCCAGCGCCGACCCCAGTCGATCTCGTCGTCGAGGGTCTCGAACCGCGGCGGCACCTCGAGGTTGTCGGTGAGCCAGTCGCGGATCTCGCCCGCGAACGCCTGCTCCTCGGGCGTGAACGCCAGGTCCATCAGAGGTCCCAGAAGCGCTCGCGCTGGTGGGCGACGAACGAGGCGTGCAGCGCCTGCTCGTCGACGGCGGTGAGCTCTCGGTACCGGTCCTCGCCGCGCTGGCGCACGAACACCGGATCAGCCTCGACCCGATCGCGGCGCCACTTCTCGTGCACCAGCGCGCGCTTGACGATCTTGTTGGTGCCCGTCGTAGGGGGGTCGAGCATCACGCGCACGTACCGCGGCCGCCACTTCGGGCCGATCGCCTCCTGCGCGTCGAGCCAGGCCGCGAACGCCGCCGGGTCGAACGACGCGCCGTTGCGCAGCACCAGCCCCGCCATCACCTGGTCACCCGCCTGGTCATCGGGCACCCCGTACACCGCGGCCAGGACGACATCGGGGTGTCGTGTGATCGTCGTCTCGATCGGCTGAGCAGGGAAGTTCTCCCCGTCGACACGCAACCAGTCAGCATTGCGACCGGCGAAGTAGAGGTAGCGGTCGTCGTCGAGGTAGCCCAGGTCGCCTGTCCAGTACCACCCGAACCGAAGCGTCTTCTCGTTGGCCTCCGGGTTGTTGTAGTAGCCCTCGAACGGGCCCGAGCCCGCGGTGTTGACGATCTCACCCACGCAGTCGTCGGCGTTGACGAGTCGCCCCTCGGCGTCGAACCGGGCGCGCGCGAGCTCGTTGCCGTCCTCGTCGACGACCTTCACGTTCTCGCCGGCCTGACCGAGCGCACCCGCGCGCTGCTCGGCGTCGCGGTTCACGGCGACACCGCCTTCGGTGGCTCCGTACGCGTCGATCACCTCGACGCCGAAGCGCTTCGCGAACCGGTCGACGACCTCCGGAGAACCTTCGTTCCCGAACGCGACGCGCAGCGGGTTGTCGGCGTCGTCGGGCTGCGCGGGCGTCGAGATGATGTAGGCGAGCGGCTTCCCCGTGTAGTTGAAGTATGTCGATCCGTAGTGACGGATGTCGGCGAGCCAGCGCGACGCGCTGAACCGACGCGCCAGACCGACGGAGGCGCCGTAGACGATCGACGGCGCCCAGCCGACCATGAGCGCGTTCGAGTGGAACAGCGGCATGCAGATGTAACCCACGTCGTCGGCGGTCAGGTCCATGATGATGCCCATGCGGTTGCCGGTCACGAGCAGGCGACGCTGCGTGCAGATGACGGCCTTGGGCGCATCGGACGTGCCCGACGTGAAGATCAGCCCCCACAGCGTGTCGGGCCCCGGCTCGATTCCCGGGTCGGCGGTTCCCACACCGGCAAGCGCCTCGTCGAGGTCGGCACCGATCGCGACGTCGGGGCCGGCGTCGTCGGGATGGCGGCGCGACACGAGGACCTCCGGCAGCCCACTCGCGATCGGCTCGAGCAGCGGCAGGTGACGCGGCTCGCTGATGACCATGTCGCAATCGGTGTGCTCGAGGTCGCGCAGGAGGTGCTCGTCGCGCCGCGTGTGATTGAGCCCGACGACGGTCCCGCCCACCAGCGCGGCGCCGCCGAGCGCGAAGAGGTACTCGGGTGTGTTGTCGAGGAGCACACCGACGTGCACGCCGCGGCCGGCGGTGCGCGGCGCGCGTTCGACGAGCAGGTTGGCGAAGCGCTGGCATTCGGCGACGTACTCACCGTGCGTCCAGACCCGATCGTCGAAGCGCACCGCCGGGCGATCGCGGCGCTCGGGGTCGGTGGCATTGCCACGGAGGAGCGCAGCCGCGTCGGCCGCGGGCATCGGCGCCTCGCCCGGAGCCGGCGCGTTGCGAACGCGCCGCTGCTGCGTCCCCGTCGAGCCTCCTGACACGCGTGTCAGGCTAGGGGCTCGATTCGGCCCCCCGCACCCATCGTCGCGGGGCGATGACACGACCCCGGTACGCTCGCTCGGCGTGACCTACCTCGCCTCGAGCTCGTCCCACGCCGATGCGCTGGTGATGTTCGGGGCGACCGGCGACCTGGCGCGCAAGAAGCTCTTCCCTGCTCTCTACGGCCTCGAGCTCCAGCATCGACTCGAGGTGCCCGTGATCGTCGCGAGCCGCTCTGCCTGGGACGACGTCCGGCTGCGCGCCTTCGCTCGCGACGCTGTCGGCGACGCGCTCGACGGCCCACTCGACGAGCCGACGTTCGAGTCGCTCGCTCGCCGCATGACGTTCGTGGAGCTCCATTACGAGGACGCATCGACGTTCTTGCGGCTGGGTGAGGCGCTCGGTGACGCGCAACGCCCCGCGTACTACCTCGCGATCCCACCGTCTGCCTTCACGACCGTGGTGCACGGCCTGAGCGAGGCCGGTCTCCAGCACGGCGCGCGCGTGGTCGTCGAGAAGCCCTTCGGGCGGGACCTGGCGTCGGCCCGCGAGCTCAACCAGGTGCTCGCCGAGGCCTTCCCGGAGCGCGACATCTTCCGCATCGACCACTACCTCGGGAAGGAGGCGGTCGAGAACCTCCTCGTGTTCCGGTTCGCGAACACGCTCCTGGAGCCGATCTGGAATCGCAACTACGTCGCCAACGTGCAGGTGACGATGGCCGAGTCGCTCGGGGTCGAAGGCCGCGGCCGGTTCTACGACAGCGTCGGGGCGATCCGCGACGTCGTCCAGAACCACGTGCTCGAGGTCGTCGCGCTGCTCGCGATGGAACCGCCGATCGACGGCAGTGCCGACGCGTTGCGCGACGAGACGGTGAAGGTGCTCAAGGCGATGGAGCCGATCGATCCGTCCGACCTCGTTCGGGGCCAGTACCGCGGGTACACGCAGGAGGAGGGCGTCGAACCCCACTCGACGGTCGAGACGTTCGCCGCGTGCCGGCTCGAGGTCGACTCGTGGCGGTGGGCGGGGGTGCCGTTCTTCGTGCGCGCCGGGAAGCGCCTCGAGCACAGCGAGGTGCTCGCCACCGTCGAGCTTCGTTGCCCGCCCAAGCGGTTCTTCGCCGGCAGCTCGGTGCGGGGTCCCGAGCCCAACCTGGTGTGCTTCCGGCTGAGCCGCGACGACGGCGTCACGTTCAGCCTGCAGGCGAAGGCGCCGGGGTTGGACGTGACGAGCCAGACGGTCGAGCTCGACGTCGACTTCGACATGGCGCTCGGCACGCGTCGCGACGCCTACGAGCGCCTCCTCGACGACGCGATGGCGGGCGACCTGCGTCGTTTCGCGCGTCAAGACGGCGTCGAGGAGGCGTGGCGAGTCGTCGAGCCGGTGCTCGATCTCGCCGACCGGCCGATCGTCTACGAGCCCGGATCATGGGGGCCGACCGAGGCGGTCGACATCCTCGCCGACCACCGGTGGCACATGCCGCAGGCCGCGACCTAGCTGTAGGCGGCCTCGGGCTCGAACCGCGTGGCCTCACGGGCTCGGCGGACCCCCACCACCCGGCGGACCCCCACCACCCCGCGGACCGCCACCACCCGGCGGACCGCCACCACCCGGCGGACCGCCACCACCGGGTCCGCCGCTGTCGGGCAGCGAGACGTTCGGGTTGTCGCGGCTCGTGAGCT
>CAZHKE010000027.1:0-38681 GCA_964532485.1 uncultured Bifidobacteriaceae bacterium
CATGGAGGCGAGACGAGCGGCCGAAGCTGTCGCTAACGTTCTGGCATGCAACCGGTCGGGTTCTTCACCATCGACGTCAGCGCCCCCGCCGCGGCCTACGACGGGCACGTCGCGGGGAAGCGGCGACCACCCGAGGGCATCGAGATCGCGCCAGCGCCCGTGAACCAGGGCCTCGGCGAGAACCTCCGCAAGGTGTCGGCGCTGAACCGCATCGACATCCCGTTGCTGTGGCGCACGATCATCCGCGCCCCACAGACCAAGAAGGGAGGGCCGGTGGTGTCGGTGCTCGCCCCTCGCAACCAGTCGCCGGCCGGCATGGCGAGTGAGCTCGCGGGGGCCGGCCTCGCCGCGGCGAACATCGAGACGACCGAGGGCTCGATCGAGTGCGAGTTCGCAGCGGGCACGCCGCCGGCGGCGCTCGTGCAGTTCTCGGTTGCCGCGATCACGACGCTGTCGAAGGGGATGGGAGCGAGCGGCGAGTGGCAGTGGACACTCCGCAAGCGCGGCCTCGTCCCGGAGTAGCGCTATCGGCGCGCCAGGACGGCTCCCATCCACTGGTGCGTGCGCGCGATCCACGCGTCCGTCATCGCGCACGGGTACGCCATGAAGCCATGAGGCATGTCCGGCGCGACGAACAGGTCCACCTCGTTGCCCGCGGCGGCCCAACGCGAAGCCAGCATCAACGTGTCGTCGACGAGGTGGTCACACGTGCCCACGCTCATCAGCGCCGGCGGCATGCTGCGCAGATCCGCATAGAGCGGTGAGACGAGCGGGTCACGTCGCTCCTCGTCGGACCTCCCGGGGAGGTACGCGTTCGTGAAGTGCTCGATGCCGTCGGGATCGAGCACATCGGGGCCGTCGTGCGGTCGGATGCCGCGCTGGCTCGGGGTGCGCCCCCAGTCGTACACGCCGAACACCAGGTTGAGCCCGATGACACGGTCGATCGCGTCGAGCTCGTCGCGCATCCGCAGCGCCACGAGCGCTGCGAGGTAGCCGCCCGCCGACTCGCCGCCGACGAGGATGCGATCGCTGCCGAGCTCCTGCTCGCCGTGCTCGACGAGCCAGGCGGCGACAGCCATGCAGTCGTCGGGTCCGGCAGGGTACGGATGCTCGGGCGCGAGCCGGTAGTCGACCGAGACGACCGCCATCCCGAACCGCTTGCAGACGTCGCGGTTCCCGAGGTCGTTCATGACCGGCGCTCCGAGGATCATGCCGCCGCCGTGGAAGTGGAGGTACGTGGCGGTCGACGGCTCGTCGGGCAGGAACAGCCGACACGGGACGCCGGCGATCTCGCGCTCGATCGCCTCCGGGACCGGCGCGTACATCCGTGCGAACTGCGACCGCGCCAGCTCGGCCCGCTCCACCGGGTCGTCGGGCAGGGGCCCGCTCGCCCCGATCATGTCGCTGATGACCTCGTAGCCGGCACGCACGGCCTCGCGCGCCTCGGGGCGCATCGCCTCGATCTCGTCGGTCCAGAGCTTCATGCGCCATCCCCCAGGTCTGGTCGGGCAGATCCGTCGGCGCTTCCCGTCACCGTGTGCCGGATCGCGACGAGAGGATACGTGTGAGCCGCGCTCGGTTGTAGCGCTGCACGAGGATGCACGGCACGTTCGCGACGACGCCGTAGGCGAACATCGCGGTCGCAAGCCACCACGGCATGCCGAACGCCGGAACCCACAGGAAGAACGTCGGTGCCAGGGCGAGGATCGCCCAATGGGCCCGCTCGGCCCGCCGGGTCGCGACCAGGAAGTCCTCGAGGTGTGCCCGGTCGTGACGGGCGCCGCTCCGCTTCGAGAAGCCGCCCCGGAAGAGCGCGCCGGCCTCGGGCAGGCGGTCCTTCCAGGCTCTGATCCGCAGCCGCTCGTAGGCGCGGCCACCCCGTTCCCACGGCCGGACGCGCAGCAGCCAGTCGTCGCGATCGAGATGCGCCCGCGGGATGCTGTGCGCCGCGTAGCCGCACACGGTGCTCCAGATCGCCCACGACGCGGCACCGGTGAGCGCGAGCACGAGGTTCGACGTCGATGCCACGTCAAGATCTGCCGTTGCGACGGCGGAGGGGCACCGGCCGTCCCTTCCATCGCACCTCGCCGCGCAGCGTGAGCAGGAGTGAAGCCGCGAAGCCGAGCACGAACACGACCGCGAGCACCGGGTAGAGGAGTGCGCTCACGATGCCGAAGCTCCCGACCTGCCGGAGCTGCACGAAGCACTGCGTCGCGAACGCCACGTATGCGACGAGCGCCACGAGACTGCCGCCGAGGGCCCACGCACCGCTCGTGAGGCAGGCCGTGATCCAGACCACGATCAGCACGAGGCGGACCGGCGGGACCGTTGCCGCGCCCGACGCGAAGTTCTTGGTCCACCCCTCGACGAGCGCTGACGGCCGGTCGTACATCCGGAAGTCGGCGAGGCCTCGGCCGCCGTACGCACGCACCAAGTCGCCCCCGGCGGCAAACCGCCGAGCGAGCGCGACGTCATCGAGCACCGCGCCGCGCACGGAAGGGTCGGCGACTCGATCGATCAGCGCCGCTCGCTGACAGGCCATGACGGGTCCGAACGCGGTCGTGATCGACGAGCGGCGCGGCCACGCGGGAGAGCCGAGCCCGACGCCCATCACCGCCACCAGGTTGAAGAACGCCGACGCACGCTCCCACCAGCGCGCCACCTGGTGGTACGGCTGGACCGAGACGAGACCGACACCGCCATCGAGCGCGGCTCCGAGCCGGGCCACCAGGTCGGGCGCCGGATCGACGTCGGCGTCGAGCACCACGACGACGTCGCTCGCCGCCGCCAGCGCGCCCTGGTGCACCGCAGCCGCCTTCCCGGTCCACCCCGATCGCAGTGGCTCGGCGACGACGACGCGCGCGCCACCTTCGGTCGCGACTGCGCCCGTGCCGTCGCTCGAGTGGTCGTCGACGACGATCGTCTCCACCGGAGCCATCGTCTGCTGACGCAGCCCGGCGAGCACGGTGGGGAGCGAGCGCGCCTCGTCGCGCGCCGGAATCACGACGCTCACCGCGGCACGGCTCTCGGCCCCGGCCACCGGCAGCCGGCGCACCCGTGCACAGAGCCACCAGCCCCCGAGCCAGGCGAGCGCGAGCAGACCCGCCCGCACCAAGAGGTCCGGCTGCTCCATCATCCCGGTCGCGCTCGCTCGACCGCACGATACGTGCGGCCGCCCTCCGGGACGCTCAGCTGCTCCATCATCCCGGTCGCGCTCGCTCGTCCATCATGCCGGTCGAGGCTACGGCGACGACGATCTAGCCTGCGCGCCGTGGAGTTCGAGATCTCGCCGCGCGCCGAGGAGCTGCGCGAGCAGCTGCGTGAGTTCATCGATCAGGAGGTCGACCCGGCTACGCCCGTGTACCGACAACAGGTGGACGATTCGGGTGATCCCCACTTCCACCCGCCGGTCATGGAGGAGCTCAAGGCCGAGGCGCGCCGGCGCGGGCTCTGGAACATGTTCCTTCCCGACACCGAGCACGGGATGGGTCTGACGAACCTCGAGTACGCGCCGCTGTGCGAGCTGATGGGCCGGAGCCCGCTCGCGGCGGAGGCGACGAACTGCTCGGCGCCCGACACCGGCAACATGGAGATCCTCCACCAGTTCGGCACGCCGCTGCAGCGCGAGCAGTTCCTCGATCCGCTGCTGCGCGGCGAGATCCGCTCGTGCTTCGCGATGACCGAGCCGTGGGTCGCGTCGTCCGACGCGACGAACATCTCGAGTCGGATCGAGCGCGACGGCGACCACTACGTGATCAACGCTCACAAGTGGTGGACGAGCGGCGCGGCGTCGCCGCGGTGCACCTTCGCCATCCTGATGGGCGTCTCCGATCCCGACGCCGACCCTCACCGCCGACACTCGATGATCCTCGTCCCGTTCGACACTCCGGGTTTCCGGATCGT
The DNA here is from genome assembly GCA_964532485.1 of uncultured Bifidobacteriaceae bacterium. GTDB lineage: Bacteria > Actinomycetota > Acidimicrobiia > IMCC26256 > PALSA-555 > DATBSK01. The sequence goes on from CAZHKE010000027.1 coordinate 3,904, forward strand.
GCGCACGCTGCCTGTCTTCGGACACGATGCCGGCGGCGGGCACTGCGAGACGCTCTGGGAAGACGCCCGTGTGCCCGCCGAGTACATGCTCGGTGAGGAAGGCGGCGGTTTCGCCATCGCGCAGGCGCGGTTGGGGCCCGGCCGGATCCACCACTGCATGCGCGCGATCGGCGCCGCCGAGCTGGCCCTCGAGCTGATGTGCGGGCGCGCGCAGCAACGCGTCGCCTTCGGGAAGCCCCTCGCCGACCAGGGCGTGGTGCAGCACAACATCGCCGAGAGCCGCATCGAGATCGAGCAGGCGCGCCTGCTGACGATGAAGGCGGCCTGGCTCATGGACACGGTCGGCGCCAAGGGCGCCCGATTCGAGATCGCCGCGATCAAGGTCGTGGCCGGTCGCGTCGCCGGCCAGGTCATCGACCGGGCGATCCAGCTGTTCGGCGGTGCCGGCGTGTCCGACGACTGGCCACTCGCGCAGCTCTGGACGTACGTCCGGACCGTTCGCATCGTCGACGGGCCCGACGACGTGCACCTCATGCAGATCGCGCGCCGGGAGCTTCGTCGATACGAGGCGTTCCGGGCATGAAGGTCCGCATCGGCGTCGGCCTCGGCGTGGGGGCCTCGAGCGACGGCGGTCGGTTCGGCGCCTTCGTCGACGCGCTCGAAGGTCACGGGTTCGACTCGCTCTGGCTGTCCGAGCGCATCGCGGGTGAGGCCCCCGATCCGGTCGTGGGGCTCGCATTCGCCGGCGGCCGCACCCGGAAGCTGAAGCTCGGGACCAGCGTGCAGGTGCTCCCGGGGCGCAATCCGGCACTGCTGGCCAAGGAATGGGCGACGCTCGACCGCATGTCCGGCGGGCGCGCACTGCCGGCGTTCGGCCTCGGGAACCCGATCGCCGCGGAGCACCAGGCCTTCGGCGTCGAGCGCGAGGCCCGCGCGTCGATCTTCGACGAGGTGTTGCCGCTGATGCGCCGCCTCTGGGCCGAGGACGACGTCGACCACGACGGCGAGCACTTCACGTACAAGCAGCTGACCGTGCGGCCGAAGCCGCTGCAGGAGCAGATGGACGTGTGGCTCGGTGGGCGCGCGAAGAGCGAGCTGCGCCGGTGCGGCCGCCTCGGCGACGGCTGGCTCGCGAGCTTCCTGACGGCGGACGAGTGCGCCGAGCGGCGGCTCGTGATCGAGGAGGCCGCGGCCGCGACCGACCGGACGGTCGACCCCGAGCACTACGGCGCGATGGTGCTCCATGCACGTGACTGCGTGCCTGACGGCGTGCTCGAGCGCCTCGCTGCGCTCCGTCCCGGGTCCGACCCCGGGCGGCTGGTGGCGGTCGGACCCGACATGCTGCGCCAGCGACTCCACGAGTACATCGCGGTCGACTTCTCCAAGCTCGTCGTCGTGCCGCTCGACGAGCCCGGCGGTGCGTCCGACGCCACATGGGACGCCGCGGTCGGCACCATCGCCGACGCCGTCCTCGACCTGCAGTCTTGATGCGTATCTCGAGGTCGCTATGCGGCCTCGAGATACGCATCGGACTCGGGCTCGTGGGTCACGAGAGGTGAGCGGGCCAGGCTGACGGTCGCGACGGCCATCACCATGACCGCCACAGTGGTCGCGGCGACCGCGGCGGCGCCCGTCGCGCCGAGCGTCTCCCCGAACAGCGTGACGCCGATGACGCTGCCCACGACCGGGTCGGTGACCGCCATCGCGGGCAGCGACGCGGCGAGGTGCCCGGCCTGGAACGCGCTCTGGTTCAACAAGAACCCGAAGAAGCCGGCCGCGAGCAGCGCGTACGGCTGCCAATGGGTGAAGACCTCGAGCACGCCGCCGCCGAGCAAGTCGAGCGTCGACTTCGTGAGCGCGGCCGTCAACCCGTAGACGCAACCGGCCGCGAACGCCAGGAGCAGCGCGCGCCGGCCCGGTGCGGCGCCGCGCGCGGCCACGACGGCGATCGCGATCGGCACGCCGAGCGCGATCACGGTCAGGATCCACGCCAGCCCCGACGCCTGCGACCGACCCCCGTGGGGATCACCGACGGTCACGAACACCGCGAGCGCGATCACCAGCGCGATCGCGGGGATCCACTCGCGACGGGTGACGCGCTCGGGTCGTCCGATCGTGGCGAGCGGGAGCGCCCACAGGAGGCCGGTGACGAGGAGCGGCTGCACGATGATGATCGATCCGAGCGCCAGCGACGAGGCTTCGAGCGCGTACGCGGCCCCGTCGACGAGGGTGCCGAAGAGCCAGAGCGGGCGCTTGAGCAGCGCGAGCAGGAGTCCCGGCCGCAGCGACAGCTCGGGCGCCGCTTCGGACGCGGCGCGCTGCTGGAGGACGGACGCGAGCGCGTACGCGAACCCCGCCGAGACGGCGAGGATGATCGCGATCGCCGTGTCGGACACGGGATCCGTCAGGTGCGCGTCGCGATGGTGCGGGCATCACCCGCACCGTTGATGCCGTGCGACCCCACCGTCCCCACCTCGAGGTCGCGGGCGGCCAGCTCCTCGGCCAGCAGCGGGAGGGCACCGAGCGCCGAGCGCCAGGAGCCGGGATACGACTCGCAGTCCGAGTCGTGGAGCAGCACCGTGCCACCGCTCACGTAGCGTCGGAGGACGTCGGCGGTCACCGTGTCGGGGGTCGCCTCCTTGCGCCAGTCGCGACCCCACGTGGTCCACAGCACCGTGCGGAGCCCGGCGTGTCTGGCACCGCGCAGCGCGCCGTACGAGAGGATCCCGAACGGTGGCCGAAACCACATCGGCGTCCTGCCGCTCAGCTGGGCCAGGGTGTCGCGACAGCGGCGGACGTCGTCGGCGCTCGAGCGCAGCCCGCGACGCAGCATGTTCTTGTGCTCGTCGCCGTGCACCGCGACTTCGTGCCCAGCCGCGGCGATCTCACCGACGAGCCCGGGCGCACCCCGCGCCATCGTGCCGAGCATGAAGAACGTGGCGCGCCAGCCCAGCCGATCGAGCTCGACGAGGAACGCCGGTGTCGACTCCGGGTCGGGACCGTCGTCGAAGGTGAGCGCCACGTGACCGGAGCGGCCGCGACCGACCAGAGAGGGGGTGAACCGGATCCCGAACGGGGACACGCCGGCGAGCGCCGGGACGGCGTGCGTCGCGGCGACGACGCCGGCCGCGCCGGCGGCCACGGCCCCGACGGCGACCGCGGCGCTCAGCGCAGCTCCTCGAGTGGGCGGATCGTCAACCCCGCGGCCGAGGCGCGGGCATCGAGGTCGGCCAGGGCCACGGCGACCGCGACGGGGTCGCGGTCACGGCCGTCCAGCAGGTAGATGCGGCGGTCTTCGGGATCGGGCACGTCCTCGGGCGCGAACGTCACGTTCGGTCGCACGAGCCGCTGCTTGCCCTGACCGGTCCGGCAGTAGATCTGGTCGAAGGCGTCGAGCGCCCGTCCGGGCACGAACTCCTGCGCCTTCTCACCGGACGACTGCGCGATGACATTCCACGACTTGTCGCAGTCGTCGTGCGCGCGGTTCCAACGAAGGGTGCGACCCTTGCCCCAGCCACCGTTCGCGATGTCGACGCCGGCATCAGCGAGCTCGGCGAGGTGGGCGCCCGCGTGCTCTGCGGTCCGACCGTCGACGACGAGCGTGACCCCGAGGTCTTGGATCGCGTCGACGACTTCGCGGTGACGCAGCTCGCGAGCGTCGACGCGCACGCCGACGTACATGGTGTCCTCGACGTTCTTCGGTGGCTTGGCGACGCCGACGCCGACGGCGGACACGCCGTGGGCGCCCACGGTCAGCATCATGTAGACACCCACGAGCGACAGGGCGGCGAGGGCGAGACGACGGCGACCGCGGGGTGACTGGAACGGCACGAGGAGCACGTCGGCCTTGGTCGTGGACGCGAGGTCGACCACGTCATCCGCGGGGTCTCCAGCGAACAGCGCCCGGCCGGCCGCGATCATGCGATCGCGCTCGGGGCCGGGCGTCGTGGCGCGCATCAGCTCGTGCCCGAGCTCGTCGTCGTCGTGCGCGTAGGCGCTCACGCCCGAGATCGCCATGTAGCGCGCGTTGTCCTTGCCGTGCCCGGCGATCGGCTGGAAGGAGATGACCGGGAGACCGGCCGCGAACGCCTCCATCGCGGAGAGACCACCGGCGTTCTCGACGAGCGCGTCCGCGGCCGCCATCAGGCCCGGCATGTCGTCGGTCCACCCCAGCACGGTGCCGCCCTCGCCGCGCGCGAGCAGCGACTCGCGCAGCTTCTCGTCCCTCCCGCACACGACGATCGGGTGGTACCGCTCGCCCGCCCTCGCGATCGACTCGACCGTCTTCTGGACGTCGCCGACGCCCCACGACCCCGCGACGACGAGCACGGCGCGGTCGTCCGGCTCGATGCCGAGGATTCGGCGGACGTCCTCTCGCTGCAGCACCGCCTCGCGGAACTTGTCACCGACGAGGGGACCGGACGCGATGTTGGTGCGGCCGCCGCGCCTGGCCGCGGCCTCGGCCGAGAGCGGGCTCACCGCGAGGTGCAGGTCGACGCCGGGGTGCACCCACAGGGGGTGCACCGCGAAGTCGGTCAGGTACGTGGCGACGGGGACGCGCAGCCAGCGCTTCTTGCGCATGCGACCGAGCACGAGCGACGCGAGCGGGTACGTCGACACGACCGCGTCGGGTCGGGTGCGCCGCAGCTCCCGCCGCAGCGGGCGACGCGTGATGAGGCTCATGATCCGGACGACGGGACCGAACAGGAACACGCCGATGCCGCGGTTGAGCGCCTGGTACGTGAGGTCGTAGGTCCACGCGAGCCGCTGGAGCTGGAACAGGTACGACCAACGGACGAAGCCGCCCAGCTTGAACGGGATCATCTGCAGGTAGTCGACGACGCGCACCTCGATGCCCTGCGCCTCGAGCCTGCGTGCGAGCTCGTTGGCGGCACCGTCGTGCCCTGCGCCCATCGACGCCGAGATGATGAGGACGCCTCGACGCACGATCCGTCAGGTTACTTGAGCGCTCCTCGAAGAGTGCCGTTGCCGGCGGCTCCGGCGACCCCTGTCCTGCTCGTGCACGCCGCCACCAGATCAGCTAGACGCCGAGGAGCACGCCGAGGAGCATCCCGACGACCAAGAGCGCGCCGGCGAGCCGGGTGTGCACGAACGCGATCGCCGCGAACCACAGCGGCCAGATCGGGAAGCCGTCGGGCGGTTCAGCGGGCTTCGGCCGCGAGAACGCGCCCCACACCTTGACGAGTCGCACGACGCCGACGAGGCAGAGGAGGGAGAGGATCGGCATGGTGCCGAGCGCGACCAGCAGCCCGACGAGCGCGTAGAACGCAGCCATCATCACCTGGGTGACGCGACGGGCTCGCGCCTCGCCGAGGATCACGGGCAACGTCCGCGTGCCGTCGGACTCGTCCCACGGGATCTTGTCGATGTGCTTGCCCATGAGCACGGCGGTGCACAGCAGCGCGTACGGGATCGATGCGAGGAGCACCTCCCCCGGGACGGAACCCACGGCGGCGAAGTAGGTGCCGCCCACCATGAGCGGGCCCCACACCACCAACACCGTTGGCTCGCCGAGCCCGTGCTTCTTGAGCCGCAGTGGCGGCGCCGTGTACGCGACGGAGAGGAGGAAGCCGCCGAGCGCGAAGCCGACGATGGGCCATCCCCGCTCGATCGCCAGCACGACGAGGATCGCCAGGTCGAGCACGTTGACCGCCAGTGCTCGCGCCGCGAGGCCCCGGCGGGTCGTCATCCCCGACAGCACGGGATGCGGGGCGTAGAGGGCTCGGGGGTACTGCTCGGAGTCCGTGCCGACCTGGAGGTCCCACAGGTCGTTCATGAGGTTGTTCGCCATGTGGGCGCAGACGATCCCGAGGGTCGCGAGCGCCCAGAGCCCGACGTCGGCCGCGCCCTCGGCGTTCCACCACGCCAGGAGCCCGGCGACGAAGCCCGCCGTCAGCGTCATCGGGAGGACCGACGCGCGCACGAGGATGATCCAGCGGGTCACGGCGTCGAGCGATCCCTCGGGCGCGTTGCCCGTCGCCAGCGCGTAGCGCCACCGGCCGAGCGTGCCGCGGTGCTGCGTCACCGTCAGGTCGCCGAGCTCGTCGGTCCCGATCCCGTTGGAGGAGGAGCTCACCGGCGGGGAGCGTAACCCGGACGAATCCACCGATTCCGGTCTTCGGTATGGCAGGATGCCAAGCGGTTCTGGCACACAGAGGGGGAGCCGAGATGCCGGCGAAGCGCTCGAGCACACGGCGCAAGTCGACTCGTACGAGCAGCGCTCGCACGGCGGGGGCGCGCAAGAAGAAGCGTCCCGCGACGAAGAAGAGGGCGGCCACCCGCAAGCCGGCCAAGCGCCGCACCGCCAAGAAGGCCACCCGCAAGCCGGCCAAGCGCCGCACCGCCAAGAAGGCCACCCGCAAGAAGGCCACCCGCAAGCCGGCCAAGCGCCGCACCGCCAAGAAGGCCACCCGCAAGAAGGCCACCCGCAAGCCGGCCAAGCGGTCCACCCGCAAGAAGGCCACCCGCAAGCCGGCCAAGCGCAAGCCGGCCAAGCGCCGCACCGCCAAGAAGTCCACCGGCAAGAAGTCCACCGCGAAGCGTCGGCCCGCCACGCGCACGACCACGACGGCTCGCTCGACGACCGCGGCCATGTCCAGCCCGGCGACTCCGTCCGCGGCTGCTCCGTCGGCCGAGCCCAAGCGCTCGTTCTGGGATCGCCTCACCGGGAAGTGACGTCCGCCCATCCGGGCGATGCATCGTCCCGAACGGGCCTCGGCAGCGAACGACCCCTTGCAGACGGCGTAGCGTCGTCGTGACGCACGCGGCCACACCTGCCGGAAGGGGACGTCGCCCATGGGCCTGTTCGGGAGCAAGACGCAGATGGTGGATGCCGCCCAGGCACTGCGGGGGCGCGACACGCCCCTGCCGGTGCCGGAGCGCCACGAGGTCCTCGGCTCGACGCTGACGCCACCGTTCCCCGACGGGCTCGAGCGCGCGATCTTCGGGCTGGGCTGCTTCTGGGGGGCCGAGCGCGCGTTCTGGGAGCTCGACGGTGTCTTCACCACTGCCGTCGGCTACGCGGGTGGTCACACGCCGAACCCCACCTACGAGGAGGTGTGCAGCGGCCGCACCGGCCACACCGAGGCCGTGCTGATCGTCTTCGATCCGGAGAAGCTCGGCTACGAGATGCTGCTCAAGCACTTCTGGGAGGCGCACGACCCGACGCAGGGGATGCGCCAGGGCAACGACGTCGGCACCCAGTACCGGTCGGCGATCTACTGGACCAGCGACGCGCAGCGCGAGGCCGCGCTGGCGTCGCGCGACATGTTCCAGCGATCGCTCGACGCCGCCGGCTACGGCGAGATCACCACCGAGATCGCCGAGGCAGGGCCGTTCTTCTACGCGGAGGACTACCACCAGCAGTACCTCGCCAAGAACCCGTGGGGATACTGCGGGCTCGGTGGCACCGGAGTGAGCTGCCCGGTCGGCGTGGCGAAGGCCTGATCGGAGACGGCATGACCGACTACGCCGGCACCTACCGCGAGGTGAAAGTGCGTGTCACCGAGCTGCTCCGCGATCGATCCGACGCGGAGGTCGACCAGATCGTTCCGGGCACGCCCGAATGGCGGGTGCGCGACGTCGTCGCCCACCTCGGTGGTGTGTGCGACGACATCTCGAACGCCAACTTGGCCGGTGTCGCGACGAACGCCTGGACGCAAGCGCAAGTCGAGAAGCGACGCGACTGGGAGTTCCCGCGAGTGCTCGACGACTGGACCGAGCACGCCCGAGCGGTCGAGCCCATGCTCAACGACATCGGGCAACCCATCGGCCAGATGATCTTCGACGCGTGGACGCACGAGCAGGACATCCGGGGCGCGCTCGGCGAGCCGGGAGGACGCGACTCGGCCGCGCTCGACATCGCGTTCACGTGGCTCAGCGAAGCGAACGTGTCGGATGGAGCAGCGCTCGAGCTCGTCACCGATGCCGGAACGTTCGTCGTGGGCAGCGGAGCGCCGGTTCGCACGTTGCGCGCGTCGCGCTACGAGTTCCTGCGCGCCGTCACCGGACGCCGCAGCCGCGAGCAGATCGGCGCGCTCGAGTGCGATGGGCGGCCGCTCGACGAGATCCTCTTCGACAACGCCGTCTTCTCTCCGGCTGCTCGCGACATCATCGAGTGAGAGCCGCGGCCCGTGCCGCTCCCCCGATCGCTCGCCCCGCTCCGTCACCGCCGCTACGCCGCGCTCTGGACGGGCGCCTTCGCGTCCAACATCGGGACGTGGATGGAGACCGTCGGTGTCGCCGTGCTCGTCACCACCGAGACGGGCAAGGCCGGATGGGCCGGCCTCGTGGCGGCCGCCGCCTTCGTGCCGATGGGGCTCCTCGGCCCCTTCGGAGGCGCGCTCGCCGACCGCATCCCTCGCCGACGGCTGCTCCTCACCACGACCACGGTCCAGACGTGCCTCGCCGCGCTCCTCACCACCCTCGCAGCCGTCGGTGCGGCGCACCCCCTCGGGGTCACGTTGATCGTCTTCGCGTCGGGCTGCGCGCAGGCGATGGGCTTCCCGGCCTACCAGTCGCTGTTCCCCGACCTCGTGCCGCGCGAGGAGCTCGCGGGCGCGGTGGCGCTGGGCTCGGCGCAGTGGAACCTCGGTCGGGTGATCGGCCCCGCGCTCGCCGGGATCATCATCGGCCTCGGCGGCTTCGAATGGGCCTTCGCGGTCAACACGCTGAGCTTCGTCGCGGTGATCGCCGCGGTCGCTCCCCTTCGGCTCCCCGCGCCGACCCCGAAGGAAGGCGAGTCGATCCGCGAGTCGATCCGCGACGGCGTGCGCTACTCGCGGCACGAGCCCGGCATCCGGGCGCTGATGAGCTACCTCGCACTGAACTCGTTGCTCGCTGCACCCTTCATCGCGCTCGTCCCGGCGATGGCACTCACGGTGTTCCACAACGAGGACGCGGGGACCGCCGCGCTGGTCACGTCGCAGGGCGCCGGCGCGGTGGCGATGGCGCTCCTGCTGGGCGGGCTCGCCGCGCGGTTCGGACATCGGCACGTGCTGCTCGGTGGCCTCACCGTGCTCCCACCCGCGCTCGTGGCGTACGCGCTGTCACCGACGCTCGAGGTCGGCGTGATCGCGATCTTCTTCGTCGGTGCGTCGTACCTGTGCTGCCTCTCGAGCTTCTTCACCGTCGCGCAGCTGCGAGCACCGAACGAGCTGCGTGGTCGCGTGATGAGTGCCGTCATGGTCCTGCTCGGCGTCCTGTACCCGACGGGCAGCATCGTGCAGGGCTGGATCGCCGACGGGATCGGACTGCGCGCGACGACGGCGGGCGCGGCCGTGATCCTCGCCGGCGCGCTCCTGGTGATCCGCGTGCTGCGCCCGCGCTTCGACGCCGAGGTGCGTGACCCTCCGGTGCCCGCGTCAGCCTGAACGGCGCTCGCTCAGCTGGAGCGCGGCGACGTTCGCCGCTACGAGTGCCAGTGAGATCACCATCTGACCGAGCCACCAGACCCCCATCGAGTGGTGACCGGTGGTGGGGCACGCGACGGTGCCCGCGAGGAACAGCGCCGAAGCCCCGAGCGACGCGGCGATGCCCCAACGCCGGCGAGCGATCAGACCCGCAGCGGTCACGAGCAACGCCAGGTGGAACACGACCGTGAGCACGATCGCGATCACCGGGAGCTCGTGAGGTGTTGCCGGCTCCAGCGCGCCGACCGCGAGGTAGCCGACGACCCACATGAGGCCGAGCGCGCCGCTGACGTTCTCACTGATGCGATCGGTGAGCCGGGGCGTGTGGCTGGACCGCTCGGTCCGCTCGTGCTCGATGGTCTCGTGCTCGCCCTGGACGCGCTCGCCCCGATCGTGCTCGGGCGCCCTGGTGGGGACGGTCGACATCGTGACCTCCGAAGGCTCGGGTGGCGGCGACTCGGCTGGGCTCCCATTCTGGCCCGTCCGGGGCGTTAGCGTGCGCGGCCATGGTGCTGGAACGTGAGCGACGTGGTCGGGTCGAGATCCTGACGCTGAACCGCCCCGAGGCCCGCAACGCCGTGAGCCCCGAGGTGTCCCGGGCGATCGAGGCGGCGCTGGACGACCTCGAGGCCGACCCCGAGATCCGCGTCATCGTGCTCACCGGGAACGGGCCCGTGTTCTGCGCGGGCGCCGACCTCAAGGTCGTCGCTCGTGGCGAGGGCATGAGCATCGAGACGGAGCGGGGCGGCTTCGGCGGTCTGGCTCGGCGAGAGGTGTCGAAGCCCATCGTCGCGGCGGTGAACGGGCCCGCGCTCGCCGGTGGCTTCGAGCTGGCCCTCGCCTGCGACCTCGTCGTGGCCGCCGAGAGCGCGACGTTCGGGCTGCCCGAGGCCAAGCGCGGGCTCCTCGCCGCCGCGGGCGGTCCGATCCGGCTGGCGAAGCGCGTGCCCCTCGCCCTGGCGCTCGAGATCGTGATGACCGGTGACCCCATCTCGGCCCAGCGGGCCCACTCGGTCGGGCTCGTCAGCCGCGTCGTCGCCGACGGGCAGGTCGTCGATGCCGCCGTCGAGCTCGCCGAGCGCATCATGGCGAACTCGCCGAGCGCCGTGCGCGCGGCCCGGGCGCTGGTGCGCGGGGCGGTCGACCGCGACGAGGCGGGCGGCTGGGAGCTCACGTACGAGCTGGCGCGCACCGCCATCGCGAGTGGCGACGCCATCGAAGGGGCGACCGCGTTCGCCGAGAAGCGAGACCCGGTCTGGAACGACGACGTGTGAGGCGTGCGACCGAGACTGTGGGAGTGATTGCTCCTATGATCGGAGCGTGGCTCCCACCGTCCGATCGGAGCGGCCCAGGCCGGAGCAGCGGGTCGCCGACCTCGCCCGGGCCACCGGCGTGTCGGTCGACACCATCCGCTTCTACCAGAAGCGCGGGTTGCTGGCGCCGCCCCGCCGCGAAGGCCGAGTGGCGTGGTACGGCGCCGAGCACGAGGAACGCCTCACCCGGATCCGCGACCTCCAGGCCCGCGGACTCTCGCTCGCACTGATCCGGCGGCTCCTCGACGGAGAGCTCGACGCCGCCGACGCGCCGCTGGCTGCTGCCGTCGCCGACGAGGCGAGCGACGAGCTGCTCACGTTGTCGGAGCTCGCGACCCGCACCGGCGTGCCGCCCGAGCTGCTCGAGGCGGTCGTGCGCGAGGGCCTGCTCGTCCCTCAGGAACGCGACGGCGTCGAGCGCTTCGCCTCCGCCGACGCGCACGTCGTGAGCGCGGGACTCCGGCTGCTCGAGGCCGGGCTCCCCCTCCCCGATCTGCTCGCGCTCGCACGTCGCCAGCACGAGATGACCCGTGCCATCGCGGAGTCCGCGGTCGCCATGTTCGACGAGCACGTGCGAGCGCCACTCCAGGCCGCACCGATCGACGACGCCGAACGCGCCGAGCGTCTCGTCGCCGCGTTCCGCACGATGCTGCCGACCGTCACGACGCTCGTCGCAGCGCACTTCCGCGGCGTCCTGCTCGAGGTCGCACGGGAGCACCTCGAATCGATCGGCGACGACGCTGAGCTCACGGCTGCCGCCGCCGAGCCCGGGTGGGGGGCCTGATGCCGACGCGGGTCCTGCGCACCGACGGCACGCTGCCCGAGGGGGCCGAGAAGCGCCGCGCCGTCGAAGAGATGTTCGACCGGGTCGCGCCCGACTACGACCGCGTGAACCGTGTCATCTCGCTCGGCCGCGACCATGCCTGGCGAACCCGCACCGTCGAGGCGCTCGGGCTCGCACCGGACGGCCGCGTCCTCGATCTCGCGTGCGGCACCGGTGACCTCAGTCGCGACGCCCGCAGCGTCGGGTACGCGCCGATCGGGATCGACATCTCGGCCGGGATGCTCGACGCCGCCACCGCACCGGGGCCGCTGGTCCGGGGTGACGGTGCCGCGCTGCCGTTCTCGTCGGCGTCGTTCGACGGCGTCCTGTGCGGCTTCGCGCTGCGCAACTTCGTCGCGCTGGCCACGGTCTTCGCCGAGGTCGGTCGGGTGCTGCGTCGCGGAGGACGGTTCGCCGCTCTCGACGCGGCGGTCCCCACGAACGCGATCCTGCGCGCCGGCAACACGATCTGGTTCCGCGGAGCCGTCCCGCTGCTGGGACGACTGCTCGCGCGCGACGCCGACGCCTACCGGTACCTCCCCAAGTCCACCGCCTACCTCCCTGACGCCGACCGGCTGCAGATCGTGCTCGGTGACGCGGGCTTCGTCGACGTCGGGCGCGTGACGATGATGGGCGGCTCGGTGCAGCTGCTGACCGGAACACGCGCATGACCGCGGCTCCCGTGCCGGTCTCCCGGCTCCACGCCGCGACGCGGATCGTCGAAGGCGCCGACGATCTCGTCGACACCCTCACCCCCGACGGCTTCGCATGGCTGTACGACGACGTCGCCCTCGTCGCCTCGGGCGTGGTGACCCGGGTCGAACCGCACCGGGCAGTCGAGCTGCTGACGAGCATCGAGCACGACGACGAGGTCGGGCTGCCCGCGACCGGCCCGGTCGCCGTCGGCGCGCTGCCGTTCGACCCGAGCGCGTCCGGAGAGCTCGTCGTCCCGCGCCGGGTGGTCGGGCAGCTGCCCGACGGACGGCGTTGGGTCACCCAGCTCGGGCCGTCGGCACACGGAGCACCGGAGCCCCGCGTCGCGCCGGGCACGTTTTCGACCCACGAGCGGACGACGTACGACGAGTGGCGTCACATCGTGCGGTGCGCCCTCGACCTGATCGAGCGCGGTGAGCTGGAGAAGGTGGTGCTGGCGCGCCGTGTCGACGTGACCGCCGACCGGCCGTTCGACCTGCGCCAGGTGGTCGCTCGCCTGCGCGCCGACCAACCGGGGTGCTTCGTGTACGCCGCCGACGGGCTCGTGGGTGCGACGCCCGAGCTGCTCGTGCGCCGGCGCGGTGACCGCGTCGAGTCGCGGCCGATGGCTGGCACGGTCGTCGGCAGCGACGACGACGCCCTGGTCCGCCTCGACGGCTCCGAGAAGGATGCTCGGGAGCACCGGCCGGTGCCGCGAGCCATCGCCGACGCGCTCGCGCCCTGGTGCACCACCCTGGAAGTGCCCGACACACCAAGGGTCGTGCGGCTTGCGTCCGTCGCGCACCTCGTCAGTCACCTCGAAGGGCGCCTCGCGGAGCCCGCGCCCGACGCATGGGCGCTCGCGGCGGCGCTCCACCCGACCCCCGCCGTGGGCGGCGCGCCCCGCGCGGCGGCGTTGCGGACGATCGCGGCACTCGAGCCGGCCGAGCGCGGCCGCTACGCCGGACCGGTCGGATGGGTCGACGCGCGCGGGGACGGCGACTGGGGCGTGGCACTCCGCGGTGCGGTCGTCGACGGCCCGAGCGCGACGCTGCACGCGGGTGCCGGCATCGTGGCCGGCTCCGAGCCCGGCGCGGAGTGGCTGGAGACGCAGGCCAAGCTCGAGCCGATGCTCCGGGCGCTGGGCGTCAGACGCTAGCGACCGCGCCCGCGACTGCCGCCCAGACCTCGGCGTGGCGCGTCGCGTTGTCGGCGCGATCGGTGCGCACGAGGAGCACGTGCACGCCCCCGTCTCGGATCGCGGCTTCGAGCGCGGGCACCAGAGCATTGGCCTTCTCGATCTCCGTGCACGGCAGGCCGTGCGTCGCCGCGATCCGACCGAGGTCGATCCCGTGCGGTGTCGCGAACAGCGTGCGGAACCCGTCGGCGCTCACGTGCTCGTCGTCGGCCTGCGGCAGGAACGAGAAGATCCCGCCACCGTCGTTGTCGAGCACGACGAAGACGGCATCGTCGCCTCGCTCGACGCAGCCGATCAGCGCGTTCTGGTCGTGGAGGAAGCAAAGGTCCCCGACGAGCGCGACCACCGGGGCGTGCCCGGTCGTCGCGGCAATCCCGAGCGTCGTGCCGACGAACCCGTCGATGCCGTTCACGCCTCGGTTCGCGACGACGCGGAGGTCCGCTCGCGGCGCGGCGAACGACTCGACGTCGCGGACCGGCATGCTCGAGGCCACGACGAGCGTCGAGTCGTCGGGAAGGGTGCCCACCAGGTCACGGGCGACGCGGCCCTCGAACGGCTCGGGATCGCCGTCGAGCGCGTCGTCGATGGCGCGCCGGGCCACCGCCTCGACCGCTCGCCACGCGTCGGGCCACACCGCGTCGGGGCTGCCGTCACCCCCGAGGGCGCTCGTCACCGCTCGGAGCAGTGGCTCCGCGTCGCACACGACGCGCGTGGTCGCGCTTCGGTGCGGATCGAGCCACGCGTCGACCGGATCGACCAGCCACGTCGGGATGCCGCGGGCGAGCCAGCCGCCCAGCGCCTTGCTCGTGGGTGGTGCCCCGACCTGCAGCACCGCCTCCGGAGCCAGCCGGCTCGCCACCGCGGTGTCGCGGACCACCGCGTCGTAGGTCGAGATCGCGTGCGGGCCGGTGCGAAGCCCCGAGAGCGGGTCCGCGAGGATCGGCCAGCCCGCGACCGCGGCGAAGCGGTCGGCGACGTCGGGGGCGACCTCCGCGCCCCAGCCCGCGATCAGCACGCCGCGCGGGTGCGCGCGCACGACGGCGGCCAGCGCGGCCACGGTCCCCTCGTCAGCGGGGCGACCCGCGGCGAGCGTCGTGACGAACCGTGCCCCGTCGGGCCGGCCCGGTGCGTCGACGAGCGGTGCGCCCGTCGGCACGAGGGGCTCGCGGAAGGGAAGGTTCAGGTGCACCGGGCCTGCCGGCGGACCGGCCGCGTGTGCGACCGCTCTCGCCGCCAGGTGACGCCAGCCGTCACCCACCCCGGGCCGATCGTCGGGAGGGCCCGGGTCGTGGCGCCAGCGGACGGCGTCGCCGTACAGGTGCGACTGGTCGACGGTCTGGCCCGCACCGACGTCACGGAGCTCGGGCGGGCGGTCGGCCGTGCAGACGATCAGCGGGACGCGGCCGTGGTGCGCCTCGAGCACGGCGGCGTGGAGCAGCGCCGCCGCGGTGCCCGACGTGCACAGGAGCACCGCCGGTCGTCCGGTCGCGCGTCCGATCCCGACCGCGAACCCGCCCGCCGATCGCTCGTCGACGAGGACGTGCACACGGACCCGCGCGTCCGCCGAGAGCGCCAGCGCGAGCGGCGTCGAGCGCGAACCGGGGGCCACGACAGCGTGCGCGACGCCGTTGCGGACCCACTCGTCGACGAGCGTCCGCGCGAACGACGTCGTCACGTCCCGCCTCACGGCCCGAACCTCGCTCGCGATCTTGGACGTGCGAGGATGCCCCGGTGCGCCTCCGTCTCGTGCACGGCTTCAGCCTGACTGCCCGGTCCTGGGAGCCGATGGAGCGCCTGCTCCCCCCCGAGTGGGACGCCCAGGCTCTCGAGGTGCCCGACGGACTCGACTTCGTCGGCACCGCCGACGCCCTCGGCCACCGAGGCGGCGCGGCCGTCTGGGTGGGCTACTCGATGGGGGCCCGGCTCTGCCTCCAGCTCGCCCTCGACCGCCCCGACCTCGCCGAGTCGCTCGTCCTGATGAGCGGCACCGCGGGGATCAGCGACGCTCGAGATCGCCGCGCGCGGCGCGAGGCCGACGAACGCCTCGCCAACGACGTGGAACGTGACGGCGTCGGGCCCTTCCTCGATCGCTGGCTCGACCAACGGCTGTTCGAGACGCTCCCGCGCGACGTCGCGCAGCTCGACATCCGGGCGCGCCAGAACACGGTCGCCCGTCTCCAGCGCCAGCTCCGCCAGCTCGGCCAGGGCGCTCAGGCGCCGCTGTGGGACCGGCTGCGGACGCTCGACATGCCCGTGCTGGTGCT
Source organism: uncultured Bifidobacteriaceae bacterium (assembly GCA_964532485.1). Classification (GTDB taxonomy): domain Bacteria; phylum Actinomycetota; class Acidimicrobiia; order IMCC26256; family PALSA-555; genus DATBSK01. The sequence continues at coordinate 19,626 of CAZHKE010000027.1, forward strand.
GTGCGGCCAGTGGGACCGCACGTACAGCGACCTCGGCGCGCGGCTCGTGGACGCGATCGGCGACAACGCCGCGCTCGCGGTGATCCCGAAGGCAGGCCACGCCCTGCACCTCGAGCGGCCGATGGAGGTGGCTCACGAGCTCACCGCCTGGTTGGAGCGCGGGCGGACGCGGTAGCGCTCCAGCAGCGTCGCATCGGGCACGATCGGACGGGCGACCAACCGGCCGTCGACCGGCGCGAGCGGCACGCTCGCGACGTCGGCGCCGAGCGCACCGGCCGTGCCGAGCCCGCACGCGAGCGTCATCTCGGGGAGCGCGCAGGCGAGCGCGAGGCCGGCTGCGAGCCCGACCGAGGTCTCCAGCATCGACGTGGGCAGCGGCGGCACACCGGCGGCGTCGGCGACGTCGAGCGCGGCTCGCACGCCGCCGAGCGGCTGCACCTTCAGCACCACCACGTCGGCGGCGTCGAGTCGGCGCAGGCGGCGAGCATCGTCGATGCTGCGCACGCTCTCGTCGGCCGCGACCGGCACCGAGGTACGTCTGCGGACCGTGGCGAGGTCCTCGAGCCCCGCGACCGGCTGCTCGGCGAGCACGACGTCGTACCGGCGCAGTCGCTGGAGCATCGCGACGGCCGTGTCCACGTCCCAGGCGGCGTTGGCGTCGACGCGCACCGCGACGGAGGGCCCGACGGCGTCACGCACGCGCGCGACGCGGTCGAGCTCGCTCGGCGCACGGACCTTCACCTTGACGGCGGAGTACCCGCGGAGGGCCTCGGGATCGACGACGTCGTCGTCGACCAGCGCGTTGACCTCCACCGCTTCGCGGCGCGCGGGTGGGAAGCCGTCGCGTGCCGCCTCCTCGGCCGCGCGCATCGCCGCCGCCGGGTCGCACGGATAGCCTGGGAGGGGCGAGCACTCGCCCCATCCCGCCGGGCCCTCGACGAGCGTGATCTCGCGTTCGCCGATCCGGAGATGGTGACGCCGCATCAGGCGATCCCCACCATCAGACGACCCCGCCATCAGGCGACCCAGAGCCCCACCGCGAGCAGCACCGCGGTGAGGAGGTCGATTCGCGCGGTCGCGACGAGCACGGCGACCAGCTCCGGTGGCGCCGTCGCCCGCAGCACACGTCCCGCGAGCACCAGCGCCCACGGCGCCGACGCGAGCCCCAGCAGGGCCCACGGCGCATCGAGCGCGGCGGCGGCAACCGACGCGTACGCGACCACGAAGCAACCACCGAACAGGAGTCGGGCCTTCCGGTCGCCGAGGCGCACCGCGAGCGTCCGCTTGCCCGACGCCTGGTCGGTCGCGATGTCGCGGATGTTGTTGACGAGGAGGATGGCGCAGGCGATCGCGCCGACGGCGAGCGCGCCCCACCACGCCGTGCGGGGGACGTCTTCGCTCTGGACGAACGCGGAGCCTGCAGTGGCGACGAAGCCGAAGAACACCAGCACCATGAGCTCGCCGAGCCCTGCGTAGCCGTACGGGCGGGGTCCACCGGTGTAGAGCACCGCGGCGGCGATCGCGGCGACGCCCACCAGGAGGAGCCACCACGTGACGAGCGCCGCGAGCACGACGCCCGCGACCGCGGCGACCCCGAGCGACACGAGCGCGGCCGTGCGCACCGCGGCCGGAGTCGCGAGGCCAGACGCGGTCAGGCGGACCGGCCCCTGCCGGTCGGTGTCGGTGCCGCGCACGCCGTCGCTGTAGTCGTTCGCGTAGTTGACGCCGACCTGCAACGCGAGCGCGACGACGAGCGCGAGCGCGGCTCGCAGCCACGAGATGTCGGTGCCGTCACCGTGTGCCGCTGCGGTGCCGACCAGCACCGGTGCGACGGCGACGCCGAGCGTGCGGGGCCGAGCGCCCGTGAGCCAGAGCCGCCATGCTCGTCCGTCGGGTCGCTCGCGGCTGCGCGGGGTGCCCCGGCCGCGGCCGCTCGCCGCGTGAGGCGTGGCTGCGCCCGGCACCTAGGGACGCTTCGGGAACCGGTCGAAGCCCGGCCGCCGCTTCTCGAGGTAGGCGCGCTTGCCCTCCTGGGCTTCCTCGGTCATGTAGTAGAGGAGGGTGGCGTCGCCGGCGAGCTGCTGGATGCCTGCCAGCCCGTCGTCGGCGGCGTTCATCGACGCCTTCAGCATCCGCAGCGCGAGCGGGCTGTGGCGCAGCATCCGCGCGCACCACTCGACGGTGACGACCTCGAGGTCGGCGAGCGGGGCCACGGTGTTGACGAGGCCGAGCGAGCGCGCCTCCTCGGCGTCGTACTCGTCACACAGGTACCAGATCTCGCGAGCCTTCTTCTGGCCGACGATGCGCGCGAGCAGACCCGAGCCGTAGCCGCCGTCGAACGATCCGACCTTCGGACCCGTCTGGCCGAAGCGCGCGTTGTCGGCGGCGATGGTGAGGTCGCACACGACGTGGAGCACGTGACCGCCGCCGATCGCGTATCCGGCGACCATCGCGACGACGGGCTTCGGCAGGCGCCGGATCTGCACCTGCAGGTCGAGCACGTTGAGCCGGCCGATGCCGTCGTCGCCGACATAGCCGTCGTCGCCCCGAATGCGTTGGTCGCCGCCCGAGCAGAACGCGAGCGGGCCCTCTCCGGTGAGGACGATGACACCGACCTCGGGGTCGTCGCGCGCCATCTCGAACGCGTCGCGCAGCTCGAACAGCGTGCGGGGCCGGAAGGCGTTGCGGACCTCGGGACGTGCGATCGTGATCTTGGCGATCGAGCCCCCCTCGAGCTGGGCCGTCTCGTAGCGGACGTCGGTGAGATCGACGTCACCGGGCTTCCAGTCGGCCCCGGGTCGTATCGGGTTCGGGTCGGACCCCGCGGGAGGGGTTGCGGGCATCGTGGCCTCCAGACCCCGGAAGCGTCCGGCCGGCGCCTCGGGACTGACGTTGGGAGCGATCACTCCTACGGTACGCGCTGCCCGGGGTCGGTCCCAACCGGGGCCGTACCGTGGCCGCGTGCCCGACCGCTCCCTGACGGCAGTCGTCCTCCCCCGCCCCGGCGCCGCGGCGGCGCTCACGCAGCGGTGGGACCGCGACGAGGCCGTCGCGGTGATCGACCCCACGCTGCCGCCTGCGGCCCTCGCTCGGCTGCTGGTCGCGGTGGCGCCCACCCACGTCCTCGACGCAGACGGCGAGCGCCGCGAGCCGGGCGGCAAGCCCGTCGGCGACGACATCGCGGCGGTCGTCGTCACGTCGGGAACCACGGGCGAGCCCAAGTGCGTCGAGCTCACGACCGCGGGCGCGGAGGCGATCGGGCATGGGTTCGCAGGCGCACTCGGCCGCGACGAGGACGACCGAGCCCTCGTCTGCGTGCCGATCCACCATGTCGCCGGGCTCGCGATCCTCGCCCGAGCGCGCGTGAACGCCACACCCGTGACGGTGCACCCGGTGTTCGACGTCGACGCGGTGGCCGCAGCTCCGGCCCACGAGGGGACGACGATCGTGTCGCTCGTCCCCACGATGCTTGCCCGATTGCTCGCCGCGGGCGCGCCGATCGACGCGTACCGAGTGCTCGTCGTCGGGGGTGCCCCGCTCCCCGACGAGCTGCGCGCGCGTGCCGAGGCCGTCGGCGCAAACGTCGTCGACGCCTACGGGCTCTCCGAGACGTGGGGCGGCTTCCTCGTCGACGGCGTGCCGATCGAGGGCGCCGAGGTCGCGCTGGCGTCGGGCGACGACGGCACCGAAGCCGACGAGATCCTGGTGCGTGGCCCGATGGTGATGGCGCGCTACCGCGGCATGCCACGGGAGACGGCCGCCGCGTTCACTGTCGACGGGTGGTTCCGCACCGGTGACCTCGGAGCGCGAATCCCCGGACGCGGGCTGCGGGTCGTCGATCGTCTCAAGGACCTCGTCGTGTCCGGGGGCGTGAACGTGAGCCCGACCGCCGTCGAAGCCGTCCTCGCCCTGGCGCCCGGCGTGCGGGAGGTGTGCGTCACCGGGGCTCTGGACGCCGAGTGGGGTGAGCGTGTCGTCGCCTTCGTGGTGCCCGACGACGCGGCCGCGCCGCCGTCGCTCGAGACGCTGCGGGCCTTCGCCGGGGAGCGGCTCTCGCGCGCGCAGCTCCCGAAGCAGGTCGTGGCCGTCGACGCGATCCCTCGTACGCCGGGCGGCAAGCCGCTGCGCCGCGAGCTGCGACCACCGGCGTGAGCACACCCCTCCCGACGCCCATGCTCGCGACCGCGGCCGCACAGCCGCCCCGCGGCGCCGAGTGGTCGTACGAGATGAAGTGGGACGGGTACCGGGCCATCGTCGGCGTGCTGGGCAGCGACGTGCACATCTCGTCCCGGCGCGGGAACGACCTGACGGCGAGGTACCCGGAGCTGCAGCCGCTCGGGGCGGCGGTGCCCGTCGACGACGTCGTGCTCGACGGCGAGATGGTCGTGCTCGACGACCACGGCCGTCCGAGCTTCCACGAGATCCAGCGCCACGAGCGCGCCGCGACGCTCATGTGCTTCGACGTGCTGCGCGTCGACGGTCGCGACGTGACCGCCCTCCCGTGGCGGGAGCGACGAGCGCTGCTCGAGCGCCTGGCGCTGTCGGGACCGACCTGGCAGACGCCGCAGGTCGTCGAGGGCGACGCCGACCTCGCGCTCGAGACGGCGCGGCGCCTCGGGCTCGAGGGGATCGTCGCGAAGCGGGTCGATTCGCCGTACCGCCCCGGGACGCGCACGACGTCGTGGCAGAAGGTCAAGCTGTCGAACCGACAGGAGCTCGTCGTCGGTGGATGGCTGCCGGGCGAGGGGCGTCTGGCGGGCACGGTCGGCTCGCTGCTGGTCGGCTACCACGAGGCCCCCGGTGGGCCGCTGCGCTACGCGGGGCGCGTCGGCTCGGGGCTCGACGACGCCGAGCGCGACGCGCTCAAGGACGGGCTCGTCGGGCGCCCGACGAGCCCGTTCGCGGACCCGCCGCCCCGACTCGCGGGACCGGCGTGGGTCGAGCCCGACGTCGTCGCCGAGGTCAGGTTCACGGAGTGGACGCCCGACGGCCTGCTGCGCCAACCCGTCTTCCTCGGGCTGCGCGCCGACAAGGACCCCGCCGACGTCGTCCGCGAATGATGGTTGCGTCCGTCACCCGCGCATGGCGGGGTGAGGGACGCAGGACCGTGCACACCGACCTGCGTCCCCGACCCCAGGATGCGCGGGTGACGGACGCAACCAAAGAGAAGGTCACGCGTCGCGGAGGGACTCCTTCCAGGAACGGAAGCGGGTGTGGTGCGAGCCGTCGGGGCCGACGCCGTCGCCGGTGCCGTCGGAGAACAGGCGGAACGTGCACACCCTCGCGAGGTCGGCGGCGTCGACTGCGGCGTAGCGGGCGTCCGCGCCTCGGGCCGGTCCGGCCCGCCACAGCAGCCAGCGTCCGATCCGCCGCTTGTACGCGACGAGCGCGATCCCGAGGTCGACGCCCAACGTCCGGACGACGTCGGGCGCCTCGATCCAGCGCTCGGCGGGGATCAGGAAGTCGCGCTGAGGTGTGGGCGGCAGCTCGGCCGTGCGCCAATCGCGCTCGGTCGGCGGCCGCGCCTCGGCGGGCGTCGGCACGCCGTGATGTTCTCACGCGTGCAAGGCTCGGCCACGATGAAGGTCGGCGATCTCTCCACGCCCGCGCTCGTCGTCGACGCCACGGCGCTCGAGCGGAACCTCCGGACGATGGCCGACGCCCTTCCCGGCACCCGGTGCCGGCCTCACGTGAAGGCGCACAAGTGCACGGCCCTGGCGAGGGAGCAGCGCTCGCACGGCCACGACACGTTCACCTGCGCGACGCCCCGGGAGCTCGCGGGGCTCGCGGCCGCCGGCCTGAGCACGGACCTGCTGCTCGCGAACGAGGTCGTCGATCCCGATCGGCTCGGCGTGCTCGCCGCGCTCGACGCACGTGTGACCGTGGCCGTCGACTCGACCGCGACCGTCGACGCGGCGGCGCGCGCCGGGCTGCGCGAGTGCCTGGTCGACGTCAGCGTCGGGATGCCACGGTGCGGGTGCGAGGTGGATGCGGCCGGCGCGCTCGCCGACGCCGCCCGCAGCCGAGGCCTCGACGTCCGCGGCGTCATGGGATACGAGGGGCACGTCGTCGGCCTCACCGACCGCGCCGAGCGCGTCCGACAGACCGCGGAGGCGATGGCGCTCCTGGCCACTGCGCACGAGGCCGTCGGTGGCGACGTCGTGTCGGCCGGTGGCACGGGGACGTACGACATCAACGCGCTCGCCACCGAGATCCAGGCCGGCTCCTACGCGCTCATGGACACTGCCTACGACGGGCTCGACCTCCCCTTCGACGTGGCGCTCCACGTCTCGGCCACCGTCGTCTCGGTCAACGAGCGCGCCGGCTTCGCGGTCGCCGACTGCGGCTTGAAGTCGCTGGGCATGGACCACGGCAACCCGGTCGTCGAGGGCGGCGACGTGTGGTTCTGCTCCGACGAGCACACGACGTTCTCGCCGTCGGCCGAGGGCGCGCTGCCCGCCGTGGGCGACCGAGTGCGGGTCGTGCCGGCGCACGTCGACCCGACCGTCGCCTACCACGAGCGCTACCAGCTCGCCGACGGCTGCTCGCCGGACGCGAGCGTCGTCGATGCCTGGGCGATCGATCTGCGGGGCTGGTGACACCGAGCGATCACCGCTGCCCCGTGACCGCGGCGGCGCGCAGAGGGTACGGTGCGCGCCATGGCAGCTGACGACCTCCGTAGCGACGATCTGGCGGGTCTCGACGCCACCGCCCAGGCCGACCTCGTCCGCGCGGGCGAGCTGAGCCCGCTCGAGCTCGTCGACGCCGCGATCACCCGAGCCGAGAAGCTGAACCCGCAGCTCAACGCGGTCATCCATCCGCTGTTCGACAAGGCGCGGGGCATCGCGGCGCGGCCCTTCGCCGACGACGCTCCGTTCCCCGGTGTCCCGATGGTGCTGAAGGACCTCGACGGCCCCTCGGAGGGCGACCCGTTCCACCTCGGGAACCGGGTCCTCAAGGAGATCGGACACGTCGCCGACCACGACAGCTTCCTGATCGCCCGACTCCGCGCCGCCGGGTTCGTCGCGATCGGCAAGTCGAACTGCCCGGAGTTCGGGCTCCTGCCCACCACCGAGCCTGCGGCGTACGGCCCGACGCTCAACCCGTGGAACACGGGGCACAGCCCCGGTGGGTCGAGCGGCGGGAGCGGTGCCGCCGTCGCCTCGGGGATGGTGCCGGTCGGCCACGCGGGCGACGGTGGCGGCTCGATCCGCATCCCTGCCAGCGCGTGCGGGCTCTTCGGCCTGAAGCCGTCGCGCGGGCGCATCTCAATGGGCCCCGACGTCGGTGAAGACTGGGCCGGGCTCGTGGTCCGCCACGTCGTGACGCGATCGGTGCGCGACAGCGCGGCGATCCTTGATGCCCTCGAGGGGAGGGTGCCCGGCGACCCGTATGCCGCGCCGCCACCCGCGCGCCCGTACGCCGAGGAGGTCGGCGCCGACCCCGGCCGGTTGCGCATCGGCGTCCGCACGCGCGCGCCCGGCGACCTCGCGGTGACCGACGACGAGTGCGTCGCCGCCACCGAGGACGCGGCCCGCCTGCTCGAGTCGCTCGGTCACCACGTCGAGCCCGCCGCACCCGCAGCCTTCGACGAGCTCGAGCTGCTGGGCCTCTTCACGACGATCATGTCAGCCGGGGTGGGCTGGAGCGTGGCCGAGGTGGCGCGACTCGCCGGCCGCGAGGTCGGACCGGACGACTTCGAGCCGTTGACGTGGGCGCAGTACGAGATGGGACACGGCGAGTCGGCCGTCGACTACCTGAAGGCGCTGCACGGCGCGCACGCGTGGACGCGGCGCATGATGGAGTGGTGGGCGCCCGAGTCCGACGGTGGGAGCGGCTTCGACCTGCTCCTCACCCCGACGATGGCCGAGCCGCCCGCCGTCCTCGGCGAGATGGTCGCGGCACCCGACGACCCGTGGCACGCGCTCGCCCGGGCGACTCCCTTCGCCGCGTACACGGCGCCGTTCAACGTGACCGGGCAGCCGGCGATGTCGGTCCCGCTCTACTGGCACGCGGCCGACGACCTGCCGATCGGCGTGCAGCTCGCCGCGTCGCAGGACCGGGAAGACGTCCTGGTGCGGGTCGCGGCCCAGCTCGAGTCGGCCCGCCCCTGGGCCGACCGCCGGCCGCCGGTGCACGCCTGACCGCCACGTGCGCGTCGCGGGTGGCCAGGGCTTCTACGGCGACACGCCCCGCTCCGTCGAAGGTCTCCTCGCCGAGGGCGTCGACTACCTCTGCCTCGAGGCGCTCGCCGAGCTCACGCTCGCGATCCTGCAGAAGGACCGCCAGCGCGACGAGACGCAGGGCTACACGCGCGACCTGCCGGTCTACCTGAGCGCCGCGCTGCCCGAGGTCGCCGTCGGTCGGACGAAGGTCATCACCAACGCCGGTGGCATCAACCCGACGGCGGCAGCACGCGCCGCGGCGACCGCGGCCGAGGCGGCGGGCGTCACCGGCATCACCATCGCCACCGTGCTCGGCGACGACCTCACCGCGAGGCTCGACGACGTGGCCGCGCGGACGCCCCTCGCCCACCTCGACACGGGCGCTCCACTCACCGAGCTCCCGCACCCGCCGCTGTTCGCCTCGGCATACCTCGGTGCACGCCCGATCGTCGACGCGCTCGCGCAGGGCGCCGACATCGTCATCACCGGCCGCTGCGCCGACGCCGCGCTCTTCCTCGCACCGCTCGTGCACGAGCACGGGTGGGCCTGGGACGATTGGGACGCGCTCGCGGCCGGGATGCTCGTCGGTCATCTGCTCGAGTGCTCCGGGCAGACGGCGGGCGGGAACCTGAGCCGCGACTGGTGGGACGTGCCGCACCCTTGGGATCTCCCCTACCCGATCGCGGACGTCGACGCCGACGGCACGGCAGTCATCACGAAGCCGCACGCGTCCGGGGGACGCGTGAGCTTCGACACCGTCCGTCATCAGCTGCTGTACGAGGTGCACGATCCCGCGCGCTACCTCACTCCCGACGTCGTCGCCGACTTCACCAGCGCGCGCTTCGACGATCTGGGCGACGACCGGGTGCGCGTCACCGGCGTGCGCGGAGCACCGGCCACCGACACCTACAAGGCGCTGCTCGCCCATCATGCCGGGTGGGCGAGCGAGGCGCGCGTGGCGTTCTCGTGGCCCGAAGCCGCCGAGAAGGCAACCGCAGCTGCGGCCATCTTCACCGAGCGCGTGAAGATGGCCGGCCTCGCGGTCGACGAGTGGTGCATCGAGCTCTGGGGCGTCGACGCGCTCGGCGGCCCGACCGTGCCGACCGAGATGGTCGACCCACCCGAGGTCGTGGCGCGTGTCGCGTGGCGTTGCGCCGATCGGGCCACGGCCGCGCTCGTCGGACGTGAGATGGTGCCGCTCACGTTGTCGGCGCCTCCAGCCGGGATGACGGGCATGGGCCGAGGGGCGGGCAAGCCGACCGAGCTGCTGGGCATCTGGCCGACCCTCGTCGAGAAGGAGCTCGTCGACCCGAGCATCCGCGTCCACGTGGAGGAGGTGACATGAGGCTGCGGCTGCACGAGATCTGTGGGTATCGGTCCGGCGACAAGGGCGACATCGCGAACATCGCGCTCTTCGCCGACGACGACGACGTGTATGCCGTGGTCGTGCGCGAGGTCACCGCCGCCCGCGTGAAGGCGCACTTCGGGGCCATGGTCACCGGGGAGGTGACGCGCTACGAGGTGCCGAACGTGCTCGCCCTCAACTTCGTGCTGGACGGGGCGCTCGGCGGGGGCGGGCCGCGATCGCTCCGCAGCGACACGCTCGGGAAGACGCTCGGCGGCGCGCTCGTGCGCCTCGAGATCGAGGTCCCCGACGAGATCGCCGATCGCCGCGCGCCTCGTCCTGACGTGGCGTGGGCCCGGCGGGTCCTCGACGAGCTCCCTCGAGGGAACGGGAGCGATCGGCCCGAAGGCTAGGCCGACGCCGGCTGCCTGATCGCGGCGAGGGGGAACGGCCCGATGCCGTCGCCGAGCATCATCTCGATCTCCTGCGCCGACATCGGAGGACAGAAGTGGTTGCCTTGCGCCATGGAGCACCCGATCGAGCGCAGCCGCTCCTCCTGCGTCGCGTTCTCGACGCCCTCGGCGACCGAGACGAGGCCCAGGCGGCGCGCGAGGTCGACGGTGCTCTCGATCACGATCTCGTCGAAGGGGTCGCGGCCGATGCCCGCGACGAGCGAGCGGTCGATCTTGAAGAAGCTCGCGGGAAGCTGCTTGAGCCCGGACAGCGGCGTCGTGCCCGTGCCGAAGTTCTCGAGGGTGATCTGCGCCCCCAGGTCGCGCAGCTTCGTCAGGACCGACATCGTGAGCTCGGGATCGTCCACCACGAGTCGTTCGGTCACCTCGAAGGAGACCAGCGTGGGGTCGAGCCGGTGGTCGGCCATCGCGCGGGCGATCTTCACGGTGAGCTCGCGGTCGCGAAGCTCCCCGGGCGACAGGTTGATGCCCATGACGAGCTGGCCCCACTCCGGGTGATCGGCGTTCCACGTCGCGATCTGCCGGAACGCCTCGGCCCGCACCCAGGCGCCGATCGGCCGGATGAGCCCGCACTCTTCGGCGACGTGGAGGAAGTCGCCAGGCGCGAGCAGACCGCGGGACGGATCGTGCCAGCGCAGCAGTGCCTCGAAGCCGACCAGCGTGTCGGTCACGAACGAGACGACCGGTTGGTAGAGGAGCGTGAAGCTCCCGTCGTCGATGGCCTGCCGAAGCTCGCGCTCGGTGGTCGACCGCGCGACGACCTTCTCGCGCAGCGCCTCGTCGAACATCTCCGCGCGAGCGCGGCCGCGCTCCTTGGCCCAGTACATCGCGGTGTCGGCGTCGCGGAGCAGCTCCTGGGGCGCGTCGCGATCGACCATCGCGATCCCGATGCTGGCCGTCACGACGACGCTGTTGCCGTAGATCGTGAACGGTGCCTGGACGACCTCGAGGAGACGGTTCGCGAGCGCATACGCGTCGAACTCGGTGCCGATCTGCTCGCAGACCATCACGAACTCGTCACCGCCGAAGCGGGCGACGAGATCGCCTGGCCGCAGCACGCCCTGCAGGCGCTCACCCATCGAGACGAGCAGCCGATCGCCCGCTTCGTGACCCACGCTGTCGTTGAGCACCTTGAAGCGGTCGATGTCGAGGAACAGCACCGCCGTGTGCGGACCGCCTTCTCGCGGGTGCTGCGTGATGCGTTGGAGCCGTTCGAGCACGTGCTGACGGTTCGGGAGTCCCGTGAGGGAGTCGTGAGACGCCTGGTGGGCCAGCTGCCGCTGTTCGCGGTCGCGGGCGATGGCGATGGCCGCGAGGTTCGCGGCCGCGCCGAGCAACGTGCGATCGGTGGTCGCCGGCGGTTGATCGTCGGTCCGCACCACGACGACGCCACCGAGGAGGCCCTCGCCCTCCGCGTCGCTGATCGGAGCGGCCCACCAGGAGCGATAGCCCATCGCCAGGAGCGCCTGACCGGTTCCGGGGTGCGCGGGGTTCACCTTGACCTCGGTCACGATGAGATCGCCCTCGTAGGCCTCGGCGGCGTCAGCCGGGAACCCGTCGAGCGCGGCGCGCAGCGCCGGCTCGATCTCTGGTGACGCGACGCTCCTGAGGATTCCCGCGTCGTGGTCGACGGCCAGGATCAGGGCGGTCGCGTCGTGCACCCAGGTCTCGACCATGTGCACGATGTCAGCCAGCACGTCGTCCAGTGGCCGGGTGCGCGCGATCGCCTCGAGGATCTCCGCCTGCTCGCCGGCCAGCTGTTCGGATCGCCGGCGGTCGGTGATGTCGCGCCCGTTGACGAGGATGCCCCGCACGGCTGGGTCGTCGGTGAGATCGACAGCGACCGACTCGATCCATCGCCATGATCCGTCACGGTGCCGGACGCGGTGCTCGACCGGGGCCGGGTCGCCGCCCTCGAGGAGCTGCTCGGTGAACGCCTTCGCGACGCGGTCGTGCTCGTCCGGGTGCAGCAGAGCGACGGGCGAGGTCCCGAGGAGCTCCTCGATCGAGTATCCCAGCACCTGCTCGTGCGAGGGGTTGGCGAACTCGAACCTCGTGTCGGGCCCGTAGATCGAGATCATGTCCCGGGAGTTGTCGATGAGCGCGCGGAAGCGGACGTGCTCGGGCGGATCGGGCGCGAGCGGATCGGGATCGGGCCGCTCAGCGGCGTCGGCGGATTCGTCCGGAGGGTCGTCGCGTCCCATCACACTGCTCGTCGGTGGTCGCCGCCTGAGTCGGCACCGCCCACAGAACCGTAGTGCTGCTCGTGAGCGGCGTCCCCTCGGGGAAGGCTGCTGCCCGAGGGGTCGACCCGGCTCAGCCCGCCGGCTCGCCCGAGCCCCCGAGCAGCTCGCGAGCATGCCGCTCGAAGTGCGCCTGGTCGACCGTGAGCATCGTCACCTCGGCGGTCGCGAGCACCTGGTCGCCCAGGCGCGCCTCGCCCTCGACGAGGAGCTTGCGCCCGCGCCGCTCACGGAGCCGCACGCGGAACTCGACCGTGACCTCCGTCGGAACCGGCGACCGGAACGAGACCTCGAGGCGGATGCTGAAGCCCGGCCGGCCGACGAGGCCGAGCACGAACCCGGCGAGGTCGTCGAAGACCGCCGCGACCATGCCACCGTGCACCCGACCGAGCGCACCCTCGAACGCGGGACCGAACACGACCTCGGCGACACCTTCGTGCTCCTCCACCCGGCGCATCTCGACGTCGACCGACGTCGGGTTGGCGGGCCCGACGACGGCGCGATCGGCCATCGCGTAGCGCCGCGACTCGCCGGGCTCGGGCGCGCCCGACCGGATGGCGTCGAACGACGGGATGGCGCGCGTGCGGCGCGGCGCCGCCGCGAGCGGAGCGAGCAGCGCCCGCACGTCACCCGCCAGCGCTCGGAGCGTCGCGTCGTCGGCATCGTGTGCGGTCAGCGCGTGCACGAGCGCACGGATCGCCGCGGCAGCCTCCAGCCGAGACTCGGTGATCTCGCTCACGCGGCATCCTCGATCACAGCGTGCAGACCCTAGGCGCCGGGATCGGGCGCGCCCACGACCTCCGAGCACGCGGCCACTGGCCCTCATCCGACCGGAGCACCGGTGGCGAACACGATCGGAGCGAGCGATGCTGGCGCCGGAGGGCGCAGAGGAGGGACCCGACATGGCCGACCGCTACGACCTCGTGATCGTCGGCATGGGCTCGGGCGGGATGGTCGCCGCGGAGTTCGCCGCCACCCTCGACCTGAAGGTCGCGGTGGTGGAGCGCGACCGCGTCGGCGGCGACTGCCTCTGGACGGGCTGCGTCCCGAGCAAGGCGCTGCTCGCCGCCGGGAAGGTCGCGCACCACATGCGGACCGCCGCGGACTTCGGCATCACCGCGGTGGAGCCGCAGGTCGACCGCAAGAAGGTCTGGGAGCGCATCCGCTCGGTGCAGGACCAGATCGCCGCGACCGACGACAACCCCGACCGCTTCCGCGAGATGGGCATCGACCTCGTGATGGGCCACGCCAAGGTCACCGGACCCAACACGGTGCTGGTCGAGGGCGACGGCGACCGAGAGCTCGAGACGCGCTACACGCTGCTGTGCACCGGGAGCCGGCCGGCGAACCCGGCGATCGAAGGGCTCGACGAAGCCGGGTTCGTGACCAGCGAGAGCCTCTTCGAGCTCACCGACCCACCCGCCAGCTTCGTGAACATCGGTGGCGGCCCGATCGCGGTCGAGATGGTGCAGGCGTTCACGCGCCTCGGGATCCCGGTGACGCTGCTCCAGAAGGGACCCCGCATCCTGCCCCGCGACGAGCCGGCGCTCGTCGAGCTGCTCGTCGAGAAGCTGCGCAAGGAGGGCGTCGACCTCCGCTTCGACGTCGAGGTGCAGCAGGTCACCGTCGAGGGAGGCACGAAGGTCGTTCACGGCACCGAGGACGGCTCGCCGGCGACGTGGGAGGCCGAGGAGCTGCTCGTCGCGGTCGGTCGCGCGCCCAACGTCGAGAACCTCGGGCTGGAAGACCTCGGCATCGAGACGACGCGCAAGGGTGTCGTCGTCGACAACCGCGGTCGCACGAGCGTCGACACGATCTACGCCTGCGGCGACATCGCCGGCCGGTACCTGTTCACGCACTCGGCCGCCTACGAAGGCGTGCGGGCCGTGCGCGACATGTTCTTCCCCGGGAAGGGGAAGGTCGTCGCGGCCGTTCCGTGGGCCACGTTCACCGACCCGGAGCTCGCGCACACCGGGCTCACCGAGGCCGAGGCGCGAGAGAGGTTCAAGGGCGACGTCGACGTCTGGCGGATGGATCTCGCCCACAACGACCGAGCCCGAGCCGACGGTGCCAGCGAGGGTTCGATCATCGTGCTCACGCACAAGAAGGTGATCGTCGGTGCGCACATCCTCGCCCCTGCCGCCGGTGAGATGATCCACGAGTTCGCGCTCGCGATCGAGGAGAGCATCGGCTTGAGCGAGCTGTCGCAGTTCATGCACGTGTATCCGACGATCTCGACGTCCGTCGGCCAGCTCGCCGGCGAAGCCGCGTTCGAGAAGGCCGAGAAGCTCCGCTGGCTCGTCAAGCGCAAGTAGTCGTGCCGGTCGAACGCCTCGACGCGTCGCGCTTCGGCTTCGACTCGCTGTGCTTCGTCTGCGACGCGGCGAACGCGCGCGGGCTCCGGGTGCGCTTCTTCCACGACACCGAGACCGATGTCGTGTTCGCCGAGGTCGAAGCACCGATCGAGCTGTCGGGCGCACCGACGCTCGTGCACGGCGGCGTCACGCTCGCGCTCATCGACGAGGCCATGGCCTGGGCGACGATCGCGATCGGCGGCAAGTTCGCGTTCACGAAGGAGACGAGCGCCCAGTTCGACTGGCCGGTCCGGATCGGACGGCCGTACCGGGTGGAGGCGCGCATCCGCGAGTCGGACACTCGCCGCTACATCACCGAGGCCGTGGTGCTCGACGCCAAGGGGCGCGCGTGCGTGACGGCGACGGCGACCATGGTGATCGTCGACCTCGACCAGGCCACCGACGCGATCGGCAGCGCACCGACGGGGGGCGACGCCGACTACGTCGGCTAGGTGGCGAGGTCGTCGGGGAAGAAGACCGCGCCCACCGTGCCGGGACCGGTGTGCGCGCCGACCGACGGGCCGATCTCGTAGCGGACCACGTCGACCGCCTCGGGTCGATCACGGAGCCGGCGCTCGAGCTCGTCGGCGATCTCCTCGGCCCGCGCCTGGCCGACCCCGATGCGCATCGGGCGACCGTCGGCCCAACGCACGAAGAAGGCGAGCATCGCGTCGACCGCGTCGTCGACGTCGCGCGCCTCACCGACGACGTCCATCGTCCCGCCATCGAGCGCGAGCACCGGCACGCCGTCGCCTTCGTCGACGCCCGCCGCGAGACGACCGCCGCGTCGAGCGATCCCGAGCGTCCCGACGATGAACACGTTGCCGATGGCGGCCGCCACCGTTCTCGCCGCCGCGGCAGCCTGCTCGAGCGTCCCGCCGCCCTCGAGGACCGTGCCCGCGGCCCAGACGGAGCACGCGATCGGGAACGATGCGGTGCCCGTGTCGACGATCTCGACCGGAACGGACGCCGACCGTGCGGCCAGGCGCGCCGACTCGATCGTGGCGGAGGTGTTCGAGCCGATGTGGATCGAGAGGATCGCGGTCGCACCGTCCTCGGCTGCGGCCGCGAACGTCTCCGCGAACAGGCCCGGTGCCGGCGCGGCGGTGGACACGACGGCTCCGGCTTCGAGCCGGTCGTAGAAGTCGACGGGGTCGAGATCGACGCCCTCGGTCCGCTCCTCGCCGTTGAGCACGATCGTGAGCGGCACGACGCGCACGCCGAAGCGCTCGCGCAGCGCGTCGGGCAGCAGAGCGTTCGAATCGGTGACGAGCGCGATCACGCCACGGCGGACGCTGCTCGACGCGGTCGCGCCGCTGCGAACTTCCCGAGGATCACGGCGGCGCTCACGACGCCGAACGCCGCGAGCCCGACGGTCGGCTCCGGCCCCCACAGGTTGGGGAGGTCGGCGAGCCACCACACGAAGCCGCTCACCACCCACAGCGGGCACGTCACCCAGATCGCTCGCTCGGCGTTGCGCAGCCCGAGCGCGCCGATCGCGGCGGCGGCTGCGTCGACCGGGAAGAAGACGGGGAACACGACGAGCACCGCGCCGGCCGACGTGGCGACCCCCTTGCCGCCCCGGAAGCCGCTCCACAGCGGGAGGACGTGCCCGGTGATGCCGGCGGTCGCACCGGCGTACGCGCCGGCGGTGTCGCCGATCGCCCAGCCCACGAGCGCGGCGACGGCGCCCTTGAGGATGTCGACGACGATGACCAGGACGCCCCAGACCTTGCCGATCGCTTGCATCGTGTTGAACCCGCCCGGGTTGCCGCTGCCGACCGCGCGGATGTCGACCTCCCCGCGCGTCGCGAGCCGCGTGACGAGGTCCGCGGTCGGGAACGTCCCGATCAGGTAGCCGGCAACCGCCGCGGCAACGGTGAGCGCGACGTCGTCCATCGAGACGAAACCCTAGGTGGGCAGTTGCCGGGCGTGGAGCGTCCCCGTAGCCTCCGTGTCCGCGGGCTGCGACGGAGGTGATGCGCGTGCAGTCGGGCCCTGTCGGTGTGCGGATCGGTGCCGCGGCGCTGGTCGGTGCGCTCCTCGCGGTCTCGGCACCGCTCGCGCGCGCTGGCACGCAGGACCCTGCTGCCGCTCGGCTCGTGGACGGGGAGTGGACCGGTGCGCTCGACTACGCCGGCGACGCCGCCTACGGGGGTGGGTCGTCGGTCGCCGGCGGCGCCGGCACGCTCACGATCGCCGTCTCCGGCGGGCGTGCCGAGGGCACGTTCTCGTTCCTCGGCATGGGAAGCTCGGCGATCCCGGGCGGCGGATCCGCACAGCTCACGTTCGGCGGCGAAGGCGTGCTCTCCGGTGACGCCGACGGGCCAGTGCTCGAGCCGACGACCGCGAGCTTCACTGGCGAGGCGTCGGTCGGAGGGATCACCGTCCCGGTCGACTTCTCGGGACCGCTCGACGCCATCCCGTTGCACATCACGTCGGCGTCGTGCAACCAGGTGAACGGGACCTACGCACAGGAGTCGCAGGCCACGGTCAACGCACAGGGGATCGCAGCGACCTTCACCGGCTTCTTCAGCGTCGTGCGCTCGAAGGTCGCGCCCCCCGGCACCGCCGACACGCTCAACGCAATCCTCAACGAGCTCGACGCACTGCTCTCGCTCGGCACAGCCTCCGGGGGGCTCGCCTACGACGCGATCGCGCAGGCGCTGCACGAGGCCGAGGACTTCGCGGCCTCGCTGCCCGGCGGAGCGAAGTGCGGACTCCCCGGGACCGACACGTTCCAGCTCGCGCTGTCCACGAAGGTCGCGGCTGTCCTCGAGCAGATCCTCTCCGTCCCGGGCGTCGTCTCGACGGAGGAGTTGACCGACCTGATGTACCTGGGAGTGGAGGCAGGCGCGATCGGTGCCGGCGCGCCCGATCAGGCGACGTCGAAGCAGCTCCTTGCCGATCTCGAGGCCGAGCTCGGCAAACGGCTCCAGGCTGCACTCGCTGCCGACGACGCGGCCGAGATCGAAGCGGTCAAGATCGCCGCCGTCACATTCGGGTTCTCGGACCTCATCGAGCTGGCGGGCGGGACGTGAGCCACCGGGTCGCCGCGCTCGCTGCGCTCACCACGCTCGTCGCACTCGTCGTCACCGGCGCGCTGACTCTCGCGGCGCCCGACGCGCTCGCGGCCCCGGTCCTGCCCGCGACCGACCACCTCACGCTGCGCACACCGACGAACGGCGGCGGCGCCCACCCCATCCTGCGGTGGCAAGCGGCCCGCGCCGCCGACCACTACCTCGTCGTGGTGCAGACGCCGGACGGCGACCCCTTCTGGACGTGGCAGGGCGCCGCGACTCGCGTCCGACTCGGCGGCGGCCCGCTCCACGCGCGCGCGTCGTCGGCCGGAGCGCGGCTCGAGACCAAGAAGGTGTGGTTCGTCCTGGCCTTCGGTGCCGACGGCGCGCCGGTCGCCTCGAGCACCAAGCGATCGCTCGGCCCGTAGCAGGCGAGGCGCAGCCACCCGACCGAGCGCGGCGTGGCGATCGGTGCCCGTCGGCTGCGCCGTCAACCCCCGGACACGTCCTGCGGGCGGGCCTTGCCCTCGCCGATCCAGGGCATCATCGATCGGAGACGCTCACCCACGTCCTCGATCGGGTGCTGCGCGGACTTCCGCCGGAGCGCGTTGAACACCGGGCGACCGGCCTGGTTCTCCAGGATCCACTCCTGGGCGAACCTCCCGCTCTGGATCTCGTCGAGGATCTCACGCATCTCGGCACGCGTCTCGTCAGTGATGATCCGCGGGCCGCGGGTCATGTCGCCGTACTCGGCGGTGTCGGAGATCGAGTAGCGCATGTTCGCGATGCCGCCCTCGTAGATCAGGTCGACGATCAGCTTCACCTCGTGCAGCGTCTCGAAGTACGCCGACTCGGGCTGGTAGCCGGCGCCGACGAGCGTCTCGTAGCTCGCCTTGATCAGCTCGGTGAGCCCTCCGCAGAGGACGACCTGCTCCCCGAAGAGGTCGGTCTCGGTCTCCTCCTCGAACGTCGTGTCGAGGACACCGGCCCGTGTCGCGCCGATGCCCCGTGCGTAGGCGAGCGCGGTCTCCTTCGCCTTGCCCGTCTCGTCGGCCGCGACGGCGACCAACGACGGCACGCCACCGCCCTCCTCGTAGGTGCGGCGCACGAGGTGACCCGGGCCCTTCGGTGCGATCATCCACACGTCGACGCCCCTTGGCGGCGTGATCTGACCGAAGTGGATGTTGAAGCCGTGCGCGAACGCGAGCGAGTCACGCTCGTCGAGGTTGGGCTCGATGTCTTCGCGGTACACGCGGGCCTGCTCGGTGTCGGGGAGCAGCACCATGATCACGTCGGCTTCCTTGACCGCCTCCGCGGTCGGGAGGACGCGCAGGCCCGCGGCCTCCGCCTTCCCCCACGAGCGTGAGCCCTCGCGCAGACCAACGAGCACGTCGACGCCGGACTCCTTCAGGTTCAGCGCGTGGGCGTGCCCCTGTGAGCCGTAGCCGAGGATCGC
>CAZHKE010000028.1:0-13595 GCA_964532485.1 uncultured Bifidobacteriaceae bacterium
CGCGCACGCGGTGCCGTTGAGCGTGTGCACGAACCGGCTGCCCCCGTCCGCCTTCACGCGCGCATCCAGGCGCCGCGCCGAGTAGTCGCGGTAGTTCGAGCACGAGGTGAGCTCGCGGTACCGACCCTCCGAGGGCAGCCAGCACTCGATGTCGTACTTCTTCGCCGCGGCGGCGCCGAGATCGCCGGCGGCGATGTTGACGACGCGGTACGACAGGCCGAGGTCGCCGACGAGGCGTTCCTCCATGGCGAGCAGCCGCTCGTGCTCGTCGTCGGACGCGTCGGGCTCGCTCCAGGCGAACATCTCGACCTTGTCGAACTGGTGCACGCGGAAGATCCCGCGCGTGTCCTTGCCGTGCGTGCCCGCCTCACGCCGGAAGCACGACGAGAACGCGGCGTAGCGCGCGGGGAGCGCGTCGGTGGTGAACCGTTCGCCGCGGTGCAGTGTCGCGAGCGGCACCTCGCTCGTTCCCACGAGGAACAGCTCGCCGCCGTCGACCTCGTACACCTGGTTGCGATCCGTCGGGAAGAAGCCGGCTTCGACCATCGCGTCCTCGCGCACCATCACCGGCGGGATCACCGGAGTGAACCCCTCGGCCACGAGCCGCCCCATGACCCACTGCACGAGCGCGAGCTCCACCAACACCGCCTCGCGCAGGAGCGACGCGAAGCGCGACCCGCTCGAGGCCGCGGCTTGTCGCGTCTCGACGAACCCCAGGGCGTCGGCGAACGCGGCGTGGTCGAGCGCGGGTGCGTCCGGAGCGTCGCCGACGACGCGCAGCACCTCGCCGTCGTCCTCCCCACCGTCGGGGGCGGACGGATCGGCCGGATTCGGCACCCGGAGCACGAGATCACGCAGGCGCGCCTCGAACACCGCGAGCGCTTCCTCGGCGCGCCTGAGCTCGGTCTTCAGCACCGTGGCCTCGTCGCGACGCGCGTCGCGCTCGCCCGGCGCAGTCTCGCCGATCTCCCTCGACAGCCGCTTCTGCCGCGCCCGCAGCTCTTCGACCGCCTGCCGCTGCCCGCGCTGCTCGGCGTCGAGCCCGAGCACCTCCTCGATCAGGCCGGCAGCGACCCGCTTGCGTTCGATGCCCCCGCGGTACGACTTGTCGTCGCGTAGCGCCTTGAGGTCGATCATGTGGCCGGGTCGCGCACCTGCGAGCGAAGGTCGTCGACCCATGCGCTCGCGACCTTCCAGGCCTCGGTCACCGCGCGCCTCCGCTCCGGACCCTCCTCGCCGGCGACCGGGTACGAGCCGAGGAACTTCACCTCTTGGCCGGTCGCGAGGTTTCGCAGGCAATCGGCGATCACCTCGTCGGCGACGTGGCCCTCGAAGTCGATGAAGAAGCAGTACTGCCCGAGGCCGCGTTTGGTCGGGCGGGACTCGAGCTTCGTGAGGTTGATGGCCCGGGCCGCGAACTCGTGGAGGATCGCGAGCAGCGAGCCCGGCCGGTCCTCCCGCTGGAAGCAGACGATCGACGTCTTGTCGTGACCTGTCGGCGCGGGGACGCCGTGACCCACGAGCACGAAGCGCGTCTCGCTGTCGGGATGGTCTTCGATCTCCGACGCGAGCACCACGAGCCCGGCGATCTCGGCGCCTCGCACCGTGCCGATCGACGCGCGGTCGCTGCCGGGCGCCTCCGCGACCTGCTGGGCGGCGTGCGCGGTGGAGTTCGCCGCGACCAGCTCGGCGTCCGGCAGCTTCGCCGAGAGCCAGCCGCGGCTCTGCCCGAGCGGGTTGGGGTGGGAGATCACCGTCTTGACGTCCTCGAGGCGCGCGCCCGGCTTCGCGCAGAGGTGCAGCGACACGGGGAGGTCGAGCTCGCGCTGCACGAGGAGGTCGGTGTCGAAGGCGAGCGTGTCGAGCGTGACCGTGACCGTGCCTTCGATCGAGTTCTCGATCGGCACCAGGCCGATGTCGACGTCGCCGCGCTCCACCGCCGTGATGACCTGCGGCACGGTGCGCAGCGGCACTGGCTCGCCCGCCGCGAGGTCGGGTTGGGTGTTGAGCGCTTCCTCGGCGAACGTGCCCCGGGGCCCGAGATAGCCGACGCGGGTCACGTCGACGATGGTACCTGCGCGATGTCGCGACACCCGGACGGTTGCCTCCCGCCGAAGCGTAGGGTCCCAGCGTGCGACGCTGGACCCTCGACGAGGCGACCGCCGCGCTGCCGGAGGTCGCGGCGATCGTCCGCCGCGTGCGCGCCCTCGTCGCCGCGGCGCAGGAGCACGCCCGCGAGCACGGCGGTGGAGTCGGCGCCGCGCCCGTATCGGGCAACGGGCACGGACCGAAGGTGCGCGTCGACGACCGTGAGCCGCGCGCGCTCGTGGCGGAGCTCGAACAGCGCGGGATCATCGTCCGCGACCCGGCTCGGGGCCTGATCGACTTCCCCGCGACGTCGCCGTCGGGTCGGACCTATCTCCTGTGCTGGGTCGACGGCGAGGACGCCATCGGCTGGTGGCACTGGCCCGAAGACGGCTTCGCCGGGCGCACCCCGATCGACCAGCCGCCCGAATAGCCGATGCGCATCTCGAGGACGGACAGCGGCCTCGAGATGCGCATCAAGGAGACTCGGGTGCTCGCGCCCAGGCCCGGTGCTCGGTGACGACGGCGGCGCCGACGATGCCGGCCTCGTTGAGCAGCTGCGCGGGCACCACCTCGGCGCGGGTCATGAGCAGCGGCAGGAACTTGTCGCTCTTCTTGCTGACTCCGCCGCCGATCACGATCAGGTCGGGCCACAGCAACGCCTCGAGGTGCCCGAAGTACTCGTTGAGGCGCCGTGCCCACTTCTTCCACGACAGGTTGTGCTCTTCGCGCACGCTCTCGGCGGCGCGCTGCTCGGCGTCCTTCCCGCGGATCTGGAGATGACCGAGCTCGGTGTTCGGCACCAGGTGCCCGCGGCAGAACACCGCGCTGCCGATGCCCGTGCCGAGCGTGATCACGATCACCGTGTCCTGGCGCCCCTTGCCCGCGCCGAACTCCATCTCGGCGAGACCGGCGGCGTCAGCGTCGTTGATGACCGTGACCTGGGCACCGGCCGCATCCGAGAGCACCTTGCCCGCGTCGGCGCCGATCCAGGACGGATCGACGTTCGCCGCGGTCTGGGTGACGCCGTCCTTGACGACGGCGGGAAACGTCGCTCCGATGGGGCCGGTCCAGTCGAAGTGCGCGGCGACCTCGGCGACCGTGTCCGCCACGGCACCGGGCGTCGCCGGGTGCGGCGTGGGGATCCGGAACCGCGGGGCGACCAGCTCGCCCGTGGCGGTGTCGACCGGCGCGCCCTTGATGCCGGTGCCGCCGATGTCGATGCCGAGCTTGGTCGCCATTCGGATCTCCTCCTTGCTGGGACCCGCTGACGCTACGCGTTCGTGGCGACCGGCGTGCCGGGGAGACGCTGATCACGTGGCGGTGAGCGCACGAGGGAGAGAAGATGGGTGCTCAGCGGCCGCGAACGGCGCGAGAGGAGCCTCGATGCAGCTCGGGATGATCGGCCTCGGCCGGATGGGTGCGAACCTCGTCCGCCGCTTGATGCGTGACGGCCACGAGTGCGTCGTCTACGACGTGAGCCCCGACCCGGTGAAGGAGCTGGCAGGCGAGGGCGCGACCGGTGCCACCGCGCTGGAGGACTTCGTCGACAAGCTGACGAAGCCCCGTGCCATCTGGATCATGGTGCCCGCTGCGGTGGTCGACAGCACGCTGCACGACCTCGTGCCCCTCCTCGACGCCGACGACATCGTCATCGACGGCGGCAACAGCTACTACCACGACGACATCCGCCGGGCGCGGGAGCTCGCCGAGAAGAAGATCCACTACGTCGACGTCGGCACCAGCGGCGGCGTGTTCGGCCTCGACCGGGGCTTCTGCCTGATGATCGGCGGGGAGGACAAGATCGTCGAGCACCTCGACTCGATCTTCGCCACGATCGCGCCCGGCGTCGACGAGGCCCCGCGCACGCCCGGAAAGACGGGCACGCCCTCGCCCGCCGAGAACGGCTACCTCCACTGCGGACCCAATGGAGCCGGGCACTTCGTGAAGATGGTGCACAACGGCATCGAGTACGGGGTCATGGCGGCGTACGCAGAGGGCCTCAACATCCTGCGCCACGCGAACGCGGGCAAGCAGCAGCGCGACGTCGACGCCGAGACGACGCCGCTGCGGAACCCCGACTACTACCAGTACGACCTCGACCTGCCCGACGTCGCCGAGGTGTGGCGCCGGGGGAGCGTGATCGCGTCGTGGCTGCTCGACCTCGCGGCGCACTCTTTCAGCCAGTCGCCCGACCTGTCGGACTTCGAGGGCCGCGTCTCCGACTCGGGCGAGGGCCGATGGACCATCCTGGCGTCGGTCGACGAGGGCGTACCCGCGCCGGTGCTCGCATCGGCGCTGTACGAGCGCTTCAGCTCGCGCGGCGACGCCGACTTCGCCGATCGCATCCTCTCGGCGATGCGCAAGGAGTTCGGCGGCCACGCCGAGAAGAAGCAGTGACGACCAGAACCGAGGACTGATCATGGCGACGAAGCCCGCCCCCTCCGATGCGCTCGTGTTCTTCGGCGCTACGGGTGATCTCGCGCACAAGAAGGTCTTCCCCTCCCTCTACAGCATGCTGAAGCGGGGCGACCTCGACATCCCCGTCATCGGCGTCGCCTCGTCACCGTGGACCCTCGACCAGCTGCGCGACCGAGCCCGCGACGGCATCGAGCAGTTCGGGGGCGGGGTCGACGACGAGGGTGCGTTCGGGAGGCTCACCGAGCTCATGAGCTACGTCGACGGCGACTACGGCGACCCGCAGACGTTCAAGGATCTCCGCACGACGCTCGGCGCCGCGCAGCGTCCCGCGCACTACCTGGCCATCCCGCCGACCCTGTTCCCCACCGTCGTCGAGAGCCTCGGCTCGTCCGGGTGCGCGAAGGACGCACGCGTGATCGTGGAGAAGCCGTTCGGCCGCGATCTCAAGTCGGCGCAGGAGCTCAACCGGGTGCTGCACTCGGTGTTCCCCGAACCCAACATCTTCCGGATCGACCACTACCTCGGCAAGGAGGCGATCCAGAACATCCTCTACTTCCGGTTCGCCAACTCGTTCCTCGAGCCCATCTGGAACCGCAACTACGTGCGGCAGGTGCAGATCACCATGGCCGAGGACTTCGGCGTCCAAGGACGGGGCAAGTTCTACGAGGAGGTCGGTGCGCTGCGCGACGTCGTGCAGAACCACCTGCTCCAGACGCTCGCGCTCCTCGCCATGGAGCCGCCGGTGGGGAGCGCGGTCGACGACCTGCGCGACGCGAAGGAGAAGGTCTTCGGCGCGGTGCGAACGCTGCACGAGGACGACCTGGTGCGAGGCCAGTTCGACGGGTACCGCCAGGAGGACGGCGTCGCCCCCGACTCCGACGTCGAGACGTTCGCCGCGGCGCGCTTCCACATCGACTCGTGGCGCTGGGCCGACGTGCCGTGGTTCATCCGGGCGGGCAAGAACATGCCGGTCGAGTGCACCGAGGTGGTCGTCGAGCTCCACCGTCCCGCGCAGCGCGTCTTCGCCGAGTACGAGGATCTCCCGCGAGACACCAACTACTTCCGGTTCCGCATGAACCCGAACGTCCAGATCGCCCTCGGTGCGCGGGCGAAGCGCGCCGGTGAGGGATTCATGGGCGAGCCGATCGAGCTCGCCCTCACCGACGACCAGACCGACGAGATGGGCCCCTACGAGCGGCTGCTCGGCGACGCGATGAACGGCGAGAACCTGCTCTTCGCGCGCGAGGACGGCGTCGAGAAGGCGTGGAGGGTCGTCGACCACGTCGTGTACCACCACCACCAGGCCTACCCGTACAAGGCCCACACCTGGGGACCGCACCAGGCAGAGGGGCTGATCCACGACCACGAGGGCTGGCACGACCCGGTCCTGTAGCCGCGGGGGCGTAGGTTGCTGCCGTGCCCGAGCCGATCCCCACGCCGAAGACGCCCGCTCTCGGCCCCTACTCACCGGCGGTGCGCGCCGGCGAGTGGATCGTCTGCTCCGGCCAGCTCGGCATCGACCCGACATCGGGGCAGCTCGTATCCGGCATCGAGGCTCAGACCCGCCTGGCCCTCGCCAACGTCGCGACGCTGCTCGCCGAGTGCGGCTGCGGGTGGGAACACGTCGCGCGGGTCACGTTGTTCGTCGGGTTGGAGAGCCCGCAGTGGATGGCCGAGGTCAACGAGATCTACGCCGAGGCGCTCGGGCCCAACCGACCGGCGCGCAGCACGGTCGGGGTGGCCTGGTTGCCGATGGGCGCGGTCCTCGAGATCGAGGTCTTGGCCCACAAGCCAGAATGAGCCGGAGTCGAGCGGCCCGGCGCGAAGCGCCGAGAGCGGAGAAGCTGACATGGCGAAGACCGACAAGACCGAGCACGAGGTCGCCAAGACCGACGACGAGTGGCGCGCCGAGCTCACCCCGGAGCAGTTCCAGGTGCTGCGCAAGGCGGGCACGGAACGCGCGTTCACGGGTCAGTACTGGGACTGCCACGACGACGGCACCTACCGGTGCGCCGGGTGCGGTGCCGAGCTGTTCGACTCGAGCACGAAGTTCGACTCGGGCACGGGGTGGCCCAGCTTCACGGAGCCCACGGTGGCCGATGCCGTCGAGCTCAAGCGCGACATGTCACACGGCATGATCCGCACCGAGGTCGTGTGTCGGCGCTGCGGCGGGCACCTCGGCCACGTCTTCGACGACGGGCCCGGCGCGACCGGTCAGCGGTACTGCATCAACTCGCTCTCGCTCGACCTCGACGATCGCTCGTCGGGCCGTGGTGGTGGTGGTGGGCGAGGGGGGACTTGAACCCCCACGTCCTTGCGGACACAGGCACCTGAAGCCTGCGCGTCTGCCAATTCCGCCACTCGCCCGGGCGGGCTCGTCATCCTAAGTGGTCTCGCTCGCTCGACTCGCCGCGTACCGGCGGGTCGCCCTGGGGGTCGCTCGTCGCTCGGCGGTCGCCGGGCCGCGCCGCCGCAGTGCCGCCGAACCCGGCTCGTACACTTGCAGCCGTGGGCATGCAGGGTTTCGAACGCCGCCTCGAGCGGCTCGTCGAGGGCTCGTTCAGCAAGGCGTTCCGCAGCGGCCTCGAGCCCGTCGAGATCGGACGGCAGCTGACGCGCACGCTCGACGCCGAACGCACGATGGGGGTCGACGGCGTTCCCGTCGCGCCCAACAACATCGGCGTCTACCTCTCCCCGGACGACTTCGAGCGCTTCCACTCATTCGCGGACGCGCTCGCCAGAGAGCTCGCCGAGGTCGCCCGGGAGCACGCTCGAGCCGAGGGCTACGCCTTCGTCGGGCCGGTCACCGTCACGCTCGTCGCCGACGACGAGCTCGGCGCCGGCGAGTGCGACATCGCCGCGGAGATCCACGAGGGCGCCCTCGTCGGATCGCTCGTCCTCCCCGACGGTCGCCGGGTCCCGCTCGGGGAGCAGACGGTGGTGCTCGGCCGCATGGCCGATTGCGACGTCGTCGTCGCCGACCCCCGATCGTCGCGTCGCCACGCCGAGATCCGCCCGTCCGGCAGCGGCTTCGTGATCAGCGACCTCGGCTCGATGAACGGGACGGTCGTCAACGGGGCGGCGATCCGGGAGCAGCCGCTCGCCGACGGCGACGAGATCCGCCTCGGCAACACCGTGCTGCGGTTCGAGGCGTCCTGATGTCGGGTCGTGCTCGCTCCAACGCACGATCCGTGCGGCCGCCCTTCGGGCCGCTCGACCGCACCTAGCGGGCCGGTGCTGCCCGGTCGCCTGGTGTCGGCGATGATGCCCCTGGCCGACGCCGTCCCGGAGGCTGCGCTCACCGCGCTCAAGTTCTGCTTCCTCGCGCTGCTCTTCCTCTTCTTGTGGCGCGTCGTGCGCGTCGTGGTGATGGAGCTGCGCGCCCCTGCGGCGGTCGCGGTGGCGACGCCGGCCGCTGCCGCGCCCGGGGCGCAGCCGGCGAAGACCGACCGAAAGGGCGCGCGCCTGCGGATCGTCGACCCGCCCGACCACCGAGGCGAGACGTACCCGCTGGGCGACGAGCTGACAGTGGGGCGGGGTGGTGGCTGCGGGATCGTCCTCACCGCCGATGAGTTCGTCTCGACGGTGCACGCGCGGGTGTTCCGTCGCGGCGAAGATCTGCTGGTGGAAGACCTCGGGTCGCGCAACGGCACGTTCGTCAACGGCGAGCGCGTCGCCGCACCCACCCGGGTCCGGCGCGGCGACCGCGTTCAGTTCGGTCAGACCGTCGCGGAGGTCGTGCGATGACGTTGCGCTTCCGCGCCGCGGGTGCCACCGACGTGGGCCGGGTCCGCGACCACAACGAGGACGGGTTCCTCGTCGACGAGTCACTGGGGCTCGTCGCCGTGGCCGACGGCATGGGAGGGCACAGAGCGGGCGAGGTCGCCAGCGCGGCGGCGCTCGATGCGCTCCGGATCGCGTTCGGCGCGGGGTCGGCCATCGACGACGCCGTCACAGCCGCGAACGACATCGTGTACGAGCAGTCGGTCGCCGACCAGAGCCTGCGCGGCATGGGCACCACCCTCACCGCCGGAGCGCTCGGCATCGACGGCACGCTGCTGCTCGGCCACGTCGGGGATTCGCGCGCCTACCTCCTGCGTGACGGGACGTTCGAGCGCGTGACCACCGACCACAGCCTCGTCGAGGAGCTCATCAAGGCCGGTGAGCTCACGGAGGAAGAGCGCGAGCAAGACCCCCGCCGCTCGATGATCACCCGCGCGCTCGGCCTCGAGCCGGGAGTCGTGGTCGACCTCGAGTCGATCGCGCTGCGCGACGGCGACCGGGTGATGCTGTGCAGTGACGGGCTCACGACGATGCTGCGCGACGACCGGATCGGCGAGGTCCTACGCGACGAGACCGACGGTGACGCGGCTGCACGCCGGCTCGTCGACGAGGCCAACGATGCCGGCGGCGCCGACAACATCACGGTGCTGATCGTCGACATCGAGGACGACGGCTCGGAGCCCCCGGCCGAGGATCCCGATCCCGGCGACGCCGCTGTCGACCCCGTCCCGGTGGTGGCGACCGCCGACGAGGTCTCCGATCCCGGCGACGCCCCTGGAGCGCGACGGGGCTTGCTCCGGCGGAAGCAGTGAGCACGGCGACGACGCGGCGGCGCAACGTCGAGCTCCGCCTCGGGTTGTTCGCCGTGGTCATCACGGTCTTCGGCTACGTCCTCGTCCAGCTCGCGGACAAGCCCGACCTCCCGGCCGACCTCTGGGTGTTCGTGCTGGTGATGATCGTCCTCTACGTGATCGCCCACCTCGCGGTGCGCAACCTCGCCCCGCAGGCCGATCCGGTGCTGCTCCCGCTGGCCGCCCTGCTCAACGGCATCGGCTTCGTGACGATCTCGCGCCTCGACCCCGAGCTGGCGCGCGCGCAGGCGGGCTGGACGGCGGCGGGCGTCGCCGCGTTCGTGGCGACGCTGATGATCGTGCGCCGCGTCCGGACGCTCGAGCGCTACCGGTACACGTTCCTGTTCATCGGTGTGGTCGCGCTGCTGCTGCCGCTGCTCCCGGGCGTCGGCAAGACGATCAACGGCGCGCGCCTCTGGGTCGGGTTCGGGCCGATCAACTTCCAGCCGGGCGAGGCAGCGAAGGTCGCGCTCGTGATCTTCTTCGCCGCGTACCTCGTCGACAAGCGAGAGCTGCTCGCCAGCGGCAGCCGCCGCATCGGGCGCATGATGCTTCCCGATCCGAAGTACCTCGGCCCGCTGCTGCTGGCGTGGGGGTTCTCGATCCTGATCATGGTGCAGCAGAAGGACCTCGGGTCGTCGCTGCTGTTCTTCGCGATCTTCGCGGCGATGCTCTACATCGCCACCGAGCGGGCCGCGTACCTGCTGATGGGCCTCATCCTCTTCGTCGGCGGCGCGTCCATCGCGTACCAGCTGTTCACGCACGTGCAGGACCGCGTGAGCATCTGGATCGACCCCTGGCCGCACGCGAGCGACAAGGGCTTCCAGATCGTCCAGTCGATGTTCGCGTTCGGCACCGGCGGCTTCGCGGGCACCGGGCTCGGGCTCGGCAACCCCCAGCAGATCCCCAACGCGGCGACCGACTTCGTGTTCTCGGCCATCGGCGAGGAGCTGGGGCTCATCGGTACCGTCGGCGTGCTCGCCGCGATCCTCCTGTTCGTCGGCTCCGGCTTTCGCATCGCGGTGCAGGCCGAC
The DNA here is from genome assembly GCA_964532485.1 of uncultured Bifidobacteriaceae bacterium. GTDB lineage: Bacteria > Actinomycetota > Acidimicrobiia > IMCC26256 > PALSA-555 > DATBSK01. The sequence goes on from CAZHKE010000028.1 coordinate 10,175, forward strand.
CGGCCGTTCCCGAAGCTCTTCGCCGCGGGGCTCGTCACGATCATCGGCGTCCAGTCGTTCGTGATCATCGGTGGCGTGACCCGGGTGATCCCGCTCACCGGCGTCACGCTCCCGTTCATCTCCTACGGCGGGTCGTCGCTCATCGCGAACTTCGTGATCCTGGCGCTGTTGCTCCGGATCTCCGACGACAACTACCGCTCGAGCCTGCGCGGCCGCGGCCGCGCCCGAGCCGCGACCGCGGCAGTGCGGTCGTGAGGGGCGCGGCATGAACCGCGCGATCCGTCGGGTCGGTGGCGCGGTGATCGTGCTGATCCTCGTGCTCGTCGCGCAGCTGACCTATCTCCAGATCATCGACGCCGACAACCTCGAGAACGACCCGCTCAACGTGCGCTCCGCGCTCCGTGACGCGAACCGGCCTCGGGGCGAGATCCGGACCGCTGACGGCGTCGTGCTGGCCCGATCCGTCCCGGTCGACGACGGCACCGAGTTCAAGTACCAGCGCGAGTACCCGGAGGGCGCGCTGTTCAGCCAGGTCGTCGGCTACCAGTCGTTCGTCATCGGCAACACCGGCGTCGAGAAGTCCTACAACGATCTGCTCGTCGGGCGGGACACCGAGCTCCAGATCGAGAACATCCCCGACATCGTCGGCGGCGACGAAGCAGTCGGCAACGTCGTGCTCTCGATGCGGGCCGACGTGCAGCGGGCGGCTCAGGCATCCCTCTTCGCCGCGCAGGCCAGCGGATCGGTCGTCGCGCTCGATGTGCGCACCGGCGGGGTGCTCGCGATGTTCTCGAACCCGTCGTTCGATCCGCAGCCGCTCGCGAGCCACGACGTGAAGGTGGCGCAGTCGTACTTCGAGGCGCTCAGCAGCGACCCGGCGAAGCCCGACCTGCCCCGCGCGTACCGCGAGCGCTATCCGCCGGGCTCGACCTTCAAGACCGTCACCACCTCGGTCGGGCTCGACGACGGAGTGACGACGCCCGACACGGTGTACCCGACGCTCACGTCGCTCGACCTTCCCCAGACGGATGCGACGCTCTCGAACTTCGGCGGCAGCTCGTGCGGGGGCACGCTCGAGGAGAGCTTCATCGATTCGTGCAACACGACGTTCGGTCAGATCGGGCTCGACCTCGGCAACGCGTTCGTGCCGGGCATGGCGCGCTTCGGCGTCGGCGACGACCCCCCGCCACTCGACGTGGCACCGGGCGCAGCGCCGAGCGTGGGCCCGCCGCCCGACAGCTTCGACGACAACCAGCCGCTCTTCGCGTTCGCCGGCGTCGGTCAGGGTGACGTCGCGACGACGCCGCTCCAGATGGCGCTCGTCGCGCAGGGGATCGCCAACGGCGGCACGATCATGACGCCACACGTCGGCGCGGAGATCCGCGACTCGAACGACGACCTCGTCCGCCGCGTCGACGACAGCGAGTGGAAGACCGCGACGAGCGCGACCACCGCGCAGGCCGTGGCCTCGTTCATGGTCGAGGTCGTGCGCCGGGGCACCGGCACCCGAGGGCAGCTCCCGGGCGTGACCGTCGCGGGCAAGACCGGCACCGCGCAAGCCGACGGCGGACCGCCACACGCGTGGTTCATCGCGTTCGCGCCCGCCGAGGACCCACAGGTCGCGGTCTCGGTGATCGTCGAGCGTGGCGGGAGCCTCGGCAACGAGGCGACGGGTGGCGCGGTGGCCGCACCGATCGCGGCCAGGGTGCTCGGCCTGGCGTTGGGAGCGTGACGCACCCATGACATCGCCGTCGCGCTGTGCCGACTCGAAACTGGGCCCTCGCGGTACCGTGAGCAGCCGATGACGCAGGTCGCCGACGTCCTCGCCAACCGCTACACGATCGAACGCCCCATCGCTCGCGGCGGCATGGCCGACGTCTTCCTCGCACGCGACCAGCAGCTGGATCGCCTCGTTGCCGTCAAGGTGCTCTTCGCCGAGTTCGCCCGCGACCCGAGCTTCGTCGAGCGGTTCCGGCGCGAGGCCCAGAACGCGGCGATGCTCAATCACGCCAACATCGTCAGCGTCTACGACTACGGCCAGGACCACGGCTCGTACTTCATCGTCATGGAGTACGTCGAGGGGCAGTCGCTGCGCGACATCCTGCGCGGCCAGGGCGCGCTCGCGCCGATGCAGGCAGCCCGCATCGGGTCGGAGATCGCCGCCGCCCTCGACTTCGCCCACCGGCACGGCGTCGTGCACCGCGACATCAAGCCCGGGAACGTGCTGCTGACGCCGCAGGGCGAGGTGAAGGTCACCGACTTCGGCATCGCAGCGAATCCGACCGACGCGGCGTCGGGCCTCACCGCGACGGGTGCCGTGATCGGCACCGCCACCTACTTCTCGCCCGAGCAGGCGCAGGGCTACCAGGTCGACGGGCGGACCGACGTGTACGCGCTCGGTGTCGTCCTCTACGAGATGGTCACCGGCCGGCCGCCCTTCACGGCCGAGAGCCCGGTTGCGGTGGCGATGAAGCACGTTCGCGAGCAGCCGATAGAGCCGGGTCGCCTGGTGCACGACCTACCACCCGATCTCGAGCGCATCGTCCTCACCGCGCTCTCGAAGGACATCGGCACTCGGTACCAGACGGCGGCCGACGTGCGCTCCGACCTGATGCGCTTCGGGCGCGGGCGCCCCCTCGAAGGCGCGGCCACGACCCTCGCCGCGGCGTCGGCTGCGGCCGAGGCCGCGACGATCGCCACGCCGCCGGGCGGACCCGATGACGACGAGATGTGGGACCAGGAGCAGCCGCGCCGCTGGGGTCCGATCATCGCGACCTTGATCGGGCTCGCGCTCCTCATCGGCGTGATCGTCTACGCGTTGTTCTTCCTGCAGAACGGCGACGGCGGCAACTCGGCCGAGAGGGTCGAGGTGCCGAACGTGGTCGGCCAGACCTACGACGCCGCCGCCCAGGCACTCGAAGATCGCGGCTTCAAGGTCACGCGCCAGGACGAGTTCAACAACTCGGTCGACATCGATGTCGTGTTCGAGCAGTCGCCCGAAGCGGGCCGGCTGCTCGCCAAGGGCCGCACGGTCGTGCTCACGGTGAGCGCGCGACAGGTGACGATCCCGAACGTCGTGGGCAAGACGTTCGACGAGGCCAACACCGAGCTCACCCAGCTCGGGATGGTCGTCGAACGCATCGACCAGGAGACGGCCGACCAACCGGCCAACACCGTCCTGGCGACGAACCCGGCCGCCGACGCGAAGGCCGACCGCGGATCGACGGTGCAGGTGACGGTCGCGGTCGAGCCCCCGGTCGACGTCCCCAACGTGGTCGGCCAGGAGCAGACCGCAGCCCAGACGGCCCTGCAGACCGCCGGGTTCCAGGTGTCGGTGACCCCTGTCCCGAGCAACCAGACGGCCGGCACGGTCGTCGCGACCGACCCGGCCGGCGGGGCGAAGGCGGCCAAGGGATCGACG
>CAZHKE010000028.1:13695-19716 GCA_964532485.1 uncultured Bifidobacteriaceae bacterium
AGCTGGTACGCGGCCCACGGCCGTCACGATCTGCCCTGGCGTGGCACGCGCGACCGCTGGACGATCCTCGTGTCGGAGGCGATGCTCCACCAGACGCAGGTGTCGCGGGTCACGGCGTGCTGGAGCGACTTCATCGGTCGGTTCCCCGATCCGCAGGCGATGGCGAGCGTGAGCCTCGCGGCGGTGATCACGGCGTGGGGGCGCCTCGGATACCCGCGCCGGGCGCGCCGGCTCTGGGAGGCGGCCGCGGTGATCGCGGAGCGCGGCTGGCCCGACGACCTCACCGAGCTGCCTGGTGTCGGGCGCTACACCGCGCGGGCCGTCGCCGCGCAGGCGTGGGACGCCGACGTCGCTGCGGTCGACGTCAACGTGGCGAGGGTGGTCGAGCGCGTCGAGGGCCGGCGGCTGACGACGGCAGAGGCCGAGGCCGCGTCGGTGCGGATCGGCCGGCCGCTGCGGGGGCGTGACCGGCTGCTCGCCCTCATGGACGTCGGCGCGACGCTCTGTCGCCCGCGCGCGCCCGGCTGTCGCGGGTGCCCGCTGATGCGCCGCTGCGCGACGAAGGGCGCGTTGCCCCACGAGGCGCTTCGCCGCGCTCAGGGCCGGTTCGAGGGCAGCTTCCGCCAGCGCCGAGGGTTCGTCTTGGCCCAACTGCGGGAGGGACCAGCGCCGGTCGCCGCGCTCGACGCCGCCGCCCTCGACTCGCTCGTCGCCGACGGGCTCGCCGAACGCCGCGGGCCCCTCGCGAACGTCGCCTCCTCTTGATGCGTATCTGAAGGCCGGATACCGGCCTTCAGATGCGCACCGAAGTGTCGAGGAAGTTGCGGAGGAGATCGTGGCCCGACTCGGTGAGGATCGACTCGGGGTGGAACTGCACGCCCTCGATCGGGTGCTCGCGGTGGCGCAGGCCCATCACCAGGCCGTCCTCGCTCTCGGCCGTGATCTCGAGCTGGTCGGGCACGGAGTCGCGCTCGACGACGAGCGAGTGGTAGCGGGTGGCGGTCAAGGGGCTCGCGAGGCCCGCGAACACGCCGCGCCCGTCGTGGGTGATCTCCGACGTCTTGCCGTGCATGACCCGTGGCGCGCGCTCGATCCTTCCGCCGTAGACCTGTCCGATGCACTGATGCCCGAGGCACACGCCGAGCACCGGCACCCCGTGCTCCCCGAACGCCTGGATCACCTCGTTCGACACCCCCGCGTCCTCGGGGCGGCCCGGACCGGGTGAGATCAGCACCGCATCGGGGTCCAGCGCTCGCAGCTGGTCGAGGGTGAGCGCGTCGTGGCGGTGCACGACCGGCGTTGCGCCGAGCTCCCCCACGTACTGGACGAGGTTGTAGACGAAGGAGTCGTAGTTGTCGACGACGACGACGCGCATGACCTCCGACGCTACCGGTGCTGCCCGGCCGGCCGAGCGAGCTTCGTGGCGGCCTCATCCGGGCGGCGCGATCTACGATCGGCGGCCGATGGCCCGTCAGAAGACGAAGAAGCGCTCCGGCGCCCCGGCGGCGAAGCCCGGGCGCTACACCGCTCCAGCACCCAAGACCGAGAAGTCGTCGCCCCTGTGGGTGCCGGCCACGATGTTCACCTGCCTGCTCCTCGGGATCCTGGTGATCGTCGGCAACTACCTCGGGCTGCTCCCGGGCGGCCAGGCCCAGAACTCGTCGCTGTTCATCGGCCTCGGCCTCATGATCGCGGGCTTCGTCCTGTCCACCCGGTACCGCTGACCCCGTCGGGATCCGCCCGTCCGCCGGGGCGTGGGCCGAATCCCACCGGTGTCATTCACCCACAGGGTTATCCCCGCCCTGTGGAGAACCGGGGGTTGGTCGGCTCGGGTCAGGCCCGGACCATGTCCTCGCGGCAGTGGCGGGGCGCTTCGGGCTCGGAGCCGTCCTGAGCGGCGGTCATGGTGACCTCGGCGCCGCAGACGATGCACCGGTACCGGATGTTCACCGGGACCACGGTCTCGGGGTCGGGCTCGCTCTCCGGCGCGACCTTGAACCTCGCCAGGATGCCCGCGCCGAACAGGTAGATGACGAGCACCGCGACCACCGCGACGAGACCGCGCAGGATCCAGCCGAGCGTGCTGACCGCCAGCACACCGACCGCGAGGACGTCGCCGGGCATCGTGAGGGGCGTCGGGCCTCTCAGCCGAGCCGCTCGATGATCATGGCGTTCGCCATGCCGCCGCCCTCGCACATGGTCTGGAGGCCGAAGCGGCCTCCGCTGCGCTCGAGCTCGTTGAGCAGCGTGGCGAGCAGCCGGCCGCCCGAGCAGCCGAGCGGGTGACCGAGCGCGATCGCGCCGCCGTTCACGTTGACCTTCGTCATGTCGGGGTTGTGCTCCTTCGCCCACGCGAGCACGACGGGCGCGAACGCCTCGTTGATCTCGACGAGGTCGATGTCGTCGAGCGTCATGCCGGCGCGCTCGAGCACCGTCGTCGTCGCGGGGATGGGCCCGGTGAGCATGAGCACCGGGTCGACGCCCGCCAACGCGAACGTGTGGAATCGGGCCCGCGGCGTCAGCCCGAGCTCCTCGGCCTTGGCCTCGCTCGTGATGAGCGTCGCCGCCGCGCCGTCGGTGATCTGGGACGAGTTCCCGGCCGTGATCACGCCGCCGTCGGGCTTGAACGCAGGTTTGAGCTGCGCGAGCTTCTCGACGCTCGAGTCGGGACGGATGCCCTCGTCGCGGGTCATGGCGTCGGTGCCCTCGTCGGTGGTGATCGGCACGGGCACGATCTCGCGCTCGTACCGCCCTTCGTCGGTGGCGCGGGCAGCGCGCCGGTGCGACTCGACGGAGAGCGCGTCGTTCTCCTCGCGGCTGATCCCCCACTTCTCCGCGATGAGCTCCGCCGAGATGCCCTGCGGCACGAGGTCGAAGCGCTCGAAGACCTTGGGCCCGAACGGCGTCGACCCCGGCAGGAACGACGCTCCCATCGGCACCCGGGTCATCGACTCGACGCCGGCAGCGATCACCACGTCGTAGGCGCCCGCCATCACCCCCTGCGCGGCGAAGTGCGCGGCCTGCTGCGACGACCCGCACTGGCGGTCGATGCTCGTACCGACGACGGACTCGGGGAACCCGGCGCCGAGCGCGGCGTTGCGCCCCACGTTGCCGGCCTGGTCGCCGACCTGCATGACGCAGCCCATGATCACGTCTTCGACGAGCGCGGGGTCGAGGTCGTTGCGCTCCACGAGCGCGGTGAGCGTGTGCGCGGCGAGGTCGACCGGGTGCCAGTCCTTCAGCGCCCCGTTCCGGCGGCCGAGCGGCGTACGGACGGCATCGACGATCACTGCGCTCGACATGGTGGTGCTCCTGTGCCGCGCGGGTGTGCGGCGTTCGGTGACGGGATGGCCGTGCGAGCCAAACGATACGCTCCGCAGCCGTGCCCCGCGACATGCACCGCTCGCTCGGTGACGGCGGGATGCCGCTCCTCGCCGAGCTCGGGCTGACGTTCGAGTCCTACGGCGAAGGCTGGGCTGGTGCGGTGTGGGAGCCGACCGAGAAGGCGTGCAACCCGCTCGGCGGCGTCCACGGCGGCGTGTTCGGCGTCATCCACGACGCGGCCATGAACTTCGCGGTGAACAGCGCGCTGGAGTCGGGTGATCGCGCCGCCACGCTCGACGTGACGTACCAGACCATCCGGCCGGCGAAGGCCGGCGAGCGGCTCGACGTTCGGGGTGAGGTGGTGCGGGTCGCCAAGCAGGTCGCCTATGCCGAGGCGCTGGTGCGCGACGCCGACGGCGAGGTGGTGTCGCGGGCATCCGCGACGTTCCTGGTGCGCAGGCGCCCAGCGGCCTCGACGGCCGACGCCGGATGAGGCGTCGGGTGCGACGCCGACCCGACCGGGCGTGAAGCAGTGAGCATCACGGCGCCGGCGCCCGCCGCGGCCGGCGCGGTCGCGCCGATCTCGAAGCGATGGAGGTACGGCTGGATCGGCGAGACGGTCGTGATGATCGTCCTCTACCGCCTCTACGACTTCGGGCGGGAGCGGGCCGTCGGCACGACGAGAGCGGCGTTCGAGAACGCACGCGACATCGTCGCGGCCGAGAGGTTCCTCGGCATCTACTGGGAGCGCTCCGTGCAGCAGGCGTTCCTCAACGTCGACTGGTTCATCGCGTTCTGGAACATCTACTACGGGACCGTCCACTTCGTGCTGCCGGTCGTCACGCTCGTGTGGCTCTACCGGAAGGCACCGGCCCGCTACGTCCGCTGGCGCACCACGCTCCTGCTGATGTGGGCGATCGCGGTGCTCACGTTCTTCGTGTACCCATTGATGCCCCCGCGCCTGATGCCGGAGCGCTACGGCTACGTCGACACCGCCGCCGAGTACTACAACTTCGGGCCGCAGGTGACCGTCGAGTTCGGCGCCGACGGGCAGCCGACGGAGGAGGCTCTCGCCCAGTACGGCAACCCGTTCGCCGCGATGCCGAGCTTCCACATCGGGTGGAGCTCGTGGTGTCTGCTCGCGCTGTGGCCGATGATCCGCCGCAGGTGGTTGCGTGCTCTGCTCGTCGCCTACTGCATCGGCGTGCTGTTCTGCATCACGGTGACCGCGAACCACTGGCTGCTCGACGCGGTCGGCGGCCTCGTCGTGCTCGGACTCGGGTACAGCGGCGCGCTCGCGATCGAGCGCGCCGCGGACGGGGTCAGAGGTCGGCGCGCCGCAGCCGCCGGCGCCTCGTGATGATCCAGCCGAAGCCGAAGAGCCCGAACGCGCCAAGCCCGGCGAGCCACGGCGCGGCACTCGAGTCGGGCGTCGGTTCGCTCGCGCCGATCACGATGTCGTCGCGCTCGCGCACGACCGGGGGTGACGCCGTGCGCGGCTTGCGGGGCCCGGTCGGCGCGCCGGCCCACTCCGGCCGCCAGAGCCAGACGACCTGCGCCTCACCGTTGCGACCACCGAACAGCGCCGGCGGGACGCTGCGCCGCGGAGGCGCGAACACGACCGACTGAGCCACGTCGCCCGGGTCGACACCCGCCGCGGGCGGCGCCGGCAACGGGGCCGGACCGCCGCCACCACCACCGGTTCCTCCACCGCCGCCACCGTTCCCCGGGTTCTGGCTCGGCGTGTCGGGTGCGACGCCAGTCACGGCGATCGCGCCGCTGAAGGTCGTCACGTGACCGTCGACCGGGTTCGTGACCGAGAGCGTCAGGTCGTACTGCCCGTCCTGGTCGAGATCGACCGTCGCGATCTTCCCGACCGCGCTCTTCGTGACACCGTTGCCGCTCACCGTCCAGGCATACGACAGCGAGTCGGGGTCGGTGGTCCCATCGGTCGTGCCCGACGCGTCGAGCGTGATCTGGCCGGGCTGGCCGGGCTGGCCCTTGACCGGGTTCAAGTTCTGGTTGACCTCGATCGAGATCTCTGCCGGCAGCGGTGGGATCAGCGTGACCGACTGCGGGTCGGGGAACGTTGCCGGCAGCGGCGGAGGTGTGCCGACGTTGACCTCGAACGTCGTGCCGCCGCTCACGATGTCGTACGAGCAGCGATCGGCGAGGGCGGGGCACTGCTCCTTGTTGGGCACCGCACGCTCGAGGGTGAAGCCGCTCGCCGACCAGGACGACGGCCAGAACCGATCCCCGGTGCTCGGGTCGACCTCCCAGTTGGCGAACGCGCCCTCGACGTCGGTGAGCGTGCCCTGACGGATGAGGTCGACCGGCCCCCAGGTGGAGCTGCCCCGCGGCGCGGTCAGGTTTGTCTCGCTCAACGTGAACGCGACCCACTCGCCGTCAGGCAGCGTGCCGACGCCGGGCGGGGTGTCGGCGCCGGCGGGCACCGCGACCGCCATCACCGACACGATGGCGATCGCGACACCGGCGACTCGCCTCACGTTCGACATCCACGCCCTCCCTGGCCAATCCCGGCGTGGAGACGATGGGATTCGAACCCACGACCCCCTGCTTGCAAAGCAGGTGCTCTAGCCAGCTGAGCTACGTCCCCTTCCGTCACGCAGGCTACTTCCGCAACGCTTGTGCTCCGACGGCGGCCCGTGCGGTTCGCCCGTGCGGTTCGCCCGTGCG
>CAZHKE010000028.1:19816-31098 GCA_964532485.1 uncultured Bifidobacteriaceae bacterium
GCCCGTGCGGTTCGCCCGTGCGGTTCGCCCGTGCGATTCAGATGAGCACGCCGGGGTTGAGGATCCCCGCGGGGTCGAGCGCCCGCTTGATCGCCCGCATCGCCTCCAGCTCTCCCGTGGTGCGCACCAGCCCCAACGCGTCGCGCTTGGCGACCCCGATGCCGTGCTCGGCGCTGATGCTGCCGCCCATGCTCGCCGCCAGCGCGAGGACCGTGTGGTCGACCCGAGCATCCTCGGGCTCGGGGCCGAGCACGTTGACGTGCAGGTTGCCGTCGCCGACGTGCCCGAACACGATGACCCGCGCCGACCCGTCGATCGCCGCGATCTTCTCGCGCACGTCGTCGACGAACTGCCCCAGCGCGGCGAACGGCAGCGTGACGTCGAGCTTGTGCGGGATCCCGGCGGCGTTGATGGCCTCGGTGTGGCCCTCCCGGTAGACCCACAGGCGCTCGCGTGCGTTCCGCTCCTCTGCGACGGCGGAGTCGCGCACCTCGTCGCGGCCACCGAGCAGGCCGACGAGCTGCTCGCTGCACGCGGCACCGTCACGGCGGACCCCGCACTCGACGAGGAGGTACGCGGGCCACTCCTCGCGGAACGGCTTCGGGACCCCGCGGTGCTCGCACACGAGCGCCAGCCCGTCCGCGAGCAGCAGCTCGAGCGAGAGCACCGAGTCGAGCTCCCGCCGCAGCGCGCTCGCGACCGACAGCGCGGCGGCGATGTCATCGACCGCGACGAGGGCGGCGACGCGCTCGGGCAGGTTCGGCACGAGCGCGAGGTGGATGCGCGTGACGACGCCGAGCGTCCCCTCGCTGCCGGCGAACAGGCCCGTCCAGTGGTAGCCGGTGTTGTCCTTGCGCAGCGCAGGCACGCGGCCGACGACCGTCCCGTCGCTCAGCACCGCCTCGATGCCGATGAGCTGCCGCTCCATCGCGCCGTAACGGATGACGTGCTCGCCACCCGCGTTCGTGGCCACCATGCCGCCGATCGTGGCCGAGTCGCGCGCCGCGAGGTCGACCGCCACGTCCCAGCCGCCCGCGCGCGCTGCGTCTCGCGCTCGCGCCAGCACGACGCCCGCGCCCACGACCATGTCGCCGTGGTCGGCGTCCACCCGCTCGATCGCGTCGAGTCGTCGGGTCGACAGGACGACCTCGCCGCCCCGCGGCACGCCGGCGCCGACGAGGCCCGTGTTCCCGCCCTGCGGGACCACGGCCGCTCCCCCGGCGCTGCACGCACGCAGCACGGCCCCGACCTCGTCGGTCGTGCCCGGGCGCACGACGCAGCGCGCCGACCCGTGGAATCGACGTGTCCAGTCGGTCTCGTACGACGCGACGACGTCCGCGTCGACGAGCACGTGCTCGGCGCCGGTCACCGCGCGCAGCTCGTCGACGAGGCGGTCCGTCACCGATCCAGGGTGGCGTGGCGTCGGCTGTTCAGGCGACGGCAAAGCCCTCGAACACCGCCGCCTTCACGCCACGTCGGGCCAGCTCGGCGAGGAACGTCGTCGGGTCGACGACGGCACCCAGGCCCTGCGCTCCCTTCGGGTGCGGCGTGCGCCACTCGACGTCGGCCAGCGCCCCGGCGAGCGCGGCCGCGGTCACCGCGAGCACCGTGCCCGCGGCGACGGCAGGACGCTCGATCACCCCGTAGACGACCGCGTCGCGCCCACCGTCGCGCCAGCCCCACACCTCGACCCGAGCGCCGGCCCATCCGTCGTCGAGCGGCTTGCGGCGCACGAGCGCGACCGCGGACCGGCGCACGGGCACCTCGCCGACGCGCACGGACGCGCGCTCGAGCTCGGGGACCGCCTCCCTCAGCAGCTCCACTCCGGGTGCGACGATCTCGCACTCCCGTGCGCCCACCGGATCGGGGAACCAGACGAGCTGGTGCCCTCGCCGATCGGGAACGTGCCACGCGTCGTCGGCCCACTCGAGCGCCGGCTCGTGCCGAGCGCGGCGGAGCGCAGCGATGCAAGCCGGCCCGGCCGCGCCGACGCGCGCGACGTGAGCCTCGTCAGGACGGTCGAGCGCGTCAGCGGCATGCCGCGCGAGCACGTCGCCGAGACCGGGCACGAGACCACAACCCACCGCGACGAGCACGCCCGCCTCGCGCGCGGCACCGTCGAGCGCGAGCAGCGCCGCGACTCCGTCGCGGTCGTCGGCCACCGCGGCCACCGGAACGCCGACATCGATCGCCCGCTGTGCGACGAGCGCACCGGCGCGTGCTGGAACGGCGCTCGCGACCGCATCGATCCCTTCCGGGAAGGGCTGATCGAGCGGCGTGGTGTCCGCGGCGGCACCCAGCGCGTCGGCCAGTGCCGCGGCGCGGGCCGGCTCACGATCGGCGACGACGATCCTGGTGACGCGCTGGGTGTCGACCAGCTGGCGGGCCGCCCGCGCTCCCGTGGCGCCGGCACCCACGAGGAGCACGCTGCTCACCGGAAGTCGGGCCCCTCGAGCTCGCGCCACCCGCCCGACGTGCGCGGCACGATCCGGCCCTTCGCACGCACGCGCACGACGACGCCCACGAGCACGGCGAGCAGGCCGACGAGCAAGCCGCGCCGAAAGGTCCGCATGGTCGCGAAGTGTACGGCGAAGACGGATGCGTCTGGTCGGTCACCGGGACGGGCGGGAGGTACCGAGCCCCTGACGATCTGCGGTCGCGGCGATGTCGAGCTCAGCAGGGTCCGCGTTGGCTCGCTGGACGCTCCTCTCCAGCAACGCCTGCTGAGCTTCGACCGCCGGCCGCCGATGGGGCGGGACCGCGGCGTGGAGGTCGTCGAGCAGCGCGCGGAGCCGGCGGGCGACCTGCGTCGAGGTGACCCCGAAGGAGCGCGCCTCGTCGAGCGCGATGCTCAGCAGGTCCTCCCAGGTCTGGGCCGGATAGCAGAACCGAAGATGTCCGTCCGCGTCGCGCAGCTCGCCCGGAGTCAGGCGTCGACTCGCGAGCAGGCGCAGCAGGAGCTCGATCTGGTCGAGGGCCTGCACCGACGTGGTGGGATCGTTCACGCCCGGGGAGAGCGCCTTCGAGGAGATGTCGGCGAGCAACCGCAGGACGAACGCGGGATCCTGGCGCATCGTGCGCTCGTCGCCGACCGCGACCGATCGTCGCAGTCGCTCGTCGTCGACTGCACCGAGGCCGTGGACTCGAAACAGCGGCGTGTCGGGAACGATCGGATCGCCGACAGCGGGGACCAGCTCGAGCAGGACGTCGGCGTCGCGCGCGATCCCGACCAGCTCGTTGGTGCCGACGCTCTGCAGCACGCCCGACCGGCCGGTGAACGCGACCTCTCGCGAAGCCGCGCCGAGCGGTTCGGGGTCGGCGTCCGCCACCGTCGGATCCGCAAGATCGGGGTACGCGCGCCTGATGGCCGTGGCACCGTCGCGGCCGAGCTCGCGCACGACCGCTGCGACGCGCAGGCCCTGGGTCGTCCTGCTGATCAGGCGCAGGAACATGATCATGCTCAGCAGGAGCCACCACAGCGAGACGGTGATCGAGATGTCGGGAACGAACTTCGGATCGTCGGAGAGACCGATCGTCCGCAAGACCATCAGGGCGTAGATGAACGTCGCCATGAACACGCCCAGGGAGATCTTGGTCGTCGGATCCCTCAGGAAGCGACGCAACATCCGCGGTGAGAACTGGCTCGAGCCGAACTGCACCGCGAGCAACAAGATGGAGAACACGAAGCCGGTGAACGTGATCATCCCGCCGGCCAGTGCGCCCAGGACGGACTCGGCTGCCCCGGAGCCGAAGGAGAGCCCGATCCTGGTCGTCGTTCCTTCGTCGAGCTCCGGGAGAAGGATCCCCATCGCGATCGCCAGGGCGACGAACAACGCGGGCACGATCCAGAGGCTGTTGCGGACGTACTCGTAGATCAGCCATCGGGATCGCCAGGACACTCCGCGAACCTCCTCGCACGATCGAATCGGCGCGGGGCGACAGTACTGGCGTTCGCGGTCGGGGGGGTCCGAAGCGGTTGCGTGGGTGAGTGGGGCTAGCTGGAATCGAACCAGCGACCTCATCCTTATCAGGGATGCGCTCTAACCGGCTGAGCTATAGCCCCGTCGGGGACCGACGAGCGTAGCAACGCCCGACCGCGGTGGTCGCGGCCACACTGTCAGCTCTCGCCCTTGTCTTCTTCCTTGACGGTGATCTCGAGGCCACCGAAGAGCTCGGCGAAGATGTTGTAGAAGGACGCCGCGATGACCGTGATCACGACCTGCAGCGCGACGACCACGAGCGCGATCAGGATCGCCCCGCGCAGCACCTCCCCGGAGAGGAACTTGAAGTCGTTCGCGGACAGCAGGTCGCCGAAGAACTTCTCGATGCTGCTGATGATCCCGGCAGCCTCGGCGATCACCCACAGCGCGACGATCGCGACGAGGGTCACGAACATCGCCGACAGGTAGAAGCACAACGAGAGCTTCAGCACCGTCCAGAGGTCGACCTTCGTGATCGTCTGCCGGAAGCGCCGCTCGCGCCGGGCCATCGGGACGACGCGACTCTTCTGCGACTTCTGCTTCGCGGGCTTGGCCTGCTTCGCGGGCTTCGAGCGCCGCCGCGCCCGCGTCGTCTGACCGGTGTCGTCGTCGGAGAGCTCGGCCTCCGCGGGCGCCGGCTCGTCGAGCGGCGCGACGACGGGAGGCGCTCCGACCGTCGCGGATGCGCTGCTGACCGTCCGCCGACCGCCTTGACGTGGCCGGCGCGGGGGGGACGACGAGCCACCCGACGACACGGTCGCCGAGCGGTCGCTGGACCGTGCGTCTGCCGCGGGGGGATCCGCCGGTGCGGTCATGGGGAGGAACGCAGCTTCCTGTCGGGGGCTCCGCGGCGCCGCACAGGGCACCGCAGCACAAGACGACGATGATACGCGGGCGAGGCGTCGACCCGCTATCAGGCGCCGCCGCGGCTCTCAGGAGTGGACCCGGGCGGAATCAGCCGCCGTTCGCGGCGGTCTCGGGCTCGAGGACGGGGGCGACGGCGACGATGGTCTCGCCCTCGCCGAGGCGGGCGACGCGCACACCGGTCGCGTCGCGGCCCTGCGTCGAGATCTCCGACGCGGGCATCCGCACGATGTTGCCGCCGGACGAGAACACGAGGATCTCGTCGTCGCCGGTGACCGAGAACGCTCCGACCACGCCGCCGCGCGCCTCGGTGACCTTCATGCCGCGGACGCCCAGCCCGCCCCGCCCCTGGCGGTGGAACAGATCGAGCTTCGTGCGCTTGCCGTGCCCGCTCGCACTCACGAACAGCATCACCGCTCCGCGCCGGTACACGTCGCACGCGACGACCGCATCGCCGGCCTTGAGCTTCATGCCCCGCACACCGGCGGAGGCCCGGCCGGTCGCGCGCACCCCGGACTCCGCGAACCGGATCGTCTGGCCGTTGCGGGTCACCATCACGATGTCGTTCTTGCCCGTCGTCTGCACGACGCGCACGAGCTCGTCACCCTTGCCGAGGTTGATCGCGATGAGTCCGTTGCGGATCGACGAGTCGTACTCGGTCATCTTCGTCTTCTTGACCGTGCCGTGCTTCGTGGCGAAGACGAGGAACGCGCCGTCTTCGTAGGTGCGCGTGTCGATGATCGCCTCGATTCGCTCGTCCTGCGCGAGGTTGATCAAGTTGACGAGTGCGGTGCCACGTGCGGTGCGGTCCTTCATCGGGATCTCGTGCGCCCGCAGGCGGTACACCTTGCCGCGGTTCGAGAACAGCAACAGGTACGAGTGCGCCGTGGTCGTGAGCAGCTTGTCGACGTAGTCGTCGTCCTTCGCGCGGCTGCCGCGCACTCCCTTGCCTCCGCGGCTCTGGCGGCGGAACGCGTCGGCGGCGACGGTCTTGATGTATCCCTTCCTCGTGAGGACGACGACGACCTCTTCGTCTTCGATGAGGTCGAGCATGTCGATCTCACCGACGTCGGCCGCGAGCTGGGTCTTGCGCTCGTCGGCGTAGCGGCTCTTGAGCTCGAGCAGCTCCTCCTTGATGACCTTGCGCAGCTTCGTCTTGCTCTTGAGGATCGACTCGAGCTCCTTGATCGTGCCCTGGAGCTCCTCGAGCTCGTCACGCAGCTTCTTGCCCTCGAGCTGGGTGAGGCGGCGCAGCTGCATGTCGAGGATGAAGTTGGCCTGGATCTCGGTGAAGCCGAACGGCTTCTTCATCAGGCCGGCGCGCGCCGCATCGACATCGGCTGCCTTGCGGATGAGCTCGATGACCTTGTCGATCATCCCGAGCGCCTTCACGAGGCCCTCGACGATGTGCTCGCGCTCCTTCGCCCGGCGCAGGCGGAACTCGGTGCGGCGGGTCACGACCGCCATCTGGTGCGCGACGTAGACGAGGATCGCCTGGTCGAGCGTGAGGACGCGCGGGACGCCTTCGACGAGGGCCAACATGTTGGCGGAGAAGCTCGTCTGCATGGGCGTGTGCTTGTAGAGCTGGTTGAGCACGACGTTGACGTTCGCGTCCTTTCGAAGCTCGATGACAAGCCTCGTCGTGTCGCCGGCCGACTCGTTGCGCAGGTCGCGTATGCCCTCGATCTTGCGGTCGTTGACGAGCTCGGCGATGCGCTGGCCGATCGCCTCGACGGACGTCTGGAACGGCACCTCGGTGACGACGATGCGCGCCTCGCCGCGCTTGCCCTCCTCGACCTCGGCGATCGCGCGCATCTTGATGCTGCCGCGACCCTTGGTGTAGGCGTCCTTGATCCCCTCCTTGCCGAGGATCTGTGCGCCGGTCGGGAAGTCGGGGCCCTTGACGATCTTCATGAGGCGCGCCGCCGTCGCGTCGGGGTTGTCGATCATGAAGACCGCGGCGTCGATGACCTCGCCCAGGTTGTGCGGCGGGATGTTGGTGGCCATGCCGACGGCGATGCCGCCGCCGCCGTTGACCAGCAGGTTCGGGAAGCGGGCCGGCAGGACCGTGGGCTCCTGGTTCTGGCCGTCGTAGGTGGCCTCCCAGTCGACGGTCTCCTCGTCGATCTCCCCGAGGAGCTCCATGGCGAGCGTTGCCAGCTTCGCCTCGGTGTAGCGCTGCGCCGCGGGTCGGTCGTTGGGGTCGGGCGAGCCGAAGTTCCCGTGCCCGTCGATCAGCGTGTACCGGAGCGAGAAGTCTTGGGCCATGCGCGCGAGCGCGTCGTAGATGGCCTCCCCCGCGTGCGGGTGGTACTTGCCCATCACCTCGCCGACGGCCTGCGCGGACTTCTGGTGCTTGCGGTCGGGACGGAGGCCCTGCGCGTACATGCCGTAGAGGATCCGGCGCTGCACCGGCTTGAGGCCGTCGCGCGCGTCGGGCAGCGCACGCGCGGTGATGACCGACATCGCGTAGTCCAGGAAGGAGCGCTCCATCTCCTCCTGGATCTCGACCGACTCGATGTTGCCGAGAGTCTGCTGCACCGCGTCGTCCGTCATTCCCGCTCCTGGCCCTCCGGGCCGGGCCGCTCGGGCCACGGCTCGCTGCGCCGCACGATACGTGCGGCGCGGTCGCTCGCCTCAGGCATCCCGGTCGTCAGACATCGATGAAGCGGACGTCCTTGGCGTTCTCCTGGATGAAGTGCTTGCGCCGCTCGACGTCGTCTCCCATGAGCTTGGAGAACACCTCGTCGGCGATCGCTGCCTCGGCGACCGACACCGACAGCAGGTTGCGCGTCGCCGGGTTCATCGTGGTGACGCCGAGCTCGTGCCAGTCCATCTCACCGAGGCCCTTGAAGCGGTTGACCTCGACGCGGGACCCCTCGTGCGCCGCCTCGAACTCGCGCAGGGACGCTTCGTCCTGGAGGTACGTGCGCTCCTTGCCGATGTCGGCACGGAACAGTGGCGGCTGCGCGAGATAGATGCAGCCGTGCATGACCAGCTGCGGGAGGTGCCGGTAGAAGAACGTGAGCAGCAGCGTGCGGATGTGCGCGCCGTCGACGTCGGCGTCGGCCATCAGGATGATCTTGTGGTATCGGACCCTCTCACCCTCGAAGTCGTCACCGATGCCCGCGCCGATGGCCTGCAACAGCGACTGGATCTCCTCGTTCTTCAGCATCCGGTCGATGCGCGCGCGCTCGACGTTGAGGATCTTCCCGCGGATCGGCAGGATCGCCTGCGTGCGTGGGTCGCGAGCGCGCTTGGCGCTCCCGCCGGCGCTGTCGCCCTCGACGATGAACAGCTCCGACTCGCTCGGATCCTTCGACGAGCAGTCGGCGAGCTTGCCGGGCATCGCCGCGCTCTCGAGGAGTGACTTGCGGCGGGTGAGGTCGCGCGCCTCGCGCGCGGCGACGCGCGCGCGCGCGGCCTGGAGGCCCTTGTTGACGATCGCGCGACCCTCGGAAGGGTTGCGCTCGAGCCAGTCGGCGAGCTTGTCGTTGGTGGCCTTCTCGACCAGCGAGCGCATCTCCGTGTTGCCGAGCTTCGCCTTGGTCTGCCCCTCGAACTGCGGATTGCGCAGCTTGACCGACACGATGGCAGTGAGCCCCTCTCGGATGTCCTCGCCGAGGAGGTTGGCGTCTTTGTCCTTGAGATGGTTCTTCGACTTCGCATAGCGGTTGAGCACGTTGGTGATCGCCTTCTTGAAGCCTTCCTCGTGCATCCCGCCCTCGGTCGTCGCGATGTTGTTCGCGAACGAGTGGATGCCCTCGTAGAAGCCCGTGTTCCACTGCATCGCGATCTCGACCTCCGACCCGTTGCCGGAGTCCTCGAACGACGCCACCTTCTTGAACAGTGGCTCCTTCGACGCGTTGAGGTGCTTCACGAAGTCGACGATGCCACCCGAGTACTTGAAGACCTGTTCTAGGACCGGACTCGTGCGTTCGTCGCGAAAGCGGATCTCGAGACCCTTGTTGAGGAACGCCATCTCCTGGAGACGCTCCATCAATGTCTGCGCCCGGAACTCGGTGTCCTCGAAGACCGTCGGATCAGGCCAGAACGTGATGATGGTGCCCCGCCGCTTCGACGCACCCGCCTTCTTGACCGGACCCTGCGGCGTGCCGCCCTTCGCGTACGACTGCAGCCAACGCGCGCCGTCGCGATGCACCTCGAGCTCGAGCTGCGTCGACAGCGCGTTGACGACCGACACGCCGACGCCGTGCAGGCCACCGGAGATCTTGTACCCCTCGCCGCCGAACTTCCCACCCGCATGCAGCGTCGTGAGGATGATCTCGGCGGCCGACTTGCGCTTGTTCTCGGGATGCGGGTCCACCGGCATCCCGCGGCCGTTGTCGGCGACGCGGCAGCCACCGTCGTGCAGGATCGTGACGTCGATGCGCGTCGCGTATCCGGCCATCGCCTCGTCGACCGAGTTGTCGACGACCTCGTACACCAGGTGGTGCAGGCCCGACGGACCCGTCGAGCCGACGTACATGCCGGGGCGCTCGCGCACGGGCTGGAGGCCCTTGAGGACGGTGATGTCCTTGGCGGAGTAGGTCGCGCTCCCCCTCGTACCCCCCTTCGAGGGAGTCGCGCTCTTGGAGGCTCCGGTGGCCTTCGCCCGGCTCTTCGTCGCGCGCCTCGTCTGCGTCCGATTCGCGGTGGACTTCTTCGCGGGCTTCTTCTTCGCGGGCTTCTTCTTCGCGCCCGACTTCGTGGGGCTCAACGCGCGCGCACCTCGGGTGTGCTCTCGCCGGGGCCGGACCGGCAGGGGGTGGGGGGAAGGCGTCGCCGGCCCAGCCGACCGACCCAGGACCGGCCCGTACCGCCCGACAACACGCTTCATTCTACCAGAGGGTTCCGACAGCCCCCGCGCTCACGCGCGGTCGTCGCCACCAGCCGGCGCGTCGACGGCAACGCGCAGCTCGGTGACCACGCCGGGACCGAGGATCTCGTCGATCCGGGCCAGCACCTCGCGATCGAGGTAGCGCAGCTCGGTCGCCCATGGCCCGGGGTCGACGCCGATCGTCAGGACCGTGCCCCGCAACGACCGGATCCTGGCGTGGTGCGCGAACGCGCTACCGACGACCTCGGGCCATAGCGTCGTGATCGCGCCCACCGCCTTCGGGTCCGCGAGGCCCAGCTCGGCCCCGATCTCGGCGAGTGCGTCGCCAACGGGGACGGGGGGCTCGTCCTCGCCCGGGACGCCATGCCGGCGACGGCGGCTCACGGTTCCTCGACGCGCCCACCGGCGATGTGGAGCCGCCTCGCGGGCTCCACCGCGGACGGGAGCGAGCCGGCGGTGGTGACGAGGGTCTGCGCGCCGGTCAGCTTCTCGACGAGAGCTGCACCGCGCTGCTGGTCGAGCTCGCTGAACACGTCGTCCAGCAGGAGCACCGGCTCGTCGTCGATCGCGTCGGTGACCGTCCGGTGTCCCGCCAGCCGCAAGCCCAGGGCAAGCGTGCGCTGCTCACCCTGTGAAGCGTGGGTGCGCGAGTCGAGTCCCGCGACGAGCAGGCGCCACTCGTCGCGGTGGGGACCCACCAACGTCGTGCCGCGCTCCGCCTCGCGTCCGCGCAAGCGTTCGAGTGCGCCGCGCAACGCCTCGGCGATCGCCGCGTCCTCGGCCGCGGGCGTGCCCTCCGCCCACTCGGCGACGTACGCCGCGGTCACGCCGCCACCGCCACCCGCGAGCTCGCGGTACGCGGCGTCGACCGCGGGCGCGAGCGCGTCGGTCAATCGCAGGCGGCCCCGGACCAGGTCGGTGCCGGCACGTACCAGCTGCTCGTCGAACACATCGAGGGTCGTGCGCGCGTCGGGACCGCGCAGACCACCGCGCAGCAGCGCGTTGCGGTGGCGGAGCACCTTCTCGTACTCGCTCACCACCGCGGCAAAGCGCGGCGCGGTCGCCACGAGCAGGTCATCGAGGTACGTGCGCCGATGCGCCGGCCCGCCCTTCACGAGCTCGAGGTCGTCGGGAGCGAAGACGGTCACTCGCAGCGCGCCCAGCAGATCACGGTTACGCGACAGGGGGTGACGGTCGACGCGCACGCGGTTGCGGTCGGCCGCGCGCAGCTCGGCCTCGATGAGGCGCTCGCGCCCACCGCGCTCCTCGACACCCAGCCGAACGATCGCCCGCTCCGCGCCCGTCCGCACGAGCGCCGCGTCCGGGACCCCCCGGAACGAGCGGCCGAGGGCACCCCATGCGATCGCCTCGAGGAGACTGGTCTTGCCCTGCCCGTTCTCGCCGACGACCACGGTGATCCCCGGCGCCAGCTCCAGGCGCGCGGCCTCGTAGCAGCGAAAGTCGGTGATGTCGACGAGGGTGACCCTCACGCGTCGCCTCTCCCGCTCTCGGTGCTCCGCACCGGGCCGCTCGGGCCCGCCACCCCGCTCTCGGTGCTCCGCACCGGGCCGCTCGGGCCCGCCACCCCGCTCTCGGTG
>CAZHKE010000028.1:31198-37917 GCA_964532485.1 uncultured Bifidobacteriaceae bacterium
CCCGCTCTCGGTGCTCCGCACCGGGCCGCTCGGGCCCGCCACCCCGCTCTCGGTGCTCCGCACCGGGCCGCTCGGGCCCGACACCCCGCTCTCGGTGCTCCGCACCGGGCCGCTCGGGCCCGGGCGCGGGGACATCAGGCGATGCGAACGGGCATCAGCAGATACAGGAAGTCGGTGTCGCCCCCGCGCAGCACCGCGGGCTTGAGCGGATCGATCGATTCGATCGTGATCTCCGACGAGGCGGCGGCCTCCAGACCATCGAGCAAGAAGCGCGCGTTGAACGCGACCGTGAGCTCGGTTCCCTCGAACTTCGCCTCGACCGGCTCGAACGACTGCCCGACGTCCTGCGCCGTCGCCGACAGCTCGAGACCGTCCGAGCTCATCGCGAGTCGGATCGGTGACGAGTCTCGACTCGTGCCACCCACCAGGCTCACACGTTCGACCGCGCCCGCGAACGCATCGCGATCGACGGTGAGGCGGTTCGGATAGCCACTCGGGATCAGCTGCTCGTAGTTCGGGAAGTCGCCCTCGATCAAGCGCGCCGTCAGCTCCGTCGCATCGAGACGGAAGGTCACGTACCGCTCGCCGAGGTACACCTCGACCGAGCCCTGTCCGAGCAGTCGCTGCAGCTCGCCGAGGCCCTTGGCGCCCACGAGCACCTTCTGACCCTCCGGGAGCAGGGTGAGTCCCGGCAGATCACGAACCGAGAGCCGATACGAGTCGGTCGCGACGAGCCGGACGCCTTGCCCGGTCGACGCGACCAGCACGCCGGTGAGGATGGGTCGCGCGTCGTCGCGTGACGCGGCCGGCACGACCTGGCGCAAGCCCTCCGCGAGGGGACCCGCCTCCACGGTCACGGGCTGCCCCTCTGCCTCCGGAAGTCGCGGGAAGTCACTTGCCGCGAGCGTCCGGACCTCCGACCGGAACCGCCCCGACTCGATCTTGGCCTGGTCGTCTCCGATCTCCACCGAGACGGTGTCGGACTGCAGCTTCGCGAGCGTGTCCACGAGCAACCGCGCGACGAGCACGGCCGAGCCGTCGCCCTCGACGTCGGCCGGGACAGACACGCGGATCGTGAGCTCGAGGTCCGAGCCGGTGAACTCGACCTTCCCCGGACGCAAGCTCAGCTTCACACCCGAGAGCACCGGCAGAGCCCCCGTGCGCGACGCGACGGCTCGATACGCGGTGCCGACCGCGTCGGCGAGAGCGTCTCGATCGCATCGGAACTTCACGTCATCTCCTCCACACCACGTCCCTCTCTACTCAAGAAAGGGTCGTTGCAGTAGTAGGGCCTGTGCAGTGTGGAGAAGCCGGCAGGCGGGCAGGTCGGCGGGGGCTTCGATCTCCCGAGGATCTCCACGGTCCTCCACCGACCGTCGCTCGAGGTGGTCGTGACAGCGTGCTCTGTCCCCAAGAAGACGACGGTATCCCCAGCCGTCCACAGCGTTGTCCACAGAGGGCGCCCGGTATCGGCACCGCGGTCACTCGCCTCACCCGCTGCTCCCGAGACGGATCCGGGCGATCAGCTCGTTGACCTGCTCGAACGTCGTGTGACGCTCGGTCATCTGCTCCTTGATCTTCTCGACGGCGTACATGACGGTCGTGTGGTCACGGCCGCCGAATGCCTCCGCGATCCGCGGATAGCTGAAGTCGGTGAGGTTCCGCATCACGTACATGCTGATCTGGCGGGCCGTCACGAGGGGTCGGCGACGGCTCTTGCCGCACAGGTCCTCCAGGGTCCAGCCGAACATCTTGGCCGTCTCGTCGAGGATGAGCTGGGCCGTGATCTCCCGAGGCTTGCTGGTCGGCAGCAGGTCGGCAAGGACGGATCGGGCCACCTCCTCCGAGAGCGGGGTCCGATGGAGGCTCGAGAACGCGGCGACGCGGATGAGCGCGCCTTCGAGCTCACGGATGTTGTCCTGGATGTTGCTCGCGATGAACCCCAGAACCTCGTCGGGGATCCCCCCCAGGTGCTCGGCCTCGGCCTTCTTCCGGAGGATGGCGAGGCGGGTCTCGAACTCCGGCGGCTGCACGTCGGTGATGAGGCCCCACTCGAAACGGCTCCGCAGTCGGTCCTCCAGGGTCGCGATCGACTTCGGGGAGCGATCCGACGAGATGACGATCTGACCACCCTCGTTGTGGATCTGGTTGAACGTGTGGAAGAACTCCTCCTGGAGCTCCTGCGTGCGCTCGAGGAACTGGATGTCGTCGATGAGGAGCACATCGAGCGCTCGGTAGCGCCGCTTGAAGACCGGCATGCGCGTCCGCTCGCGGATCGCCTCGACGAAGTCGTTCATGAACGACTCGGTCGAGACGTAGCGAACGCGGGTCTTCGGATAGAGGCTCCGGACGTGGTGCCCGATCGCGTGCAGCAGGTGCGTCTTGCCCAGTCCGGCCGGGCCGTAGATGAACAGCGGGTTGTACGCCTGAGCGGGCGCCTCGGCCACCGAGAGGGCGGCGGCGTGAGCGAACCGGTTGGAGGCCCCGATGACGAACTGGTCGAACGTGTAGCGCGGGTTCAGCGAGCCCGAGGCCCAGGGCGACTCGCTCGCGGGGACCGTGGTCGCCACGGGCGCCTCGGCGAGCGCGGGTGGGGGGTCGACGGCCGAGCCGGTGGGGACCAGCTCGGGCCCGGCGTCGGTGGCGACGAGCAGCTCGAGCGTGCAGGCCCGGCCGGTGGACGCCAGCAGCGCCGCGTCGACCATGGCGTGGTAGTTGCGCCGGATCTTGTCGGCCGCGATCGGGTTGGGAACGGCCAGCACCAGGATGTCGTGCTCGAAGCGCACAGCCCGCGCCTCTTGGAACCACGTCACCCACGTGGCCTCGGCAAGCTCCGCGCGCAATCGCTGCGCCGCCTGCTCCCAAATTCTGGTGGCGAGATCGTCGGTGGCCCGGTCCGGGCCAGCGGCGCTCGGCCGGTCCACGTTGTCCACAGGTACGTCCACAAGTGTGGAGAACGGCGAGGGCGGCGCCGGGCCTCCCCCCTGGGCTGGCCGGCCAGTCGGGGCAGGACCCCGGCGGGGAAGCGACGCACATCGAGGCCGGATCGATGAGCGCGGCGGAACGTAGCACCGAGGTCTCGACTGCTCAAGCGGGAGCTCGCGTCCTCGGGCTCGCCCCGCGTTGCGGGTGTCCGCGGCGCGCTCGTACACTCGTCGTCATCGCCGCGCGCGCGGGCCCTGCTTCGCCCGCACCCGACGCGCCGGGCTCACCACTTCGAGGAGGCCATGCGTGAAGCGCACCTTTCAGCCGAACAACCGGAAGCGCAAGAAGAAGCACGGCTTCCGCTCACGCTCGCGCACTCGCGGCGGCCGCGCGATCCTGAAGCACCGCCGCCAGCGCGGCCGCCAGCGCCTCAGCGCCTGAGCGGGCGCATCCGCGACCGTGCGACCTTCGAGGCGCTCGCGGAGAGACCTCGCCGCCGGCGCGGCCCGCTCTCCCTCCGATTCCTTCCCGACGGCATCGACGCGCGCGTCGCGTACGCGATCGGCCGCAATGCCGGGGGCGCGGTGCACCGCAATCGCATCCGGCGCCGCTTGCGCGGCGCGGTCGCCGAGCTCGAGCGGGGCGGTCGACTCCCGCGGGGCGCGTACCTCATCGGCGCCGGCGCTCCGGCGATGACGATGCCATCCCAGGAGCTGGCGCGGGCGCTCGTCGAGCTGGTCGCCGAGGCGACCGAGGTCGGCGAGTGAGGGACGGCCCGAGCCCGTCGATCCCGGCGCGGATCGTCGCGCTCCCCGTCCGGGGCTGGCGGGTCCTCAGCACCCGCATGACCCCGCGCTGTCGCTTCTTCCCTTCGTGCTCGGCGTATGCCCTCGAGGCGCTCGAGCGCCACGGCGCCGCCCGGGGCACCTGGCTCGCGGTGAAGCGGGTCGGGCGCTGCCACCCGTGGAACCCCGGCGGGCTCGACCCCGTGCCGGCGCCGCACCCCCGCCGCGCCGACGCCTCGAACGTACGTTCCCCCCACCAGCGGCCCGAAGCCGCCTGAGAGAAGGCTCGCATGGAATCGATCTTCGGCCCGGTCTTCGACGTGATCGGCCAGGTGCTCGCGTTCCTCTACGACATCGTCCCGAACCTCGGCGTCGACATCATCCTGCTGACGTGCCTGATCATGCTGATCCTGTACCCGCTGACCGCGAAGCAGGCCAAGTCGATGATGGCCATGCAGCGGGTGCAACCCGAGATCAAGAAGCTCCAGCAGAAGTACAAGGGCGACCGCCAGAAGCTCAACGAAGAGATGATGAAGTTCTACCAGGAGAACAAGATCAACCCCCTGGCGGGTTGCTTGCCCCTCCTGGTGCAGCTGCCGATCTTCATCTCGCTGTTCAACGTCCTGCGCGAGCCTCAGAAGTACGTCCCGAAGGACTCGTCGCTCTACGCGGCCCTCTGCGACGGGGCCAAGTGCGCGGCCGGACAGGTCAACCCCCAGCACTTCCTCGGGCTGAACCTCGAGAAGTCGGCGACCGACGTCAGCGGTTTCTTGAACGCCGCGCCGTACTTCATCCTGGTCGGCCTCGTGGCCGTGACCGGCTTCTTGTCGGTCCGGCAGGCCCAGAAGCGCACGCCCGCTGCCAACAAGCAGATGGGCATGGTCATGCGGGTGCTGCCGATCGTGTTCACGGTGATCTCGGTCAGCTTCCCGTCGGGACTGGTGCTCTACTTCGTCGTGTCGAACCTGTGGCGCTTCGGCCAGCAGGAGCTCATCTTCCGGCGGCACGGATCTGCGCATCACCCCTCGGCCAAGGAGCGCCGCGAGGCGGCGCGGGCCGAGCAGGAAGAGATCATCGATGCCGAGAGCCGTGAGGTCACCGGAGGCGACGGCAACGGGGCGGAGCCGTCAGGTCCCAAACCGGTGCAGCCGGCCAAGCGGCGCGCCCCCGAGCCCGAGATCGAGGCCGCCGCGACCGAGTCGGGTCCGGCCCCGTCGAAGGGGTCGGCGAGCACGCCGGACGAGGGTCAGGGCGGCTTGCGGTCGATGTTCAAGCTGCCGCCGCCGGTCGAGCCCAACGGTGGGGGATCGGCGAAGGCCCGACAGTCGTCGGGGGCCACGAGCGGCGGGGGGACTTCTTCTCGGCCACCCCAGCAACGGCGGCGCAACAAGAAGAAGCGAAAGCGCTGACGAGCGATGGAGTGGGTCGAGACGACCGGCCGAACGGTCGCGGAGGCACTCGACGCCGCCCTCGACCAGCTCGGCGTCGACGAGGACGAGGTGGAGCTCGAGGTGCTCCAGGAGCCCAAGTCCGGGTTCCTCGGGCGGCGCGATGCCCGGATCAGGGCGCGGGTGCGTCCGGTGTCTCGGGAGAAGCCGGGGGAGCGCCGCCGCCGGCCGCGCACGCAGGGCGCTCGCGGCGGGAGGTCGGACCGGCGTCCGCAGGGCCGCTCGGGGAAGCCCGCGGTGGTGGTGGCCAAGCGGGGCGGTGCCGATGCCGGTGGTGCTGAGGCCGACGGTGAGACAACGGAGACGCCCGCGAAGCGCCGGCGCCGGCGCGGGGGACGTGGGCGTGGCGGCGGACGAGCGGCCTCCGAGGCCAGCAGTGGCAACGGGTCGGGGTCATCGCGCCAGGTTGGGGCAGGGCGCGAGGGAGACGAAGGAGATGGACCGGTGAGTGAAGTGAGCGTGTCGGTGGACGAGCAGGCCGAGGTCGCGGCCGACTTCGCGCGGGGGCTCGTGACCGCGTTCGGCGTCGATGCGACGGTCTCCACGCGCACCGAGGACGAGGACGTGCTCATCGTCGACGTGAGCGGCGACGATCTCGGCCTCCTCGTGGGACCCAAGGGGGCGACGCTGCACGCCATCGAGGAGCTGGTCCGCACCGTCGTGCAGCGCCAGACCGAGGGTCACGGCGTGCGGATCCACGTCGACGTCGGTGGCTACCGAGCCAAGCGGCGGGCGGCGCTCGAGCGCTTCGCCCTCGACCTGGCCGAGCGCGTGCGCGAATCGGGCGAGGACCAGCCACTCGAGCCGATGCCGGCGTCGGACCGCAAGGTCGTGCACGACGCGATCGCCGCGCTCGACGGGGTGACCACGACGTCGGAGGGCGACGAGCCACGTCGCCGGGTGGTGCTGCGCGCCGGCTGAGCGCCGAAGTCGTGCTCGATCGACTCGACGAGGTCCTGCGCTCGGCGCAGGACCTCGGTCTTCTGGGGCCCGGTCCGATCGAGGACCAGCTGCGGCACGCGCGAGCCTTCTCGGCCCTGGCGCTCGCCGACCTCGGGGGCGACGCCGGCCTCCGCTGGCTCGATCTCGGGAGCGGCGGCGGACTCCCGGGACTGGTCCTGGCGATCCGTCTGCCGGCGTCGGCCGGCATCCTCCTCGACAGCCAGCGCCGCCGCACACGATTCCTCGAGCACGCCCTGCAGGCGCTGCGTCTGACCGACCAAGCGGAGGTCCTCACGGCCAGAGCCGAGGACGCCGCTCGAGACCCGACTCATCGGGAGCGCTACGACCTGGTGGTCGCCCGCAGCTTCGCGCTGCCCGCGGTCACCGCGGAGTGCGCCACCGGCTTCCTCAAGCCCGGTGGCCGCCTGGCGGTCAGCGAACCCCCCGAAGAGAACCCGAAGCGATGGGAGGAGAACGAGCTCGGGGCTCTCGGCTTCGAACCGCCCCAGCTTGTCCGCTCCGATTGGGCCAGCGCCGCGCTCCTGCGACGCACGACTCGCCCGGCCGACCCGAAGTGGCCGAGGAAGCCCGGGATCCCCACCAAACGCCCCCTCTGGTA
>CAZHKE010000029.1:0-31582 GCA_964532485.1 uncultured Bifidobacteriaceae bacterium
TCCGGTGTCTCCTATGTCTTGACACAGCTGTCGCCGATCTCATGAGATCAGGCACTGCCGAGGGCGCCCATCTGGCGGCTCAGCCCTTCGACAGCCCGAGGACCGGGATCCGGCCGTACACGAACAGCGGCTTGCCGCCGCCGTCGGGGAGCTTCGGAAGCGTCAGCTTCACGTCGGGTGAGTAGCCGATCGTCCAGTCCACGAACCAGGCCGGCACGAGGTACAGACCCTCGGCCATCGCCTTGTTGAAGTCGACGTAGGTCTTCTTGATGGCGGCCAGATCGGTCTCACCACGGCCCTCCTCCAGCAGGCTCTGGGTCGTGTCGTCGTTGAACCCGCCGAAGTTCAAGATGTTGCCGGTGTCCTGATTGGCGAACCAGACGTAGGTGCTGGCGTTGCTGTGGTCCTTGAACCCGCCGTGCAGGTTCCGCCACAGCAGCACGTCGATGTCACGGGCGAGCGCCTTGTTGATCAGCGTGGCCTGGTCGAACTGAGCGATCTCGGTGTCGATGCCGGCCTCGCCCAGCTCCTCCTTGAGCAGCTGTGCCTCGGCGCTGTTCTCGGGATCGGTGGTCGTCCCGAGGATCACGTCGAAGGAGCCGGTCTCGGCCTTCACCTTGGCCGCCAGCTTCTTCGCCTTCTTCAGGTTGTACTTCGGGTAGCCGGCGTTCTTCACGTAGCCCGGCGCGTCGACGTCCATCAGCCCGTTCGCGACGTCGAACTGGCCCTTGTTGCGGATCTGGTTGTTCTTCTCGCGGTCGAGGGCCATCGCGAAGGCCGTGCGCGCATCCGGGTTGTCGAACGGCGGCCCGTCGACGAGCAGGTCGTAGTACCGCACCTCCCGGAAGCCCGGCTTCTGCTCGAGGAGCTCCACCTGATCGCCGAGGCCCTTGAGCGTGTCGATCTGGATCGCAGCCGAGGTGTGCATCACGTCGAGCTCACCCCCCTGGAGCTGCGTCACGCGCGCCGCACCGTCGACGACGGGCACGAAGCGGATCCGGTCGACCTTCGGGTACCCCTTCTGCCAGTAGTCATCGTTCTTGACGACGATCGTCGCCTCGTTCTGCTCGTAGGACTCGAGCTTGAACGGCCCAGTCCCGATCATCTTGGTCGCGCACTCTTCGCCCGCGTTGAGCTGGGCCGGTGCCATGATCCCGAAGCGCCCCACGCCGAACAGACCCTCGTCGAAGTCGGCCACCGGCGTGTCGAGCACCACCTTGACGGTCAGCGTGTCGACGACCTGCACATCGGTGACGTTCTGGAACACGAACGGCAGGAGTGGGCCGACGTTCGGTGCGCCGGGCTCGCCGCGCCACGAGTCCATGTTGGCCTTGACGGCGGCCGCGTCGAGCGGCGTGCCGTCGTGGAACGTGACGCCGTCGCGCAGCGTGATCGTCCACTCCGTGTTGTCAGCGTTGGGCTCCACCGACTTCGCGAGGTACGGGACCGCCTTCCCCTTGGCGTTGGGGACGGTCAGCGTGTCGTAGACCGCGGCCACGACCTGGATGCCGGAGATCGCGAGCTGGGCGCGGCTCAGGCAGTAGTTCGTGTTCTCGGCCTCCAGACCGAAGCTGATCTCGGACCCGCCGCCGGCACCGGCGTGTGCGCGCCGGGCATTCGAGGCGTGCGCGATCCCGGAGGCGATGACCGGCGACGACATGACGGCGAGCACGCCGGCGAGTACGAGCGCTCGGGTCGAGTGGCGCGGACCGGTTCGATTGTCCGAGCGTGCCATCGGTTCCCCCCTGGTGCTGACGTCTCGTCAGGCACAGGATGCCTCATCCGACGCTGCCGCGGGTGTCGCGGCGACCTTCGCGGTGTGCCGCTCGTAGGCTCGGATCCGCCATGCCCCTCGACGGCGCACAACTCGACCAGCCGGATCACCTCCTCGACGAGGTGCTGATTCGCGGGCTCGCGACCGAGCCCGACGACGTCGCGATCGCCTCCGCCGAGGACGAGATGACCTGGCGGGAGCTCGACGCCGCCAGCTCCAGGCTCGCGTCCGCCTATCGGGCGGCCGGCGCGGAGCCGGGCGACCGCGTGGCGTCGCTCATGCCGAACCGAACCGCGCTCGCCGTCCACTACCTCGCGTGCTTCAAGGCCGGGGTCGTCGCAACGCCGCTCAACTACCGGTACATGCCCCCGGAGATCGACCACGCGCTCGAGGTCAGCGGCGCGCGCATGCTGCTCGCGCACGTCGAGCGGACTCCCGATCTCGCCGCGACGCGCGGCGCGGCTCGGCTGGCACTCGGCACGGTCGCCTACGGCGACGCGGCGCCCGGCGCGCAGAGCTACGAGTCATACGTCGCAACCACCGATCCCGCCCCGCTCGGGAAGCCGGATCCATCGGCACCCGCGGCGATCTTCTTCACGTCGGGGAGCACCGGTCCCGCCAAGGGCGTCACGCACTCGCTCGAGACGCTGAGCTGGCAGACCGCGACTGCGGCCGCGGCGCTGGAGACGGGCCCCCACGACGTGTTCCTGCCGGCGGCGTCGATGTCGCACATCGGTGGGTTCATCTGGACGCTCTCGGCGCTCGGCGTCGGCGCCCGCGCGATCGTGGCCCGGACGTTCGACGCGCACGAGGTTCTCGGACTCATGCGGCGGTACCAGCCGACGATCCTGTCGATGATCCCGGCCGCGCTCATCGCGATGATCCGGGATCACGATGTGACGCGGGACGACTTCGCGTCGCTGCGCCTCTGCCGATCGGGCGCCGATCACGTGCCCCACGAGCTCGACGAGGAGTTCGACGCCCTCGTGGGCTTCGCCATCGACGAGGGCTACGGCATGACCGAGGTCGGGCTGGCGGCGTCGCAACCCGCGTCCGGGACCATCAGGAAGGGCTCCATCGGCTGCGCCACGCCAGGGGTCAGCCTCTCGATCCGCGGTGACGACGGCGACGAGGTCGCGACCGGCGCCGTCGGCCGAGTGTGGATCAAGACGCCCGGGCACACGGTCGGGTACTGGGACAACCCGGAGGCGACCGCCGAGATCATGGCCGACGGATGGCTCGACTCCGGCGACCTCGTTCGCGCCGACGACGACGGCTACCTGTGGTTCTTCGGCCGCCGCAAGCAGATCATCGTGCACGACGGCTCGAACATCAGCCCCCTGGAGGTCGAGAGCGCCCTCGATGACCATCCCGCGGTCGACCTCTCGGGCGTGGTCGGGGTCCACGACGCGTTGCACGGACAGAACGTCCGCGCGTACGTCACGGTGAAGCCCGACGTCGCGAGGCCGACGGCGCACGAGCTCATCGAGTTCGCCCGCGCTCGCGTCGGCTACAAGGCACCCGAGGAGATCGTGTTCCTCGACGAGATGCCGCTCAACCCGACCGGCAAGCTCGACCGAGTCGCGCTCGGCGACGTCGCGCATGCGCACGCGAACCCGCACGCCGGGATCTCCTGATGCGTATCTCAAGGCCGCATAGCGGCCTTGAGATACGCATCACGGGTCTTCAGAGGCCGTACGCCTCGAGCAGCCGGAGCCACACCTCGGCGAACGTCGGGAACGAGGGCACGGCGTGCCACAGCACGTCGAGCGGCACCTCGCCCGCGATCGCGATCGTCGCCGAGTGCACGAGCTCGCCGACGTCGGGCCCGACGAACGTGGCACCCACGACGACGCGTCGTCGGTCGTCGACGACGAGCTTGGTCGCGCCCGTGATGCCCTCCCCGCGGGTCCCGGCCGCGGCGACGTTGCCGAGCGGGTACTCGACCGCCCGGACCTCGATCCCGGCCTCGCGTGCCCGCGCCTCGGTGAGGCCCACGGAGCCGACCTGGGGATCGGTGAAGACCACGCTCGGCACGACCCGTGAGTCGGCCCACGCCGTGATCTCACGACCTCGGATCACGTCGGCGGCGATGCGCGCCTGGTACTTCCCCATGTGCGTGAGGAGCGCACGGCCGTTGACGTCGCCGATCGCGTAGAGCCAACCACCGTCGACGGCCCGGGCGCGCAGCTCGTCGTCGACCTCGACGTACTTGCCGGGCTCGAGCCCGACGGTCTCGACGCCGACGTCGCTCGTCGCCGGTCGCCGACCGACCGCGACCAGCAGCTCGTCGGCCTCGATGGCCCGCCCGTCGTCGAGCTTCACGGTGACCGGAGCGTCCCCGCCGGCGCGCTCGACCGCGACCGCCTTCGTCTCGGTGAGGACCTCGATCCCCTCTTCGGAGAACGCCCGACCGAGCTCGTCACCCGCGATCGGCTCGAGGTTGGCAAGCAGGCGGGGGGCGGCCTCGATCACGGTCGTCTGCGCTCCGAAGCGGTGGAACGCCTGACCCATCTCCACGCCGACGACGCCGCCACCGAGCACGGCGAGGCGCCCCGGCACCGCGCGGGCAGAGGTCGCGCCGCGGCTGTCCCAGGCGTGCGCGTCGGCCAGGCCGGGGATCGGCGGGATCGCCGCCACGCTGCCGGTCGCGAGGACGACGGCCACGCGCGCCTCGAGCTCGACGACGTCCCCGTCTTCGGTCTCGACGTCGACGCGCCGCTCACCGGCGAGGCGGCCGTGGCCGCGCACCAGCGTCCCGCCCGCGCCGTCGAGCCACTGGACCTGACCCGTGTCGTCCCAGTCGCCGACGATGTCGTCGCGTCGAGCCAGCGCGGCTGCGACATCGATCGAACCACTGACGGCCTCGCGAGCGCCGGGCACCCGCTGCACCGCGGCGAGGACTTCGCCGGGACGCGCCAGGGTCTTGCTCGGGACGCACGCCCAGTACGAGCACTCGCCGCCGAGCAGCTCCTGCTCGACCACGGCAACCGTCAGGCCGTCGGCGGTGCAGCGCTCGACCACGTTCTCGCCGGCCGGTCCGCCGCCGAGCACGACCACGTCGTAGGTGTCCACGATCCTCCTTCGGTGCTGGGGGTCGCACCGGACGGGCTCCGCCCGAGTGCTGTCGGTAGCCTCCCGCCGTGTCTCCCGAGCCTGCCACGGGCCGGCGCATCGACTACGCGGGGAGCGTCCACGACGACGCGGAGATCGAAGCGGTCGTCGAGGTGCTGCGCGGCGGCCCGACCGCGCTGCGGATCGGGCCCCGGGTGCGCGAGATGGAGCGGCTGGTCGCAGCTTCGTTCGGGAAGGAGCGCGGCGTGATGGTCAACTCGGGGTCGTCGGCGCTCTACCTCGCGGTCGAGCTGCTCGCGCTCGAGCCCGGCGACGAGATCGTCACGTCGGCGGTGACGTTCTCGACCGACATCGCGCCCATGGTGCGCTCGCGGCTCGTGCCCGTCTTCGTCGACGTCGAGCCCGACACGTACCAGATCGATGTCGACGCCATCGACAGCGCGATCGGACCCCGCACCCGGGCGATCCTGGCGCCGAACCTGATCGGCAACTGCCCCGATTGGGACCGCATCCGCGCCATCGCCGACGAGCACGACCTCCAGGTCGTCGAGGACTCGTGCGACTGCCTCGGCGCGACCCTGCGCGGGACCCCCACGGGGACTCGCAGCGACATCTCGCTCACGAGCTTCGCGCTCTCGCACATCATCACCGCAGCCGGCACCGGCGGGATGGTGTGCATGGACGATCCCGAGCTCGTCGACCGCGCGCTGCTGCTGCGCCGTTGGGGTCGGCGCAGCGAGGTCGCGATCTACGGGTCGCGGCGCGGCGAGCGCGTCCCGCGCCGCTTCTTCTCCGACCTCGACGGCCTCGAGTACGACGACCTCTTCATCTTCGACGAGGTCGGGTGGAACTTCGAGCCGTCGGAGCTGTCGGCAGCGTTCGGGGTGGTGCAGATGCAGAAGCTCCCCGCCTTTCTCGAGCGACGGAAGCGCAACTTCGCCCGCCTGCACGAGGCGTTCGCGCGACACGAGGATGTCTTCGTGCTCCCGCGCACGACTCCCCAGGTCGACACGGGGTGGCACATGTTCCCGATCCTGATCAGAGCCGGCTCGGGCGTGTCACGCACCGAGTACCAGCAGTTCATGGAACGGTCAGGCATCGACACCCGCATGGTGTGGACCGGGAACGCAGCCCGCCAGCCCGCGTTCAAGGGCGCGCCCCATCGCGTCGCGCCCGGCGGCCTCGCCAACGCGGACCGCGTCATGGAGACGGGGCTCATCCTGCCCTGCAACCACGGGATGGACGACGACGACGTCGATCACATCGCGGCGACCTCGGAGCGCTTCCTCGCGGCTCGCTGACCGTCCCTCCCCCCTCGGCACACCACAGTTGACGCCGGCGCCCGAGCGCGCGACGCTCGCGATGTAACAGCGTTATGCCTGTCGAGGCGGCCCGTCGACGCTTGGGGGGACGACGTTGACCACGCTCGAGCACACCGGGGCCCGGGACCGCTACGTCGTCGTCTCGGCCGACGGGCACGCGGGCAACGAGATCCACGGGTACCGCGACTTCCTCGAGCAGCGGTACCTCGACGACTTCGACCGCTGGGTCGCGGACTACGTGTGCCCGTTCCCCGACCTCGAGGGACCGGGCGCGAGCCGCAACTGGGACAGCGACCGCCGCCTGCAGGAGCTGGAGGCCGACGGCATCGTCGCCGAGGTGATCTTCCCGAACACCGTCCCTCCCTTCTACCCGAAGTCGTCGCTCACCGCGCAGCCGCCGACGTCGAACGCGGCGGAGCTCGAGCTGCGCTGGGCCGGGCTGCGCGCGCACAACCGATGGCTCGCCGACTTCTGCGCGACAGCACCCGGACGTCGTGCCGGCATCGCACAGATCCTGCTCGCCGACGTCGACGCCGCGGTCGACGAGATCCGGTGGGCACGCGAAGCGGGGCTCACGGGCGGCGTGCTCCTGCCGGGCGCCCCGCCGGGCACGGGCCTCTCGCCGCTCTACTCCCCCGACTACGACCCGATCTGGCGCGTGTGCGAGGAGCTCGGGATGCCCGTCAACCACCACTCGGGCAGCGCGGTCCCGCCGATGGACGAGACCGCCGTCGACAAGGTCGTGTTCCTGCTCGAGGTCACGTGGTGGGCGCACCGCGCGTTCTCGCACCTCGTGTTCGGCGGCGTGCTCGAGCGGTTCCCCGAGCTGCAGCTCGTCCTCACCGAGCAGGGCACGGCTTGGATCCCCGAGGAGCTCTCGCGGCTCGACTACTTCTTCGAGCGGATGCACTCGGCTGCGGGCTCGCAGGAGGTCGAGTGGGGCGGCAGCGTCGTCGCGGGGCTCTCGCTGAAGCCGAGCGAGTACTGGGCGCGGCAGTGCCACGTCGGTGCGAGCTTCATCCGTCCGGCCGAGGTGCCGCTTCGTGACGTGGTCGGCATCGACAAGATCATGTGGGGCAGCGACTACCCCCACAAGGAGTCGAGCTACCCGTACTCGCTCGAGGCGCTGCGCCTGTCGTTCGCCGGCGTGCCCGACGGCGAGGTGCAGCAGATGATCGGCGCCAATGCGGCGACGGTCTACGGGTTCGATCTCGACGCGCTCGCGACCGTCGCGGCGCGCGTCGGACCGAAGGTCGTCGACGTCGCCGATCCGATCGCGCCGGCCGACATCCCGGCCGACGCGCGCCGCTGTCCGGCCTTCGCCGGCATCGACGACACCAACCGACCCGAAAGCAGGCACTGATGGGGAAGATCCGGTACGCGGCACGGTCCGAGCAAGAGCTCCGGAACCGGGAGGTCGAGGCCACGGCGACCGGTGCGTGGTCGACGACGCTCGTCGCGATCTACGAGACCGATCCCGAGATCGTCGCGGCGGTGCTGCCACCCCCGCTCGAACCGCTCGACGAGCCGCTCGTGCGCGTGACGATCGCGTCGGTCGACATGCAGAAGGCGGGCATCCCCGTCTTCGGTGCTGCGACGTTCGCGGTGATGGCGCGCCACGAGGGCACCGAGGGCGACTACGCGCTCGTGATGCCGATGAGCACCGAGCAATCCGTGATCGGCGGGCGTGAGACGTTCGGCGAGCCCAAGAAGATCGGCGACATCACCTTGGAGAGAGACGGTGACCGCGTCCACGGGAAGGTCACGCGCCTCGGCACGACCTTCCTCGAGGTCACCGGGACGGTGAAGGAGTCGCTGCCGACGCCGCCCGATGGCCGGCGCACGAGCTTCTACCTCAAGTTCCTGCCGTCACCGGAAGGCAAGGGCTTCGACGCCGAACCTTCGCTCGTCTACTGCTACCGCGACGAGACGACGCGCACCCTCGAGGCCGTCGACGGAGAGGTGGTGCTGCGAGAGTCGCAGTTCGACCCGGTTGCCGACCTGCCGGTGCGGAAGCTGCGCGGCATCACGATCGCGGAGCGGCGCAGCACCCAGACGGCGGAGATCCATTCCCACGTGCCCGGCGAGTGGATCGCGCCGTTCGTCCACCAGCGCTACGACGACCTCTCACCCGTGGGTGAGGAGTGAGTTGCTGACCGACCTCGAAGGCCGCGTTGCCGTCGTGACCGGCGGCGGTGGCGGGCTCGGGCGCGCCCTGGGCGAGCGGTTCGCGCAGGAAGGCATGCGCGTCGTCCTCGCGGACGTGCAGCCTGCTGTGCTCGACGCGACGGTTGCCGACCTGCGCGAACGGGGCCACGACGTGACGGGCGTGGTGACCGACGTGTCGAAGTGGGAGCAGGTCGAGGCCCTGCGCGACGCGGCGATCGCTGCGTACGGACGTGTGCACGTGCTGTGCAACAACGCCGGCATCGGCGTGGGCGCCGAGGGCCGCCTCTGGGAGCACGAGCTCAACGACTGGCGGTGGGGGATCGGCGTCAACCTGTACGGCGTCATCCACGGCATCAACGCGTTCGTGCCGCACATGATCGAGCACGGTGAGGCGGCGCACGTCGTGAACACATCGTCGCCCAACGGCGGCATCACGCCGATCCTCGGCACTCCCGAGTACTCGGTGACCAAGGGTGCGGTCGTCACGCTCACCGAGGTGCTCGACGCGCAGCTGGTCGACGCCGGCACGGCGGTGCGGGCGTCGCTGCTGTTCCCCGGCCCGCACATGCTCCGCACGGGGCTGTTCGACGCGTGGAAGACCCGCCCCGCCGAGCTGGCCAAGGAGAAGCCGCGCTCGAAGGACCCGGTGACGATCGAGGAGTACGAGGAGATCATGCGCCAGGCCGGCGTCGAGGTCGAGTACACACCGGTCGAGGAGGTCGCTGCACGCGTCGTCGACGCGATCCGGGCCGGCGACTTCTGGATCTTCGCCCCGAGCGAGCGATCCGACGAGCAGATACGCGCGAAGGCCGAGTCGTTGCTCAAGCGCGAGAACCCGACCTACGTGCGCGCCGTCGCCGGATGACCGAGCGGGTCGAGGAAGAGAGGAACGCCGTGGAGCGATACCTGGTGATCTCGTCCGACTGCCACGCCGGGCTCCCCAACGCCCAGTACCGCGATTGGCTCGACCCGAAGTACCACGCCGCGTTCGAAGAGGAGCAGGTCGCTCGCGCCGCCATCGAGTCGGAGCTGCGCTCCCGCGGGCTGCGCAACGAGGAGTTCGCCGAGGAGTGGGAGCGCGACAACGAGGAGGGGCTGCGCGGCGGATGGGACGCTGCCCGGCGCGACAAGGAGCTCGACGCCGATGGTGTGGCCGGCGAGGTGATCTTCCCCGACGCCGACGCGGTCACGTCGGGGGCATCGGCGCCGTTCGGTGCGGGCCTGAGCCAAGGCGGTGACCGCGACCCGGAGCTGTTGCTGGCGGGCGCGCGCGCCCACAACCGCTGGCTCGCCGAGCTGTGCGCCGACAGCCCGGCGCGGCGAGCGGGCGTGGCGATCGTGCCGATCCTCCACGACATCGATGCCGCGGTCGCCGAGATCCGGTGGGCCGCCGACGCCGGGCTGCGCGGCGGGATCCTCATCCCCTCCATGTGGCAGCCGTACGCGCCCTACCACGACGCGCGCTACGACCCCGTGTGGGCCACGTGCCAGGACCTCGAGCTCCCCGTCCACGTGCACTCGGGAACGGCCGACAGGGACTCCTACGGCGAGTACGTCGGCATGTACGTGTCCGAGGTTCGCTGGTGGTCGACCCGCCCGCTCTGGTTCCTGATGTGGGCCGGCAAGTTCGAGCAGTTTCCGGGCTTGAGGTTCGTCGTCACCGAGTGCGGCGCCTTCTGGGTACCCGACCTCCTGTGGACGTCTGACATCGTCTACGACCGCGAGCACGCGGCGAAGAAGCTGGGCAAGGAGCTCACGGCGCACCTGACGATGCGACCGAGCGAGTACTTCGACCGGAACTGCTCGATCGGCGCGTCGAACACTCGTCGGCGCGAGCTGGCGCGGCGCTACGAGATCGGCGTCGGCAACCTCATGTGGGGCAACGACTTCCCGCACCCCGAGGGGACGTGGCCGCACACGAAGGAGTGGCTGCGCGCCGCCTTCTGCGACATCCCGATCGACGAGACCCAGGCGATCCTCGGCGGCAACGCCGCGGAGGTGTACCGCTTCGACGTCGACGCCCTCGCGCCGGTCGTCGAGCGGATCGGCCCGACGCCCGACGAGCTCGACCAGACGGGTGCCGACGCGGAGGGGCGCCACGACAAGTGGGCCGAGGTGAAGGCCGCCGGCCGACCCTGGATCACGGGCGTCGAGGCCGTCGAGGTCCCGATCGCCTGACCTCCCCCGGGTTCTGGGCACGTTGAACGCCACATAGTCCACTTCATCGTGCCCAATTCCCGCAGGGTGGTCAGCGTGAGGCGAGACGGGCGACCATGTCCGCGGACGTGTCCGGGTCGGGGAGATCGATGCCGTAGGCCTCGAGCAGGCCCAGGCCGAGCTCGACGGCCCAGAACAGCTTGAACAGGGCATCGACGTCGACGTCGGGGTCGAGCTCGGCCTCGGCAGCATGATCGCGGACGCGCTGGCCCCACTCGGCGAGCGCCTCCGTCTGGCGCGGGCCGAGCCGCTCGCGGATCTCCGGGTCGTGGCGCGCCGCGACCGCGCCCTCGAGCAGCAGCGCGCGCAGCGCGGCGCGATCGCCGGAGCGCTTCCAGTTCTGCCGCAAGCCCTCCACGAGCGACACCCCCGACGGGAAGTCGTCCTCGAGCGCGGCGATCCGCGTCGCGATCACCTCGCCGAGGAGAGCGGCCTTGTTGCGGAAGTGCCCGTAGAGCGCGCCGGTGGTGCGATCGGACTCGCGAGCCAGCTCGCGCACCGAGGTGCCGGCGTAGCCGTCCTCCACGAAGCGCGTCGTCGCGAGGTCGAGGAGGTTGTCTCGGGTCGCCATAACGTTGTTATCGTACCGCCGTGGATCGGGCCGGGCTCGAGAAGCTGTTCGACCTCACCGACCGCGTCGCAATCGTCACCGGCGGGACCCGGGGCATCGGGCGGTCGATCGCCGAGGGCTTCGTCGCCGCCGGCGCGAAGGTCGCGGTGGCGAGCCGAAAGGCCGATTCGTGCGCGGACGCCGAGCGCGCGCTCGTCTCGAACGGCGGTCAGGCCATCGGCGTGCCGACGCACATGGGCGACCTCGACGCCATCGGAGCACTCGTCGACACGACCGTCGACCGGTTCGGGCGCCTCGACATCGTCGTCAACAACGCAGCGACGGCGCTGCGCGAGGACATCGGCCGCTTCACACCCGAGGCCTACGCGAAGTCGATGGATGTCAACCTGCGGGGACCCGTCTTCCTCGTCGAAGCGTCGATCCCGCATCTCGAGCGCAGCGGGTCCGCCGCGATCGTGAACGTGATCTCCGCCGGCGCGTTCCTGTTCTCGGCCTTCACCGCGACCTACGCGGCCGCGAAGGCCGCGCTCATGTCGTACACGCGGGCGTGGTCAGCGGACCTCGCGCCCAGAGGCATCCGCGTCAACGCGCTCGCGCCGGGCTCGATCGACACCGACATGATGCGGGCGAACACGCCCGAGGCACAGGAGCGCATGGCCAACGCGTCCCACCTCGCCCGCGCCGCGCACGCCGACGAGATGATCGGGCCGGCGCTGTTCCTCGCGTCCGACGCGGCGAGTTTCGTGACGGGCCAGGTGCTGATCGCCGACGGTGGCCTCGTGCCCCACTGACCGAAGATGGCGACGACACACTTCGTAGGATTGGGGCCATGACGACGCCGGCCGAGGAAGATCTTCCGCTCATCATCTCGGTCGACGACCACGTGCTCGAGCCGAGGGAGCTCTGGCGGCGAGAGCTCCCCGAGAGCGTGCGCGACCATGGGCCCCGCACCTCGCGTGAGCGCGTCAAGCTCGTGTTCGAGGGAGGCAACTACGGCTTCGAGCGCGGCGCAGAAGACGGCGAGTGGTGCGACCTCTGGCTCTTCGACGACCTCGTCGTCCCCACGGGGTTCCTGCACGCGCCGGCGGGCACCCCGCGCAGCGAGCAGCGAAACGTGCCGGCCGTCTACGAGGACTTCCGCCCCGGTGCGTACGACCAGGCGGCGCGCCTCGCAGACATGGACACGAACCACGTCGAGGCCGCGATCAACTTCCCCAACATCTTCCCCCGCTTCGCGGGGCAGGGGTTCCTCGAGCGCGACGACAAGGACCTGTCGCTCACCTGCCTGCGCATCTACAACGACTGGATGATCGACGAGTGGTCCGCGGGCGCCGGGCGCGGGCGCCTGATACCGCTCACCCTCGTGCCGCTCTGGGACCCGC
The DNA here is from genome assembly GCA_964532485.1 of uncultured Bifidobacteriaceae bacterium. Lineage (GTDB taxonomy): Bacteria > Actinomycetota > Acidimicrobiia > IMCC26256 > PALSA-555 > DATBSK01. The sequence goes on from CAZHKE010000029.1 coordinate 12,511, forward strand.
AGCTCGCTGCCGAAGAGGTGCGGCGCTGCGCGGCGAAGGGCAGCCACGCGATCGCCTTCACGGAGAACCCGGCTGCACTGGGGCTGCCCTCGCTCTACACGGGCGCGTGGGACCCACTCTGGGCCGCGTGCGAGGAGACCGACACGACGGTGTCGATGCACATCGGGTCGTCGTCGAAGATGCCGACGACCGCGCCCGACGCGCCGCTCGCCACGTCGATGTCGCTCTACGCGCAGAATGCCCAGGGCTCGCTGTGCGACTGGGTCTTCTCGGGCACGCTCTCGCGGTTCCACGACATCAAGATCACGTACGCGGAGAGCCAGGTGGGCTGGATGCCGTTCCAGCTCGAGCGCATGGACAGCGTGTGGCGCGACGGCGTCGGTGGTGTCGAGCTCCCGACCGCGCCGAGCGAGCAGGCGCGCGGGCGCGTGTTCGGGTGCGTGTTCGACGACCTCGTCGGTCTCAAGTGCCGCGACGACGTCGGCCTGGAGGCGATTCTCTTCGAGACCGACTTCCCGCACTCCGACGGAACGTTCCCGCACTCTCGCAAGATCGCACGCGAGCTGTTCAACGCCGCGGGCATGGACGCCGACGCGTGCCGCGCCGTGCTCCGCGACAACGCGATCGCCGCCTACGGCCTGGAGCGCTTCGGTCTCGTCGTCTAGCGCGCCGTGATCCGAACGCGCACCGACGTCAGGTGACGTCGATCCGCAGACGCGTCAACGTGAGGGTCTCGATGCGCCAGGCGCCGTCCACGATCTCGTAGGTCTCGTGATAGTGGCCGTAGCCGTGCATCGTCGAGAACGGCGAGCCCTCGGGCCACCAGAGGTGGTCCTCCATCGCCCACACCCCACGCGCGGTCGTGTCGGACGTCAGCTCGATCTCGGGGGTGTGACCGTGGTGGACGGTGACGACCGGGTCGACGTGGTCCCGGACGAACGCGGCGATCGCCTCGTTGCCGTGCGTGATGCCGGCGTCGGGATCGTCCGGTGACGGCGGCACCTCAGCACGCATGTCCATGACCGCGTCCGGCGCGAAGACCTGCGTGAAGCCGTCCCAGTCCTTGGTGTCCAGGCAGCGGAAGTAGCGAGCCTTCAACGCCTTGATCGCCTCGATGGCGTCCAGGTCTCGGCTCATGCCGCGGCGGGCGCTCGTGGCAGCACGTCGGTCTCGAACAGCTTCAGCATCTTCCACGCGAGGTCGGGCGGCACGCCTCCGCACATCGGGTGGAGCATCGCGAAGCCGAACGGCCCCTTCTCCTCGAGCTCGGCGACCATCTCGTCGGGGGTGAGCACTCGGTACTGGCCGGTCTCGCGCAACGCGTCGAGATCGCGCACTGGCTCGTAGCCGCCCGCCGCGCCGACACCCGACTCCTGCATCCACTGCCCGTACGCGTTCATCTCGTGCAGCGCGTACGGTCCGTACTCGCGCCACCCTTCCTCGACATCGGTCGCGAGGAAGAAGGAGGTCGTGTCCCCGCCCAGGTGCGGGCCGGGGTCGGGCTTCCCGAGCTTGGCGCACTCGTCGACGTAGTGCTCCCAGACATCCGGCGTCGACGGCAGGAAGCCGTCCGCGATGCGCGCGGCGCGCCGGGCCGCGGGCTCGCTGCTGCCGCCGAGCACCAGCGTCGGACCGCCCTCCTGATGGGGCGAGGGCGTGATCCGTGCCCGCCGCCCACGGTGCTCGAACGGCTCGCCCGTCCACGCCTGCCGCAGCACCTCGATCGCCTCGGTCGTGCGTCCGACACGCTCGGACAGAGCGACACCGAACATGTCGAACTCCGCCGGCACGTAGCCGTTGGCGATGATCAGGTCGAGGCGTCCGCCGCTGATGCGGTCGACGACCGCGGCGTCCTCGGCGAGACGCAGCGGGTCGTGGAACGGGGCGATGATCGCGGCGATCTGGATGCGCGCCGTCTCGGTGCGCGCCGCCATGGCTGCCGCCATGGGGAGCGGGCTCGGGAGGTAGCCGTCGGGTGAGCCGTGGTGCTCCGAGATGGCGATCACGACGAAGCCGAGACCGTCGGCCCACTCGCACATGTCGAGTGCGGCTCGGTAGCGCTCGGTCATCGACGTGCCCGCGAGCTCGGGGTTGCGGAAGTCGAAACGAAGTCCGAAGAAGCTCATGTCGTCCTCGACCGGGAGAGGAGCACGCCGGCTCGCACCGTCGTCGTCACGAGCGGGATGCTGGCACACGCACGGGCACGGCGCTCGAGCTCCTCCGTAGACTCACCCGTCCATGCCCGAGCCCGAGCGAGTCCACCTCACGATCGACGGTCCGATCGCGACGATCACCAACGACAACCCCGAGAAGCACAACGCGTTCGACGACGACATGGACGTCGAGCTCTTCGATGCGCTCGGCGAGCTCAGGGCGCGTCCCGAGGTGCGTGCCGTCATCTGGCGCGGCGAGGGGAAGTCGTTCTCGTCGGGACGCGACGTCGGCTCGATCGGCAACCTGAAGGTCGAGCTGTCGCACCACGAGCTGATGCGGCGCGGCCACCGCGGCATCCAGCAGGTGTGGGATCTCGACGCGCCGATCATCGTCGCGTGCAAGGGATGGGTGATGGGCGGGTCGTTCCAGCGCGCGTTGCTGTGCGACATCCGGGTCGCCGCCGAGGGCTCACGCTTCCGTCTCCCCGAGGTCACGTACGGGGTCATCCCCGACACCGGCGGCGTCGCAGTGCTCTACGAGATGTGCGGCCACGGGCTCGTGAGCGACATGGTGTTGACCGGGCGCATCCTCTCGGCAGAGGAGGCGCTGGCTCACGGGATCGTGAGCCGGGTCGTGCCCGCCGACGAGCTGGACGCCACGGTGCAGGAGATCGCGCACCAGATCGCCTCGTCGCCGGCTGTGACGGTGAAGATGGCGCGCGAGGTGATCCGGCACCTCGCGCAGCCGCAGATCCGGTCGTCGATGACGGACGAGATGATCTACCAGACGTTCATCAGTCGCAGCGACGACATGGCCGAGATGCGAGCCGCGCGCGCCGAGGAGCGCGACGCGCACTACACGGGGAGCTGACACGACCGGATGAGCGATCCCATCGGCCTGCCCTCGCCCCCGGCCGTCGGCACGACGGCGCTGAAGCCCGGCGAGTTCGACGGTGTGTGCGTCGTCGTGACGGGTGCCGGCACCGGTCTCGGGAAGGCGATCGCATCGGAGTTCGCGCGGCTGGGGGCGTCGCTGGTCATCGGGAGCCGCAAAGAGGAGCACCTCGAGGCGGGTCGGGCTGCGATCGCCGCGCTCGGCGCGTCCGTCCTCGCGACGCCCTGCGACATCCGCGAGGCCGACTCGATCGCGGCGATGTTCGACGCCGCCGAGGACCAGTTCGGTCTTCCCGCGGTCTTGGTCAACAACGCCGCCGCCAACTTCCCGGTGCCCGCGGAGGACATGTCTCCGAACGCGTGGCGCACGGTCGTCGACATCACGCTCACCGGCACCTACCTGTGCGCCCGCGAGTTCGGCCGTCGCCACCTCGCGGCCGGCACGCCGGGATCGATCATCAACGTCGGCGCCTCCTACGCCTGGACGGGTGGACCAGGCTTCGCGCACTCGGCCGCGGCGAAGGCGGGGGTCAAGAACCTGACCGAGACGCTCGCCGTCGAGTGGGGGCCGTACGGCATCCAGGTGAACGGCCTGGTGCCGGGCCTGTTCCCGCACGAGGACATGACGGCCGACATCCAGGGCAACCTCGAGCGCTCGAGCGACAAGGACGGGTGCCAGCCCGCGATGCGCGTCGGGCAGCGCCAGGAGCTCGGGTGGGCTGCGACGTTCCTGGCGTCGCCGTACGCGCGCTTCGTCTCCGGTCACACGCTCGTCGTCGACGGTGCGAACTGGCAACGGCGCACCCTCACGAACCCCCAGGTCGTCACGGTGCGCGAGCAGATGGGCAAGGGCCCCTTCGAGCCCTGATCCGTCGCGCGCTTGCGTCGCAGACCAACGAGATACGTGGTTCTTCGACGCCAGAGCGTGTCAGGCGAGGCACTCCCGGGAGAGGTCGCTGATCGTGCGGACCCCGAGCAGGGCCATCGTGCGCCGGACGTCGGCGTCGAGCATCGCGAGGACGTGGTCGACGCCTCGCTCCCCTGCCGCACCGAGCCCGTAGAGGTACGCGCGGCCGATCATGCACGCCTGTGCGCCGAGCGCGATCGCCTTGACGATGTCACTGCCGCGCCGAACCCCGCCGTCGCAGTAGACCTCGATGCCGTCGCCGACGGCGTCGGTCACCGGTGCGACGAGATCGATCGGCGCCGGCGCCGAGTCGAGCTGACGCCCACCGTGGTTCGACAGAGCCACCGCGTCGATCCCGCTCTCGGCAGCGATGACCGCATCGTCCACCGTCTGCACACCCTTGATGACCAGCGGGCCGTCCCAGACCGAGCGCAGCCAGTCGACGTCCTCCCAACGAACAGAGGAGTCGAACTGGTTGTTCATGACCTCGGCCAGCTCGACGGCCTCCGTCCCGTCGGAGACGCCGCGCCCGACGACGTTGGCGAACCGGATCGGCTCGGCACGCACGAAATCCCAGGTCCATCGCGGGTGCAGCATCCCGTCGAGGAGCGTGTCCAGCCCGAGCTTCGGTGGGAGCGTGAAACCGTGACGCACGTCGCGCTCTCGGCGCCCCTGCACCGCCGTGTCGACCGTGAGGATCAACGCCTCGAAGCCCGCCTCCTCGGCACGCGTGATCATCTCCTTGACGAGGCCGCGGTCGTTCCAGACGTACACCTGGAACCACTTCCGCCCCGCGTTGACCGCGGCGATCTCCTCGATCGACCGCGTCCCCAAGGTCGAGAGCGAGTACGGGAGCCGGGCGCGCTCGGCGGCGCGTGCGACGGCGATCTCCCCGGCAGGGTCGGCGATCCGGTTGAAGCCGGTCGGCGACAGCGCGAGCGGCAGCGGAGCCTCCTTCCCGAGGATCGTCGTGCGCATGTCGACCACGGAGACGTCGCGCAGGACGCGGGGCCTGAACGTGAGACGCGCGAAGCCGCGGGTGTTCTCGACGAGCGTGCGCTCGTCCTCAGCGCCTCCGTCGATGTAGTCGAAGACGCCACGCGGGAGGCGCCGCTTCGCGATGCGGCGGAGATCCGCGACCGACGCGGCCCGGCGCAGTCGGCGCGCGACCGAGTCGAGCTCCATGGGCTCGAAGCGCAGGACGGAGCGCAGCGTGTGGACGATCTCGCGGATCCGCGCGACGAGCCGGGTCACATCGGCTTCCAGGTCGGCTCGCGCTTCTCGACGAACGCCCGACTCGCCTCCGCCATGTTGCCTGTGAACGTGCCGAGCACCTGCGTGCGATTCTCCAGCTCCATTGCGTGTCGAAGGCTCGGCGCATCGAGGTTCGCCCAGAGCCCGAGCTTCGTCATGTACACGCCGAACTCGCTGTTCGCGATCACGCTTGCCGCGAGGTCACGAGCGGTGTCGACGAGGGCCTCGCGGCCGACGACCCCGTTCAGCAGCCCGATGCGCTCCGCCTCCGCCGCGTCGAAGCGGCGACCGGTGAGCATGAGCTCGGCGGCATGCGTCGGTCCGACGAGGCGCGGCAGGAAGTAGCTGGTGCCGACGTCGCACGACGACAGACCGACCTTGATGAACTGCGACGCGAAGAACGCGTCGTCGCTGGCGACCCGCAGGTCGGACGCGAGCGCCAGCGCGAGGCCGCCGCCCACGGCCGCACCGTGCACGGCAGCGATGACGGGCTGCGGGAGCTCGTGGACGGCGAGCACGAGCGACGCGATGTGCTCCTGGATCGCCTGCACGAGCCCGACCGGGCCGCGATCGCGGGCGAGCTCGGGGAGCTCCTCGTCGCCCGCGAGGTTCGCGCCGGCACAGAAGCCGCGGCCGGCACCGGTGAGCACGACGGCTCGGGTCGTCCGGTCACGAGCGAGCGTGGCGAGCGCTTCGAGCAGCTCGCTGACCAGCTGGCTCGACAGCGCGTTGTAGCGATCGGGGTCGTCCAAGGTGACGACGGCGATTCCGTCGTCGTCGGGGGTGACGCGGACGAGCTCCACGGCGATCGAGAGGTCGTCGCGGTCAGACCGCGCGGGTCTCTCGCAGGCGGACGAGTGGGATCCGCCGCTGCGTCTTCTGCTGATAGTCGGCGTACCAGGCGCGGTCGGCGATCAGGAGCTCCCAGATGCGGTCGTACTCGCCGCCGTCGAGGATCTCCGGCTTCGACCAGAACTGCTTACCGCCGCGCACGGTGCAGAGCACCTCGGGGTTCGCGTCACTGTCGGAGAGGTTGAGGTACCACGAAGGGTGCCCGGGCGCGCCGGCGAACGACGCGACGACGATGCGGTGGCCGCTGGGATCGAGCCAGACCGGCAACGCGACCTTGTGCTCCTTGCCCGACTTGCGTCCGATCGTGCGCACGAGGATGTGGTGCATGCCCGCCTGCTCCCAGACCATCTCCTCGTCGTCCATCGACTCCATGGCCTGGACGTGCGCCACGCTGAGCTTCGGGATCTCGTCGAGCGGCGGCGTCTCCCACACCTGCTCGACGTGCTGATCAGTGGCATCAGGCATGGCCGCAGGCTACCGGCGCGATCGCCGTGGCGTCGGGCGACGGTGGTGCTCGCGGCGGTGTGCGTCCGAGCCGACGTCAGGGGCGCGAGCAGTCGCTAGACGAGCCGGAGGTCGCGGACGCGCTCGAAGCGCTTGGCGACGTCGGGCCACGCGACGATCTTCCAGAACGCGTCGACCCAGTCGCCCTTCACGTTCCGGTAGTCGAGGTAGTACGCGTGCTCCCACATGTCGAGCACCAGCAGCGGGACGGTGCCGTTGCCGATGTTGCCCTGGTGGTCGTAGACCTGCTCGACCACCAGCCGCTGCGCCATCGGCTCCCACGCGAGCGCGCCCCATCCCGAGCCCTGCACGTTGGTCGCCGCCTCCGACAGCTGCTGCTCGAAGCCCTCGTACGAGCCGAGGCTCTCGTCGATGGCCGCGGCCAGGTCGCCCTCGGGCTTGCCGCCCCCGTCGGGGCTCATGTTCGTCCAGAACACCGAGTGCAGGACGTGCCCCGACACGTGGAACGCCAGGTTCTTCTGGAGCTGGTTGATGGTGTCGAAGGACTCGTCCGAGCGCGCCGTGGCCAGCTTGTCGAGGGTCGCGTTGGCGCCCTTCACGTACGCGGCGTGGTGCTTCGCGTGGTGCAGCTCGAGCAGCGTCGCCGACAGGTGCGGCTCGAGCGCGCTGTAGTCGTACGGCAGCTCGGGGAGCGTGTAGACGTCGCCCATCATCTCGTCCTCTCATGCGTGTGCTGATGTACAGGTCCGTGCGCCGGTCGCTGCGCCCGTCGATCCGGGGGTCAAGGCCTCGCAACCATTCTGGCGCGGCCCCGAACCGTCCCGGGCTCGCGTCGCTAGCCTGGCCCCATGGCCGATGACGGCGTGCGCCGGCTCCCGATCGGTGCCGAGCGGGTGACGCGTCCACAGGCCGGCAACGACACGATCACGGTCCGGTCCCCGTACGACGGTCGCGAGCTCGCGCGCGTTCCCGCGTGCGGAGCCCACGAGGTCGACCGGGCCGTCGCCGCGGCTCACCTCGCCCTGCGCGACGACCCGCTTCCCGCGTGGCGCCGGGCCGAGATCCTCGACACGGCGGCCGCTGCCCTCCGCGAGCGCGTCGACGACTTCGCCCGCATCGTCGCCGAAGAGGCCGCCAAGCCCATGAAGGCCGCGCGCGTCGAGGCCGCCCGTGCGGTCTCGACCTTCACGTTCGCCGCCGCAGCTGCGCGCGACCTCGCCGGCGAGATCGTGCCGATGGACGCCAGCGACGCAGGCGCCGGGAAGCTCGGCTTCACGCTGCGCCGACCCATCGGGGTCGTCGGCGCGATCAGCCCGTTCAACTTCCCGCTCAACCTCGTCGCGCACAAGGTCGCACCGGCGATCGCGGCGGGCTGTCCGGTCGTGCTCAAGCCGGCGTCACAGACGCCCATCTCCGCGATCGCCCTGGCCGAGCTGCTGCTCGACGAGTGCGGCCTGCCCCCAGGTCATCTCAACGTCGTCACCGGCCGCGGGAGCACGGTCGGGAACGCGATCGTCGAGCACGACGGAATCGCGATGATCACGTTCACCGGATCCCCCGAGGTCGGCTGGGGCATCAAGTCGCGCGCTCCGCGCAAGAAGGTGGGGCTCGAGCTCGGCAACAACGCGCCGGTGATCATCGAGCCCGACGGAGACCTCGTCACGGCCGCGACGAAGATCGCGGTGGCGGGCTTCAGCCATGCGGGCCAGTCCTGCATCTCGACGCAGCGGGTCTACGTGCACGAGGATCTCGGCGACGCGTTCCTCACGGAGCTCGTCCCGCGCGTCGAGTCACTCGTCGTCGGCGATCCCATGAGCGACGAGACCGATGTGTCCGCACTCATCTCGGAGTCGGAGCGTGACCGGGTGACGAGCTGGGTCGACGAGGCCACCGCCGCGGGCGCCAAGGTCGCGACCGGAGGTCAGGTCCGCGACGGCATCCTCGAGCCCACTGTGCTCACCGACGTCGACCCGGACATGAAGGTCTGTTCGCTCGAGGTGTTCGGGCCCGTGGTCGCGGTGCAGCGCTACCGGACGCTCGACGACGCCGTCGAGCTCGCGAACCACACTCGCTACGGCCTACAAGCCGCCATCTTCACCGCCGACCTCGGGAAGGCGCTGCGCGCCGTCTACGAGCTGGACTTCGGTGGGGTGCTCGTCAACGAGGTTCCGACGTTTCGCACCGACCAGATGCCCTACGGAGGCGTGCGTGACTCCGGGAACACCCGCGAGGGGCCGAAGTACGCGGTCGAGGAGATGACCGAGGCCCGGCTCGTCGTGCTCCAGCTGTGACGAGCAGCCGAGGGACCGCAGGCGATCGCACCGACCGTGTGGTGGGGCGAGCGCGTCCAAGATGGGGATAGGAGCGACTCTGTGAAGGTTCGGGGGAAGGTCGCCCTCATCACCGGCGGCGCGTCGGGCATCGGCCGCGCCACGGCCGAACGACTCACCGAGGAGGGCGCCCGGGTCTTCGTCGTCGACGTCGACGAGAGCGGTGCGCGCGCCGCCGCGGGCTCGCTCGACGGTGTCGCGCACGCGGCCGACGTGGGCGATCCCGAGCAGGTCGACGCGGCGTTCGAGCGCTGCGCCCGCGAGCTCGGGGGCGTCGACATCGCCTTCTTGAACGCGGGCATCGCCATCGGCGTCGCCGATCTGACCCAGCTCGACGGGGCGACGTACCGACGGATCATGCGCGTCAACGTGGACGGCGTGGTGTACGGACTTCGGGCCGCGATCCGCACCATGGAGCCTCGGGGCGAGGGCGCGATCGTCGCGACCGCGTCGCTCGCCGGCATCGTCCCGTTCCCCCCGGATCCGATCTACGACGCCACCAAGCACGCCGTCGTCGGCTTGATCCGCTCCGTCGCCCCGACGCTCGAGCCGATGGGGATCACCGCGAACTGCGTCAACCCGGGCATGACCGACACCAACATCCTCTCCGACGAGGCGAAGGCGATGTTCGCCGAGATGGACTTCCCCCTCATGCCGGCACGCCAGATCGCCGACGCGGTGCTCGAGGCGATCACCTCGGGGGTGAGCGGAGCGTGCTTCGTGTGTCAACCGGGTCGAGAGGCCGTGCCGTACGAGTTCCGCAACGTCCCGGGTCCCCGGACCGACGAGGCGCGAGGTCGCGTGCCGCCCGGGCTGCGCGACGACGTGTCGTGGAGCACGAGCTGACGTGAGCGCCGACGTCCCGGCCCCGGAGCGGCCCCCAGCTCGCGACCCCGCGAGCGCGCCCTCGGAGGCTCTTGGATCGCAGGGTCCCGGATCGGAGGGTCCCGGGTGGGAGGGCTGGATCGCACCGCACTCGCCCGGAGGCGTGGGGCTCGCGGGCCTGCGCACGCACCTCGAGCGCCTCGTCGCGCAGCACGACCTGCGCGCGCTGACCGTCGTCGTCGACGACCCCGATCTCGGGCGCCAAGCGTTCCGCGCGGGCTCGGGCGTGATCCCCGGCGGGCTCACCGCGTCGGGCCCGGGTGTGCTCACCGAGCCGAGCGTGCCGGAGGGCGCACTCGATGCCGACCTGCTCGTGGCCCTGTGCGCGGCGAGCCTCCGCGTCGACGTGCTGCGCGGCCCCGACGACCCGACGGGCGAGCTCGCGCTGCGCCGCCTCCCCGGCGTCTACGCCGTGGCCGTCGAGCGCGACGACGACCTCCGGCTCGTGCTCGTGCGGGTCCACGTCGCCGAGGACGCGCCCGGCGACCTCGGGCGCGCCGCCGCGCGCGCTCTCACCCCGGACCCCGGCTCCCGCCTCGTCGTCGAGGTGGTGCGGGGCGACCCGACGGCTGCGCCGTCACCTCCTGGCGGAGCCGTTGCGCCTCGACCGGCGACCGCGCCACCGACGCATCCTCTCGGTGGTCCCGAGCTGCTCGCGGTGCGAAGCGTGCCCGAGGACGGCGAGGTGGAGGTGCACGTCGGCGTGGCCGGCTCACGCGCGGTCGGCCGCGCCCCGCTCGCCCGCGGGTTGGCCGGTGCCGTCGAGGCCGTGCTCGCCGGGATCGGCCAGGTCGCCCCCGGCCTGCGCTGGGTGCCGGCGTGGGCGCGAACGGTCGAGACGACGGCGGATGGTCGGTTCGTCGTCGCGATCGCGTTGACCGATCCGAGCGGCGACGATCACCGCCACGGCATCGCGACCGGTACGTCTCCGATCGAGGCTGCAGCACGGGCGACGGCGAGCAGCCTCGGCTGACGCGCGAGACAGGTCAGGTCGCGCGCTGCGACACGACCGCTGCGACGCGCCGGGCGATCCCGGCCGGCATCACGCTCGAGAACGCCGCCGCGACGCCGTTCAGCCCGCCGGGGATGCACACCGCACGCCCCCGTTCGTAGGCGCTCATCGAGGCCTCGGCCACGGCCTCGGCCGACTGCCAGAGGAAGCCGGGCATGCTCGCGTCGACATCGGCGCGCTCGTGGAAGTCGGTACGGGTGAAGCCCGGAGCGACGACCAGCGCCTTGACGCCCGTCCCCCGCAGCTCCTCGTGCACCGCATTCGTGAAGCTCGACACGAACGCCTTCGTCGCGCTGTACGTCGCGTAGAGAGGTGTCGGCTGGTACCCGCCGACGGACGAGATGTTGATGACCCCGCCGTGGCCTCGTTCGACCATCGGTCCGAGGGCCGCGTGCGACAGCTTCACGAGCGCGACGACGTTGAGCTCGAGCATCGCGACCTGTTGCTCGATCTGCTGCTCGTGAAACTTCCCGTACGAGCCGAAGCCGGCGTTGTTGACGAGCAGCTCGATCGGTCGTGTCGAGTCGGCCAGGCGCTCGCCGACTCGATCGACTCCGGTGCCGGTCTCCAGGTCGGCGGCCAGCACCTCGACCGCGGCACCGTGCTCGGCGTGCAGCCGAGCCGCGCTCTCCTCGAGCTTCGGCTGCGTGCGAGCGACGATGACGAGGTCATGTCCCCGCTTCGCGAGCACATCGGCGAACGATGCACCGATCCCCCCCGACGCACCGGTCACGAGCGCAATCGGTCGCTCCATCACATCTCCTTCGGTGCGTATCTGGAGGACGCTCAGCGGCCTCCAGATACGCATCAACGGCGGACGCTACAGCCCGATCGTCTCTGCCACCGAGCGGGTGTCGGCGGGCACCGGCTCGCCCAGCTCGACCTCCGCGATCGCGCGCTGGGGATCCTTCAAGCCGTGGCCCGTCACCGTGCACACGACGGTGTCGGTCGCGTCGACGCGGCCCTCGGTCGCGGCGCGCAGCAAGCCCGCGACCGAGGCGGCCGACGCCGGCTCGACGAACACGCCCTCGACCGAGGCCAGCAGGCGGTACGCCTCGAGGATCTCGGCATCGGTCACCGCGCCGATGTGGCCGCCCGACTCGTCGCGCGCCGCCTCGGCCTGCTTCCACGAGGCCGGGTTGCCGATCTGGATCGCCGTGGCCAGCGTCTCGGGGTATCGGATCGGCTCGCCGGCGACGATCGGCGCGGCACCCGCGGCCTGCCAGCCGAGCATGCGCGGCGTGCTCCGGGCGCGGCCCAGATCGTGGTACTCGGTATAGCCCTTCCAGTACGCCGTGATGTTGCCCGCGTTCCCGACCGGGATGCAGTGCGCGGTGGGCGCGTCACCGAGCACGTCGATGATCTCGAACGCCGCGCTCTTCTGGCCCTCGATCCGGTACGGGTTCACAGAGTTGACGACCTCGACGCCTGGTCGTTCGCCGAGCTCTCGGACGATCTCGAGCGCGACGTCGAAGTTGTCGTGGACGGCGACGACGCGCGCGCCGTGGATGAGCGCCTGGGCGAGCTTGCCGAGCGCGATCTGCCCGGCAGGGAGGACGACGGCGCAGATGATCCCGGCACGCGCCGCGTATGCCGCGGCTGCGGCAGAGGTGTTGCCCGTCGACGCGCAGATGACGGCCTTCGCACCGCGCTCGACCGCCTTGGAGACGGCCATCGTCATGCCCCGGTCCTTGAACGAACCGGTCGGGAGCGCGCCTTCGACCTTCAACAACACGCGCGCGACACCGGCCCGAGCAGCCAGACGCGGCGCGTCGACAAGTGGCGTGTTGCCTTCGAGCAGCGTCACCACTGGTGTGGCGTCGGTGACGGGCAGGTGGTCGCGGTAGGCCTCGATGATCCCCGGCCAGGCCGTCACCGTCGTCACCGGTCGAGGCCCGTCATTCGCCGTCGCCGATGACGCGCAGCACCGATCCCACGCGGTGCACGGCCTCGACGTGGCGCAGTCGCTCGAGCGTCGACCGAACGTCGGCCTCGCGTGCGCGGTGGGTGATGAAGATGAGTCGGGCGTCGTCACCGATGCCGCGTTGCTCCATCGACTTGATGGAGACGCCGTGCTCGCCGAACTCGCCGGCGATCGCGGCGAGCACCCCCGGACGGTCGGCGACCTCGAGCAGCAGGTAGAAGGGCGACTCGGTGTCCTCGATCGCGCGGATCGGTCGCTCGACGAGCTCGCCGATGGTGGCGCCCTTGCCCCCGCCGACGAGGTTCTTGACCGCGTCGGCGAGGTCGCCGAGCAGCGCCGAGGCGGTGGGACCCCCGCCTGCGCCGCGTCCGTAGAGCATGAGCTCCCCGACGGCCTCGCCCTCGATGAACACCGCGTTGAACGACTCGCGGACCGAGGCCAGCGGGTGGTGCAGGGGGACCATCGTCGGGTGCACCCGAACCGCGACCTCGCCCTCGCGCTCCTCGGCGACGGCGAGGAGCTTGACGACGTAGCCGAGCGCGGCCGCGGACTCGATGTCGTCGGACGTGACACCCGTGATTCCCTCGCGGTACACGTCCTCGGGTCCGACGAGCGCTCCGAACGCAATGGACGCGATGATCGCCGCCTTGGACGCGGCGTCGTAACCCTCGACGTCGGCCGTCGGGTCTGGCTCGGCAAGCCCCAGGCGCTGCGCCTCGGCGAGTGCGGCCTCGAACGACGAGCCCACCTCGGTCATGCGCGTGAGGATGTAGTTGGTCGTCCCGTTCACGATTCCGAGCACGCGACGGATGCGGTCACCCGCGAGCGACTCGCGCAGCGGGCGCAGGAGTGGGATGCCGCCGGCCACGCTGGCCTCGAACAGCAGGTCGACTCCCGCATCGGCGGCGATCGCGAGCAGCTCCGGGCCGTCCTGGGCGATCAGCTCCTTGTTGGCCGTCACGACGGGCTTTCCCGCACGAAGGGCTTCGGTGATGAGCGACTTCGCGGGCTCCACCCCGCCCATCATCTCGACGACGACGTCGATGTCGTCGGCGCCGACGACGGCAGCACCGTCTGCGGTGAAGGCATCGGACGACAGCTTCACGTCGCGTCGCTTGGAGAGGTCGCGCACCAGCACACGCACGATCTCGATCGGGACCCCGGTGCGCGCCGTCAGCAGATCGGCGTTCTCACCCACGAGGCGCGCCAGGGCGCTGCCGACGTTGCCGCAGCCGAGCAGGCCCACCTGCACCGGGGTTCGCGAATCACCCATGCGGTGACAAGTCTCCCACTCGTCGCGTGGTCACTCCATGTCCAATCTGACCAGATCGTCGGGCGTCTCGCGGCGGACCACGAGGCGGGCCGCACGGTCGCGCACGAAGACGACGGCCGGTCGCGGCACCTCGTTGTAGTTCGAAGCCATCGAGTACCCGTACGCGCCCGTCGCCGGTGTCGCGAGCAGGTCGCCGACCTCGACGGTGGCCGGCAGCGCGGCGTCGGCGACGAGCACATCGCCCTGCTCGCAGTGCTTGCCGACGACCGCGCCGCGCCGCGGCCGTGGCTCCGAGATCCGCGCCGGCAGATACGCCTCGTACCCCGCGCCGTAGAGCACGGGCCGAGGGTTGTCGCTCATCCCCCCGTCGACCGCCACATAGGTCCCGATGCCCGGGACCTCCTTCACCGTGCCGACTCGGTACAGCGTGACCGCGCTCGGGGCGATGATCGAGCGCCCGGGCTCCACCTTCAGCTCCGGCGGCGGACCGAGGTCGCGGGCGCGCCACGACTCCGCCACCGCTGCGTGCAGCCGCTTCCCGAGGTCGGTGACCGAGAGCTCGGGGTCGTCGGCGAGATAGCGCGCACCGAGGCCCCCGCCGACGTTGAGCTCACCGATGGTCGTGCCATGGGCGCGGTTCGCCTGCTCGGCGAGGAGCGCGAGTCGGTCGATCGCGCGCGCATAGGCATCAAGGCGATAGATCTGCGAACCGATGTGGCAGTGGAAGCCCGCGAGCCGCATGACCGGGCTCTGCTCGACGTATCCGACGGCCTGCAGCGCGACGTCCTCGGTGAGCGTGAAGCCGAACTTCGACGCCTCGGTGCCGGTCTCGATGTACTCGTGCGTGTGTGCCTCGACGCCCGGGGTGATCCGAAGGAGGACGTCGACCACCGAGTCGTGCCGCCGACCGATCCGGTCGATTCGAGCGAGCTCGTCGAACGAGTCGACGGCGAGCCGGCCGACACCGGCATCGATCGCGCGCTCGATCTCGTCGTCCGACTTGTTGTTGCCGTGCATGACGATGCGTGAGGCCGGGAACTTCGCGTGGAGCGCGACGTGCAGCTCACCGCCGGTCGCGCAGTCGAGGTGCAGCCCCTCGTCGTCGACGATGCGCACGAGCGCCGAGCACAGGAAGGCCTTGGAGGCGTACGCGACGTTGCCGCGGCCGAAGCACTTCAGGTACTCGCGTGCCCGTCGGCGGATCTCGTCCTCGTCGTACACGAAGACCGGCGTCCCGAACTCGGTCGCGATCGCCTCGAGGTCCGCGCCGAGCAGACCCGGCGGGACGAGCGACGCGTCGAACGGCGCGTCCGGGGTCACGAGCCTGGCCTCACAGACCGGGGGCGCCGGCGTCGCGCCGCATCTCGTCGGGTGCGTGCACACCGAGGAGGTCGAGCGCGTGCTTGAGCCCGAGCCGGCACGCCTCGGCGAGCCAGAGCCGAGCCTGCGTGACGGCGACGTCGTCGGAGATCACCCGGCAGTCCCGGTAGAACGCGTGGAACTTCGCCGCGAACTCGCGTACCCACGTGGTCACCCGGTGCGGCGCGCGCAGGACCGCGGCTTCGGCGACGACGTCGGGGTAGATCGCGAGGGAACGGAGGAGGTCGATCTCTCGGTCGTGGACGAGCGGCGCGAGGTCGGTCTCGAGAACGGGCAGGCGCGTGATGCCCTCGGCGGCGGCCTTGCGACCGATCGACGCGATGCGAGCGTGCGCGTACTGGACGTAGTACACGGGGTTCTCGGCCGATTGCGCGGTGACGACGTCGAGATCGAACGTCTGCGCGGTGTCGATGCCCTGGAGCAGGAACGTCAGCCGGGAGACGTCGGGATCGACCTCGTCGAGGATGTCGGCGAGGGTCACGATGTTGCCGGCGCGCCGCGACATTCGAACGAGCTCGCCGCCACGCTGCACCTTCACGAGCTGGCCGAGCAGCACCTCGGGCTGGCCCGCGGGGAGGCCGAGCGCTTCGAGCCCGGCCTGCAGGCTCTTCACCTGCCCGTGGTGGTCGGCGCCCCAGATGTCGATCAGATGGTCCCAGCCGCGGGCGAACTTGTCGCGGTGGTACGCGAGATCGTTGCAGAGGTAGGTGGTGGAGCCGTCGGACTTCACGAGCACCCGGTCGCGTTGGTCACCGAACTCGGATGTTCGCAGCCAGGTCGCGCCGTCGTCCTCGAACGCCACGCCGCGCGCGCGCAGGTCGCCGAGCACCGTCTCGACGTCTCCGCGCTCGTGCAGCGTACGCTCGGAGAACCACGTGTCGAAGTGCACCCCGATCCGAGCCAGGTCGCGCTCGAGCTGGCGCACGACGTCGCGGTATCCCCACTCGCGTGCTTGCTCCTCCGTCACCGCGTCACCGAGCTCGCCTCGCATGCGGTCGGCCATCTCGACCAGGTACTCGCCCTGGTAGCCGTCCTCCGGTGGCTCCCGACCCTCGTAGCGGGCGAACAGCGACGCGCCGAACGTGTCGAGCTGGTTGCCCGCGTCGTTGAGGTAGTACTCGCGGTGCACCTCGGCGCCCTGCGCGGCGAGCAGGTTCGCGAGCGCGTCGCCGACTGCGACCCAGCGACCGCCACCCGCGTGCAGTGGGCCGGTCGGGTTCGCCGACACGAACTCGAGGTTGACGCGCTGCCCCACCATCGCATCACCGTGACCATGGCGCTCGCCGGCGGCGACGACCACGCGCAGCACGTCGTGGAGCCATGTGGGCGCGAGGAAGAGGTTGAGGAAGCCGGGCCCGGCGACCTGCACGTCCGCGAGGTGTGGGGGCGGGTCGGCGAGCAGCGCCGTCCGCACCTCCTCGGCGACCTCTCGCGCCTGACGGCCTGCCGGCTTGGCGACCTGGAGCGCGACGTTCGTCGTCCAGTCGCCGTGCTCGGGCTGCTTCGGGGGCTCGAGCCCGATGCCGTCGCCCGGCTCGGGGAGCCCGGTGGCCGCCAGCGCCCGGCGGAGGTGGGTGATCAGCTGGTCACGCACAGGCGGCATCGACACATAGACGGTCTTGCGAGCGTACCGGTCGCTCCTTCGCGTCCCCCGTTGGTATCGAGCCTCGCCCCTTTGCTGTGGAGCCGTTGCTCGACGCCGCGTGGGATCGAGGCTCGTCGACGTCCTCGCGGTCCCTATCCTGGTTGGTCGGTGAGCGACCAAAGGAGCGAGCACGCATGAGCGCGACCGGTGAGGGCGAGCAGCCGCTGAAGCCCGAGGTGCTCGACTCGACCAACGCGCCTCCTGGACCCGACGGCGCCGACGCCGAGCCCGACGAGCAGGTCACGCGCCCGACGAAGCTCATCCGCATCGCGTCGATGGTGCGGACGATGCTCGACGAGGTGCGCCGCGCACCTCTCGACGACGCAGGCCGGCGCCGCTTGCGAGAGATCCACGAGAAGTCGCTCGAGGAGCTGGAGGGCGTGCTGTCGCCCGAGCTCCAGCAGGAGCTCGACGAGGTCGTCCTCCCCTTCACGTCCGAGGCGCCGTCGGAGTCGGAGCTGCGGCTCGCGCAGGCGCAGCTGGTCGGCTGGCTCGAAGGTCTGTTCCACGGGATCCAGGCGACGCTGTTCACCCAGCAGACGATGGCGCAGGGCCAACTCGAGGAGATGCGGCGCCGCCGCGCCCTCGAGGCGGCGCAGGGCGGTGCAGCGCCCGGTGGCGACGGCGCGCCTGGTGGCCCACCGAGCGGATACCTGTAGCGATGGCCACGGCCGAGCTCTTCGCCGACGGTTGGCGCCCCGACTCCTGGAGAGCTCGGGTCGCGGGTCAGCAACCGGAGTGGCCCGACGCGGGCGCGCTCGACGACGTGCTCACGCAGCTGCGGTCCTTCCCACCACTCGTGTTCGCGGGCGAGGCTCGCTCCCTGCAAGACCACCTCGCGTCCACACAGGCCGGTGAGGCGTTCGTGCTCGTCGCGGGCGACTGCGCCGAGTCGTTCGAGGCGTTCTCGGCCGACAGCATCCGCGACAAGCTGCGCGTGATCCTCCAGATGTCGGTCGTGCTCATGTACGGCTCGGGCGTGCCCACGGTCAAGGTCGGTCGGATCGCGGGCCAGTTCTCCAAGCCGCGCTCGGCGCCCACCGAGACGCGCGACGGCGTGACGCTGCCCAGCTTCCGCGGCGACACGATCAACGACTTCGCCTTCGACGCCCACGCCCGCCGACCCGACCCGACACGCCTCCTGCGTGCCTACAACCAGAGCGCGGCGACGCTGAACCTGGTGCGCGCGTTCACCAAGGGCGGCTTCGCGGACCTCGCCCGGGTGCACGCGTGGAACCAGGAGTTCGTGGCGAGCAGCACCGAAGGCCGGCGCTACGAAGCCATCGCCGCTGAGATCGAGCGCGCGCTGCGCTTCATGCGCGCATGCGGCATCGACCTCGAGACCGAGCTGCAGCTCCACGAAGTCGACGTCTGGACGGCTCATGAGGCCCTGCTCCTCGGGTTCGAGGAGGCGATGACACGTCGCGACTCGATCACCGACGATTGGTACGACTGCTCGGCGCACCTGCTGTGGCTCGGAGAGCGCACCCGCCGCCTCGACGGCGCGCACGTCGAGTTCCTCGCGGGCGTGCACAACCCCGTCGGCGTCAAGCTCGGTCCGACTGCGACGCCCGAGGAGACCGTCGCCCTCTGCGAGCGTCTCAACCCTCGGCGGATCCCGGGGCGTCTCGTCCTCTTCTCGCGCATGGGCGCCGACAACATCGCGGACGCGCTCCCGCCCCTCCTGCGGGCGGTGCACGTCGGTGGGCATCCGGTCGTGTGGGCGTGCGACCCGATGCACGGCAACACGTTCCAGCACGAGAGCGGCTACAAGACGCGCCGCTTCGACGACATCATGCGCGAGGTCCACGAGTTCTTCGCCGCATGCGAGCGCGCCGACGTCTGGCCTGGCGGCTTGCACGTCGAGCTGACCGGCGAGAACGTGACCGAGTGCCTCGGCGGCACCGACGCGATCCTCGACGGCGACCTCGAGCATTGCTACGAGACCATGTGCGACCCCCGCCTCAACGCGCGTCAGTCGCTCGATCTCGCCTTCGAGACCGCCGAGCTCCTCCGCTCGACCAGGTAGCCACCTCGACCGCCACGACGGCACCGGGACGCTGCGACCCCCGACACCGACGAGCAGCGAGATGACCGC
>CAZHKE010000029.1:31682-36576 GCA_964532485.1 uncultured Bifidobacteriaceae bacterium
GCCCGCATCGTCGAGAACATGGAGGCGAGCCTCGGGGTGCCGACCGCGACGTCGGTGCGGACGGTCCCGGCGAAGCTGCTCGAGGTCAATCGCCAGATCCTCAACAACCACCTGGGTCGCACCGGCCGGAGCAAGGTCAGCTTCACCCACCTCATCGCGTACGCCGTCGTGCAGGCGCTGCGCGAGTTCCCGAACCTGAGCTCGAGCTACACGGAGACGGACGGCACCCCGACGCTCGTGCACCACCCACACGTCAACCTCGGGCTCGCCGTCGACGTCGAGCGACCCGACGGCACGAGGACGCTGCTCGTACCCAACATCAAGGCTGCCGACGCACTCGACTTCGCCGCGTTCTGGGGCGCGTACGAGGACGTCATCGCCAAGGTGCGTGCGCGCAAAATGTCGCCCGACGATCTCGCCGGCACCACCGCGACGATCACCAACCCGGGGATGATCGGCACCGTCCACTCGGTGCCACGTCTGATGCCAGGACAGGCCTTCATCCTCGGGGTGGGCGCCATCGGCTACCCGTCCGAGTACGAGGGAGCCGATCCGCAGGCACTCGCGCGGATGGGCGTCAGCACCGTCACGACGCTCACCAACACCTACGACCACCGCATCATCGGTGGCGCGGAGAGCGGAGAGTTCCTCCGACGCATCCACGACCTGCTGCTCGGGGACGACCTCTACGACGACGTCTTCCGCAGCCTCGCCGTGCCGTACGAGCCGGCGCGCTGGCGGCGTGATCACGCGGCCCTCGAGCCGCAGGCGGCCGACGAGAAGGTCGTCCACGTGCACCAGCTCATCAACATGTACCGGGTTCGCGGGCACCTCCTCGCGAACCTCGACCCGCTCGGCCGCCGCGGCCCGAGCACGCACCCCGAGCTCGACATCACCCACCACGGCCTCTCGATCTGGGATCTCGACCGCGAGTTCCCCGCCGGCACCCTCGGTGGCTCCGACGCCGTCAGTCGGCGCGTCCCCTTGCGCGACATCCTGGGCCAGCTCCGCGACGCCTACGCCCGCACGGTGGGCGTCGAGTACATGCACATCCAGGAACCCGACCAGAAGGAGTGGATCCAACAGCACGTCGAGTCGACCGCGCCCGAGCCGTCGGCCGAAGAGAAGCGGCGCATCCTCGACCGGCTGGTCGCAGCCGAGGCGTTCGAGCGATTCCTGCACACGAAGTACCTCGGCCAGAAGCGCTTCAGCCTCGAGGGAGCGGAGACGCTGATCCCGATGCTCGACGCGCTGTGCTCGGCAGCCGCCGACTCCGGCGTCTCCGAGATCGTCATGGGGATGGCGCACCGCGGGCGGCTGAACGTGCTCGCCAACGTCGTCGGCAAGTCGTACGCGCAGATCTTCCGTGAGTTCGAAGGCGAGCTCGATCCGGCCAGCACCCAGGGATCGGGCGATGTGAAGTACCACGTCGGCACGAAGGGCAAGCACAAGTCAGCGGCGGGCAACAAGGTGAAGCTGATGCTCGCAGCCAACCCGAGCCACCTCGA
Source organism: uncultured Bifidobacteriaceae bacterium (assembly GCA_964532485.1). GTDB lineage: Bacteria > Actinomycetota > Acidimicrobiia > IMCC26256 > PALSA-555 > DATBSK01. Next base: position 33,191 of record CAZHKE010000029.1, read on the forward strand.
GGCCGTCGATCCTGTGGTCGAGGGCATGGCCCGGGCCCGGGGCGATCGCCGAGGCGATGTCTCGGGCGCGGCCGTCCTGCCCGTTCTCATCCACGGTGACGCCGCGTTCGCGGGCCAGGGCGTCGTCGCAGAGACGCTGAACCTCTCGGAGGTCGCGGGCTACGACGTCGGCGGCACCGTGCACGTCGTCGTCAACAACCAGCTCGGCTTCACGACGTCGCCCGCGTCAGGGCGCTCCTCGGTGTACGCCACCGACGTCGCGAAGATGGTGCAGGCGCCGATCTTCCACGTGAACGGCGACGATCCCGAAGCGGCCGTGCGCGTGATGCGGCTCGCCTACGAGTTCCGGCGCGACTTCAAGAAGGATGTCGTCGTCGACCTCGTGTGCTACCGGCGCTACGGGCACAACGAGAGCGACGAGCCGGGCTTCACGCAGCCGGGGATGTACGCGCTCATCCGAGCTCGCCCCAACGTGCTGGAGCTCTACACCCAGCAGCTCGTCGCCAAAGGTGACCTCACGCCGGAGGAACGCGAAGCGGCCGGTGCCGACTTCCGCAACCGGCTCGACCAAGCCTTCGAGGAGACCCACACGCCGCACGACACGGGTCTCGACGACCGCGGCCCGACGCTCGACGACCCCGGGAGCGCACGCCCGACCGACGCAGATGTGGAGACGGCGGTGTCGCGCGAGGCCCTCGAGACGGTGGTGCGCGCGCTCGAGACCAGGCCCGAAGGCTTCTCCGTGCACCCCAAGCTCGAGCGCGTGCTGCAGGCGAACCGGTTGGCGTTCGAGGAGGGCCAGGTCGACTGGGCGCTCGCTGAGTCCTGCGCGCTCGGCACCATGATGCTCGAAGGGACACCCGTCCGGCTCGCCGGGCAGGACACCCGGCGCGGGACGTTCAGTCAACGCCACGGCGTGCTGGTCGACCACGCGACCGAAGCCGAGTACATGCCGCTCGCGCACCTCGACCCGAGTCAGGCTCCGTTCCGCCTCTACGACTCCGTGCTGTCGGAGTACGCGGCGCTCGGCTTCGAGTACGGCTACTCCGTCGCCGACCGTCGGTCCTTCGTGGCCTGGGAAGCACAGTTCGGTGACTTCGCGAACGGTGCCCAGATCATCTTGGACCAGTTCATCGTCGCGGCCGACGACAAGTGGGGACAGGACTCCTCGTTGTCGCTGTTGCTCCCCCACGGCTTCGAAGGGCAAGGACCGGAGCACTCCAGCGCCCGCCTCGAGCGGTTCCTCGCACTCTGTGCCGAGGACAACATGCGCGTCGTCTACCCGTCGACGGCCGCGCAGTACTTCCACGTGTTGCGCCGGCAGGCGCGGGCTGCGCGGCGGATGCCCTTGGTCTGCCTGACCCCGAAGCGCTATCTGCGGATGCAGCAGACGCGCTCGTCGGTGAGCGAGCTCATCGACGGGACCTTCCACACCGTGCTCGACGATCGCGTCGCCGAGACGACCGAGGCGTCGACCGTCACACGGATCCTGCTGTGCACAGGGAAGCTCGCGCACGAGCTGATGGACGCACGCGACGCGCAGGGCGAACACGTCGCCGTCATTCGGATCGAGCAGCTCTACCCGTGGCCCGCGGCCGAGCTCGCCGAGGTGCTGGCGCGCTACCCACGAGCCTCCGAGGTGTGGTGGGTCCAGGAGGAACCGGGGAACATGGGTGCATGGAACTTCATGCACGGCAAGCTGTTGCGCATCTTGCGCGACCGCGGCGCGGACCTGCGTCACGTCGCGCGTGCGGCAAGCGCCGGCCCGGCGAGCGGGAGCACCAAGGTCCACGAGCGCGAGCAGGCCGAGCTGCTCGCGGCCGCACTGGCGGAGACGCCGACCGCGGGTTAGCTCCCGGGCGTCGCCGCGAGGTCGGTGATGCGCTCGTCGTACTCGGCCTGCTGGCGCTCCACGTCCTGACGGCGAGCGCGCGCAGGCAGCCAGATCAGCGCGCACACCGCCCCGACAGCGGCGACGGCCCCGCCGACGACCAGTCCGGCGTGGAAGCCGTCGATGAACGCCGAGCGCGCCGCGTCGGCGAGCTGAACACCCGCCTCACCGCCGATGCGGGCAGCGGCCTGGAGCGCGAAGCCAACCGAGTCCTTGATCCCCTCGGCTGCCTGCGCCGGGACTGGCCGGCTCGCGATCGCGTCCGCGATCTGGGACCCGTACACCGACGAGAAGACGCTGCCGACGACGGCGACGCCGACCGCACCGCCGACCTGGCGGGTCGTGTCGTTCACCGCCGACCCCACGCCGGCCTTGGCGAGTGGCAGCGAGCCCATGATCGCGTCCGTCGCCGGGGCCATCGTGAGCCCCATCCCGGTCGCCATGACGACCATGCGCCACGCGATCGCACCGTACGACGAGGAGGCGTCGAGACCGAGCGACAGGAGCAGGCCCGTCGCCATCAGGACCATGCCTCCGGTGACCACCAGCTTCGTACCGACCAGCTCGACGAAGCGCGCGGAAGCGGGCGCGAAGATCATCATCGGGATCGCGAACGCCAGCAGTCGAACGCCGGTCTCGAGCGGTGAGTAGCCCAGCACGAACTGGAAGTACTGGGTCAGCACGAAGATCGACCCGAACATCGCGAAGAACGTCAGAGCGATCGCGCCGCTCGCCGCCGAGAACCTCGGGTTCTTGAAGAAGGCGAGATCGAGCATCGGGTGGTCGCAGCGCATCTCCCAGACGAAGAATCCCGCCAGCACCATTCCGCCGATCGCGAACAGGACCAGGTTCGTGGGATCGGTCCACCCCTTGTCGGGACCCTCGATCACGGCGTAGAGGAGCGTCGAGAGCCCGACGATCGACAGCACGGCACCGACGGGGTCGATGCGCTGGGGGTTCGGGTCCTTCGAGTCGGGGATCAGGAAGACGCCGGCGAGCAGCCCGACCGCGACGATCGGCAGGTTCACGAGGAAGATCGAGCCCCAGTAGAAGTGCTCGAGCAGGAACCCGCCGGTGAGCGGACCCAGCGCGATCGCGACCCCAGCGGTCGCCGCCCACACGCCGATCGCCCTGCCGCGCTCGTGGGCGGGGAAGATGTTCGTGATGATCGAGAGCGTCGCCGGCATGATGAACGCGGCACCGATGCCCATGAAGGCGCGGGTCGCGATCAGCTGTTCGGGGCTGCCCGAGAGCGCGGCCGCCAGCGAGCCGAGACCGAACACCAGCAGACCGAGCTGGAGCGCGGGCCGCCTCCCGTAGCGGTCACCGAGGCTGCCCGCGGTGAGCAGCAGACCGGCGAACACGATCGTGTACGCGTCGACCATCCACTGGAGCTCACTGTTCGTCGCGTCGAGCTCGCGCACGATCGTCGGGATCGCAACGTTGAGGATCGAGTTGTCGAGGACGATGACGAGCAGGCTGAAGCAGAGGACGA
>CAZHKE010000030.1:0-33875 GCA_964532485.1 uncultured Bifidobacteriaceae bacterium
GATCGAACCGTTCCGGGTCGAAGTCGACGGCGCCCTCCTCGACGACCTGAACAGCCGACTGTCGCAGACGCGCCTTCCCGATCAGATCGAGGGCACGGGCTGGGAGTACGGGATCCCGACTCGCTACCTGTCCGAGCTCGTGGGCTACTGGCGCGATGAGTACGACTGGCGAGCAGAGGAAGGACGGCTGAACCGGCTCGACCACTTCCGGACCGTCATCGACGGCCAGTCGATCCACTTCGTCCACGCGCGCTCGGCCCAGCCGGACGCGATGCCACTCGTCCTGACGCACGGCTGGCCCGGCTCGATCGTGGAGTTCCTCGACGTCATCCCTCGGCTGACGCATCCCGAGGAGCACGGTGGAGGTGTCGCCGACGCCTTCCACGTCGTGGCGCCGTCGCTGCCCGGGTACGGGTTCTCCGAGCCGACGCGCACGCCCGGCTGGGACCCGTGGCGCGTCGCGCGGGCGTTCGTCGAGCTGATGCGTCGACTGGGCTACACACGCTATGGCGCGCAGGGAGGCGACTGGGGCGCCCAGGTCGCGACGAGGATCGGCGCGCTCGACCCGGATCACTGCGCGGCCATCCACCTCAACATGGCGATCGCGGATCCGCCGCCTCGACACGACGGTGGGGACCCCGTCGAGCTCTCCGAGCAGGACAAGGCCGACCTCGCGGCGATGCAACGGTTCCAGCGCGAGGAAGTGGGCTACGCGATCGAGCAGTCCACGAAGCCGCAGACGCTCGGCGTCGCGCTCAACGACTCACCGGCGGGGCTGCTCGCGTGGATCGTGGAGAAGCTCCGCGGGTGGAGCGACTGCGACGGAGACCCGGAGCGCGTCTTCACGCGAGACCAGATGATCACGAACGTGATGACGTACTGGGTCACGGGAACGATCACGTCCTCGGCCCGCCTGTACTGGGAGCTCCAGCACTCCAACCAGCGTGCGCCTGAGCGCGTCGAGGTCCCCACGGGCATCGCGCGCTATCCGAAGGAAGTGATCCGCTTCCCCCGTCCGTGGGTCGAACGGCGCTACAACGTGGCGCACTGGGCCGACATGCCCCGCGGTGGCCACTTCGCCGCGATGGAGCAGCCCGAGCTCTTCGTCGGCGACCTGCGCACGTTCTTCCGGAACGTGCGCTGACCGCGCATCCGGTCCTTTTGGGCACGTTGAAGGGCACAGAGTCGGCTTCAACGTGCCCAATTCCCGTGAGTCAGGCGATCTCGGGTTGCGTCCCCGGTAGCGCTCCCAGCAAGTCGAGCTGCTGTCCGTCGCGGCGGATCGGTGTTCCGTTGACGAGCACGTGCCGCACGCCGGTCGGCTCCTCGGCCGTGAGGCGCTCACCGTCGGCCGGGAAGTCGCGGACGCGCCGCAAGGGACCCGTGCCCACGGTCTGCGGATCGAACACGCACACGTCGGCCGCGCCGCCCTCACGCAGGTAGCCGCGGCCGACGAAGCCGAAGAGGTCGGCCGGCTCGCCGGTGAGCTTGCGGACCGCGTGCTCCAGCGGCATCACCGCGCGCTCACGCACCCACGTGCCGAGCAGATCGGTGGGCAATGGCGCGTCGCACAGCTGATCGACGTGCGCCCCGGCATCCGAGAGCCCGAGCGCCACGCTCTCGTGCGTGAGGAGGTGGGCCACCGCTTCGACGTCGTCGTTGGCGATGTAGGCGCGAAAGCGCGTCGTGAGGTCCTCGGCGAGCCCGAGCTCGCACAGCACGTCGAGCGGGTGGCAGTCGCGCTCGCGGGCAAGGTCGCTCACACGCCGTCCCTCGAGCTCGGGGAAGCGCTGCGACTCGGAGACCTCGAACGTGTCCCAACGCGGCTTCATCGGGGATTCCTCGAGGTCGGCCGCCGCCCGCGCGCGCCACTCCGGGTCGCGGTAGGCGGCGAGGCGAGCCTCGCGGTCGCCTTCCATCAGCTCACCGAAGACCTTGCCCGTGTTGAGGTTGTAGGCGTCCGCCATCGTGAACTGCATCGTGAGCGGCCGCGGCGTCACCTGGGGCCAGACCTTGGCGCCGCGAGACAGGCCTTCCTCGTGCAGCCGGACGGGCTCGAGGTGCTTCCCGCCCGGGGACGCGAACAGCGGGTAGGTGAAGGGCCGCCCGACGCGGGGCTGCCACTCGTAGACGTCGGCGTAGCTGCACTGCTCGCCCGGTGTGATCAGGATCACGCCCTTCGCCGTTCTCCCTGCCGCGAGGAAGAGGGCGTCGACCTCGTCACGATCCGCGAAGCGGCTCGGGACCGGCTTGCCGTCGACGCCGCGGTGCGCGTACGAGAAGCTCGTCGAGAACCCGGCTCCGCCGGCGTCGATCCCCTCGCGCACGAGCCCGGACATGCGCTCGATCTCGTCGGTGGTCGCGGCGCGCTCGTAGGCGGCGTCGCCCATCACGTACAGGCGCAACGCCGAGTGACCGACGTAGGCCGTGAAGTTGAGCAGCGTGCCGTGTCTGCGGACCGACGCGAGGTACTCGGGGAACGTCTCGAAGTCCCAGTCGACACCGGCGGTCAACGTGGCCGGGTCCATGTCCTCGACGTTCTCGAGGGTGTGCACGATCACGTCGTGGTGCTCCGGGCGCGTCGGTGCGATCGCGAAGCCGCAGTTCCCCGCCACGACGGTGGTGATGCCGTGGTACGACGACGGCCGCAGCGCCGGATCCCAGAAGACCTGCGCGTCGTAGTGGGTGTGTATGTCGATGAAGCCCGGTGTCACCGCGCAGCCCGACGCGTCGAGCTCCCGATCGCCGCTGAGGTCCGGCCCGATCGCCTGGATCACTCCTCCGGCGATCGCGACGTCGGCCGCGCGGCCGGGTGCGCCGGTCCCGTCGAACACCGTTCCGCCCCGGATGACGATCTCAGCCGACATCGCGGCTCTCCTCTCCCCGGAGATCATGTCGGCGATAAATCATGAACTCCAGCAGGTTCTCGTCCGGGTCGCGCACGTACACGCTCGACGCCACGGCCCGGCGACCGCCCTCGCGCTCCACCGGCCCCTCGATGATCTCGGCGCCGGCCTCGTCGAGCAGCGCGTGCAGCGACTCCGGCGACCCCTCCCACACGAAGCAGAGGTCACCACACGATGGACGCGCCGCCGGACCGCGCAACGTGAAGCCATCGCGCTGCCAGATCGACGGGCGATGGAGATTGATCATCTGGCTGCCGACGTAGACCGACACGACGTGCCGATGCTCGGCGACGGTCAGCCCGAGCGCGCGGTAGAACGCGACCATCTCATCGGTGTGCGCCATCGGCAGCGACACGTGGTCGAAGCCGCCGATCACGCCCGCGTCTTCAGGACGCATCTGCGAAGCCGTACAACCGGGCGCAGTTCGTCGCGGTGATCTTGCGGCGGTCTTCCGGCGGCAGCGTGCCGAGGTTCTCTTCGATCGTACGCAGGGAGTCGGGAAACGTGCTGTCGGTGTGCGGGTAGTCGGATGCCCACATGCACGAGTCGGCGCCCAGCAGCGGGATGAGCTCGGCGCCGAGCGCGTCCTCTTCGAAGGTCGCCAGCACCTGGCGCCGGAACAGCTCGCTCGGTGGGGTGTCGATCGACCCGGTGATCTTGTCGCGAAGCGCGTGCCACTCCAGGTCCATCCGCGCCAGGAAGTAGGGCAGCCATCCGATGCCCGACTCCGCCAGCACGAGCTTGAAGCCCGGATGCCGCTCGAGCGCTCCGCAGAAGACCATGGTCGCGAGCGCCTCGTCGAACTGCAGCGGCATGATCGTGGCGAAGGCCGCCGACTGCCACTTGCCCATCCGGTAGCTGAGCCCGGACCAGGAGCCGCCCTTGATGTGAAAGCTGATGGAGAGCCCGGTGTGCTCTGCCGCGGCCCACAGCCGGTCCCAGGCCGGGTCGCCGATGTCGACGTCGAAGACGTCGAGGATCGCGCCGCGGTGTCCGAGCCCGGCCGCGCGCTCGAGCTCGGCCGCGGCGGCCTCGGCGGAGTGCCCGGGCAAGAACGCGAGCACGCACAGGCGATCGGGCGCGACGGCGTTGAACTCTTCGATCGCCCAGTCGTTCCAGGCCGCGTAGCACGCCTCCTGGAGCGCAGGGTCGTCGATGGGCAGTCCCAGCGCGAGCGGTCCGTAGATGACCGAGGCCGCGAGACCGTCGCGGTCGAGGTCCTGCAGGCGGAGCTCGGGCGTCCCGGCGCGGAAGCCGTCGTCCTCGATGCCGGCGCGACCGATGGCACTGAGCTTCTTGATCTCGGCGCTCGCGCCCGCGGTGCCGCTACGACCGATCGCGCGGCCCTCGCACACCCAGACCGAGCGCCCGTCGCGGGTCTCGACGCGTGGCCCTCGCTCGGCAAGCGCGCGCGGGAGACGCGACTCCCACACGTCGGGTCGCACCGCGGAGAGGTCGAGGTGGTCGTCGCAGGAGTAGACGCCGGTGGTCGGGTCGGGCTGGCTCATCGCGGGCTCGCTCACCTCGGATCGGGTTCGCGCCCGGCCATCAGGCGCTTGGGGTCGATGGGGGGAGGGCCGGCGGTCGTGCCGCCGTCGACCGGCAGCACGATCCCCGTGATCTGCGCCGACCGATCGCCGGCGAGGAACGTGATGGCGTCGGCGACGTCGCCGGGCTGCGCCATCCGTTGCAGCGGCTGCATGAGGCGGACGATCGCGGCCTGGTCGTAGGTGGCATTGATCGCGGTGGCGACGTGCGCGGGAGCGACGCAGTTGACGCGGATCCCGTGCTCCGCGAGATCGATCGCGCTCGATCTGGTGAAGTGGATCACGGCGGCCTTCGAGGCGCGATAGGTCATCAGGCCTGCCCCGGCGTTGATCCCGCCGATCGACGTCGTGTTGATGATCGACCCGCCGCCGTTGCTCGCCATGTGGCGAGCGGCGCGCTGACTGCCCACCATGACACCGAAGAGGTTCACGGCCATCACGCGCTCGAAGTCGGCCAGCTCGTCGTCGAGGAAGCGCCGTTGCGAGCTCGAGATCCCGGCGTTGTTCACCATGACGTGGAGTCCGTCGAAGTGCTCGACGGCGAAGTCGACGAGCGCCTGGACCTGCGCCGCATCGGCGACGTCGGTCCGGCAGAACGCCGCCGATGTCCCGAGCTCGGCGGCGAGGGCTTCGCCGGGCTCCGTGTCCACGTCCGCGATCACGGCGTGGGCGCCTTCCTCCACGATGCGCTCGACGATCGCGCGCCCGAGCCCGCCGGCCCCACCCGTGACGATCGCAACCTTCCCCGCGAGCTCCCCACCCATGTCAGTCGTCTTCGATCCAGAATTCGGGAACGGTCTCGATCTCGTGGCGGGCGAAGATCCCGTCGATCTCGGCCAGGTCGGCGTCGGAGATCGACCAGCCGATGGCGCCGACGTTGTCCTCGACCTCATCGATGTTGCGAGTGCCGACGAGCGCGGTGCTGACCGCCGGGTGTGAGATCGCCCAGCGCAGCGCGAGCTGCGGGAGGCTCTTGTGGTAGCGCTCGGCGATGGTCTTCAGCTCGTCGACCGCTCGGACGTTGCGCCGGAACGTGTCGGCCCCGAACAGGGCCTCGAACATCTTGATGTTGCCCATCTTCCCTTGCCGCGCGCGCCAGTCCGCATCCCCGAAGTCGTGGTCCTCGGTGAAGGTTCCGGTCAGCAGTCCGAACGCGAGCGAGCCGTACGCCATGAACCCGATCCCGTTCTCCTCGCAGTAGGGGAGGATCTCTCGTTGCATGCGGCGGTCGAACATGTTCCATCCGTACTGGACGACGTCGACTCGGAACGCGCGTCTGCAGGCTTCGATCTCGTCGACCTTGAAGTTCGAGAGCCCGACGGCGCGGACCTTCCCGTCGCGGACGACCTCCTCGAGCGCGCCCATCGTCTCCTCGAAGGGCGTCAGGCGGTCGGGCCAATGCACGAGGAAGACGTCGACCCGGTCGGTGCCCAGGTTCTCGAGGCTCTTGTCGATCGATGCCAAGACGCGCTCGCGGCTGCTGTCGCGGTAGTTCGGCTTGTCCTTGTAGTTCATGCCGAACTTGGTGACGATGATCGCCTCGTCACGGCGCGGGCCGAGCGCCGCGCCGAGCGAGCGCTCCGACGAGCCCATGCCGTAGCCCTCGGCGGTGTCGAAGCAGTTGATGCCGAGGTCGAGAGCCCGCCCGACGGCGCGGGCGAACTCGTCCTCCTCGACGTGGCCGTAGCCGCCGCCGACCTGCCAGCAGCCGATGCCGATGGCCGAGATATCGATCCCAGTCTTTCCGAAGGGTCGCAGCTCCACTGGGGGTGTCCTCTCTTCGCGAAGGCTTCGAGACCGGGAGTCGACGGCCGACGCGGCCCGTGAACTAACACCGACGTCAGCGCAACGTAGCATCGGGCGGCGGCCAACGCCCAGGTTCGCCCCGCGCGTCGACGCGTAACTAACGTTAGTGTCATCCCGACGGCGCGCTGACCGGCGAGGAGCATCGATGCCCGACGACGAGCGAGAGGGGCACCCCGACGGTGCCGTCGCGGTGGTTCGCCGTGCTCCGTTCTCCGACAACCCTCGGGTCGGGTCGCGGGGACTGCGGACCCAGCAACGCATCCTCGACGCGGCCCTGAGGGCCTTCGCCGACCAGGGCTACCACGGCTGCAGCATCGACCGGATCACGAAGCTCGCTCGGTGCTCGCGGGTCTCGTTCTACCAGTACTTCGAGAGCAAGGAAGACGTGTTCCGCCACCTCGCCGGCCAGGTCGCCCGTCAGGTGAGCGCCTCGACCGAGGCACTCGACCCGCTGACGCCCGACCTCGACGGGTGGTGCGCGATGCGCACCTGGGTCGCCCGCTACGGCGAGATCCACACGCGCTACGAGCCGGTCTTCCACGCCTTGGAGAGCGACGAGGCGCTCGCCTCGGTGGCGCAGCGCACCGGTGGGGAGACGATCGCCAGGATCCACTCCAGGCTGGTGACGACGACGTTGCCGCCGCGCCAGCTCGACCCCGTGATCCGCTTGCTCCTCGACTGCCTGAATCACGCGTTCGACGTCCGAGGCATCCTGCGCTCTGCCGCCCCGGATGCGTATCCCGACGAACGCATCGAGGTCGCCCTCACCGACGTCGTGCACCGCACGCTGTTCGGCATGCGCGCAGAGGTGAACGTGCACCCGCCCGATGGCCGCCCGCCGCCGGCGCTCGAGCTCGGACCGGAGATGCTCGAGCTGCTGCGTGACGGTGACGACGCGATCGATCCGGATGCCAACGGCAACCGGGCGCTCAGGGCCTTGCTGGCATCGGGACGCGACGTCTTCGTCGAACGCGGCTACCACGACACCCGAGTCGACGATCTCGTCGCCGCCGCCGGTGTCTCGCACGGCGCCTTCTACCGCTACTTCCGGAACAAGGATCAGCTCGCACGCACCTTGACGGCGCAAGCGGTGCACGCCGTGGGGACGACCGTGCTCGAGATCCCGGCCCCGACGTCGCTCGACGAGCCTTCGGGCGCGAACCTGCTGAAGCGCTGGCTCCGTCGCTACCGCGCGGCCCATCTGCACGAGGCAGGAATGCTGCGCGTCTGGGTCGATGCGGCGTTGCAGGCGCCGGCACTTCGTGACGAGTCGGCGCCGCTGCTCGACTGGGGACGCCGCCGGATGGCGCGGTACCTGCTCCCGCGCGGGTTCGGCGACGTCGAGCTCGAGGCGGTCGTCATGGTGGCGCTGCTCGGCGTGTTCGGCGCGCGCCGACGACCAGCGACCGAGATCGACGCGGCCGCTCGTGTCATCGAACGCGGATTCCTCGGCCGCTGACGGGGAGATTGGAGCAACCGGTGAGCACCTCGACTGTGAAGCCTTCCGACTTCGACGAGATCGACTACTTCCGTGCCGGCCCCCTCTATCAGGATCCGTACCCCTACTACGAGTTCCTCCGTGCGCACGGCCCGGTGTGGCGCGAGCCGCATCGGGGTGTGGTGATGGTCACGGGGTTCGAGGAAGCGATGTCGGTGTACAACGACCCCGCGACGTTCTCGTCGTGCAACACGGTCGCGGGGCCGTACACCTCGTTCTCGGTCCCGCTCGAGGGCGATGACGTGAGCGCGATCATCGAGGCGCACCGCGACGAGCTGCCGTTCAGCGATCAGCTGCCGAGCTTCGATCCGCCGAAGCACACCGCGCATCGCGGGCTCCTCATGCGGCTGATCACGCCCAAGCGCCTCAACGAGAACGAGGAGTTCATGTGGAGGCTCGCGGATCGCCAGCTCGACGAGCTCATCGGTCGGGGCGAGTGCGAGTTCATCCACGACTACGCGAACCCCTTCGTCCTCCTTGTGATCGCCGACCTGCTCGGCGTCCCCGACGCCGACCACGAGACGTTCCGACGCGAGCTCCAGGGCGAGCAGCGGCCCGCCAAGTCGCGCAAGCCCGGTGAGGGTGTCGCCCACAAGCCCCTCGAGTTCCTCTACGACCGGTTCACGGCGTACATCGAGGACCGCCGCCATGACCCGCGTGGCGACGTCATGACCGAGATGGCGATGGCGACGTTCCCCGACGGGTCGTTGCCCGAGGTCCGCGAGGTCATGCTGATCGCCGCCAACCTGTTCTCGGCCGGCGGGGAGACCACGGCGCGCCTGCTCGGCACGATGCTCCAGAAGCTCGGTGACGACCCCGAGCTCCAGCGGCGGCTGCGTGACGACCGCGCGCTCATCCCGGCCTTCGTCGAGGAGTGCGTGCGGCTCGAGAGCCCCCTCCAGGGCGAGTTCCGCCTGTCGCGAGTCCCCGCGACGATCGGCGACGTCGAGATTCCGGCGGGCACGACCGTGATGTTGCACAACGGGGCGGCGAACCGCGACCCGCGAGTGTTCGAGGAGCCGGCCGAGCTCCGTCTCGACCGTGCGAACGGTCGCCACCACCTGGGGTTCGGCTTCGGCATCCACACGTGCGTCGGCGCGCCGCTCGCCCGTGCGGAGGCCCGGATCAGCCTCGAGCGCGTCTTCGACCGCATGGCCGACATCCGGATCTCGGAGGCCGAGCACGGCCCGCCCGGCGCCCGCCGCTACGAGTACCCGGCGATGTACTTGCTGCGCGGCCTGGAACGGCTCCACCTGGAGTTCACCTCCAACGCCGGAGCGCAGCAGAAGGAGCATGCATGACCGCCACCCAGACCACGACCGCCGGGCTCTACATCGGCGGCGACTGGGTCGACGCCTCGTCCGACGAGGGCCTCGACGTGATCAACCCGGCGACCGAAGACGTGATCGCGCAGGTGCCCCAGGCGTCGGTGGCTGACATCGACCGCGCGGTCGCGGCCGCGCGGCGTGCTTTCGACGACGGTCCGTGGCCGCGCATGACGCCGCGCGAGCGCTCCGACCTGCTGGTGCGGTTCGTGCAGACGATCATCGACCGGCGCGAGGAGATCGTCGAGCTCATCATCGCCGAGGCGGGAGCGGCACGGCCCATCGCGGGGGCCCTCCAGTTCGACACCGGCCTCAAGTACGCGTCGTGGTTCGCCGAGCGCGCCGCCACGTTCCCCTACGAGGAGTCTCTCCCTGTGCAGGCGGGCCCGAGAGGGCTCGGTCAGGGTGTGATCCTCAAGGAGCCGGTCGGCGTGGTGGCGGCGATCACGGCGTTCAACTACCCGATGTACCTGAACCTGGCGAAGGTCGTGCCCGCGCTCGCCATGGGCAACACGGTCGTGCTCAAGCCGTCGCCCTACACCCCGCTGGAGGCGTTCGTGCTCGGCGAGATCGCGGACGCCGCCGAGCTGCCGCCGGGCGCGCTCAACGTCGTGACCGGTGATGTGCCCGCGGGCGAGCGCCTCACCAAGCACCCCGACGTCGACATGGTCAGCTTCACCGGCTCCGACGTCGTGGGGAAGCGGATCATGGCCCAAGCAGCCGAGGGCCTGAAGAAGGTCGTGCTCGAGCTCGGCGGCAAGTCGCCGAACATCGTCTTCGACGGCTCGAACCTCGACACGTTCGCCGCGTCCGCCGCCTACACGTTCACCATCCACTGTGGGCAGGGTTGCGCGTTGCCCACGCGCATCATGGCCGAGCGCGGCGTCTACGACGACGTGGTCGAGCGCCTCGCGGCGGCCCTCGCCAAGATCAACGTCGGCGATCCCACGGACGCGAAGACGGGCATGGGTCCACTGATCCGAGAGGTCCAGCGTGAGCGGGTCGAGCGGTACGTCGCCAGCGGCACCGCCGAGGGTGCCCACCTTGCGTTCGGAGGGGGCAGGCCCGCCGGTCTCGAGCGCGGGTTCTTCGTCGAGCCCACGCTCTTCGCCGGTGTCGACAGCTCGATGACCGTGGCGCAAGAGGAGATCTTCGGCCCGGTCGGCGTCGTCATCCCGTTCGAGGGCGAGGACGAGGCGGTCAGGATCGCCAACGACACGCGGTACGGGCTCGCGGCGATGATCTGGCACCCGAAGCCGACGCGCGCGTTCGAGCTCGCGAAGCAGGTGCGAGCCGGCACGGTGACGATCAACGGTGGCGGCGGGGGCCCGAGCCCCTGGGCGCCGTTCGGCGGCTACAAGCAGTCGGGCATCGGTCGCGAGTTCGGCGACTACGGGCTGTTCGAGTTCACCCAGCTCAAGTCGGTGTCCTGGTCCGCCGGGCGCCCATGACGGTCGTCCAGGAGCGCCGGCCGGAGCTCCGGGGCACGACGTCGTCCGACGACGAGGAGCTGCGTGAGGAGCTGCGCGCGTGGCTGGTCGAGCACCCCCCGCCCGACGTCGAGGTGGCAGCGACACCAGAGGAAGCCGAGGCGCTGCGCGGGTGGCAGCGCACCATGCACGCCGGCCGATGGGTTGGCATCAACTGGCCGGCCGAGTACGGCGGACGGGGCGCGTCGCTGTCGCAGCTCGCCGTCTGCAACGAGGAGCTCGCCCGCGCCGGCGCGCCGCCGATCCTCGGTCGGGCCGGCGTCAGCCTCGTCGGGCCGACGTTGATGGCGCACGGCACCGAGGAGCAGCGTCGGCGATGGATGCCGAGGATCCTCTCCGGTGACGACGTCTGGTGCCAGCTGTTCAGCGAGCCCGATGCGGGGAGCGATCTCGCCGGCCTCTCGACCCGCGCGGAGCGGCGCGATGAGACGTTCGTCGTGACCGGTCAGAAGGTGTGGTCGTCGTACGCGCGCTTCGCCGACTGGGGCATCGCGCTCGTGCGGACCGACCCCGACGCCGCGCCCCACCGCGGGATCTCGATGGTGGCGATCCCGATGACGGCGAAGGGTGTGGAAGTCCGTCCGCTGCGCCAGATCACCGGCGAGAGCGAGTTCAACGAGGTCTTCCTCGACGAGGTCGAGGTCCCCGTCGAGCATCTCGTCGGGCCGGAGCACGAGGGGTGGCGCGTCGCCAACACGACGCTCGCCAACGAGCGCGGCGCCACGTTCGTGTGGAAGGAGCAGGTGCTGCACGAGGTGGCCATCGAGCTCCTCTCGAGCACGTGCGCGACCCGAGGGCTGCTCGACGACCCGGTCGTGCGCCAACGGCTCTCGCAGTCCTGGATCGAGGTCGAGCTCTTCCGCCTGCACAACCAGCGCACACTCACCAGGCTCGCCCGCGGCGAGGAGATCGGTCCCGAGTCGAGCCTCGTGAAGCTCTTCTGGGCCGACATGAGCCAGAAGCTGTCCGACACTGCCGTCGCCGTGCTCGGACCCGACGCGCTCCTCCTGGCGGGCGACGACCACGCCGTCGACCGCGGGCGCTGGACGCTCGCACTGCTCGCCGCGCGAGCGAACTCGATCATGGGCGGGACCAGCGAGATCCAGCGCAGCATCATCGGCGAGCAGCTGCTCGGCCTCCCACGCGAACCGAGGCCGCGATGAACCACCAGGACGACGCGCTCGTGCTCGTCGACTCCGAGCGCTGTGCGCGCGAGGGGTATCCCCACGACGTGTGGACGCGGCTGCGGGCCGAGTCGCCGGTCGCCTACTTCGCGCCCGACGGATACGAGCCGTTCTGGGCGATCACCAAGCATGCCGACGTCCTCGAGATCTCGAAGCAGCCGGTGCGCTTCTCCAGTGAGCCGGGGATCACGCTGCGCCCTGCCGGGGTGGTGTTCCCGCCGTCGGAGATGGTCGTCATGCTCGATCCCCCGCGGCACGGTCCGATGCGCCGCGTCGCGAACCGGCGCTTCACGCCGCGAGCCGTGCGGGGCCAGCGCGACGACATCGAGCGGATCGCGGTCGAGATCCTCGACGAGGCTGCCGGCGCGGGTGCCTCGGGCGAGCTCGACTTCGTGGAGCGCATCGCCGCGCCGTTCCCGCTGGCGGTGATCGCCTGGGTGCTCGGCGTGCCGAGTGACGACTGGGAGCTGCTGTTCCGCTGGACCAACGAGGTGATCGGCAAGGACGACCCGGAGTACCGGCGCCCGGGCGAGACCCCGGGCCAGACGAGCCGGCGCGCACGCGGCGAGCTGCACGGCTACTTCCGGACCCTGATCGACCTCCGCCGGCGCGATCCGCACGACGATCTGGTGAGCGAGCTGATCCGCGGCGAGGTCGAGGGCAAGCCACTCAGCGAGGAGCAGCTCGTGTCGTACTGCGAGCTGCTCGTCGAAGCGGGCAACGAGACCACGCGCAACGCGGTCAGCGGCGGCCTGCTCGCGTTCTCGGAGCACCGAGACGATTGGGAGAGGCTGCGCGCCGAACCGGAGCTGCTGCCGGACGCGGTCGAGGAGATCCTGCGTTGGGCGAGCCCGATCAGTCACTTCACCCGCACTGCCACCGAGGACTACGAGCTGCGAGGCAAGAAGATCCGAGCGGGGGAGCAGGTGGCGCTCTACTACGCGTCGGCGAACCGCGACGAGGAGGTGTTCGACGATCCGTTCACGTTCCGTGCCGATCGTCGCCCGAACCCGCACCTCGCGTTCGGCTTCGGTGAGCACTTCTGCATGGGCGCGCACGTCGCGCGCGTGGAGCTCGAGACGATCTTCCGCCACCTGCTCGCGCGGCTCGACTCGTTCGAGGTCTCGGGCGAGGTCGAGCGCCTCAGCTCGATCGTCAACGGCAGCATCAAGCACCTGCCGCTCCGGTGCCGCATGGCGTAGCAAGGTCCGACGGTCCCCAGCTTGCCTTGCGTCGCGCCTTCCTTGAGGTTAGGTTGCCCTGACTCGTAGGCGGCGGAAGGTCCGGCGTGTCTGAAGGCGAGGTCCTGGTTCTCGGCGCGATCGCCGGGCTGACGATCTTCCTGGGGCTGCCACTGGGCCGGGCGCGGTCGGTGTCGATGCCCGTGCGTGCCCTCCTCAACGCCGGCGCCGCCGGTGTCCTGATCTTCTTGTTCGTCGAGACGTTCATCCACGGCTTCGAACCCGTCGAGCACGCGCTCGAGGAGACGACGGTCGAGAGCGGGGGGTCGTGGGGGGAGTTCGCGCTCCAGGCAGCGCTGTTCACCGGTGCGGTGCTCGTCGGGATGATGACCCTCGTGTACTACGACCGATGGATCAAGGCCCGAGCGGGGAGCGGGGCCGAGACCAAGTTCGGTCCCGGCGCCGCGCAAGTCGCCGAGCTGCAGTCGGCGAGCCTCGTGGAGCGACTCTCGGAGCCGAAGCGACTGGCGTTGTTCATCGCGATCGGGATCGGCGTGCACAACCTCGCCGAGGGCCTCGCGATCGGGCAGTCCGCCGCGAACGACAACGTCAGCCTGGCGCTGTTGCTGATCGTCGGATTCGGGCTGCACAACGCAACCGAGGGGTTCGGCATCGTGGCGCCACTCGCCGGTGCCGCGGAGCGCCCGAGCTGGGGCTTCCTCGGCGCGATGGGACTCATCGCAGGAGGCCCCACGTTCGTCGGCACGGTGATCGGCCAGTCGTTCGTCGACGAGTACCTCAACCTGGCCTTCCTCGGCCTCGCGGCCGGATCGATCCTCTATGTCGTCGTGCAGCTGCTGCACGTCGCGTTCAACATGGGCCACAAGGAGATGCTCATGTGGGGGCTCTTCGCGGGGCTCGCGCTCGGTGCGGGCACCGAGCTGGTCCTGGTCGCTGCGGGCCTGTAGGTCCGAGCGCGCGCTGACGATCGACCCGGAGCTCCGGCCGGCTCAGCGATCCGCCGGGGTGCGTTCGTCGCCGGGGCCAGCGGGCTTGGCCTCGAGGACGTTGAAGTCGCGGTCGAGGTGCACGTCGACCTGGCCGCCGACGGCAAGCGCCGCGACGACTGTCTCGAGGCGCGCGCTCCCGGGGGAGCCCTTTGGGCGACGTACGGATGCGTCCATGTGGCAACCGCGTGAGAGCACTGGGAGCCCGTGCCGGGGCCGCGGACGATGGTCGAGGAGGCCGGGAACCATGTGAGGACACGCACGGACCCCACATCGTGTTCACACGGCGCGTCCGTACCGTGGGCGGCGTGTCATCGACCGACTGCGCCCGGGGCGCGAGGAGCCTCGCCCTCGGGACTCGCCGCCGGGGGATCCGAGCCCGGGGCTGTGCGGTCGTCGCCGTCGTCCTCCTCGCCTCCTGCGGCGGCTCGGGAGGCGGTGGATCGGAGTCGTCGGGGACATCCGGCGGCTGTGGTACCGCGCGGCGGTTCGACCCGGCGAGCTTCGTCGATCCGACGCTGAGCACCAACCCGTACCACCCTCTCGAGCCGGGCCTGCAGTGGGTCCGCGGCGGTACGACCGAGGTCGGTCAGCGTGTCGTGCCCCACGAGGTCATCACGACGATGACCGACGTCGTCCGGGTCATCGACGGGGTCCCGACGATCGCGATGTTGGACGAGTCGACCGACTCCGGCGAGGTCAGCCAGGTCGGGATGGACTACCTCGCGCTCGACACCGAGGGCAACGTCTGGATCCTCGGTGGCTACACCGAGGACTACGAGGGCGGCGAGTACACCAACACCGACAGCGCCTGGCTCGGATCCGCCGACGGTGCCGAGGTCGGGGTGCTGTCCCCCCGGAAGGTCACCCTTCGCACACCGTCGTGGTGCATCTCGTCGGCACCGGACGAGGCGGCCTCGGTGGGCGCGCCGGTGAAGGTCGGCGCCCGCACCTGCGTGGCCTTCGGATGCTTCGACGACGTCCGCATCGTGCAGGAAGGTGAGGTCGGCGCGCCCGACAACGAGAACAAGTACTACGCACCGGGCGTCGGCGTGATCAACAACATCCCCCTCGACGCGAGCCTCCACCAGGACCGCTTCTCCCTCTTGAACCTCGTGGAGCTCAGCCCGGCCGGACTCGCCGAGGCCAGCCAGACGGTGCTCGATCTCGAAGCGCATGCCCGTGAGACCTCGCCCGACGTGTACGGATCGGTGCCATTTTCGGTGAGGGCATCGTGAGCGTGAGTGCTGCACCGATCGTGCGCCTGGAGAGCGTGTCGAAGTCGTTCGGCCCTCCCGACGTCCCCACGCCCGTGCTGCGCGACGTCGACCTCACCGTCGCCCGGGGGGAGAAGGTGAGCCTCGTCGGGCCCTCGGGCTGCGGGAAGTCGACGCTCCTCTCGCTCGTCGCCGGGCTGCTCCGACCCGACGAGGGGACGGTCGAGATCGACGGGGTGGCGATGAGCGACCTCAGCGAGCGTGCCCGTGCCCGGCTCCGCGCCGAGCGGATCGGGATCGCGCTCCAGACCGACAACCTCATCCCGTTCCTCTCGGCGTGCGAGAACGTCGAGCTCGCCCTCGCATTCGGTGCACGTGGCTCCCGACGGGCGATGCCGACGCAGGCGCTCGACCTCCTCGATCGCCTCGGAGTGCGCCACCGCGCCGGCCACAAGCCGCGTCACCTCTCCGGTGGCGAGGCCCAGCGCGTCGCCCTGGCCGTGGCGATGGCCAACGGGCCCGGACTGCTGCTGGCCGACGAGGTGGTGGCCCAGCTCGACGGCGAGACCGCGGCACACGTCGTCGACGAGGTCCTGGCCGCGGACTTCGCGGTGCTCTACGTCAGCCACGACGTCGCGCTGGCCGACCTCGCGGAGCACCGCTACGCGATCGACGACCTCGGGGTGCATCGCCGATGACCGCGGCCAACGCGATCACCGCTCGCGGTCTCGTGGTCGACCACGAGACCGACGCCGGCACGGTCCGGGCCCTCCAGATCGACGAGGTCCTCGTCGACGCCGGCACCAGCGTCGCGGTCATGGGGCCGAGCGGTTGTGGCAAGTCCACCTTGCTCGGCCTCCTCGCCGGGCTGGCCGTGCCGACGCGGGGCGCCGTCACGATCGGTGCCGTGGTGGTCTCGGAGCTCTCCGAGCACGACCGGCTCGGGTTCCGGCGCCGCGAGCTCGGGATGGTGTACCAAGCCGACAACCTGCTTCCCCATCTCACGGTCGAGGAGAACGTCGGGCTCCAGCTCGCGATTGCTCGCCACGACGGTTCCGACGCACGGAGCGACCCGTCCGAGGTGCTTCGGCGCCTCGGACTGGGCCCCCTCCGAGCGCGGTTCCCCGATCAGCTCTCCGGGGGGCAACGGCAGCGGGTGGCCGTCGCGCGCGCGATCGTCCACCGACCGGCGGTGATCCTCGCCGACGAGCCGACCGGCGCGCTCGACGACGACAGCGCCGCGATCGTCGTCGAGCTTCTCAGCGAGGTGCAGCGCGACATCGGAGCCACGCTCGTGATCGTCACCCACGATCCCGAGATCGCGAGCCACGCCGATGCAACGGTGGAGATGGCTCGTCCCCACCTGATCTCGGAGGCGGCGAATGCTGGCTAGGTACGTGCTCGCCGACCTCGTCCGCAACCCCCGGCGCACGCTCTCGACCATGGTGGGTGTGATCCTGGGCGTCGGCCTGTTCTGCGGCGTCCTCTTCTTCGTCGACGGTCTGTCGGCATCCATGACCCAGCGTGCCGTCGCGCCGCTGCCGATCGACATGCAGCGCATCGTGACCGAGCGTGTCGGGAACACGGTCGCCCTCACGCAGTCGTTCGACGCGCGCCGACTGGCCGCCGGGGACCGGGCTCGCGTCCTGCTCGAGGTCCAGAACACCGGTGAGCTCCCCGCGAACGAGGTCACGGTGCGCTCGCGGCCTGGTTCCGGCCTGCGCTTCGTCCCGGGTTCGGCTGCGGTCGACGGCACGTCGATCACCGACGTCCCCGGCACCGACATCCCCGGCACCGACATCCCCGGCACCGACGTGGGGGAGAACCCGTTCGCCCACGGTCTCGGCAAGATCGGCCTGAACCTCGGCACCGTCGAGAGCGGAACCGGTCACCGCCTCACCTACCTCGTGGAGGCGCGGGCTGACCGCGCTCTGAGCGACACGACCATGGTGTCGTCCTTCTCGAGCCGAGAGTCGGTCACCCCGATCGGGGCGAACGAGCCGGCGGTGGTCTCGCTCGACGACCTCGCCCGGAAGGTCGGCCGGGTCGGCGGGGTCGAGTCGGCGACCCAGCTCTCGATCGCCGACCTCGGTTCCGACGCGCTCGCTGCAGGTCCCACGACGGCCGGCGGCCCCGCGAAGATCTTCGGGTTCGACGATGCGTACGCGGGTCGCGACGCCACGATCGACATCGTCTCGGGCCGGCTCGCCACCGACGGCGCCGTCCTGAGCGCGGAAGCCGTCGACGCGCTCGGCGTCTCGATCGGCGACACCGTGACCGTCCGGCTCCCCGACGACTCGACGATCGACCTCTCGGTCACCGGGATCGCCGATCTCTCGCGCTCGCGATCGCTGTTCTCCAGCCGTCGCGGCGGGGACCTCGAGACGTTCGTCTACACCCGCAGCTCCGTCATCGTGTCGCCCGAACGGTTCGCGGACACCGTCTTCCCGGCGTTCGAGCGGGCCGTCGCCCAACGCGGCGCCCGCCTCAAGACCCCGCCGATCCGCGAGATCGACATCCGACTCCGACGGAACCTCCTCGACGCCGATCCCGCCACGGCCACGATCGAGACGAAGGGGATCGCGTCTGCCGTCACCCGCGTGGCCGCGCACCAGGACTACCTCCTCGACAACATCTCCAACACTCTCTCCGTCGCCGCCGACGACGCGTCGGTGGCCAAGCGTCTGTTCGTGTTCCTGGGGCTCCCCGGCCTCCTCCTCGCGGCGATGCTCGCGGCGTACGCCGGGAACGTGCTCGCCGAGGCGCAACGCCGGGAGCAGGCCACGCTCCGGATCCGGGGCGCGAGCCGCCGGCACCTCCGTCGGATGCTGGTCCTCCGCACCGCGCTGCTGACCGCGGCCGGATCCGTCATGGGGCTCGCGACCGGCTACGTGACCGCGGCGGTCATCCTGGGGCGCGAGTCGATCGAGCGCGCCAGCACCTCGAGCCTCGTGACATCAGCGGTGCTCGGGACCGTCGGAGGCTTCCTCGCGACCGGACTGGCCCTCTACATCACCGGTCGGCGATCGATCGACCGCGAGATCAACGAGGACCGGGCCCAGCTCACCAGCCGTCCACCGCTGTGGCGTCGGGCCCGGCTCGACATCATCGGTGTCGCAGTCGTCGCGATCGGCACCGGCGTCGCGCTGCGCTCGGACGCCTTCGCCGGAACCGCGGGATCGGTGTACTTCGGACGGGCCGTCGAGCTGAACCTCGACCTCCTGATCCTGCCGATCGCGGTCTGGATCACCGGGTGCCTCCTCGCGGCGCGGCTCTTCGGGACGACCCTGGCGCGAAGCCAACCCCGGTCGTCGCCCATGATCGGGAGCGTGGTGTCCGGCTTCCTCCGTCGCAGCGTCGGGCGCCGGCCGTGGGCCATCGCCAACGCGGCCATCGTCGTCGGGCTGATCGTGGCGCTCGCGACCAGCCTCGCCGCATTCACCGCTTCCTACGACGCCGCGAAGGTCGACGATGCCCGCTTCGCCAACGGCGCCGACATCCGCATCACGCCGAGTCCGACCGCGCGCCAGTCGTACACGGTCGATGACGCGGCGACGTTCCGCACTCGCGGTGTCGCCGGCGTGACTCCGGTGGTCTACGGCCTGAGCAACGTCATCGTGCGCAGCGCCCGGACCTCGGACCCTGCCAACCTCGCCGCCATCGATCCCGCGACGTTCGCGTCCGTCGCACCGGTCAGCGACGCGCAGTTCCCCTCCGGTGATGCCGGTGCCGCGCTGCGCACGCTGACCCGCGACCCGACCGCCGTGCTCGTCAGCGAGGACATGGCCGCGTTCCTCAAGGCCGAGCTCGGGGACACGCTCAAGGTCCTGCTCGCCCGGGCGACGGACGCACAGGTCGAGATCGAGCTCCACATCGCCGGGCTCTTCGAGCGGTTCCCGGGCTTTCCCGACGGCGCGGACGCGGTGATGGCGATCGGCGAGCACACCGCCGAGGTCCCGGCGAAGCGCCCCGACTTCTTCCTCGCCGCCGCCGGCGGCGGTGCGGGAAGCCTGGAGCAGGCGGTGACCTCGCTCCAGCGGGGACCCGCCGCGACCGACGATCTCCAGATCGACACGCGCGCAACGACGTTCGCCCGGGATCAGTCCAGCCTCGCCGCCCTCAACATCGCCGGACTCGTCGACCTCGACTCGACGTTCGCCCTCGCCATGGCGATCGTCGCCATCGGGATCTTCGTGTTCGGACTCCTGCTGCAGCGCCGACGCGAGTACATCACGCTGCGCGCCCAGGGGCTGGAGCCGCGGACGATCAGGCTGCTCATCACCGCAGAAGCCGGCATCGTCGCCATCGGCGGGCTCATCGCCGGACTCCTCGTCGGCACGGCGATGGGCTACTACTTCGTGACCGTCCTCCGACCGCTCTTCGTCCTCGAGCCGGGGTACGCCGTCTCGCTCGGCGACCTCCTGGCGCCGGTCGTCCTCGTGCTGCTCGCGACCCTGGCCGCGGCCGTGGTCGGCACGCAGTTGGTGAACCGACTCGAACCGACGGAGCTGCTCCGAGACGAGTGAGACGCGACGGCCAGCGAACGCCGAGAGGTGACCGTGATCGTCGCGGCAGATCGGCGGCTCCGGTCTCGTCAGGTGCTCGCCGTCGGCGGCGTCGTCGCGCTCACCCGTCGCCGCGCCACTTGATCGAGCACCCGATGCTGGGCTTGTGCGGTGGCGGGACGGGCTCGCCGGCGAGCACCTTCTCGATCGCGGCACGGAGCGCCTCCCCGGTCACGGGTCGGTCGTTGCCGGGGCGCGAGCCGTCCATCTCGCCGCGATACGCGAGCCTGCGGTCGGCGTCGAACAGGAACAGATCCGGGGTGCACGCCGCGCCATAGGCGCGCGTGACGTCCTGCGACTCGTCGCGGAGGTAGGGGAAGCCGAAGCCGGCGCGCCTCACCTGCTCCTGCAGGTGGGCCATGTCGTCATCGGGATGCGAGACCACGTCGTTCGGCGAGATCCCGACCGTGCCCAGCCCCGCGTCGACGTAGTCGCGAGCGATCGCGGCGAGCTGGGTCTCGACATGTCGGACGAACGGGCAGTGGTTGCAGATGAAGGCGACGAGCAGGGCTCGTGAGGCCGCGAAGTCGTCGAGCGACACCAAGGTGCCTGCCGTTGACGGGAGCGTGAAGTCGGGTGCGGGCATGCCCAGATGGGTGCTCGGTGCGGACGTCGGCATGGCGTTCTCCTTCCTCGTCGCGCGTCTCGGGCTAGGCGTCTTCCGCCCGGCAGCGGTTGCGACACTCGCCGACGCCCTCGATCCGGGTGACGACGACAGCACCGTCCTCGAGGTACCGAGCGGGCTGGCGCGCGTGGCCGACCCCGGCGGGGGTCCCGGTGGCGATGACGTCACCCGGCACCAGCGTGAAGATGTCGGACATGTACGAGACGAGCGCAGCGGGACCGAAGACGAGGTCCGAGGTCACGGCCTTCTGCACCTGCTCGCCGTCGACCTCGCAGAGCAGCTCGAGGCCCGCTCCGTCCGGTCGGGCCTCGGGCAGCTCGTCGAGCGTCACGAGCTCGGGTCCGAGCGGCGTGCTCGACTCGAACGTCTTGCCCTGGAGCCACTGAAGCGTGCGGTTCTGGTAGTCGCGCACGCTCACGTCGTTCAGCACGGAGCAGCCGGCGATCGCCGCGGGTGCCTCTGCTTCGGACACGTGTCGCGCCGGAGCGCCGATGACGACCGCGAGCTCGGCCTCCCAATCGACCCTTCGTGACGCGCGCGGCAGGACGATGTCGTCGTGAGCACCGACGAGCGACGACGGGTACTTCGCGAAAAGTGTCGGGTGCTCGGGGAGCTCGCGACCCATCTCGAGGATGTGGCTGCGGTAGTTGAGCCCGACGCAGACGATCTTCTCCGGTCTCGGCACGAGTGGCGCGTAGGCGAGCGCCGAGGTCCCGTGCACGCGCCCGGCAGCAGACTCGGCTCGCGCGCGCCACTCCGGATCTGCGAGCAGGCTGCCGACGTCCGAGGCGCCGATCTCGACCGCGTCGGTGCCGTCGACTCGCACCGCGGCGAGGCCGGTCGTCGTGTGGATCGTGGCCAGTCTCATGCTCGGCGTCTCCCTGGTGGGGACGACGGTAACGCGTGACCGGTCGACGTCTCGGGCCAGAATCTGCACCCTGGCGGGTGGGCAATCGTCGCCTCGTCCGCGAGAGTCTCGAGCACGAGCCGCCGCAACTCACAACCACTCTGCATGATCGGCAGACCGATCGGGGGTGTGTCCTGACCGAACCACACGAGTCGACCGCCCGCACCCGCCAGGCGGCCGGAGAGCTGCGGGCACGCCGGCTCGAGGTCGCGACGATCGCCTGGAACACGCTCGAGGTGTTCGTGACGATCGGCCTCGGCATCGCCGCCGGATCGCTCGCGCTGATCGCGTTCGGGCTCGACTCCGTCGCCGAGATCTTCGCCTCGGCCGCGGTGCTCTGGCACCTGCGCGGCCGGCCCGACGTCGCGCGCACCCGCCGCGCGCTCCGGATGGTGGCGATCGCGTTCTTCGTGCTCGCCGCTGTCCTGATCTCCGCCGGTGTGCGCAACCTCGTGATCGAGCATCGCCCCGAAGACTCTCCCTGGGGAATCATCTACCTCGCCATGACCGCGTGCGTGATGCTGGGGCTCGCAATCGCCAAGCGCCGCACCAGTGGGGTGATCGGGAACCATCCTCTGGTGCACGAGGCGCGGGTGACGTTCCTCGACAGCGCGCTGGCCCTCGGGGTGCTGCTCGCGCTCGTGCTGAACGCGGTGTCCGGCTGGTGGTGGGCCGATTCCGTCGCGGCGATCATGCTCGGCGTCGTCGCGATCTTCGAGGGCTTCGCGGCGCCGAGGGAACATTGACGTCGCGCATCGACAACGGCGTCGTCGAGATCGTGCTCGGCGCCGGCGTGTTCACGCTGCGGTGGCCGGCGGTCGCGGTGACGCTCGGACCGTGTCACGCGGCGGTGCGCCGCGCCGGCAACGAGCAGCGAACCGAGGCCGGTGCCTGGGACGTCGAGCCCGACGACGGCTTCGGGCGGGCCGGCACGTGGGCGCGATGGCGGGCGACCGACGACGCGCCGCACGTCGCGCTGCACGTACCAGCCGAGGGGTCCGTCGTCGTCGTCTGCGCGGACGTCTCGGCCGGCGAGCCGACTGTCGTCGACCAGCTCGTGCCGCTGCGGGGGCCGACGGACCTCGTCGCACACCGCCATCTCGTCGACGGATACGACTCCTGGGCCTACAGCGGCGTGCGCGGTGACGAGCCGACGGTATCGTGGTGGGACACCGTGCTCGTGGCACCCGACGGGCGCGCCCTCGCGCTGCACGCGCTCGGCGCGAGGCGGCTCGCGACCCGCATCGTCGCCGACGACGTGTCGGTGCACGTCGAGTCCGGGGCCACGCCGACGCTGACTCCGGTCGCGGGCACGTGGGGCTATCTGGTCGGGGACGCACCCGATCTCGGGCTGCACCTCGGCGCGGGCGAGTCGCTCGCCGGCGAGCCGGTCGCGGTGGCCGCAGGCCTCGGTGCGCTCCAGCTCGCCGAGGAGCTGGCCTCGCTCGCGGGCAGGGCACTCGGCGCGCGCCGTTGGAACGGACGGCCGCCACTCGGCTGGGAGAGCTGGTATCACTTCGGTCTCTTCGTCTCGGCCGACGACGTGCTCGCGAACGCGCGACTCCTGCGCGAGCGCTTCGGCGATCTCGCCGACGTCGACCTGGTGCAGGTCGACGATGGTTGGCAGAAGACGTACGGCGCGTGGTGGCCCAACGAGCGATTCCCCGACGACCTCTCCGACCTCGTCACCGAGCTCCACGGAGTGGGATGTCGTGCCGGGCTCTGGCTCGCACCGTTCCGGGTGCAACCCGACTCGCCCGGCATCGCGGCCGACCACCCCGACTGGTGCCTGCACGACGCCGACGGGGCGCTCCTGCGCGAGCCGAGGGCGGGGGCCTGGGCGCTCGACGCGTCGCATCCCGACGCCCTCGCCTGGCTGCGCGAGCTCGGCACGCAGGTGCGTGCGTGGGGGTTCGAGATGGTGAAGATCGACTTCTGCTACCTCGCCGCGCTCGAGGGTGCGCGCCACGACCCCCGGGTCACCGGCATCGAGGTACTGCGCCACGGTCTCGGCGCGGTCATCGACGGTCTCGGCGACGACGTCTACGTGCTCGGCTGCGGGATGCCCGTGCTCGCCGCCGTCGGGATGTGCCACGCGAACCGTGTCGGCCACGATCTCGGGATGCCACGTCTTCACCAGGAGCTCGGCCATCCCCTCGACGTGGGCTGGACCGGCTTCGCCGGTGTGCGCGCGCAGGCTCGGAACGTCGCGGCCCGGTGGGCTCAGGCGACGCGTTGGTACGACGTCGACCCGGAGGTCGTGATGGCTTGGGGTGCCGACGGCACCGACCCGGCCGGCTACTCCGTCGAAGAGGCCCGCACCATCGCGACGATGGTCGCCGTCTGCGGCGGCCCGTTCCTCCTCGCCGACGAGCTGTCGGGGCTGACCGACGTCGAGCGCGCGGTCCTGGAGCACCCACCATTGCGCGGCCTCGTCGGTCACGAGCCGTTCCGACCGGTCGATCTCTTCGTGCGAGCCGACCCCAACGAGCTCCCCCAGCACGCCTTCGCGCGCAGCTCGGCGATCCCTCGACAGTGGGAGACCACGCGCTCCGGTGCGCGGGTGGTGGCGCTGTTCAACTGGGACGACGAGCCGGTGCGGATGTCGACACCGGGTGGCCTCGTCGGCGCGGTGGAGGTGTGGACGGGCGCGGAGGCCGGTGCGGAGCTCGAGATCCCCGCGCACGGCGTTCGCGTGCTGCGCGGCTAGGGGAGTGGCGAGCACCTGCGCAGGGCCGCGAGCCCCTCGGCCCCGGGACCTTCGGCCCTGTCACGCTGCGTGTCCGGCCCGGAGACTTCGATGCAGGAGAGAGGAGCATCGATGCTGCAGGCAGGAGTCGGCGACCGTCTGGTCATCAAGGGCCATCACGTCGGGGAGCCCGACCGCGCCGCGGAGGTGCTCGAGGTCCAAGGCGAGGACGGGGGCCCGCCGTTCCTGGTGCGCTGGGACGACGACGGCCACGAAGGGCTCTTCTTCCCCGGCAGCGACGCCGTGATCGAGCACATCCCGCACACGGGCGGATGAGCGCGCTCACGCGGCACGGCGTACCCGCCCTGTCATGATGGTGCCGGCCGTGCTGCACCCATTCGACCGGTTTGCGCATCCCAAGGCGCGAGAAGCGCTGGTCTTCGGGCTCATGTGGGCGGGGATCCTGCTGCTGGCGATCGCGACCGAGATCGGCGGCCTGTACCTCCTCGACGCGTTGCGCTGACGGGAGCCTCGCGCGGACGTCAGTCCGCTGCGACGGCGATGCGCTCGACGGTGATCTCGTGGGGCACGCGAGCGGGCACCGCTAGACGTCTTCGAGCACGTACCGGGGCCCGGGACCTCGCGCGGCCGCGGCGTCGTCGGGATTGAAGAGCTGGCAGTGGCTCAGCGACAGGCACCCGCAGCCGATGCAGCCGTCGAGCTTGTCGCGCAGGCGCTCCAGCAGCGCGATCTGCGCGTCGAGGCGCGGCTGCCACGACCGCGCCAGGCGTCCCCAGTCCTTCTCGGTGGGTGTTCGGTGCTCGGGCAGCGACGAGAGCGCGTCGCGGATCTCGTCGAGGGTGAGGCCCACCTGCTGGGCCACCCGGATGAACGACACGCGGCGGAGGACGTCGCGCGAGAAGCGCCGCTGGCCGCCGTCGGTCCGACGCGGATGCAGGAGCCCCTCGGCCTCGTAGAAGCGCAGCGCCGATGCCGCGACCCCGGTCCGATCGCTGACCGCGCCGATGGTGAGATCGTGAGCCGCCACCCCCGGGACCGTAGGGGTCGAGGACGCGAACTTCAAGTGACATCGAGGTTCGGAGGATCGACTGCGTGGTCAGCGGGGGTGCCGAACGCGACGCGCCCCCGCTCGACGAGCTGGACGACGATCCCGTCGGGATCGGTGAAGAACGTGATCCACATGTCCGGCACCTTCGTGCCCGGCAGCTCGATGAGGCTCGGCGGCGCGGTCGGCGTCCACCCGGCGTCGACGAGGACGTCGGTCGCGGCGCGCGTGTCCTCCACCCCGAGTGCGAGGCGGTAGAGCCCCCGGTGGTTGGCGGCGGCGTAGGGCACACCGTGCGTCGCCGGGTCGCGCCATTGCACGAGCAAGAGCGCGAACGGCTCGTCGGGCAGCCGGAGCCGGGCGACCGAGCACGTCCCGCCGCGACGACCGAGCGCGCCGGCGTCGAGCTCCGTCTCGGACGGTCCGTCGACGAGCGACCACCCGAGGCTCGAGTACCAGGCGACCGATCGGCCGAGGTCGGTGCACGTCACGCGCAGGTGCGCGAGCCGCACGTCGCGCACGTCGGCACGCTCGACGACGTCGAACGTCACGCGATCGGGCGCGCGCACGACCGCCGCCGGCCCGCCGAGCAGCACCGATTCGACGGCGGTGCGACCAACGACCGACGTGCCGGCTCGGTCGAGGCGATCGAGCGCGTCTTCGAGCGACGGCACCGCGACCCCGATCGCCTGGATGCCGACGTGCGTCGGCTCGTCGTACGGCGCGCCCACCGCGGGCGGATCGATCCAGCCGTGCACCTCGATCGCGGGACCGATCCGTCCGCCCCGCGGGTCGTACACGAGGCACACGTCGCTCTCGACGGTGCGATCGATGCCGAGCGGTGACCCGTCGGCACCAATGCCAGTGCTCGTCGCGCGCGCCGAGAGGCCCAGGCCGTTCTCGAGGTACCCGACGGTCACGTCAGCGTCGTCGGAGCAGTAGCAGCAGTGCATGACTCGCATGGCCTGCACGAGGGGCGCCGCAGCGGTCACGGGCATCACCATGGCACGCAGGGCGACCTACGCTCCGCGGCGCACGAGAGGAGAGCCGCGGTGATGATCGGAGCGGAGGCTCCTGCACCACGGTCCGAGGCGCGACCGAGGGCCGGAGCCCTGAGAACGGGGAGAATGAGCCCATGAACGGGCACGGTCAAGCCCGCACGCTCGCCGCCGCGCTTGCGCTCGCGCTCGGCTCGGTTGCCGGGCTCCCCGTCGCCGCGGCCGCTGAAGCCGCGTCCTCGGAGCCGAGGCCGATCGTCTTCGTCCACGGGTTCTCGGGCTCGGGCGCGCAGTTCGAGACCCAGGCGCGGCGGTTCGCCAGCAACGGCTACGACGACAAGAGCATCGCCACGCTCGACTACGACTCGACGTTCGGTGCCGAGACGACCGACGACATCTTCGCTCGCCTCGACCGCATCATCGGCGGGCTCCTCGAGCGCAGCGGTGACGATCAGGTCGACCTGCTCGCGCACTCGCTCGGCACGCGGCTCATGCAGGAGTACCTGCGCAGCGCACCCGAGCGCGCCGCTCGCGTCGCGCACTACGTGAACCTCGAGGGCTTCCCGAGCGGCGACGAGCCGGGCGGCGTCCCGACCCTGGCCGTCTGGGGGCGGGGTGACCCGGCGCGCGAGATCGTCGGGGCCGAGAACGTGCGGTTCGACGAACAGACGCACACGCAGACCGTGACCTCACCGGAGACGTTCGAGGAGATCTACGACCTCTTCAACGACGAGGCCCCGAAGACCACGAAGATCCTCCCCGAGCCCGACGGATCGGCGGCGCTCTCGGGTCGGGCGGTGCTGTTCCCGCAGAACGCAGGCGTCGACGACGCGCAGCTCGAGATCTACGAGGTCGACGACAAGACGGGTGAACGCCTGACGAAGCGCCCCGTCGCCACGTTCCCGTTGCGCGGAGACGGCCGGTGGGGCCCGTTCGAGGGCAACGGTGACCAGCGCCACGAGCTCGCGATCGTGCGCGACGGCGCGCCGGTGCATCACCTCTACGCGGAGCCGTTCCTGCGCGACGACCGCTGGATCCGGCTGCTCACGTCCACACCGGGCGAGGGCATCGGCGCGCTGGTCGTGACCGGGCCTGACCAGTCGGCGCTCGTCGTGCAGCGCTACAAGGAGTGGTGGGGTGACCAGGGAGACGCGAGCGACGTCCTCGAGGTCAACGGCGAGAACGTGCTGAACGCGGCGAACGCACCGATCGACAAGCGCGCGATCGGACTGTTCCTGTTCGACGAGGAGAACGACGGCGCCACCGATCTCAGCACGCCGATCCCGGCTCTTGCCGGCCTGCCGTTCATCACCGGCTCCGACGTGTTCATCCCGGCGTCCACCGACGGCGTGGGCACGACGACCGTGCGGAGCACGCCGCGGGGTGGCAGGGGGAAGGTCGTGCGGATGGACGTCCCGGCATGGCGGTCGACCGACCATCGGATCTCGGTCCTGTTCGGCGACCACCTCCAGAACGCGCGCTGATGGCGTGGCCCGGATCGGCGCGCATCAAGGGCCGGAGGCGGGCTCGCCGCGACCTCTGGGTCGGCTTCAAGCCCTACGGCATCGGTGAGACGCGTCCCAACGGCTACCGGGCGATCTTCGACGCGCTGCGTGACAACTGGCGGCGTCTGCCCTACGCGCTGCGGATCATGCGCAAGGGAGTGTGTGACGGCTGCGCGCTGGGCGTCGCCGGGTACCACGACTGGACGCTCTCGGGCGTGCACCTCTGCTCGACTCGGCTCTCGCTGCTGCGGCTGAACACGATGCGCGCCCTCGATCCCGACGTGCTCGGCGACGTGGCCGCCCTGCGGGCCATGTCGGGTGCCGAGCTGCGCGCGCTGGGTCGGCTGGGCCACCCGATGGTCCGGCGCCGGGGTGACGCCGGGTTCCGCCGCATTCCCTGGGACGAGGCCCTCGACGTGCTGGCCGATCGCATCCGGGCGTCGACACCCGACCGTCTCGCGCTGTACCTCACCGCGCGCGGCCTCACGAACGAGACGTACTACGTGGCCCAGAAGGTCATGCGGTTCCTCGGGACCAACAACGTCGACAACGCGGCGCGCGTCTGCCACGCGCCGTCGACGGTGGCGCTCAAGCGCACGATCGGAGCCGCGGCAACGACCTGTTCGTACACCGACGTGATCGGGAGCGACCTGGTCGTGCTCTTCGGGGCCAACGTGGCCAACGCCCAGCCCGTGTTCATGAAGTACCTCTACCTGGCCCGCAAGCGCAGGGCACAGGTCGTCGTGGTCAACCCGTTGCGCGAGCCGGGGCTCGACCGCTACTGGGTGCCCAGCAACGTCGAGAGCGCGATGTTCGGCACGAAGATGGCCGACGACTTCGTGCCCGTGCACACCGGCGGTGACATCGCGTTCGTCAACGGTGTGCTGAAGGTCCTGATCGCCGACGACGCCGTCGACCACGACTTCATCCGTGAGCACACGACCGGCTGGGACGAGCTGGTCGCCGAGCTCGAGCGCGAATCGTTCGACGATCTCGTGGCGCGCTCTGGGATCGCGCGCGAGCAGATGGAGTCGTTCGCGCGCCGGTATGCCGCGGCCGGGAGCGCGGTGCTCGTCTGGTCGATGGGGATCACCCAGCACGAGCACGGCGCCGACAACGTCGCCGCGATCGTCAACCTCGGCCTGGCGCGGGGGAACGTCGGCCGGCCCGGAGCCGGGCTCATGCCCATCCGGGGCCACTCCGGCGTGCAGGGCGGCGCCGAGATGGGCGCCTACGCGACGGCGTTCCCTGGCGGTCTGCCGATCGACGAGGGCAACGCGGCCGCGCTCAGCGCGCAGTACGGATTCGACGTGTCGCCGACGCCGGGCCTCTCGGCGCCCGAGATGCTCGACGCGGCGGGCCGGGGCGCGCTCGACGTGCTCTGGTCGAGCGGCGGCAACTTCCTGGAGGTGCTCCCCGATCCCGAACAGGTCGAGCGGGCGCTCGAGCGCATCCCGCTGCGGGTGCACCAGGACATCGTGCTGTCGAGCCAGATGCTCGTCGACGGCGAGACGGTGCTGCTCCTGCCCGCCGCGACCCGCTACGAGCAGCACGGCGGCGGTACCGAGACGACCACCGAGCGCCGGATCGCGTTCAGCCCCGAGGTGCGCGGCCCTCGCGCGGGCGAGGCGCGCAGCGAGTGGGAGATCTTCCTCGATGTCGCGTGCCGTGCCGATCCGGAACGTGCCGACCTCGTGAGGTTCGCGTCGGGAGACGAGATCCGGGCCGAGATCGCCCACGTCGTGCCCTCGTACGCGGGGATCGAGACGCTCCGACGTACGGGCGACGCCGTGCAATGGGGGGGCACGCGTCTCTGCGAGGGCGGTGTGTTCCCGACCACCGACGGCCGCGGGAGGTTCAGCGCCGTCGCATCACCGGCGAAGAGCGTCGGGCCGTCGACGCTGCGACTCTCGACGCGGCGGGGCAAGCAGTTCAACTCGATGGTGCTCGCGGCCCGAGATCCGTTGACGGGCGCGGTGCGCGACTCGGTGTTCGTCGCGGCCGTCGACGCGCAGCGTGCCGGAGTCGCCGACGGGGATCCCGTGGTCGTGCGGTCGGAGCACGGTGAGATGCGGGGACGCGCCTTCGTCGCCGACATCGCGCCCGGCAACGTGCAGGTGATGTTCCCCGAGGGCAACGTGCTGCTGCCCACGGGCCCGCGCGAGCCCATCTCGCACGTCCCCGACTACACGACGACCGTCGAGCTCGTCGCTTTGGCGTCAGCTGACCCCGCTGAGCGGGGTGACGCGACGCCGAAGCGCTAGGGGGCGCGCAGGTCGACGGCCGGGATCGTGCCCATGCGGCCGGCATTGAAGTCGTCGATCGCCTCGATGATCTCGTCGCGGGTGTTCATGAGGAACGGCCCGTAGTGCGCGATCGGCTCGCGGATCGGGAGCCCGCCGAGCAGCAGCACCTCGAGGCTCGGTGAGTCCTCGGGCTGGGATGCTGCCGCGCCGATGCGGACGGTGTCGCCGTCGCCGAACACGACGAGCTGGTGCTGGTCGACCGGACGTCGCTCGTCGCCGGCGTACCCGTGGCCGGTGAGCACGTAGGCCATGGCGTTGAACTGCGGGTTCCACGGCACCACGAGCTCGGCGCCGGGGCTGAGGCTGGCGTGGGCGTACGTGATCGGCGTGTGCGTGACGCCCGGGCCGGCGTGACCGTCGAGATCGCCCGCGATGAGGCGCACGAGCGCACCCCCGTCGTCGGACGCGAGCAGCGTGAGGCGCTCGCCGGTGATCGCCTGGTACCGCGGCGGCGTTCGCTTCGATGCGGCGGGAAGGTTCACCCACAGCTGCACGCCGTGCGAGCGGCCTCCCGAGCGCTCGAACGCCTTCGTCGGCACCTCGTCGTGCAGGATGCCGGCGCCGGCGGTCATCCACTGCGTGTCGCCCTCGCCGATGATGCCGCCACCACCATTGGAGTCGTGATGCTCGACGACGCCGTCGATGACGTACGTGACCGTCTCGAAGCCGCGGTGGGGGTGCCACGGGGCACCGACGGGCTCGTCGGGTGCGTACTCGACGGGTCCGAGCTGGTCGAGGAGGAAGAACGGGTCGGCGAGGTGCGCGTCGACGCCGCCCGGGAACGGGCGCCACACCTCGAAGCCCGCGCCCTCCACGGCGTGACGGGCGGGAACGACGACGGAGATGGCGCGGACCCGCTGGTCGGGCGCGGGAGCGCTGACGCGGGGCAGGACGAGCGGGTTCTCGGCGGTGATCGCGGGCATCACGTCGCCCAACCCGGTGGGTGGTACGGCTATTCCGGTCGCCTAGGGGTCGCGAGGCCGGTTCGTCCAGCGCCGCTTCGTGACGGTCCGGAACCACCCGCCTGCGACGACCGTGCCGCCATCGGTCGGGATGACGTGCCCGGTCACGAACCGCGAGAGGTCGGACGCGAGGAACAGCACGACGTCGGCGTTGTCGGCCGGCATGCCCATGCGCCCGACTGGGACCCAGATCGACCAGCGGTCGCGCAGCTCCTCGGGGACCATCGCGTCGTAGTCGACCTGCGCGGTCTGCGTGACGTCGGGCGCGATCGCGTTGACACGCACCCCGGTGCCGCCGACCTCGAGCGCGAGGCAGCGCGTGAAGTGCGTGACCGCGGCCTTGTACGCCGCGTAGACGGGGTCGGGCGGATAGCCGCGCAACCCTTCCACCGACGTCACGTTGACGACGCTGCCGGTGCCGCGCTCGACCATCGCCGGGACGAACGCGCGCGTGCAACGGAAGACATGCTGCACGTTCACGTCGTGGAGCGCGCGCCAGTGCTCCTCGTCGCTTTGCAAGAACGGCGTGGGCTGGAGATAGTGCCCGACGTTGTTGACGAGGACGTCGACTGTGCCCGTGTCGAGCACGTGCTCCGCGAGCACACGGACCGCGGTCGCGTCGCGCACGTCGGTGACGACCGACTCGGCGTCGCCACCCTGTGCCCGGATGGCCGCGACCCGCCCCTCGGCGAGGTCGGCGTCGACGTCGGCGACCACGACGCGGGCGCCGGCTCCCGCCAGCGCTTCCGAGCACGCGCCCCCGATGCCCCCGGCGCCGCCGGTGACGACGGCGAGCCTGCCGCCGAGATCGATCGTGGCGGTCACCAGCTCGCGATCCGACGTTCGAGCTCGTCGAAGTAGGCCGGCACCGCGTCCGCACTGCGGGCGAACACCGTGAGGTTGAGGTTGACGTCGGTGACGCCGAGCTCGCCGAGCGCGCCGACGTCGTCGAAGGTCGCGCCGAGCGACGGCTTGCCGTCGGGCCCCTTCCGGATCGCCGCCGGCGCTCGCACGATCAGCGACGCCGGGTCTCGACCGGCGCCGCGCAGCTCGTCGCCGAGCATCGCGATCCCCGACGAGATCCCCTCGGGCGACTCGCCCATGATGGGGATCCATCCGTCGCCGAGCCGCACGATCCGGTCGACGTTGCGGCGCGTGAGCGTCCCGGAGAAGAGGATCGGCGGGCCGCCCGCGCGCACGGGCGTCGGGTGCGACCACACGTCCTCGAGGGTCACCGTCGGCGAGCTGAACGTCGCTGCGCCGCCGCGCCAGAGCGCCCGGCACGCGCCGACGTGGTCGGTCAGCAGCTGCCCGCGTTGCGCGGGGTCGAGGCCCTCGGCGGTGAACTCCTCCTCCTGCCAGCCGGTGCCGACCCCGAGCTCGACCCGTCCCCCCGAGAGCACGTCGAGGGTCGCGACCGTCTTGGCGAGCAGCGCCGCGGGTCGCAGCGGCACGATCAGGATCCCGGTCGTGAGCTTGATCCGCTCGGTGACGCTGGCGATCGCGGTCAGCACCGTCAGCGGCTCGAGCCAGGGTGAGTCGGACGGGAACGGGAACGTCCCCCAGGGGTAGCGATCGACGTGCTTGCCCAAGACGACGTGGTCGGCGAGCACGACCCCATCGGCGCCGGCACCCTCGACGCGCTTCGCGAGCTCCATCTGCGCGCGCGGGTCGTCACCGGCGTCGTGGGTGCCGACGGGCAACGACACGAGGATGCGGGGTCGCGTGGTCATGGGATCCGGAGGCTAGTGATCCACTCGGGCGGTCCGCCCGTTCGCCCGTGGTCTCGGTCAGATACCCATCAAGGGGTTGCCAGCAGGTCGAGGGTGAGGGCGGCGGTCCAGGAGAAGTCGGGTGCGCCGTAGCCCTCGCCGTCGAGGGCCGAGAAGTACTCGGCGAAGCCCGAGCGATCGACGAGCTCGAGCGTCCGCTCCCGCAGCTCTGCCGCGGTCTCTTCCTCGCCCAGCGCCCGCAGCCCCTCGACGATCAGCCAGTTGGTGTTGACCCACGTCGGACCGCGCCAGTACCGGTCGGCGTCGAAGCTGTCCGCGTCGATCGGCACGCTCGGCACCGGGTACCGCGGCCAGAAGCGTGACTCGTCGCGCAGCAGGGCGAGGAGGCGCGCGGCGCGCTCGGCGGGCACCAGACCGGCCGACAACGGCAGGAACGTGGCCACCGTGGGCAGCTTCACGAGCTCGTCGCCGCCGCGGTCGCGGGAGTAGTACTGGCCGGTCGCCTCGTCCCAGAGCCCGGCGAACGCGGTGCGCGTCGCCCGGGCGCAGCGCTCGAGCTCATCACCGACCGACTGCCCGAGCTCCTCCGCGATTCCTGCCAACGCCTCGTTCGCGGCGGCGAGCAGTGCGTTGAACGCGACGTCCTCGATGAGCAACGAGCGGTCTTCTGGCATCCGGCGGAGCTCGAAGCCGTGACGCTTGGCGCGGTGCACGAGCGCGAGCATGCGCAGCCCATCGTCGTTGCTCAGGCGCTGCGCCTCGGGCGCATAGCGCGTGTCGCGCCGGAAGAGCCGTGCGACGGCCGTCAGGCCGAGCTTCAGCGCGGCCCGGAGCCACCAGGGCTCGCGCATTCGCCGGAGCTGCCTCGTCCAGGGCGGCGTCGTGTCGAGCCCGCACTCCCAGGGATGGATGAGCGTGACGAGGCCGCGCCCGTCGAGGTCGCGCTCGCGGTACAGCCAGCCGTGATACGCCAGCAGCTTCGGGAACAGCGCCTCCAGGAACACGCGCCGCTCGTCGTCGGGCAGCGCGCGGCCGACACGCCGGGCCGCGATCGCGGGCAGCGGCGGTTGGGTGATGCACGACGTGTCGACGTCGCGCGGCGCATCGTC
This sequence comes from uncultured Bifidobacteriaceae bacterium, assembly GCA_964532485.1. Taxonomy (GTDB): domain Bacteria; phylum Actinomycetota; class Acidimicrobiia; order IMCC26256; family PALSA-555; genus DATBSK01. The sequence goes on from CAZHKE010000030.1 coordinate 33,627, forward strand.
GTACGTCTTCGACTGCCAGATCCGGCGACTCCCGACGTCGGGGACGTCGGGCGTGAAGATCATGTGCGGCAGCATTCCGTTGGCCCACTGTCCGCGGAACAGGGCGCGCAGCTCGTCGGTGGCGCGCGCTGCGTCGTGCCGGGCGAGGCCCATCGCCACGAAGCACGAGTCCCACAGCCACTGGTGCGGGTAGAAGTCGCGCGACGGGCACGTCCAGGCGCCCCGCCGGTTCTCGTCCAGCACGGCGAG
>CAZHKE010000030.1:33975-36545 GCA_964532485.1 uncultured Bifidobacteriaceae bacterium
GAGGATACGGCCGGTGGACTGGGATCCGGGTGAGCGCCCGGCGTGGGTGCGGCACGCGATCGACGGTGAGGGCGGACCGGAGTACGCGCTCGCCGCCGAGCCCTTCGACGCGGCAGAGCTCGTCGCCGAAGCCTCGCTGCGAGTCGGGACCGACGACCTCGGCGGCACGTCCTACGCCGAGCCGCTCGACGTCGTCGTGCGCTCCCTGGAAGAAGAAGCCGACCTGCACATCGTCGGGCGCTGGCGCGTCCGCGAGGTGCTCGTGCGCTACCTGGAGAGCCGCGCTCGAGTCGCGCGCTGCGTCGCCGAGGAGCCGGCGATCGGGGAACGGCCGGTCACCGCGCCGATCGTCGTCACCGGCAGCCCCCGCGCCGGGACCTCGATCATGCACGAGCTCCTGGCGCTCGATCCCGGTCACCGCGCGCCGATGGCCTGGGAGTACTGGTCGCCGGCGCCGCCGCCCGATCCCGACACGTGGGAGGACGATCCGCGTGTCCCGCTCGCCGGGCGCGACGTTCGCCTGACCGCGGCACTCGCACCCGGGTTCGACGGGATGCACGAGCAGGGCGCCCGAATCCCGCGTGAGGACGCGTCGGCCATGGGGCTCGACCTGCGATCCGACGTGCTCGGCGCGCACTACCAGGTCGAGTCGTACCGGAAGCTCCTCGCTGCCGACGACATGCGCAGCGCGTACGCCTGGCACCGACGCATCTTGCAGGTCCTGCAGCACCGCGACGTCGACCGGACGTGGGTCGTGAAGTGGCCCGGCCACGTGAACCACGTGCCGGTGTTGCTCGAGACGTATCCCGACGCGCGACTCGTCGTGTGCCATCGCGACCCACTTGCCATGTTGAGCTCGGTGACGAGCCTCATCGCGACCCTGCGATGGGCGCACGCGAACACCGTCGACTACCGGGCGATCGCGCGGGAGCAGGCCGACATGTTCGCGGCGCAGTGCAACCGGTTGCTCGAGGCGCGCCGTCGCGGGGCGATCGACGAAGAGCGCGTCGTCGACGTGCGCTTCGACGAGCTCGTTGCCGACCAGGTCGGCACCGTGCGTTCGGTGCACGAGCACCTCGGGATCGACTTCGGCCCCGAGGTCGAGGCCAGGGTCAGGGAGCACCTCGCGGCCAAGCCGCGCGGTCGCCACGGGGGGCACGAGCACAGCGTCGAGGCGCTCGGGCTCGACCCCGCCGAGCTGCGTGCGCGCTTCGCGGACTACCAGGACTACTTCGGCGTGCGTTCCGAGTGAGCGCACCCGCGGGCGAGGGCGGGCGCGTCGTCGACGGGCAGGCGTGGCGCTCGTTCTGCGCGCGCGTCGCGCGCGTGGGTGACGACATGCTCGGGCCCGAGTTCCCGGGCTCGGAGCGCGACCGCGCCGAGGGCTACCGCCACCTCGCGAACCAGGTCGTCGCCTGGCTCAGCTGGGCGATCGGATATCCCGACGCGACGCACCCGGCGTTCTTCCGCCAGAACGACCAGGTGGTCCGGTGGGGTGGGCCCAACGTCGACCAGGTGACCCGGCGCGCCCGCGTCGCGGGCGGGGGAACCTACGAGATCACCGGGAACATGGGGGCGTGCGAGGACTTCATCCTCACGGTCAAGGACGGCGACATGCACATGGGGCGCTACGGGATCCTCACCGAGACCCTGGCGAGTGAGCTCGGCATCGGGCCCGGCGACGACTTCACGCTCACGCTGTCCCCGACGAAGCCCGCCTCCGGGGCACACCCCTGGGTCGAGCTGCATCCCGACGCCCAGATGTTGAACGTGCGCGAGTACTACTTCGACTGGCAGCCTCGTGCGCCGGCGATCGTCACGATCGAACGCGTCGACACCGCCGGCACCGCGCCGCCGCCGCTCACTCCGGCGCGGGTGGCCGAGATGCTCGACGAGGCCGCCGCCACCATCGAGCGATCGATCGCCTACTGGAACGACTACCTGCGGACCGCCAAGGCGGAGCTCGTGCCGAACGCGATGGGCGTGCCCCGGCACAACGCGGGTGGCTCGTCGCGCATCCACTACAGCTTCGGCTTCTTCGAGCTGGGGCCCGGCGAGGCGCTCCTGCTCGAGGCCGACCCACCCGACGCGCGCTTCTGGGACGTGCAGCTCTACACGATGGGCTGGTTCGAGCCGTTCGACTACGCCAACCACACGACGAGCCTCAACCACACCCAGACCCGGCTCTCGGCGGACGGTCGACTCCGCGCCGTCATCGCCGCCGAGGACCCCGGCGTCCCCAACTGGCTCGACACCGAGGGCAGGCCCGAGGGGATGATCACCCACCGCTGGATCGACGCGCGATCCGAGCCCGCGATCGGGGCGCGCCTGGTGGAGCTCGGCGACATCCGCGCGGAGCTGCCTGCCGACACGCCCGCCGTCGACGCCGACGCCCGCCGCGACGAGATCCGTCGCCGCCAACGCCACGTCGCGTGGCGATACCGCACCTGAACCATGGCCACCGGACCCACGAGCAGCCGCCCCGAGACCCGCGGCGCCGAGAGCCGGTCGATCGTCGCTCTGCTGAGCGCGATGTTCATCTCGGCCAGTGCCGTCGTGGCGCTCACGAC
>CAZHKE010000031.1:0-1367 GCA_964532485.1 uncultured Bifidobacteriaceae bacterium
GGTAGTGGTCACGGAACGTGTGGTTCTGGGCCGGGTCGAGCACCTCGAGCAGCGCGCTCGACGGGTCGCCCCGCCAGTCGGCGCCGAGCTTGTCGACCTCGTCGAGCAGGACGACCGGGTTCATGGTGCCGGCCTCGGTGAGCGCTCGGACGATGCGACCGGGTCGGGCACCGACGTAGGTGCGTCGGTGCCCGCGCAGCTCGGCCTCGTCGCGCACACCGCCGAGGGCGACACGTGCGAACTCGCGTCCCAGGGCGCGCGCGACCGACTCCCCTAGCGACGTCTTGCCGACGCCCGGCGGGCCCACGAGCGCGAGGATCGCGCCGGATCCCTTGCGGGTCTTGCCGTCCTCGCCGTCCGCGAAGCCGCGCTCGGTGCGAAGCTTGCGCACGGCCAGGAACTCGACGATCCGGTCCTTCACGTCATCGAGACCCGTGTGGTCGTCGTCGAGGACCCGCCGCGCCTCGATCGTGTCGAGGCGCTCGTCGGAGCGCGTGCCCCACGGAAGGTCGAGCACGGTGTCGAGCCACGTGCGGATCCACCCCTGCTCGGGATTCTGGTCGCCCGTGCGCTCGAGCCGGTCGAGCTCGCGCGTCACCGCTTCGCGGACGGCATCGGGCACGTCGCGCTCGTCGAGCTTCGAGCGGTACTCGGTGACGACATCATCGTCACCCTCGCCCAGCTCCTTGCGGATCGCGTCCATCTGACGCCGCAGCAGGAACTCGCGCTGCTGCTTGTCCATGCCGTCGGACACCTCGGTGCGGATCTTCTCGCCCAGCTCCAGCTCGGCCAACGCGTCACGAGCCCAGGTGAGCGCGAGCTGCAGGCGCTCCTCGACGTCGAGTGTCTCGAGCAGCTCGACCTTGCGCTCCGGCGCCAGGTCGGGCCACCAGCCGGCCGTGTCGGCGAGCGCACCGGGGTCGCTGAGGCCGGCCAGCGCCTCGGAGATGCGCGAGGCGCGGGTGCGCTCGGAGATCGCGCCCACCACGGCGCGGTACTCGCGCGCCAGCTCCTTGGCCCGCTCGCTCGGCTCGACGGGGTCGTGGACCTCCTCGGCCTCGACCCAGATGCCGGCGCGGGTGCCCGGGACACCGGTGCCGATGACGGCCCGGTGCAGGCCACGCAGGACGAGCGCCTGCACGCCGTTGGGGAGGTCGCCGGCGCTCTCGATCCGGGCGACGGTTCCGACGCGCGCGTAGCGCCCGTCGATGCGGGGGACGAGGAGCACGACGCCGTCGCCGCCGGCAGCGCCGGCCGCCTCGGCGGCGGTGCGGGCCTCATCGGTCTCGAGGGCCAGGGTGACGACCATCTGCGGGAGCACGACCCCCGTCGACAGGGGCAGCAACGGGAACGTGGACGGCTCGCCC
>CAZHKE010000031.1:1467-6209 GCA_964532485.1 uncultured Bifidobacteriaceae bacterium
TACCCCTGCTGAAACCCGAGATCAGCGGTCACCATTCCCGCCCGGCACCGAGATCTGCGCCGCAGCCGGTCAACCCGGCTCGGTCATGCGCTCGGGGCGGACCAGCTCGTCGAACCTCTCCGCCGTGAGGTGGCCCAGCTCGACGGCCGCCTCCCTGAGGGTCTTCTTGTGATGGTGGGCGTGCTCGGCGATGGCCGCCGAGCTGTCGTAGCCGATGTGCTCGCTGAGCGCCGTCACCAGCATCAGCGAGTTCCGGACGTGCTCGGCGATCTGCTCCCTGTTCGCCTGGACCCCCTCCACCGCGAACTCCCGGAAGTTCCGGCAGGCGTCGGCGATCAGGTCGACCGAGTGCAAGAGGTTGAAGATCATCACCGGCTTGAACACGTTGAGCTCGAAGTTGCCCTGGGAGCCGGCGATGCCGACCGCAGCGTCGTTCCCGAGGACCTGCACGCACACCATCGTCATCGCTTCGCTCTGCGTCGGGTTGACCTTCCCGGGCATGATCGACGAGCCGGGCTCGTTCGCCGGGAGCTCCAGCTCGCCGAGCCCGGCGCGTGGGCCGGACGCCAGCCAGCGGATGTCGTTGGCGATCTTCATGAGCGAGACCGCGAGCGTCCTGAGCGCGCCGCTCGCGAAGACCACCGCGTCGTGCGCGGCGAGTGCGGCGAACTTGTTCGGCGCCGAGGCGAACGGCAACCCGGTGAGCTCCGCGATCCTCACGGCGACGGCGTCGGCGAACTCGGGATGCGTGTTGAGACCCGTGCCGACGGCCGTACCCCCGATCGCGAGCTCGTAGAGGCCCGGGAGCGACGCGTCGATGCGCTCGAGGTCGGCATCGAGCTGTGCGACGTAGCCCGAGAACTCCTGTCCGAGCGTGAGCGGCACCGCATCCTGGAGATGCGTGCGCCCGATCTTCACGATGTCCTCGAACTCGGTGGCCTTGACGGCCAGCGCGTCACGCAGCGCGCGCACCGACGGCACGAGGCGATGCACGATCTCCTCGGCGGCCGCGATGTGCATCGCGGTCGGGAACGTGTCGTTCGACGACTGCGACATGTTGACGTGGTCGTTGGGGTGGATGGGCAGCTTCGAGCCCTTCTCCCCTCCCGCGATCTCGATCGCCCGGTTCGAGATGACCTCGTTGACGTTCATGTTCGTCTGCGTGCCGCTGCCCGTCTGCCAGACGAACAATGGGAAATGGTCGTCGAGGCGCCCGTCGAGGATCTCGTCGGCGGCCTGGACGATCAGCGCGGCATCGGCGTCGCTCATCTTCCCGAGGTCGCGGTTCGCGAGCGCTGCGGCCTTCTTGAGGATCGCCATGCCGCGGATCACCGCGCTCGGCATGCGGTCGGCGCCGATGGAGAAGTGGTGCAGCGATCGCTGCGTCTGTGCACCCCAGTAGCGGTCTTCGGGCACCCCGACCGTGCCCATGCTGTCGGTCTCGCTCCGCGTGGGTCCGTCGGCCACGTGCTCGCTCATGGAGCCCCGAGGCTACCGACCGCGCCCCACGTATCGTGGGGCGCAGGTAGCCGGGGCCCGAGCGGCCCGGCGCGCCGCGCCAGGAGCGGATGCGGAGGCTACCGAGGGGCCTCCGAGTCGTCGGACTCGCTGGCCTTGCGCACGTGCCGGTCCATGGTGCGCCGGACGACGGGGCTCAGCAGCCCGCCGGCCCGGAGCAGCAGCGCGGTCTGCGGGTCGCTCGTGATGCTCGCGCGATCGTTCTCGATGCCCTCGACGATGTCGTGCGCCACCGACTCGGCCGACCGTGGCTTCACACGCGCCGACAGCGTCTTGGTCGCCTCGGGCTTCGTGGCCTCCTCGGCCGCGAGGCCGGGTGTGTCGACGTCGGGCGGATACGCGCAGCCGACCACGATGCCGTGGTGCTTGAGCTCGGAGTGCAACGTCTCGGCGAGCCCGCGCACAGCGAACTTGGCCGCGCAGTACCCGGAGTAGCCGACGACGCCGATGAGCCCCGCGGCCGACGAGACCATCATCAGGTGACCGTGCCCGCGCTCGATCATCGACGGCACGACGGCGCGGATCGGGTAGAGCGTGCCGAAGTAGTTGAGCATCATCTGCTGGTCGAAGTCTTCGACCGGGGCCTCGGTGAACAGCCGCGGCCGTGCGCCTCCGGCGTTCGTGACGAGCACATCGACCGGACCGAACTGGGCGATGATGAGCCCGAGCGCGACATCGAAGCGGGCACGGTCGGTGACGTCGGCCGACTCGGCGCAGACGCGTGTGGCGTCGTCGGCGCGCGACTCGAGGGCGTCCTCGGCCGCGGCGAGGCGTTCGACATCGCGTGCGACGATCGACACGCGCCCGCCTCGGTCGAGGACGCGCTGGGCGATCGCGAAGCCGATGCCCTGCGACCCGCCGGTGATGAGGACGTGCGCGTCCTCGAGCCTCGTCACGATCCCATCGTTGCACGGAGGGCACGACGTCCGGGCACGAGGGAGCGCGGTCTCGTCGGCCGGGGCCGTTGGTAGCGTTGCCCTCTTGCGCCGCGTCGTGCACACCCGGGCAGCCGTCGTGCTGTCGGTCGTGGCCCTCGTGTGCCCGCTCACCTCGATCGCGAGCGCCCAGGAGCCGGGCACCCGCGTCCAGCCCGTCCAGACGATCGTCGCTCGCGGCAGCGTCGGGCAGGTCGCGGTCATCGGCGCGGATCCCCGAGCGCGGGTGCGCCTGGTCGACCGCGCCGGCACGGTCGTCGACGAGGCCCGCGCCGACCCCGCGGGCGCGTACCTCTTTCGCGGCGTGCGACCCGGTGGGGGCTACCACGTCGAGGTCGGCGGCGATCGGGCGCGCAGCGCTGCCGTTCGCGTGCTGCGGCCCGACGAGCACCCGCCCGCGTCGTTCTACGCGTCCCAGATGCTGCAACCGGGCTACCAGTACCTCACGACGCGCGACGGCACGTTGCTCGCGGTCAACGTGACGCTGCCCGGCCCGCCCGAGGACGGCCCCTACCCGACGGTGATCGAGTACTCGGGATACGACCCCGCGAATCCCGACTCGATCCAGGCCGCGTCGCGCCTGGCCGAGACGCTCGGCTACGCGACCGTCGGCGTGAACATGCGCGGCACCGGCTGCTCGGGCGGCGCGTGGCGGTACTTCGAGACGCTCCAGGGTCTCGACGGCTACGACGCGGTCGAGGTCGTCGCGGCCCAGCCATGGGTCCTCCACGGTCGCCCGGGCATGGTCGGCATCTCGTACTCGGGCATCAGCCAGCTGTTCGTCGCGGCGACGCGTCCACCCCACCTCGCCGCGATCAGCCCGTTGTCGGTCATCTCCGACACGTACCGGGGCGTCCTCTACCCCGGCGGCATCCTGAACACCGGCTTCGCCGTCCCTTGGGCCGAGGACCGTCAGGAGGACGCCGAGCCCGCACCCGACGGCGGTCAGCGATGGGCGGGCCGGCGCATCGAGGCCGGTGACACGACCTGTGCCGCGAACCAGGCGCTCCGGCGCCAGACTCCAGACGTGCTCGAGCAGATCCGCGACGAGGCGTACCGCGTGCCGGCCCTCGACCTGGTCGCGCCCGAGCAGTTCGTCGGCGACAGCGACGTACCTGTGTTCCTCGCCGGCTCGTGGCAGGACGAGCAGACGGGTGGCTACTGGCCCTCCATGATCGACGACTTCGCGCCCGACGTGCCGCTCAAGGTGACGATGACGAACGGCACCCACTCGGAGCCGTTCGGCCCCGACATCATCACGCGCTGGGCCGAGTTCCTCGACTTCTACGTCGCGCGGCGGATCCCGAAGATCCCCGACGACGCACGTGCCAACGCCGCGATCGGGTACGTCGCTCTCGCAGGCGTGCCCTTGGAGCTCCCGCCCGATCGATTCGCCGATGAGACCGACTTCGACGCCGCTCTCGCTCGCTACGAGCACGAGCCGACGGTGCGCGTCCTCTTCGACAACGGCGCCGGCGGCCCGTCGCCCGGCGCGCCGGTCTCGTCGTTCGAGCAGTCCTTCGACGACTGGCCGCCGCCCGCGGGCACCACACGCACCCTCTACTTCGGCCCCGGTGAGAGCCTGTCGACACGGCGACCCTCCGAGCGGGGCGTCGACGAGTACCGGTACGACCCCGCAGCGCTGCCGACCACGAGCCATCCGTCCGCCGACGACGACTTCTTCGACGCCGAGCCTGCCTACGACTGGAAGCCCATGCCCGCCGGTGCCGCGGTTGCCTACGCGACGCAGCCGCTCCCGAAGGACACCGTCGTGCTCGGGCCGGCGAGCGCAGATCTCTGGGTCCGCTCGTCGGCGCGCGACACCGACCTCGAGGTGGTGGTCACCGAGGTGCGGCCCGACGGTGAGGAGACCTACGTGCAGAGCGGTTGGCTGCGGGCGAGCCGGCGGGCGCTCGACGCCACTGCATCGAGCGAGCTGGCACCGGTACCGACCTACACGCGCGCCGACGCCGCGCCTCTGCCGCGCGACGAGTTCGTGTCGGCGCGCGTGCCGCTGTTCCCGTTCGGGCACGTCTTCCGGGCGGGCTCGAGGATCAGGGTCATCGTGCAGCCCCCCGGAGGCAACCGGCCGCGATGGGCGTTCGAGTCGCTCACGACGACGGCGCCGACGACGAACGCGGTCGAGCACTCCCCCGCGCACCCGTCGCGGCTGGTCCTCGACACGGTCGACGACGTCGAGGTGACCACTCCCCTCCCCGCCTGCGGGGCGCTGCGTGGTCAGCCGTGCCGCGCGTACGTCACGACCAGGAGCGGATCATGAGCGAGCGC
>CAZHKE010000031.1:6309-7936 GCA_964532485.1 uncultured Bifidobacteriaceae bacterium
GTGGAGGCCACGTTCGAGGGCATCCCCGGACACGACGGAGAGCTCACCGACTACTCGCCCGACGGCTCTGCGGAGCGGCACGAGCACGCCCGCGCGACGCTGCGCGCGCTCGACGCGATCACACCCGACTCGGAGACCGAGCGGATCGGCGCCGATGTCCTGCGTCGGTACCTCGAGGTCGGCATCGAACTGCACGAAGCCGGCGAGCAGCTGCGCCCACTGCGCGTGATCGGCAGTCCGGTGTCGGCGATCCGCCTGAGCTTCGACCTGATGCCCCGCGACACCGAGCGCGACTGGGAGGTCATCGTGGCTCGCACCGCCGCGGTCCCTCATGCCCTCGACACGCTGCGTGACGGTCTCAACGAGGGGATCGGCCGAGGCCTCGTCGCGGCGCGGCGCCAGGCGGTGGCGTGCGCACAGCAGGCCGACACCTGGGGTGGCGTCGGCAGTGACCCCTCGCCGTACTTCCGCAGACTGCTCGACGAGTACGACCACGCCGGTATCGGCAACGACGCGCTCCGGCTCCGACTGGAGGACACCGCGGGGCTGGCCACTGCGGCGTACGCGTCGTTCGGCCGCTACCTCGTCGACGAGTACCTGCCGCACGCCGCCGAGCGCGACGCGGTCGGTGCCGAGCGCTACGCACTCATGGCGCGGGCGTTCAACGGCACGCGACTCGACCTGCACGAGACGTACGCGTGGGGTTGGGACGAGCTGCACCGCATCGAGCACGCGATGGGCGAGGTGAACGAGCGCATCCTGCCCGGCCAGCAGATGCCCGCCGTCATCGACCACCTCGAGCGCGACCCGACGCGGATGATCGAGGGCGAGGATCGCTTGCGCGCCTGGCTGCAGGATCTGATCGACTCGACGATCGCCGACCTCGACGGCACGCACTTCGACATCCCCGAGCCGTTGCGCCGCTGCGAGGCGATGATCGCACCCCCCGGTGGCGCCGCCGCGATGTACTACACGGGGCCCTCGGAGGACCTGTCCCGTCCGGGACGGACGTGGTACCCGACGCTGGGCCGCACGCAGTTCCCCCTGTGGGGCGAGGTTTCGATCTGCTACCACGAGGCCGTCCCGGGGCATCACCTCCAGGTCGGCATGATGCGGTACCGGCGCGACCGACTCGACCGCTTCCAGCGCACGATGGCGTGGAACGCGGGACACGGTGAGGGCTGGGCGCTGTACGCCGAGCGATTGATGGGCGAGCTCGGCTACCTCGACGACCCGGCGTTCGAGCTCGGCATGCTCCGGGCGCAGGCGATGCGCGCGGTGCGCGTCGTCGTCGACATCGGGCTCCACCTCGAGCTGCCGATCCCGGCCTCCGAGGACTTCCACGCCGGCGAGACCTGGACGCCCGATCTCGCGCTCGACTTCGTCATCAACCGGTCGCGCTTCCCCGCCGACTTCATGCACAGCGAGGTGGACCGCTACCTCGGCTGGCCGGGCCAGGCGATCTGCTACAAGGTCGGTGAGCGCGTCTGGCTGCGCGCTCGCGACGACACGCGCCGGCGTCACGGCGGGTCGTTCGACCTCAAGGACTTCCACTCCCGTGCCCTCGACCTCGGCCCCATGGGGCTCGACCAGCTCGAAGCGGAGCTCGCCAAGCTCTAGCCTCGTG
>CAZHKE010000031.1:8036-12854 GCA_964532485.1 uncultured Bifidobacteriaceae bacterium
GCTTGCTCGGCGGCGGCGAGGAGCTCGCCGACGATGGCGAGGCCGCCGTCCCAGAAGGCGGGGTCCTCGAGATCGACGCCGACGACGCGACCCAGCGCCTCGGGGGTGTCGGAGCCGCCGCGCGCCAGCAGCTCGAGGTACGCGGGCACGAACTCTGCGCCCCGCTCCTCGTACTGGCGGTACACGGAGAGCGCCAACAGCTGGCCGTACGCGTAGGCGTACACGTAGCCAGGCGTCGCGATGAAGTGGGGGATGTACGACCACCACGTGCGGTAACCCTCGGTGACCTCCACCGTAGGGCCCAGCATGTCCTCCTGGGTCGACGCCCACAGCTCGCCGAACCGCTCGACCGAGAGCTCACCCCGTTCGCGCCGGTCGACGTGCACCGCGTCTTCGAAACGGTTCATCGCGATCTGGCGGAACACGGTCGCGATCTGCCCTTCGAGGCTCTCGGCGAGCAGAGCAAGCCGCGCCGCCGGGTCGCTCGTCTCCGCGAGCAGGCGACCGAAGGTCACGGTCTCTCCGAAGACCGACGCCGTCTCCGCGAGCGTGAGCGGTGTCGACTGGTGGAAGACGCCCTGCTCCCGCGCGAGATAGGCGTGCAGGCCGTGCCCGAGCTCGTGCGCGAGCGTCAGCACATCGCGCCGCCGCGCCGTCCAGTTGAGGAGCACGTACGGGTGGTGGGACGGAACCGTGTACGCGCAGAACGCGCCGGGTCGCTTGCCCGCGCGCATCGGCGCGTCGACCCACGCCTCGTCGAGGAACCTCTGCACGATGTCGGCGAGCTGCGGCGAGAACGACGAGTACGCGTCGAGCACGAGGTCGCACGCGTGCCCCCAGCCGAACACGTCCTCGGACTCGGCGATCGACGCCATGCGGTCGTAGTCGGCCAGCCGGTCGACACCGAGCAGCCGCGCCTTGAGCGCGTACCAGCGCTGTGGGATGTCGTAGCGGTTGACGACCGCGTCGACGAGCGCCTGCACCGACTCGTCGCTCGCTTCGTTCTCGAGGTTGCGACTCGCGAGCCACCCGTCGTAGTGGCGCAGCCGGTCGTCAACGAGCTTGTCGGCGAGGAGCGTGTTGAACACGAACGCGCGGGTGCGCAGACCCGGCTGGAGCGCCGCCGTGACCGCCTCGGCCGAGACCCGTCGCCGCTCGCGATCGGGCGACTGGAGGCGCGAGAGACCTTCTTCGAGGGGGATCGCCTCACCGTCGACGTCGACCTCGATCGCGGACGTCAGCTCGCTGAAGAGCCGCGCCCACGCGCTCTTGCCGGTCGTGGCCTTGTCGGCGAGCACGCGCTCCTCGGGCTCGGAGAGCAGGTGCTGGCGGTAGCGCCTCGCCGACGCGAGGTGATGCCGACAGAACTGCAACCGCTCGTCGGAGAGGAGCGGCGCGACGTGGTCGTCGGCCAGCTCCGCCCACTCGAGATCGACGAAGAGCAGCTCGTTGGAGATCGCCGTCGCTCGTTCCTCGGTGCGCGCGAGCAGCGCGCCCCGCGACGGGTCCTGCGTGTCGGTCGAGAACCGCAGGCCGGCGTACGACCCCGCCCGGCCGACGAGCTCGGAGATGCCCGCCAGCTCGCGCATCAGGGTCGCGAGCTCGTCGGCGCCGAGCTCGCCGAGTCGTCCCCGGTACGGCTGGATGGCACCGGCGCGCTGCTCGGCGTCGGCGAGCAGCGCGTCCACCCCCGCGTCGCCGCGCCCGTCGACGAGCGGCTCGATGTCCCACGCGACATCGGCAGCGGTGCGGTCGGCGTCGGTGAGGCCGCCCTCGTCGAGCCCGCCCTCGTCGACGTCGGTGGTCGTCATCGACGTCGAGGCTATCGACCGGACGACGTCGTCACGACGCCGCGGCAGGAGCTGCCGCAGGCGTTGAGCTCGTCGCGGCGTCGAGCGCCTCGGGGAGCGGTTCGGCGTGCACCACGACGAGGCGGCGCGTCGCGCGCGTGACCACGACATAGAGGAGCCGCATCCCGCGGGCGTCGGCCGTCACGAGCCGGGCCGGCTCCACGACGACGACGTGGTCGAACTCCAGGCCCTTCGCCGCACGCGCCTCGAGCACCGCGACCGGGGCGTCGAGGGCATCGGCCGTGTCGGCCACCGCGCCGACGTCGGCAAGGCCGTCGACGATCCCGCCGTGGAGGTCGGCGGGAGCGATCACCGCGACGGTGCCGCCCGACGCCACCGCGTCGCGTGCCGAGTCGATCGCCGTCGCCACCAGATCGGCGCCCGCCACGTGGTGGAACCGCGGGTGCTCGCCGGTCTGGCGCACCGCGCGCGTTGGCGCGAGGTCCGGCGCGGCGACGGCGAGGACGCGGTCGGCGACGTCCATGATCTCGGCCGGCGTCCGGTAGTTGACGGTCAGGGTCACGACTCGGGGTGGGTTCCGATCGGGAAGCAGCGCGAGCGCCTCGTCCCAGCTGCGCGCCGCACCGGGTCGGCTCGCCTGCCCGAAATCGCCGACGATCGTCATTGACCCCGTCGGGCAGCGACGCGCGAGCATCCGCCACTGCATCGGCGACAGGTCCTGGGCCTCGTCGACGAGCACGTGCGCGAACGTGCGCGGCTCCTCGGGCTCGGCCGGTCCGGCACCGCGCTCGCCCGAGTAGCGACGGGCGACCTCGGCCGCCGAGACCATGCCCCCGACCCCCAGCTCCGCGACCGTGCGGCTCGCGGCGTCGTCGGCGACGCCGCGGCGCTTCCGACGACGGCGCGGCTTGGCGAGCTCCGGAGGTCCGAGCAGCGCGTCGGCCTCGTCGACGAGCGCGAGGTCGGCCTCGGTCCACGCGACGTCACGGATGCTCGCCGAGCGCTCCCGGACCAGGCCGCGACGCTCACCCGGTGACAGCACACCGTGGGCCGCCGACCTCACCAGACCCGGGAACGAGAAGAGGTCGTGCACCAGCTCGCCGCCGGTGAGCACGGGCCACATCCGATCGAGCGCGGCGCGCACCTCCGGGAGCCGGCGGATGCGCCCGTCGAGCTCGCGGTCCCAGTCGAGGTCGTCGGGCGCCGCCACGCCGAGCGCGTGGCGATACTGCTCCCGCAGGTGCTCGACCACCGCGCGCACGACTCCGGGCCGCTTCTCGTTGTGCACGCCGCGCCGACGGCGCGCCCGCTCGACGATGCGCTCCGACTCGCCGCGCCGCAGACGGAGCACGTCCCCGTCGAGCACGACCACCAGGTCGCGAGCGAGAGGATGCTCGCGGTCACGAAGCGCGTTCGCGATCACCTCCGACATGCGCGTGGCGCCCTTGATCGCCGCGATCTCGGGCGTGTCGTCGGCGCGGACCCGGTACTGGGGCTTCAGCCCGGCGGGGGTGGCGAGCTGGGCGTCGTCTTCGCCGAGCGACGGGAGCACCTGGTCGATGTAGCGCAGGAAGATGGTGTTGGGGCCGACGAGCAGCACGCCCCGGTTCCCGAGTCGCTTGCGGTACGTGTAGAGCAGGTAGGCAGCACGGTGGAGCGCGACGGCGGTCTTGCCGGTGCCGGCACCGCCGGTCACGACGAGGACGCCTGGGAGCGCGGCCCGGATGGCCTCGTCCTGCTCGGCCTGGATCGTCGCCACGATGTCGCTCATGCGACCGGTCCGGGTGCGCTCGAGCGCGGCGAGCAGTGCGCCTTCGCCGACCACCGCCAGGTGCGCCGCGTCGGCGGCGTCACGGTCGAAGACCTCGTCGTCGAGCCCGACGAGCACGCGACCGTCGCCAGGACGAGTGAGGAAGTGGCGCCGCCGTACGACGTCCATCGGCTCGATCGCGGTCGCGCGGTAGAACGGCTCGGCGACCGGTGCCCGCCAGTCGACGATCACGGGCTCGCTGCCCTCGTCGGTCACCGAGACCCTGCCGATGTAGTGGGTGCGGTCGTCGCGCAGGTCGAGACGCCCGAAGCACAGCGGCAGATCGCCGATGTCGAGCGCGGCGAGACGCCGGCGGGTCAGATCCTCGGCCACGTCGCGCTCGAGCCGGGCCTGGTGGGTACCGCCCCTCCCGACCTCGGAGTACCCCCGGGCCACCCGGCGGGCGGCTTCACGCATGGCGTCGAGGCGCTCATAGGCCTCGTCGACGTAGCCCTGCTCGCTCGCCAGCTCGGGGTGACGATCGGTCAACGGACGCTCCGCGGGTAGGTCGGTCGGCATTTGGGAACCGACCATCGTACCGGCCGCGTGACTAGATCTGGTCCGGCACCGTCACCGACCCGGCATCGACGAGCACCTCCCGCTCACCCAGCGCCAGGCCGTCGCCAGCGCCGTGGAACCAGCGGCCACCGAGGTTCGGCACGCGCACCCACGGCGCGTGCAGGTGACGCTCGAGCGTCCCGATCACGCCGCCGTGCGTCACGACGAGCAGCGTCGGCCCGTCGGGAGCGCCAGGGCCCAAGAGCAGCGACTCGAGTGCCGGCTGCACCCGTGCGAGCACCTCGTCGTCGTCCTCGTACCCGGGCGGCCGGCGGTGCTCGTCGAGCCATCCGGGGTATCGCGCCTCGATCTCTGCGCGCGTGAGCCCCTCCCACTCACCGGCATGCCGCTCGCGCCACACCGGATCGGCCTCGACGGCGAGCCCCTCCGGCACGAGGAGCTCCGCGGTACGCCGAGCCCGCGTCAGGTCGGACGCGAGCACACGGTCGGGCGCGAGCTCGGCCGCCGCGGCTGCGGCAGCCGCGGACTGGTGCTCCCCCAGCGTCGAGAGCGGCGCGTCGGCCTGACCCTGCCAGCGTTGCTCGGCGTTCCAGGTCGACTGCCCGTGGCGGACGAGCAGCGCCCCTCGCCGCCGTGTCGGGGCTGCGCTCACCCGGCGGAGCCTAGGGTGCGACCATG
>CAZHKE010000031.1:12954-35730 GCA_964532485.1 uncultured Bifidobacteriaceae bacterium
GTCGTGTGCACCGCGGTCGCCGCCGGTGCGCTCGAGCGGATCGACGTCGAGACGGGCGCGGTCACGCGAGTCGCCGACGTCGGCGGCGGCGCGAACGCCGCGCTCGTCGCGAGCGACGGCGGGTTCCTCGTCACCCAGAACGGTGGGATCGACTTCACCCGGACCGGCCTCTACGACGATCCCCCGCCCTACCGACCGGCGACGCCCGGCATCCAGCGCGTCGCGGCCGACGGTGCGGTCTCGTACGTCGCCGAGACGTCGACCGACGACGGCCCGTTCCTCGCGCCCAACGATCTGGTCGCGTCGGCGGACGGCATGCTGTGGTTCACCGACCCGCCACACCATCCGCCACCGCCGGAGCCCGCAGGCCGGATCCACGTGATGGCGCCCGACGGCACGTCGAGAGTGGCGGCGCGGGGCTTCCACTACTGCAACGGCATCGCGCTCGATCCCGACGGCACGCCGGTCGTGATCGAGGGCCTCGGGCTGCTGCGACTCGATCGCGCCGGCACCCGGGACGACGCGAGCCGGGAGTGGGTGACGGAGCAGGTGAGTCCCAACGGGGTCGCCGGCGACGGCTTCTGCGTCGACGCGGACGGCCGCTACTACGTGGCGACGACCACCGATCACGGCATCCGTGTGCTCGAGCCCGACGGCCGGGAGGTCGACTTCCTCGCGATCCCCGGCCGGGGCATCACGACGAACTGCTGCTTCGGCGGTGACGACCGTCGCACCCTCTTTGCGACCGACGGGGTGCCGGGCCAGCTCGTGGCGTTCGAGGGGATGCCGACGGCGGGCCTGGCGTTGCCGCCCTGGCCGGTGCCCGCGAAGACGGGACCGCCGGAGACGGGGTAGCGTCGCCGGGCACCGACCAGACCCGAGCCCGCGACCATCCGGGAGCACACGCATGCGCGCCGCGATCTTCACCGAGCAGGATGGACCCCTGGCTGTCGAGGACGTCACGCCCGCTGATCCCGGGCCCCGCGACGTCGTCGTCCAGGTCTCCGCGAGCGGCATCTGCCACTCGGACCTCTCCGTCATCAACGGCACGCTGCCGATGCCGCCCCCGGCGATCCTCGGTCACGAGGGCACCGGCGTGGTCGAGTCGGTCGGCACCGAGGTGCGGGGCCTCCAGAAGGGTGATCGGGTGATCGGCACGTTCATCCCGGTCTGCGGCACCTGCTGGTACTGCCGCAACAATCAGTCGAACCTGTGCGAGAACACCTACACCGTGATGATGAACCCGCGGGCCACGCGCAAGGACGGGACGCCCCTGCCTGCGATGACCGGGCTCGGCACGTTCGCCGAGCAGATGACGTGCGACGAGATGTCGCTGGTGAAGGTCGAGACCGACCTCCCCGACGACCAGCTCGCGCTCATCGGCTGCGGCGTCACCACCGGCGTCGGATCCGCGCTCAACACCGCGCAGGTCAAGCCGGGTTCGACGTGCGTCGTCATCGGCTGCGGCGGTGTCGGTCAGGCCGTCGTGCAGGGGGCGCGCATCGCGGGGGCGGCTCGCATCATCGCCGTCGACCCCGTCCAGCTCAAGCGCGACATGGCGCTCAAGCTCGGTGCCACCGACGCGGTCGATCCGGCCGACGGTGACGTCGTCGCGCAGGTCATGGACCGCACCGATGGTCGCGGCGCCGACTACGCCTTCGAGGTCATCGGCAACCCCGACCTCATCGTCCAGGCGTTCAACTGCACCCGCCAGGGCGGCACCACGATCGCCGTGGGCGTCCCGCGCAGCGACGCCATGATCACCATCCCGAGCTTCCCGCTGATCCTCGGAGAGAAGCGCCTGCTCGGAACGGTCTACGGCTCGTCGCAGGTGCGACGCGACTTCCCCCGCCTCATCGGGCTCGTCGAGACGGGCAGGCTCGACCTCGGCGGCATGGTGAGCCGCACGATCGCGCTCGACCAGGTCAACGACGGCCTCCGCGCCATGCAGGACGGTGAGGTCATCCGGTCCGTCATCAAGTAGGCACCTTCTCGCATCACGTCGTCACGACACGGAGGAAGCCCTCGGCGAGGCGGCCTTCGGGGAGCCCGGCGCGCTGCGCGATCATCGCGCCCCAGCCGCGGAGCAGGTCCTCGAGGGCGCCGGGGTCGGGGTGCTGGCTGACGTGGCACCGCAGCGCCTCGAGCTTGCGGTCGAGGACGTCGGTCGTGTCGACGAACGTGTCGGGCTCGGCGATCGCGACCATCCAGACCTCCGGCACCGTCCAGGGCTCGAGCCCCTCCTCCTCGAGGAGCTCGGGGTGCGCGAAGGGGTTGCGGGCATCGGGGTACACCGCCGACAGCGTCGCCTCGCCGGTCGCCAGGTGGTCGGGGTGGCTCGCGTAGATCCGCTGGTAGTTGCGCTCGGGCGACATGCCGATCACCCGTTGCGGGCGGACCTGGCGGATCACGCGCGAGATGTCGCGTCGCAGCTCGATCGTCGGCTGCACCCGGCCGTCGGGGTACGCGAGGAACACCAGGTCGGTCACACCTACGACCTTTGCCGCCGCTGTCTGCTCCGCACGCCGCAGCTCGGCCATCTTCGGGCGAGGCAGGTCGCGGTCGGAGCCGCCGGCGTCGCCGTCGGTGACGAGGCAGTAGACGACCTCGATGCCCTCGTCGGTCCAGGTCGCGATGCTCCCCGCGGTCCCGAAGTCGATGTCGTCGGGGTGCGCGGCGACGACGAGGATCCGCTCGACGCCATCGTCGGGATCCAGCGCGTCGGGATGGGGTGCCACATCCGGCTCGGCCATCACGCCGACGCTACCGCGAGGCCTGGCCGGCCCCGTCCGGCGTAGGTTTCGATCGTGCTGCCAGTCACCTGGGCGACGGTCAGAGTCTTCCTCCACGTCATCGCGGCCACGGTGTGGGTCGGCGGCCAGCTCACGCTGGCGGGCCTCGTGCCCGGTCTCCGTGGCATCTCGCCCGAGGCACCGCGCGTCGTCGCGCGGCGCTTCAACCGGATCGCGTGGGCCGCGTTCGCCGTGCTCGTCGCGACCGGGATCTGGAACATCCTGGCGATCAGTCCGAGCTGGTCGAGCGAGTACGGCGTCACGCTCATGGTCAAGATCACGGTGGTGGCGATCTCGGGCGTCGCCGCGTTCCTGCACTCGATCGCGCGCTCGAAGACCGGGCTCGCGGTCTTCGGCGCACTCTCGGTGGTCAGCGCGCTCACAGCGGTGTTCCTGGGCGTGATGCTCGGCTGAGGCTCACGCGGGCGCGGGCGCGACCGCCTGCTGCTCGTCGACCGTCGGGTCGAGCGCGACACCCCGCAGCCCTGCCACGAAGGCGACGAGCAGCACGAGCGCCATCGCGGTGATCACCACGATCGAGGCCGCGTAGGTGGCGTCGAGCTGCACCGCGTCGAGCTCCTCGGTGCGAGCGGCAATGAGCGTGCCGCTGATCCCGAAGAGCGCGCCCAGCAGCAGGCCGACTCCCGCGCCGGCAAGGAAGGGGGTGAGCGAGGGCAGCCGTCGGGCGATCGCCGGAACGCGGTCGCGCACCGCACCCTCGGTGAGCAGCAGCGTGGCCACGACCGCCCCGGCCCACGCCATCACGACGAGGTAGGCGCCCAGGACGTCGCTCGGTCGGTGCCATCCGACGGTGACCGTGCCGGCTCCGACGAGCGTCGCGTACACGAGACCAGCCAACGCCGCGACGGGCCGGAATTCCTCCGCGACGACGAGCACGAGCCCGATCGCGAGCGACATCGCGACCGTCGAGTGGCCGCTCGGGAACCAGTTGAGCTGCTGCGACGGGTCGGTGAGGTCGAGCAGGTTCGGCCGGTCGAGGACCACCCGCTTGAGCAGCTCGGTCGTGGCGATGCTGCCGCCGATGACGACGGCTGCCGTGAGCGCGAGATGAGGTCGGTGGCGGACCAGCGCGACGGCGGCGATCGCGAGCGTCCCGAGCGCCAGCGAGGCGATGCTGATGGTGTCGAGGAGCCGGTCGGTGGCGCGCAGCACGCCCACGCGCGTCGTCCGACCGTCGAGCGCGGCCTCGTCGATCCGCTGTCCCCAGCTGGTGTGCACGGCGACGACGTACACGACCGCGAGGAGCACAGCACTGAGCACGGCGAGTGCGATCATGCGGCGCGCGCGGCTGCGCCCGAGGTTCGTATCGACGGTCACGTGTCAGGCGTCGCGAGTGTCGGGCATCTCGCCGACCTTGTGCCCGTACATCTCCCCGAGCGGATCACAGATCAGCTCGACCCGCGTGCCGTCGGGATCGCGGAGGTACAGCGACGACCCGTCGATGTGCTGGTACTCGACCCCAGCGTCATCGAGCTTGGCCTTCAGACGCTCCCACCGGTCGGGCGGTACCGAGATGGCGAGGTGGTGGAGGCCACCGAGCACTTCGGCGTAGTCGCCCAGGTCGAGACCGGGGAAGTCGAAGAACGCGAGCGCGTTGCCGTGGCCGATGTCGAAGAAGAAGTGGGTCGAGCCCTCGTAGTCGCGGTTCTCGAACAGATCGGTGAGCGGGAACTCGAGCAGGTCCTGGTAGAAGCGGATCGTCTGCTCGACGTCGCTGGAGAGGACCGCGACGTGGTGGACGCCGCGCGCGCTGCTCTCGGGTCGCTCGTCGGGCGGCCTCAGGTGCCTCGTACGCAGCTCGTCGCGCCGCGCCGCGAGCGCCGCCAGGTCGGTGTCGGACACGGTACGAGCCTAGGCAGGCGCTGGAGTCGGATCCGACCTATGGCTCCCAATAGGTGCCGGCGAGCATGGCCTCGAGCATCGCCCGGTGCGGGATCAGCTCGTCGATGTCGGCGGGGGTCTCGGCCTCGCCGAAATGGATCGACCGCCGGCCGATACGGCTCATGATGATGGCGTGCCGAGTCGCGGCGTACGCGCAGTAGAAGTCGAGGTCGCCCGGCGCGTAGCCCGTGAGCGCCTCGTACCGAGCGGCGACGTCGTCGCGACGCAGGAAGTCGGGCAGGCCGGGCAGCTCGTAGGTCTTCGCGACGTCCTCGAAGAAGGCATGGAGCGTGATGAGCCACGCGACATCGAGCTCGGGCGGCCCGAGCGATGCCATCTCCCAGTCGAGGATCGCGACGGGCTCGAAGTCGCGGTACAGCACGTTGCCGATCCTCGAGTCGCCCCAGGAAAGCACCGTCGGGCCTTCGTCGGCGGGCCAATGAGCGTCGAGCCATTCGAACGCGGCTTCGATCAAGGATGAGCGCTGCCCGTCGGCGACGACCCACTCGTAGTAGTCGCGCTGCTCGTCGACGTGGCGCTGGAGTGCGCTGCGGTCAGAGGTCGCTCCCGGCAGGAAGTGGAACATCTCCTCGACGCCCTCGATCTGATGCAGCCGCGCGAGCGCTGCAACCGTCGCCTCCTGCAGGCGCTCCCGGTCCTCGGGCGTGCCGTCGAGCAGCCAGCTCACGAAGTTGTACGGAAGGATGTCGGGCGGCACCAGACCCTCGATGCGGTCCATCACGAAGAACGGCGCGCCGAGCACGCTCGGGTCCGACTCGGTCCAGTGCACCGCCGGCACCGGCACGTCGCACATCGCGCTCACCGTGCGCATCGTGACGGCCTGACGCTCGAGGTCGTACTCGGGGAACACGGGCACGTTCGTCGGATCGGGCGCGATGCGCGCGACGAGCTGCCACGTCTGCTCCTCGCCGCGGTCCGTCCACGTCACGTCGAAGAGGACGGTCTCGCTCGACATGCCGTTCGTGCTGGGAGCGTCCAAGTAGCCGACGCGTGGCTCCGCACCGGCAGGGAGCTGCGACGCGAGCCAGCGCTCGAGCGCCCCACGGGTCGTCTCCGGATCGCGCGTGGAGGTCTGCGGGAACCCGATCTGCGGCTCGGTCACGGCTTCCGCCCTCGGCCCGCACGGCCCGCCCGACGCTCGCTCACCCGTCAACCTTGGCCGTTGCCCGGGGCTTGGACCAGCCCGACGCGTCGACCTCTGCGTCGAGCAGCGCCTTCCGGAGCCGCGTGAGCAGCAACCCCAGCGTCCGCCGGTCGTCGCTCGACCAGCCGATCAGCGCGGCGTCGAAGTCGTTCAGAGCCACGTCCCGGGCGCGATCGAGCACGCGCTGTCCCGAGGCGGTGACGCGCAGCCACGAGACCCGACCGTCGTCCCCGTCGGCGTCACGGCGCACGAACCCACGATCCGCGAGCGCGCCGAGGTGGCGGCTCGCGGTCGACTGGTCGACCTGCAGGCGGCGAGCAACGTCGGAGGCCGTGACCGGACCGTGACGCTCGATCGTCCGCAACACGAGGAGTCCCGCACCTGTGATCGGCGCGCCCACGGCGCGCACCATGCGATCGTGCTGGCGAGCGCTGCGCGCGCTCGCGGAGACGAGCGCGGTGAAGTCGTAGATCGCCAGCAGGTCACGATCGTCGGACAGCGCGCCGCCACTCACGTCGCGGGTTCGTCGTCACTGATCAGCGTCTGCATCCGTTCGGTCGTCTCGATCCACTCCTGCACCATGTCGAAGATCACATCGCGTGCGGGCCGCACGCTGTTCATGCTCCCGACGATCTGGCCGACGGGGAAGCCGGACAGGTCGCGGTTCTGCGCGCGCGTGATGCGGCGGCCGGCCGCGTTGAACAGGAGGCCTTGGAGGGGCATCGGCAGCGGATCGGGGGTGTCGTCGCGCTCCCAGGCATCCGTCCACCCGCTGCGCAGCTGACGCGCCGGCTTGCCGGTCATGGCCCGCGACCGCACGGTGTCGCGCGACGAGGCCGCGAGGAACTTCTCCATCACCACAGGTTGCGTGTCGGCCTCGGCGACGGTGAGCCAGATCGAGCCCGTCCAGACGCCTTGGGCGCCGAGCGCCATCGCCGCTGCCATCTGGCGACCGCTGCCGATGCCTCCGGCCGCGAGCACCGCCGCGCGACCACCGACTGCGTCGACGACCTCGGGGATCAGCACCATCGTGCTGATCTCGCCGCAGTGGCCACCGGCCTCGGTGCCCTGGGCGACGATCACGTCGACCCCCATCTCGACCTGCCGCTCGGCATGCACCTGGCTGCCGCACAGACCCCCGACGAGCACACCGGCGCCGTGCGCCTGCTCGATGACGGCCGGTGGCGGCGGCCCGAGCGCGTTCACGAGCATGCTCGCCCGATGCGCGAGCGACACCTCGACCTGCCCGGGGCCCTCGAGGTCGACGTTGAGGCCCGCGGCCTTCGGCACGGCACCGGCGAGGTCTTCGGGCAGCGGCGGCACACCGTGCTCGTCGAGCAGCTCCTCGACGAACTGCTTGTGCTCCGTCGGGATGAGCGCGTCGAGGCTCGTGACACTCGCCTCGTCGCCGCCGCCCTTCCCGACGTACTTGGCGGGCATCACGATGTCGACGCCGTACGGCTTGCCGTCGACGTGCTCGTCGATCCACGTGAGCTCGATCTCGAGCTCTTCGGGCGCGTACGCGAGCGCGCCGAGCACGCCGTAGCCCCCGGCGCGGCTCACCGCCGCGACGACGTCGCGACAGTGCGAGAAGGCGAAGATCGGGAACTCGATCCCGAGGCGATCACAGATCGGCGTGCGCACGAGGGTCCACTCCGGTGAGTCGGCACAATGGTTGTATGTCTGCAACCATATCCGGGTCCACCGAACGCCGAGCTTGCTCGCTCGCCGACCGCTCCGGTGTCTCCCCGCTCCGACGCGTCGATGCGCCCGATGCGCCGATGGGGGGCGCGTTCAGGCGGCCGCGCTGACGATCCACATGGCGAAGTACTGCGCGCCACCGCCGTAGGCGTGACCGAGTGCTCGCGTGGCCCCGTCGACCTGGTGCTCGCCCGCCATGCCACGCACCTGGAGCGCCGCCTCGGCGAAGCGGACCATGCCCGACGCCCCGATGGGGTTCGACGACAGCACACCGCCCGACGTGTTCACCGGCAGCGCACCGCCGAGGCGCGTGGTGCCGTCCTCGACGAGCCGCCACCCCTCGCCCTTCTCGGCGAAGCCGAGGCTCTCGAGCCACATCGGCTCGTACCAGCTGAACGGCACGTACATCTCGACGACGTCGATCTCGCGGCGCGGCTCGGTGATTCCGGCCTTCGCGTAGAGGTCGGCGACGCACATCGAGGACGCGGCCGGGTTGACCATGTTGCGCCCGCCGAAGTTGTTGGCCTCGCTGCGCATCGCGGTCGCGTCGATCCACGCAACCGGGTTCGGCGCAACCGCTGCAGCCGCCTCACTCGCGAGCACGACCGCGCAGGCTCCGTCGGACGACGGGCATGTCTCGCTGTAGCGGATCGGGTCCCAGAGCATCGGCGACTCGACGACCTGGTCGAACGTGAGGTCGGGCTGGTGCAGGTGCGCGTACGGGTTCGCGAGCGCGTGCTGGCGATCCTTGAACGCGACCAGGCAACCGACCAGCTCGGGTGCGGCGCTCATCGCCATGTAGCGACGGATGATCGGCGCGAAGTAGCCGCCCGCGCCGGCGTTGATCGAGGTCTGGAAGGCCTGCGGCAGCGACAGCGCCCACATCGCGTTCGACTCGCTCTGCTTCTCGAAGCCCAGGGCGAGCACGCGTGCGTGGATCCCCGACTCGACGAGCGTCGAGGCGACGATCGCGGTCGACCCGCCGACCGAGCCCGCGGTGTGCACACGGAGGACCGGCTTGCCGACGCCGCCGAGCGCCTCCCCGAGGACGATCTCGGGCATCATCACGCCCTCGAAGAAGTCGGGCGCCTTGCCGATCACGATGGCGTCGATGTCGTCCCACTCCAGCGCGGCGTCGGCAAGCGCCCGCAGCGCCGCCTCGCGCACGAGGCCGGCGATCGACACGTCGCCGCGCGTGGACTGGTACTTCGTCTGCCCCACCCCGATGACCGCACACCGCTCCTTCGCCACGGCTCAGCCTTCCATCACCGCGACGAGGTTCTGCTGGAGCCAGGGACCGCTGGTGGCGTGTGCGACAGCCCGGTCTGCCTCGCCCCGATGTATGCGCGCCGCCGCCTCCCCGATCCGTGTCAGGCCGGCGCCCATCATCACGTGACCGCACAGGGAGCCGCCGGACGGGTTGATCGTCGTCGCTTCGGAGTCGAGCCCGAGCTCGGTGGCGAGCAGCGCCTCCTGGTGCGTGAACGGAGCGTCGAGCTCGGCGACGTCGATCTTGTCCGCGGTCACGGCGAGAGCCTGCGCCGCGATGGCCGCCGATGGCGCGCGACGCGGGTCGCGTGCACCCAGGTGGTGGATGTCCATGCGGTGGTCGATGCCACGGACCCACGCCGGCCGTTCGCACACGCGCTCGGCGACCTCGCGCGTCGCCAGGATCACGGCTGCACCACCGTCAGCGCGCGCCGGCACGTCGTGCGCGCGCAGCGGGTCGTGCAGGTAGGGCTCCGCGAGCAGCTCCTCGACGCGGCGCGTGCCCTTGCGGATCGAGAGTGGGTTGCTCTCCGCGGACGCCATGGAACGGGCCGCGATCTCGGCCATGCGCGCCTCGGTGACGTCGCCCGCGTCGAGCATGTAGCGGGCCTGGAGCCCGGCGATCCCGAACGCGTCCGCCTTCAGCGGGCCGGCGGCGTACGGGTCGAGCTGTGTCGCGAGCACGTCGCGCAGCGACCCGGGCGACGACTTGCCGTAGCCGTAGATCAGCGCCGTCTTCGCCTCCCCCAGCTGGAGCTTCACCCACGCCTCGTAGAGCGCCCACGCGCCGTCCATCTCGACGTGCGACTCGACGATGGGCGGCACCGGCCGCGTCGCATCGACGGTCATCACGAACGAGAACGCGGCGCCGGCGAGGAAGTCGGACGATCCGGAGCACGTGAAGTCGAGGTCGTCGGGCCCGAGCCCCGTGGCGACGCGCACGTCCTCGATGACGGGCGCCATCATCTCGATCTCGTTCTCGTCGAACACCGGCTGCTGCCGGGCGGCGTACGCGACGACGGCGACGTCGATCACGCACGCACCTGCCGCTCAGCTGGCGGTCGTCCGGGCGCGCCGATCAGCTCGTAGGACGCGATCCGCACATCGGCCTCGCCGGTGGGCGCCCAGTGGTGGATGTTGTCGGCCGTCTCGCGCAGCTCCTCGTCGGGGCGCCACACCGCCTTCACCCGCAGGCCCAGTCGCACCTCGTCGGCCGGGATCCCGGCGACGAGGCCGATGAAGCCGACGCTCGCTCCGTCGAGCACGACCCAAGCGCTCACGTAGGGGAGCTCGAGGTCGTCGCGGCCGGGTATGGGCACGCGCGTGATGCAGAACGACTCGACGTACCCGGTGTCGGGCAGCTCGACGAGCTCGGTCGTCTCGAGGCCGGACGTCGGCGTGACGCCCCGCGGCGGGACGAAGACCTGCCCCGTCGTCGGGCAGCGCTCGCCCAGGATCTGCTTCTGCTTCATCGCGCGCAGGAACGCGGCCATGTGCTGCCCCGAGGACGCGTGGTACTCGAGACGGAAGGGTGTCCGCACGCTCTGCACCGCCTCGACGCCTTGGAGGCGCGGTGGCAGCTGGACCGGCGGCGCGACCGGCGCCAGCGGGTCGTCGGTCATCCGCCCTCCGCTTCGGGCACGAAGCACTCGATGTCGCAGATGTGGCCTTCTCGCTCGGCGCGCCAGACGGCCCGCACGCGCATTCCCGTCGCGAGCGCGTCGGGACCGCTGGCGCGCACGGCGTGCAGCAGTGGCGTGTCGGCACCATCGAGGCGGATGAGCGCCCACGCGTACGGCGCGTCGAACGGCTGGCCTTTCCGCGGCTCCCCGTTCCAGCACCAGCTCGTGACCACTCCGGCGTCGCCGACCTCGACCACCTCGGTGAGCGGCGCCGCCGTCGCGGGGTCGTACTCGCACGGCGGCACCAGCACGGTCCCGTCGGGGCGCTCGATCCCCACGACGAAGCCCTCACGCAGCGCCGTGAGGAAGGCACCGACCACCGGACCGGTCGACCGCGTGAAGGGGTACTCCAGCGTGACGTCGGCGTGCAGCACTCCCTCGTCAGGCATCGGCCTGGAGACTAGCCAGCCGTGCCTCGGCCTCTTCGAGGCGAGCCGTTGCGTCACGGGCGCTGCGGCGAGCCGCCTCCGCGGCCTCGGTCGCGACCCCGAGCTCGCGCTGGGCGTCGGTCGCAGCCTCCTCGGCGCGCTGGAGCGCTCGCTGGACCTCACCGACGTGAGCCGACGTCGTCTCCACGTGGAGCTGCGAGCTCGTGACGTCGGCGTCCATCTCTTCGACGACCGCGGCGGCGTCTTCCGCTGCCCGCCGCGCCTGGTCGACCTCGCGCCGAGCCTTGTCGAGCTCGCGCGTCGAGACGCGACCCGCACGTGGCTTCGCCGCGCCCGTGACGAGGGCAGCGTCGAGTGGACCGAAGCCCGAGGGGGCGAGCAAGGGCTGCGTCAGGCGACCGGAGCGCAGCTCTTCACTTCGCTCGGGCTCCATCGTCGCCGCGTCCAGGGTGGCCACGATGTTGTCGCGGTACTGCGCCGGCTTCGGCGCGGCTCCGTCGAGCAACCGCACGGCCGCGTCGGCGAGCGAGTCGAGGACCCGCTGGCGCTCGTGCGCTGCCTCGCGGAGCGCCTCGCCCGAGCCACCGTCGAGCGCGGCCTGCTGTGCGCCGGCAACCTGCGCGGTGACGTCGAACAGCTCGACGATTCGGTCGGGTTCGCGTCGGGCGAGCTGGTTGCACGCCCATGCAGCCAGGTGCGGACGCCGCCGGCGCTTCAGCGTCGCGGCGCCGTCGGCGTCGCCGGCTGCCTTCAGCTCCTTCTCCAGACGGGCGCGCACGAGGACGAACTCGTCGGGCGCGACGCCGTAGAGCTCGTCGAGGGCGCGGTCGAGGGTGACGGCCACGCGCTAGGTGAGATCGTCGGCGTCGATGCCGGGCAGCCCGTCGATGCTCCTGGCGTTGCGGTCGAGCTGGTACTCGACGAGCCCGTCGGGTCCCTTGCGCGCCGCCCACTCGGCCAGGTGGCGCCGGTCGCCCACGAACGTCATCTCGGGCACTCCGTAGCCGCACGAGTCGGCGATGCGCTCGACGTCGACCACGACGACCGACCGCATGCCCTCGCGCTCGCAGAAGCTCTCCAACAGGTCGGCCCATCGTGGGTCGGTGTTGGTGACAACCTCACCGTGGCCGTGCAAGCGCACGATCCGCGGGGGCCCCTCGAACGCGCAGAACATGAGCGTGATCCGACCGTTCTCGCGCAGGTGCGCGATCGTCTCGACACCGCTGCCGGTGAGGTCGAGGTAGGCGACGCGATGCGGGCCGAGCACCGCGAACGTGTCGGAGAGCCCCTTCGGGGAGACGTTGACACGCCCGTCCGACGCCAACGGTGCCGTCGCGGTGAAGAACACCGGCTGGCTGAGCAGGAACGCCGCCAGCCGGT
The DNA here is from genome assembly GCA_964532485.1 of uncultured Bifidobacteriaceae bacterium. Taxonomy (GTDB): domain Bacteria; phylum Actinomycetota; class Acidimicrobiia; order IMCC26256; family PALSA-555; genus DATBSK01. Next base: position 25,235 of record CAZHKE010000031.1, read on the forward strand.
CGTCGATGGCGTCGTACTCACGACCCATGCGCGCATGCTACGGCCGGGCGCGCGGTGTGACGCCAGCATTCGACCGGGGTAGCGTCCGCCCGACGACCCGGTCACGGCTTGGAGGACACCGCGATGCGTCGACTGCCCCTGCTGCTCGGACTCGCCCTCGCGCTCTCGGGCGCGTGGATCGCTCCTGCGCTCGCGGGTTCGAGCGACGATCAGGACATCGCCGACGAGTCCGTGCTCACGGAGAGCGACGTGGCCGGCTACGGCCTGAGCAAGACCAGGCCGAGCGACGATCCGCCGCCCAGCGGCGCCGTCTGCAAGCAGATCCGCGCCGCCATCAACGCGGCCGAGGAAGCGCCGCACGCCCTCACGGAGTTCGCCGATGACTCGGGCAACGACGCCGAGAGCCGCGTGGTCGTGTACCCGAACGTGAAGCAGGCGAGGAAGCCACTGAAGGCGTACTCGAACGCCAAGGCCCCCCGCTGCATCGAGTCGCAGCTCGAGCGGAACCTGCAGGAGAACCTCGAGCCGGGCAGCCGCTACAGCTTCGACATCCCCCGCATGGACATCCCCCTCGGTGACGACGGCTACGCCTACCAGGGCGTGATCGAGGTCACCGACCCGGAAGGGCAGGTCACCGACCTGTACTTCGAGTTCGGGCTGATCAGGGTCGGTCGGGGGGTCGCGGCGCTGCAGTTCACCGGCGTCGACGCCGTGTTCCCCGGCTCACAGGACCTGGCAACGATCGTCGCCGACAACCTCGAGGCGAAGCTCTAGGCAGCTGGCCAGCCGACGAAGTTCACCGCCCCGCTCGCGAGGTCGTACTCGCCACCGGCGACCTTCAGCGATCCCGCGACGACGCGCTCGGCGATGACCGGCACCGCGCCGAGGCTCGCGACCACGGCCTCCACGTTCGCCGCGATCGCCGCGTCGAGCAGCGTGCCCTCGGACGCGCCACGGGCGCGCTCGACCGCCGGGACGATCGGAGCGACGACCGCATCGATGTCGCCCGGCAGCGCGACGCCCTTGGTCGCCACGTCGATGGCACCCCGCACCGCACCGCAGTCGGAGTGGCCGAGCACGAGCACGAGCACGGAGCCGAGCACCTCGACAGCGAACTCGAGACTCCCGACGACGACGGGATCAGCCGCGGTGTTCCCCGCGACACGCACGACGAACAGGTCGCCGAGGCCCTGGTCGAAGACGACTTCGGGTGAGACGCGCGAGTCGGCACAGGCGAGGATCGCCGCGAACGGCTGCTGGTCTTCGACGATCTGCATCCGTCGGACGGTCCCCTGCCGCGGCTTGCGGGCGCGCCCTTCACGGAAGCGCTCGTTGCCCTCGACGAGGCGCGCCAGTGCCGCATCTGGGCTCTCGGGGAACTCCGGCGCCCCTGATCGGTCCATCCGCCGAGTCTGCCTCGTGACCCTCCTGACCGACTCTTCGGGAGACCGAGCCGGCGTCGAGCTAGCCCCGGTCGCCGACCCGCGCCGTGGACCGCGCCCGTGGACGGGGCGGGGCGACCGTCACGCGAGGCACCGGCGACATCCGCGCCGGCACGGTGTGCTCACGGCGCACGCTCCATGCGAGACCGGCGCCGAAGACGACCACGCACCCGAGCACCACCGAGAGCGCGGTCGGCAGGAGCGTCGTCGTGTCGGTGCCGGCGGCCAGCGCATGAACGGTCGTGAGCGCGAGGAGGCCGTACGCGAGCAGGTGGATGCTGCGCCAAGCTCGCGAAGACATTCGATCGCGCACCAGCGACGTGATCTCGATCGCGAGCAGCAGATACAGGGAGACGATGCCGATCGCGACCGCGAGCGGCTCCCACGACGACGAGAACGGCACGAGCACGTCGACGACGGAGAACGAGACGAACGGATCGAACACGATCGCGACCACGTGGATCACGGTGAACGCGACCGTGAGCCCGCCGAGGAACCGGTGGAGGGAGAAGATCCAGGCAGGCGACGGTCGCCGGACGCCACGTCGCGACAGCGCGCGCGTGGCCAGGAGGATCCCCCAGGTGCACGACGCCACGACGAGCGCCCAGGCGACGACGCCCGCCGAGCGGCTGACCAACCAGGTGAAGGTCACGCCCAGCACGGGCGGAGCTCCTCGATCGGACCCGCCGCGTGCACGTTCCCGTCGTCGGCGACGGACAGGCCCGCGGCCCCGTGCCCCTCGATCAGCGCGGGGCCCTCGGCACCGGACAGGAACGCGGCCGTCGCGAGCACTTCGGCCCACCAGGCTGCGTTCGTGAGAACGACGACGCCGGCGACGCCGGTCTCGGCCGGCGCGCCCGCACCAGGGTCGATCACGTGGTGGCGGCGATCGTTCGTCGGTCCCCACGCACGACGAGTGCGCCAGCTCGACGCGACGGCACCCTTCGCCAGATGGACCTCGCTCAGGCTCGCACCGTCGGCTTCGGGAAGCGGGTGCTCGAGAGCAACGATCCAGCCCACGCCGTCGGGGCCGTCGCCCGCGACCCGCAGGTCACCGCCGAGATTGACGCACGCGCCCCGCGCACCGAGGGCAAGCAGCTCCGCGCAGACCACGTCGGCGGCGAGTCCCTTGCCGATGCCACCGGGATCGAACGCGACCCCGGACGGCAGCGTGACGGTGCCGGCCCTCCGGTCGACGTCGATGCCCGAGCAACCCGGAGCGCGAAGGCGGGCCAGCTCCTCGTCGTGGGCCGGTGCGGCGGTGCGCGCCGCGACGACGGTGAACGTCTCGTCGTAGCCGGCGGCTCGCAGCGCCGGCAGGACCGTCGGGTCGAAGCGCCCGGCGGTGCGCTCCCACCCCGTGACGGCGCGGGCGACGAGCTGCTGGGTGTCCGTCGACACCACGAGCGGTCGGCCGGCGGCCTCGTTGAGGCGGCTGATCTCGCTGTCGCCGAGGAAGCGGCTCCAGCGCTGCTCGAGCTGGTCGAGCCGCGACTGGGCCTCGTCGAGCAGACCCGAGCCGTCAGCGCGGTGGCCGGGGACGACGACGACGTGCGCCGTCGTGCCCATCAGGCCGAAGCGGCGCTCAGCTGCCACTGGAGCTCGTGTGTGCGCTCGAGGCGGACGAGCTCGACGACGAGGACGGCCCGTCGTAGGGCACGGCGCGGCTGCTGTCGCCGTAGCCGTAGCCGTCGTCGTAGCCGTAGCCGTCGTCCGACGAGGACGAGGAGGACGACGGGGACGAGGAACGGTCGGTGCTCGCCGACGCGCCCGAGGACGGCGAGCTCGATGTCGCCGCGCTCGTCGGGGCCGTCACCGCCATGGCGGCGGCGAGCGCGGCCATGGAGCCGGCGCTGACGCCGGCGACGACGACGCGACTCTTCCGGAACCGGCGGGAACGCTTCGCGGCCCGGCGGCGCCGGGCGCGGGCCCCGGGCAGGGGAGCATCGCCGGCTCCCGGGGCGGGTCGGGCCACGGGGTCGAGCTCGTCGTCCATGCGGCTACTCGACCACATCGCCTTGTGAGGAGCCTGAGAGCGGCCTCTCAGGCGGCCGTGACCCCCGCCCGCGCAGGGCCCGGACCGTCCGGCGGCCGGGCCCGGGCGGACCCGGGCCCTACGACGGTCCTGCCCGGAGAGCCCGCCCGTCGGCGGCTCGCGGGCTCGAGCTCGCGCGACGTGTCGTCACGAGCAGCCGCTGGTGGCGCCGCACGACGGGCACGCGTGGCACGACCCGGCCCGCTGCATGATGTCGCCGCAGACGTGGCACAGGACCATCTCGACGTCGGGCTGGCGCATCGCGTCCGCGGCCGCGCCCGACGGCCCACTCATCGACGGGTGCGCCGCCGACGGCGCCCGGTCGTCGGGCGGCAGCAGGTCGATCGCGGGCTGCTCCGGTGTCGCTGCCTCTTCGACGCCCGGCAGCGTCGGCTCGCTGCGCTCGGCGACCGTCAGCACACCGAGCTCGTTGCGCTCCTCAAACGTCAGGTACTCGACGGCCATCCGCCGGAACAGGTAGTCGACCAGGCTCGTGGCGAACCTGATGTCGGGGTCGTCGGTCATGCCGGCCGGGTCGAACCGCATGTTCGTGAACATGTCGACGAACGCCTTCAGCGGCACGCCGTACTGGAGCCCGTGGCTGACCGAGATCGCGAACGCGTCCATGATCCCGGCGAGCGTGGAGCCCTGCTTCGCCACCTTCAGGAAGATCTCGGCGGGACGGCCGTCCTCGAACTCCCCGACCGTCGCGTACCCGTGGCAGTCGGCGACCCGGAACGAGAACGTCTTCGACACCCGGGTGCGGGGCGGCTTCTGACGCACCGGCTCCTGCACGATGACGGTCTCGACGATGCGCTCGATCTGCTTGTCGAGCGCGTTGTCGTCGGCCTCGCCCTCCTTGGCGGCCCTCTGCTGCGTGGCGAGGGGCTGCGCGACCTTGCAGTTGTCGCGGTAGATCGCGACCGCCTTCAGGCCGAGGCGCCACGACTCCAGGTACAGCTCGCTCACGTCGTCGACCGTCACGTCTTCGGGCATGTTGACCGTCTTCGAGATCGCGCCGCTCAAGAACGGCTGCGCCGCGCCCATCATCTTCACGTGACCCATGTAGTGGATCGTGTTGTCACCCATCGAGCAGGCGAACACCGGCAGGTGCTCGGCCTTGAAGTGCGGCGCACCGATGATCGACTTGTGCTCGTGGATGTGCTCGACGATCGCGTCGGTCTGGTCGTCGGAGTACCCGAGCTTGCGCAGCGCACGCGGGATCGTCTGGTTGACGATCATCATCGTGCCGCCACCGACGAGCTTCTTCGCCTTCGTGAGCGCGAGATCGGGCTCGATGCCGGTGGTGTCGCAATCCATCATCAAGCCGATGGTGTTGTGACTCACGAAACCGTTCGCCACGTAGGTGACGTTCGACGGCACCGAGAGGTCGTACGTGAGCTCCTCGTCCCCGAGCTCGGCCGACTCCACGGTGTCGTAGAAGAACCCCAGCAGGCGCCCCAGCTCGGCGTCGTGCGTGCGCTCGTACAGCTCGGTCGCGGCGCGGCGCGAGACGCGACCACGCGCCACCTCCATGAGCAACACCTTGCGCAGCCGATCGTTCTCGGGCACGAGCCGGTCGACCATCGATCGAGTCACCGGCACGTGGTCCATGCGGGCGCTCTGGCGCCCTTCGCTCCGCAGAACCGCGAAGTGCTTGCGGGCGCCGATGAACCCGATCTCGTCGAGCCACCTCGAGTGGTACGAGGAGTTCAGCAGCCGCAGCACCGCCAGCGTCGACTGGCCCCAGCCACTCGTGTCGAGCTTGCGCGTCGTCGGGTAGCCGAGCGCGAGCAGGAGGGACTGGACGTCGAGGGAGAAGTCGAATGACGTGGTCGACCAGTGCGGGATGCCCGACGTCACGGTTCCATCGGCCTCGAAGAGGCCCCGCACGAACGCCGCGTACACCTCGCGGTCGTTCGAATGGAGCACCGCCTCCGGCACCCGGGGCAACCATCCCTTCCCGGTGTGGCCCTCTCGCGGCTCCTGCTTCGCGAGCCCGCACGCGACCCACCACTGCGTGAGGCGCACGGAGTGGAACGCGACCTCCGTATAGCCCTGCTCGGGTGAGACGTGCGCCTCGAGGCCGAAGCACTCCTTTCCGAGCCACGCCAGCCGCTCGAGCACGTCGACATCGCTGTCGGCGACGCACAGACGGATGCCACGCGAGTGCAGCGAGCCGTCGCCCATGAAGTACCCGATCAGCTCGGCGAGCTCGCTCGTCATCACCTCGGGAGCGCGAGCGTGCCGCTCTCCCGTCCAATGCGCCTCCGGCAGCGGCGGCAGTGCGACAGCGTGCGGCGAACCGACGAGCTGGTCGAGTGCCAGCGGCACGCGGTCGCCGGTCCGGAGGTCCGCGAGGCGTCGCCACATCCACTCGCCGTGCTCGTCGACGATCTTCACGCGATGCTTGGCCGTACCGCGCAGTCGGTAGCCGCGCTTCGTCGTCACGTCGACCACGGGTTCGACACCGTTGACGTAGAACTGCGCTGCCTCCCGTGGCCCCTCATCGGTCTGCACATCGATGCCGAGCGGCTGCCACTGCTCACCAACGGGATCGCCCAGGGAACCGAGACGCACGAGCCCGCGCTCGGTCGGTACCAGGGTTCCGCCGACGAGGCAACCCGTAGGAGCGAGCACGGAGGCTTGCGAGTTGCGCACACCGTGCACCTCGCCGACGTCGACCGCCTCGTCCCACGAGCGCTGTGCCGCGCCCAGCAGCTCCACCGGTACCTTCTCCTCGTCGATCTCGGCCACCTCGGCGCGGTGCATGCGCAGCACGTCGAGCATCGGCTCCGCGTTCTCGGCGTAGCCCGCGAACGGGCCCATCCGTCCGGCGGTGCGCGCGCTCGTGGCGTACGCGTGACCGGTCATCAGTGCGGTGATCGCGCCGGACCACGCCCGCCCCTCGTCGGAGTCGTACGCCAGGCCCTGGGCCATCAGGAGCGCGCCGAGGTTGGCGTAGCCGAGACCGAGCTGACGGAAGCGGCGGCTGTTCTCGCCGATCTTCTCGGTCGGGTAGTCGGCGTTGCCCACCAGGATCTCCTGCGCGGTGAACATCACCTCGACCGTGTGCTTGAAGCCTTCGACGTCGAACGCGCCGTCGTCGTCGAGATACCTCAGCAGGTTGATGCTCGCCAGGTTGCACGCCGAGTTGTCGAGGTGCATGTACTCGCTGCAATTGCGTACAACGACGCCGTTCACGATGTAGCTGTGGTTGCGCGGCTCGCTCAAGTTGAACGTGAGCTCGACACCGTCGTCGACGCGCTCACGAAGCCGTACGTTCTCCTTGGTCTCGTACAGCTGATGCGACGTCAGATACGAATCGAGAGCAGCCGTCTTGCGCGCGAGAGCGAAGCCGATCGAATCGGCGAAGCGAGCCACTGATCTGTTCGCGATCCTGAGGTCGTACATCGGCCGCGAGTCGTACTCGGCGGCCGTACCGTCCTTCCGGGTGTATGTGAATCGCGACGACCCGTCGGCCGACCGCGTCGTGTAGATGCGGGAGAAGATCCCGAAGGTCGACAGCAGACGCTGCGCTCCGACCAACAGCTCGCGTGAGCTCGATCCAAGTCCGACGTAGCGGTAGTGGGGACCGTCGTACACGCACCCGTCGGCGTCGAAGAGGCCACGGAGGAACGCGGCCACGGCCTCGGTCGGGGCCTGGTAGATCGCTTCGGGGATTGACTTCTCGGAGGCCTTCTTGCGCGAGACACCGAGCGCCTCGAAGAACCGCGCGACGACGCGACGACTCTGGCGCAGCTGCACCGTGCCGTTCGGCTGCACCGAAGGCTTCGGCTCGACGCCGTCGTTCATCCACGTCGCGAGCTCGCGGTGTTGCGGCAGGATCTCGCGCTGCTCGTCTTCGCCGCCGTACACGGTCGTCACGACGTCGCCTGAGATGCATCCGTCGCCGACGAGCCACCCGAGGTAGTGCGCGAGCTCCGATGACCACTTCTCCGGAAGGTTGTAGGAACGCGAGATCTTGTCGCCGCGACCAGCCATCGCATACAGCCGGCTGGAGACGGGGAGCATCCGGTCGGCGGCCGCGGCCGGAGCGGCGTGGTTCAGGATCTTGACCTCATCGGTCTCGGTCAGCTCGCTCGCGGGGACGTGGCCCCGGTTGGTCGTGAAGATCTTGTGGCCCGGGGTGCACCGCAGCTCCGCGCCGTTCGAGAACGTGAGCTTCACGATCTCGTTGAACCCCGTGATCATCACGGCCTCTGGACAGGTGATCTCCAGCCGCTCGGCTGGGGCATCGGGGTTCGTCGCCTCGTGGGTGTACACGCCGAACGACTCGCCCTCGCGAGCGCGGTCGACGAGCTCGGCGAACCGGATGAGGCCCTTGTCGGTGTGGACGAACTCGGTGCCCGGAAAGCAGGGATTGCTGGCGTTGATCCGGCCCGTGTTGGGCGCGGTGTGCCAGCGGTTGATCGTCGTGTCGTACTGCATGCCGGGGTCGGCGCACTCCCACGCCGACTCCGCGATCTGGTGCATGAGCTCGCGGGCCTTGACCGTCTTGATCGCCTCGCCGGTGGTGACGGCCTTCAGCTGCCAGTCGGCGTCGTCCGCGACGGCCTGCATGAACTCGTCGCTCACCCGCACGGAGTTGTTCGCGTTCTGGTACTGGATGGAGTGCGAGTCGATGCCGTCGAGGTCCATGTCGAACCCCGCCTCGCTCAGCGCTCGTGCCTTGCGCTCTTCACGCGCTTTGCACCAGATGAACTCCTCGATGTCGGGGTGGTCGACGTCGAGGATCACCATCTTCGCGGCACGCCTCGTCTTTCCCCCGCTCTTGATCGTGCCGGCTGACGCGTCGGCCCCGCGCATGAAGCTCACCGGCCCGCTGGCCGTGCCACCGCCGGCGAGGTGCTCGTCGGACGAGCGGATTCCCGACAGGTTGATGCCCGACCCGGAGCCGCCCTTGAAGATGATCCCCTCTTCCCGGTACCAGTTGAGGATCCCGTCCATGGTGTCCTCGACGGCGAGGATGAAGCACGCCGAGGCCTGCGCGGGCACGCCGTCGACGCCGATGTTGAACCAGACGGGCGAGTTGAAGGCCGCGCGCTGGTGCACGAGCACGTACTTGAGCTCGTTGCGGAACGCGGCACCTTCCTGCTCGTCGACGAAGTAGCCGTCGCGCATCCCCCACGCAGTGATCGTGTCGGCGACGCGGTCGATGACCTGCTTGAGCGACGCCTCGCGCTCGGGCGTGCCGATCGTGCCGCGGAAGTACTTCTGGGCGACGATGTTCGTGGCGTTCTGCGACCAGGTGGCGGGGAACTCGACGTCGGGCTGGAAGAAGGCGTCGGTGCCGTCCTTGAAGTTCTGGATGCGCGCATCGCGCTGCTCCCACGCGACGGTGTCGTAGGGGTGGGTGCCGGGCTGGGTGAAGTACCGACGGATCCCGATGCCGATCTGCTCCGGCGCCATCGCCATGCGTGCGTCCTCCCCGTGCTGCGGCGGCCCTGCGTGGGACCGAAACGTCGTCTTCGTGGTCTGGGTTGCCCTGTCCGAAGGACGACGAAACCACAATATCTTGTGGTCGGCTCCCCCCCGAACGCGAGATGCGGGGTGAATTACAACACCGAAATTCCATGCGTGTCAACCGCCAACTTTCGCAAGCACGAGCCACACCCGCCACAGGGCCCTCGGGGCCGGGGCGAGGCCGCGGCCCGGCGCTCAGCGGCCGGGGCGACGGCGCTTCGGGGCCGTGGTCTTGCGCAGCTCGAGCGCCTCGCGCTCGAAGTCGGCGGCATCGCCGAAGCCCTTGTAGACGGAGGCGAAGCGCAGGTACGAGACCTGATCGATCGGGCGCAGCCGCTCCAGCACGGCCATGCCGAGCGCGTCGCTCGTGACCTCGGGACCCGAGGCCCGGGCATCCTCCTCGATGCCGGCGACGATCGCCTCGACCGTCTCGGGTGCGATCGCCCCGCCTGCGACGGCCTTGCCGATGCCGTCGGCCAGCTTCGCCCGCTCGAACGGCTCCTTGAGACCCGAGCGCTTCACGACCATCAGCGGCAGCTCCACGACGCGCTCGTGGGTGGTGAAGCGACGCCCACAGCTGAGGCACTCGCGACGGCGCCGGACCGCGGCCGCGTTGTCGAGGGCTCGCGAGTCGACGACCTTGTCCTCGTCGGCCTCGCAGTAGGGGCATCGCACCCCCGCCACGGTACTGGCGCACCAGGGGCGTCTCGGACCTCCTCGCCGGCCCTAGGCGGGCAGCTGGATCCGCTCACCCACCTGCAGGGGTGCCGCGCCGCGCGCGTCGGACAGCTCGTCGACCAGCGGGCGCGGGTCGTCGCCCGGCGCCAGGCGCGTGACGATCGACCAGAGCGTGTCGCCCGGACGGACGACCACCGTGGCCGCGCCGTCGGTGCCTCTCTCGCCCCCCGCGGCAGCGTCGAGCGTGGAGACAGAGGCGGGGCGGCGCTCGGGAGCCGCGAGGGGGGAGCCCCCGAGCGCTACGCCCGCCATTGCTGCCACGAGCGCCAGGCCTGCCAACGCCGACGTGGCCACAGCCAGGCGTCGCCGCCGATAGGTCGCAGGGCTCGTGGGCGACACCCGGCACCCACGACGCCAGATGGCGCTGGGAGCACGGCGCCTGGTCGCGGGCCAGGGTGCCGTGGCGGATCCGGGTGAGGTCGTGATCGCAGCCATCTCGTCTCGTTGCCTTCTCGTCGCCTTCTCGTCGCGCCGTGGGGTGGGGCGTCCGTCGGCCCGGGGAAGATCGGACCACGCGGGTGTGACAGCCATCCGAGCCTTGTGCTCCGGGCCTCTCGTGGCCTCGGGTCGACGAACGCGTGTTCGCATACAACCAGAACGGGTGTTCGACGTCAAGAACGAATGTTCGATCGACCCCCTGCTGGTCCTCCCCCCACCTCCCACGCCGACGACCGAGGGCGAACAGATGTTTGCCCCGAACACCTGATCGTGCTAAGGTTCCGCCCATGACCGAGCTCCCGGACCGTCAGCGCCAGGTAATCGAGTTCATCGACGCCGAGGTGCGACGGCGCGGC
>CAZHKE010000032.1:0-35193 GCA_964532485.1 uncultured Bifidobacteriaceae bacterium
CTCGACCGTGCGACTCGCCGGCTCCAGCGAGGCAAACGTCTTCGCGTCGGTCGCGGCGGGGATCAACGCGCTGTGGGGCCCGCTGCACGGCGGTGCGAACCAAGCCGTCATCGAGATGCTGGAGCAGATCCGCGACGACGACGGCGATCTCGAGCGCTACATCGCGCGCGCCAAGGACCCTGACGACGACTTCCGCCTCTCGGGCTTCGGTCACCGCGTCTACAAGAACTACGACCCCCGTGCCCGAATCATCAAGGGCGTTGCCGATCAGGTGATCACCGAGCTCGGGCAGCGCGACGAGCTCCTCGACCTCGCCAAGGGTCTCGAGGAGGTCGCGCTGCAAGACGAGTACTTCGTCGAGCGCAAGCTCTATCCCAACGTCGACTTCTACTCGGGCCTCATGTACCGCGCGATGGGCTTCCCGACGAACATGTTCACGGTGCTCTTCGCGATGGGACGCCTCCCCGGCTGGATCGCCCACTGGAAGGAGATGATGGAGGACCGGAGGACGAAGATCGGCCGGCCGCGCCAGATCTACGTCGGTCGAACCGCCCGCGACTACGTCGCGATCGCCGAACGCGGCTGACGGCGCGCACGTCACACCCGCGCCCGACCAGTGGACCTCGCCCCGACCGTCGAGGAGGCGCGCCTGCGCGACGAGGTCCGCGCCTGGCTGCGGGAGCACCTCCCGTGGGAGTACGGACGCGGGCTCCCACCTCGCTTCGACGACCTGGCCGAGGAGGTGGCGTTCGGCCGCGACTGGCAGGCCGAGCTCGCGTCCGGCCGCTGGGTGGGCGTGCCCTGGCCTGAGGAGTACGGCGGGCGCGGTGCGGGCGCCGTCGAGCACTTCATCGTCACCGAAGAGCTGGCTCGCGCCCGCGCGCCGGAGCTCGTCGGCCGCATCGGCATCAACCTCGTCGGACCGACGCTCCTCGCACACGGCACGCCCGAGCAGAAGGACCGATGGCTGTCGCGGATCCTCCCGGCCGAGGAGCTGTGGTGTCAGCTCTTCAGCGAGCCAGGTGCCGGGAGCGACCTCGCTGCTGTCGCGACGCGGGCGACACGGCGCGACGGCGCCGACGAGTGGGTGCTCGACGGCCAGAAGGTGTGGACGAGCTACGCGCAGTTCGCAGACTGGGGGCTTTGCCTCGCACGCACGAACCCCGACGTGCCCAAGCAGCAAGGGATCACCGCCTTCGCTGTCGACATGCGCGCGCGCGGCGTCGAGGTGCGACCACTGCGCCAGATCACCGACGAGACCGAGTTCAACGAAGTCTTCTTCGATGGCGTCGTGATACCCGACGGGCACCGGGTCGGCCCCGTCGACGAGGGCTGGAGGGTGGCGAACTCGACCCTGACACACGAGCGCGGCATCAACCCGCGCCAGCTCGTGATCCACGTGCAGCTGCTCGAGGAGCTCCTCGCCCTCGCGCTCGAGGAGGGCGCGTTCGACGACGACCGGCTGCGTCCCCGTCTCGCCCAGGCAGCCGCGGAGGTGCGGCTCTTCCAGCTGCACAACTGGCGGACGCTGTCACGCGTCGCGCGTGGTGAGCCGCCCGGGCCCGAGGGCAGCGCCTTGAAGCTCTACTGGAGCGAGATGAGCAAGCGCCTGCACGACACGGTGATGGCGGTGCTCGGATCGGCGGCGCCCCTGTGGCACGGCGCCGGCGACAACCCCGGTGACGGCACGTGGCAGCGCTCGTGGCTCTACTACCAGGCGTCGTCGATCTGGGCAGGCACCAACGAGATCCAGCGCAACATCCTCGCCGAGCGCGTGCTCGGTCTGCCCCGCGAGCCCAAGCGCGCCTCGTAGCATCGTCTTCGTGCAGTTCGAGGTGATCCACTACCAGACCGACGGCGCGGTCGCGACGATCACGCTGAACCGACCCGATGCCGCGAACGCGCAGAGCAGCCAGCTGCTCGACGAGCTCGACCGTGCGCTCGACCTCGCCGACGCCGACGACGACGTTCGCGTCGTCGTGCTCGCCGGTGAGGGCAAGCACTTCTCGGCCGGTCACGACCTCAAGGAGATCCTCGAGGGTGCGAGCGAGTGGGCGCGCATGCGCGACACGCCGGAGGGCAAGCTCCGGCACGAGCAGGTCATGTACTGGGACAAGTGCGTGCGGATCCGCGACTTCCGCAAGCCGACCGTCGCGGCGGTGCAGGGCGCGTGCGCGGCTGCCGGGCTCATGCTCGCGTCGATGTGCGACCTCATCGTCGCCGCAGACGACGCTCGCTTCTCCAACCCGGTCGCGCGCATGACCGGTGTCGGCGTCGAGCTGCTGATCGAGCCCTGGGAGCTCGGGCCGCGCAAGGCCAAGGAGTTCTTGCTGTGTGCCGAGACGATCGACGCCGACGAGGCCGAGCGGCTCGGGCTCGTCAACAAGGTCGTCCCCCGGTCCGAGCTGGCGGGGGCTGCGCGCGCGATGGCCGACAAGGTGGCGCTGGTCGAGCCCGTCACCGCGCAGGCCATCAAGGAGACCATCAACCACATGCTCGATCTCCAGGGCCAGCGCGAGTCGTGGCGCTACCACTTCATGGTCCACCAGCTGGTGAGCAACACCGCCACCGCCCTCGGTGCGACCGCCGCCCGCAAGGAGGCCGCGACCGAGGGGGACGGCATGGATGCCGTCAAGCGCGAGCAGGCCGGCTCGTGATGCGTATCTCGAGGCCGCAGAGCGTCCTCCGGAGACGCATCAAGGAGACACTGTGAGCGGGCCGCTGCAGGGCCTGCGCGTCCTCGACCTCGGGACGCGCATCGCGGCGCCGTTCTGTGCCGGCCTGCTCGGCGAGCAGGGGGCCGAAGTCGTCAAGATCGAGCAACCCGGCACCGGCGACTTCATGCGCGAGATCGGCCCCTTCGCGAGCGGTGACGACGGCACCGACTACTCGCTGTTCTGGGCGGTCGAAGGACGCGGTCGCAAGAGCATCACGCTGGACCTGCGACGCCCCGAGGGCCAGGACGTGTTCCGACGCCTCGCCGAGCACGCCGATGTCGTCGTCGAGAACTTCCGTCCCGGCACGCTCGAGCGCTGGAACATCGGCCCGACCGAGCTCCCCGACCGGCTCGTGACCGTGCGCATCAGCAGCTTCGGGCAGGACGGCCCCTACTCGCCGCGCCCGGGCCTCGACCGGATCGGCATCGGGTACGGCGGGCTGCTGCACCTCACCGGATACCCGGACCGCCCGCCGGTGCGGATCGGCGTCACGCTCTCCGACTACCTCACCGGCGTGTTCGCGGCGCAGGCCGCGACCGCGGCTCTGTACGCGCGCGACGCGCGCGGTGGCACCGGTGCGGTGATCGACGCCGCACTGTACGGAGCGGCCTTGCGGATCCTGGAGTGGACGCTGGCGGCGTACGACACGCTCGGCATCGTCCGATCACGCGAGGGCAACCGGCTCGCGAACTCGGCACCGCTCGACAACTATCCCACCGCCGACGGCAAGTACGTGTGCATCGTCGCGGGGTCCGACACGAACTTCTCCCGGCTCTGCAAGGCGATGGACCGTCTCGACCTGCTGGAGGATCCGAACTACGCGCGACTCGCCGATCGCGCGGCTCACGGTGACGAGATCAACGGCGTCGTCGCCGACTGGACGAGCACGCTGGCAGCCACCGAGATCGAGGAGCGGTGCGTCGCCTGCGACGTGCCGGTCGCCACCGCCTACACCGCCGCCGACATCTTCGCCGATCCACACATGGCGGCACGCGGCGACCTCGTCACCGTCGACGATCCGGTCATCGGCGAGCACCGCCAGCAGGCACCCTTCCCGCGTGTCGTCGGCGATCCCGTCGTCGCGCCTGCCGGTGCCCCGCGCCTCGGTGCTCACACCCGGGAGGTGCTCGGCGGCCTCCTCGGTCTCGACGACACCACGGTCGAGGCGCTCGCGAGCGAAGGCATCATCTGACGTGCACGCGCCACCGGTCCACGATGGGCTCTTCGACGAGGACGAGCACGGCAACCCGTACCTGCGGGGTGGGCGCTGCGGAGCGTGCGGCCGGCTCCAGTTCCCGCTCGCGACGACGTGCCCCGCGTGCGGCAGCGGTCAGATCGAGGAGGTCCGTCTCGCCGCCCACGGCACGCTCTGGGGCTGGACCGCGGTCACCGCACCTCCACCCGGCTATCTCGGCGACGTGCCGTTCGGGTTCGGCGTCGTCGAGCTCGACGACGGTCTGCGCGTGATCACGCGCATCGAGGAGCCCGACCCGGCGGGCCTCGAACTCGGCATGCCGATGCAGCTCGCCCTCGTCGAGCTCGCCCACTCGGGTCCAGATCGGGAAGTCGCCGCTTCGCCGGTCACGACCTACACGTTCGTCCCGGTCGGCGCCACATGACCGACGTCGCGATCGCCGGCACGGGTCTGCACCCCTTCGGCCGCTTCGAGGGCACGACGGTGACCGAGATGGGGGTGAGCGCGGTGCGAGCCGCGCTCGCCGACGCCGGCGACCCCGACTTCCAGGCCGCGTTCTGCGCGACCGTGTACTCGGGCGTCGCCGCGGGCCACAAGGTGCTCGGAGCGCTCGGACGCACCGGGATGCCGATCGTCAACGTCGAAGCCGGCTGTGCGAGCGGCGGCGCGGCGTTGATGCTCGCGACCGGCGCGATCCGCGCGCGTCAGTACGACACCGCGCTGGTGTTCGGCATGGAGAAGATGCCGAAGGGGATCATTCGCTCCTCGTTCTTCGAGCCGTGGCGCGAGCAGGCCGGCCTCGCAGCGACGCCCGCGTACTTCGCCCTGCGAGCGCAGCGCCTGATGCGCGAGTCGGGCGTCACGAAGGAGCAGCTCGCCGACGTCGTCGTGAAGAACCGCACCAACGGCCTCGAGAACCCGAACGCGATGTTCCGGAAGCCCACGAGCGCCGAGGAGGTGCTCGCGTCGCGTCTCGTCTGCGAGCCGCTGCACCTGCACATGCTCTGCTCGCCCAACGAGGGCGCGGCGGCCGTCGTGGTGCGCCGCGCCGACCTCGCCCCGGGCGCACCGGAGGTCGCCGCCGCTGCGCTGCGATCGCACCTGCCCGGGTCGGTGCTGGGCGAGGCGACGCCCTTGAGCGGTGTCGACGACGACGACATCACGCCGCCCAGCACGCTCGCCGCCGAGGCCGCGCTCTCCGAGGCCGGCATCACGCCCGACGACCTCGATCTCGTCGAGTGCCAGGACACCGACGCCGCCCGCGAGGTGCTCGCGTACGAGGAGCTCGGCCTCTGTGCTCACGGCGAGGGCGCGCGGCTCGTCGCTGACGGCACGACCTGGCCGACCGGGAGCCTCCCCGTGAACGTCAGCGGCGGCTTGCTCTCCAAGGGCGAGCCGCTCGGCGCGTCCGCGCTCGGTCAGATCGTCGAGCTCGCCGATCAGCTGCGCGAGCGCGCCGGCCCGCGCCAGGTCGACGGTGCGCGGGTGGGCATGGCTCACACCGTCGGCCGCGGCGCGAACGCTTCAGTCGTGGTCGTGACCCGCTAGCCGCCGACGCGGGAGTTGTAGTCCTCGATCGCCCTGGTGCCCTGCTGGGCGGCGGTCTTCACAGCCGACTTCGCCGACTTGCCCTCGGTCAGCATCGCGGTGAACTGGTCGATCACCGAGTCGCGGATCGCCTGGTACGGTCCGATCACGGGACCCGCGGTCGCGTCGTTGTTCACCCCCGTGACCAGCTGGTCGTACGCGACCTTGTAGGCGGGCTGGGTCGACCACAGATCCTGGACGGCCGGGAGCTCGGTCGCCGACTTCCGGATCGGCACGTAGCCCGTGCCCGCAGCCCACTTCGCCTGCTGTTCCGGATCGACCAGGAACTTGATGTACTGCCAGGCCGCGTCCTGCTTCTGGGGCGGCGCATCCTTGGTGATGTACAACGCGGCACCGCCCACGAGGATGCCGCCCTTGCCGACCGGACCGGGCATCGGTCCGACCCCGATCGTGACGTTGGGGAACTGCCCCGAGCCGAGCACCTGGGTGATGGTGCCCAGGCTCGCCGACGAGTCGATCGTCATCGCGGCGTTGTCGTTCCCGATCGCGAGCAGGTTGTCGACGTTGCCCTCCGGCTTGCCGGTGTTGATCGCCAGACCCTCGTCGACCATGTCCTTCAGGAAGGCCGCGATCTCGACGCCGGTCGAGTTGTCGAAGTCCGTGGCGGTGGCCCGCGACGAGCGGCCGTTGCCGTTGTTCACGTAGAGCTTCCCGGCCTTCGCCAGCCACTGCTCGAGGTACCACGGATCGAGCTTGATCGCGTATCCCGAAGTGGTAGTACCGGAGTCGACCAGCTCCTGCGCCGCTTCCTTGATCCCGTCGAGGGTCGTGGGTGGCTTGTCGGGGTCGAGACCAGCCTTCTCGAAGGCTTGCTGGTTGTAGTAGAAGACCGGGTTCGACACGTTGAACGGCATCCCGTAGAGCGTGTCCTCGACGGTGTAGTAGTCGATGGTCCTGGGGATGAAGTCCTTCAGCGAGTACTTGTCGGCCTTCACGCACGCCTGGACGGGGAGCACGCTCTGGCTGTCGATCGCCGACTGCAACGACGTGTCCTCGAGCTGCGCGAGGTCGGGGAGGTCGCCACCACCGAGCGCCGCCTTGTACTTGTCGAACAGCGACTCGTAGCTGACCTGGTTGACGAGGGTGACGTCGACGTCATCCTGCGACGCGTTGAACTCGTCGGTGAGCTCCTGGAGCGTGGTCTCGTTCTCACGCGTCATTGCGTGCCAGAACTGCAGCTCCACCGGCTTGTTTCCCGCCTTCTTCGCGGCGCCGACTGGACACTTGCCGGCGCTCTGCGCGCGGGCACGATCCGGGCCGCTCGCCGCCGCCGGGGCGACGAGCGCAGCCGAGAGCGCGAGGACGGCCATTGCCGCCAGCACGAGGAACCTCCAGGGGCGGGGGTGCGTCATCGAGTGGCCTCCATCGATCGATCGAGAGATCATCTGGTGGTCATCCTTTCACCGCTCCCGCCGTGAGTCCGCGCACGAGCTGCTTCTGGAAGACGAGCAGCAGCACGAACAGCGGCAGGGACGCCAGCACGACGCCGGCGAAGGTCACGTTGATCTGGTCGATGCTCGTCCGACTCAGCTGACGGAGTCCGACCTGCACGGTCCGGAACTCCGCGTCCTCGGTGATGATCAGCGGCCAGAGGTACTCACCCCAGGCCGCGAGGAACGAGAACACCGCGAGCGCGGCGATCGCGGGTCGCGCGAGCGGAACCGCGACCCGCCACATGAACCGCCAGTGCCCGTACCCGTCGAGCTGCGCGGCGTCGCGCAGGTCGGTCGGCGTCACGAGGAATGCCTGTCGGATCAAGAACGCTCCGAAGCCCGTCGCGAGGAACGGCAGAGCGAGCCCGGCGTAGGTGTTGTAGAGCCCGAGGTCGTTCACGGTGTTGAAGTTCGTGAAGAACACGACCTCGAAGGGGATCATCAACGTCGCGAGGAACACGAAGAACAAGGTCCGCTTGAGCGGGAAGTCGAGAAACGCGAACGCGTAGGCCGCGAAGATCGAAGTCAGGAGCTGGGCGATCACGATGATCCCCGTCACCACGAAGCTGTTCAGCAGATAGCGCCCCAGATGCCCCTGATCCCAGGCGCGCGTGTACGCGTCCCACTGTGGATCCGTCGGGAAGAGTGACGGCGGGCGTGACGCAATCTGATCCGGCTGCAGCAACGAGTTCACGACCGTGATGTAGATCGGGAACAGGATGATCAGCGCCAGGACGGTGAGCAGTGCGTACCTCGCGGCAACCCTGATCGCGGGCGTGACGCGATCGCGCTCGGCATGCACCTCTTCGGCGTCGGGGGTCGAGTCGAGCGGGGCAACGGTGGCCGTGTCAGCGGGCATAGCTCACCCGCCGCTCGAGGAACCGCATCTGGAAGAACGTCAGCATCATCACCAGCAGGAACAGAGCGATCGCGTACACGGCCGCGACGCCGTCGTTGTTGTTGCGGAACACCTCGCGGTAGATCGCGTACACGAGGACGTTCGTCTTCTGGTTCGGCCCGCCCTCGGTCAGCAGGTCGATCTGCCCGAATGCCCGGAACGCGAGGATCCCGCCAACGACGCTGGCGAAGAAGATCGTCGGCGACAGCATCGGCACCGTGACTCGCCAGAACCGCCGCCACGCGCTCGCTCCGTCGACGCGTGCGGCCTCGTAGAGGTCGTCGGGGATCGCCTGGAGCCCCGCGCTCATCACGATGAAGGAGAGCCCG
Organism: uncultured Bifidobacteriaceae bacterium; assembly: GCA_964532485.1. Classification (GTDB taxonomy): domain Bacteria; phylum Actinomycetota; class Acidimicrobiia; order IMCC26256; family PALSA-555; genus DATBSK01. Next base: position 8,181 of record CAZHKE010000032.1, read on the forward strand.
AGGTTCTGCCAGATCGTCGTCACCGAGACGGCGAGCAGCGCGGTCTTGGGATCCAGGAGCACCGAGATCTCACCGTCGCGACCCAGCCAGTACGTGAAGAGCCCGACCTGCGGGTTCAGGAGCGTGAAGAAGATGACCGAAGCCGCCGCGACAGATGTGGCGACGGTCGACGAGAAGATCGTCCGGTAGGCGTTGACGCCGCGCAGCTTCTGGTGCGCGAGCACGGCGAGCGCGAGGCCGAGGAAGATCCCGATCGGCACGGTGTAGAGCAGGAACAGGATCGTGACCCAGACGCTGTTGAGGAAGTCGTGCGAGCTCAGGACATCGCCGATCTGGTCGAAGCCGACGTAGGTCCTCGGCAGACCGGGGAACGGTGGCGTCTTGTACAGCGCGTACTCGAAGTTGCGCGCGAACGGGTAGAAGATGAACACGACGAAGACGACGAACGCGGGCGTCAGCAGCGCGTACGCGAGCAGCGCCTCCTTCGACCGCCGCCTGGTCCACCGACGCCGGCGCGGCAGCCGGGTCTCCTCGGCGAGCTCCAGCGCCCGCTCAGCCGCTCCCGTGTCGGTCACGGCTCGATCCGCTCGCCCGACTCTGCATCGAAGACGTGGAGGTGCACCGGATCGGCGACGAGTCCGATCGCCTCCGCCTCCCGTGGCGCCACCTCGTCGCTCGGCTGGCGGACGATGATCATCTGACCGTCTTCGAGTCGGCTCACGATGTGCCGCTCGTGGCCGAGCGACTCGACGACGGTCACGAGGGCGCGCACCGCGCCGTCGTGCGACATGACGAGGTGCTCGGGTCGCACGCCGACGACGACCTCGACCACGTCGCGGGCCGCGACCGAACGCGCGATGTCGTCGGGAAGTGGCACCATGCCGCCGGCGAGCGACACCGAGATGCCCGCTCCGTTGCGGTGCACCGAACCGCGCACCGTGTTCATCGGCGGGGTGCCGATGAAGCGGGCCACGAAGAGGTTGGCCGGCTTGGCGTACACGCCCTGCGATGGGCCGAGCTGCTGGAGCCGACCCTCGTTCAAGATGGCGATCCGATCGCCCATCGTCATCGCTTCGACCTGGTCGTGCGTGACGTAAACGATCGTCGCCGCGAGCCGGCGCTGGAGCTCGATCAGCTCGGCCCGGGTCTGGACGCGAAGCTTCGCGTCGAGGTTCGACAGGGGCTCGTCCATCAGGAACGCGAGGGGGCTTCGCACGATCGCCCGGGCGAGCGCGACGCGTTGGCGTTGACCGCCCGAGAGCTGGCCCGGCTTTCGGTCGAGCAGCTCGCCGAGACCCAGCGTTGCCGCCGCGTCGGCGACGAGCTGGTCGCGGTCCTGCTTCTCGACGTGGCGCGACTTCAGTGGGAACTCGATGTTCCCCCGTACCGTCATGTGCGGGTACAGCGCGTACGACTGGAACACCATCGCGATGTCGCGATCCTTGGGCTCCACGTCGTTCACGACGCGGCCGCCGATCGAGATCGTTCCGCGGCTGGGGACCTCGAGCCCCGCGATCATCCGCAAGGCGGTGCTCTTCCCGCAGCCCGACGGTCCGAGGAGGACCAGGAACTCCTCGTCGGCGATCTCGAGCGTCAGGTCATCGACCGCGACGACGTCGCCGAACTGCTTCGTGACCCCGTCCAGCGCTACCCGGCTCATGCGCGGCGCACACTACGCCGGGGCCAGGTTGCGTGTGTGCGAACGCACGGTGAACGCAGCGTCGGAATCACCGGAGTCGGCTCAGCGAGCCCGGAGGAACCAGCCCCGCGGATCCCAGCGGCGCAGCTGGGCGATCTCGTCGGCCGACGGCGCCGAGAGCTCGGCGAGGTCGGCGCCGACCTGCAGGTCCCAGCCGCACGCGGCCCGAGCCGCCGCGACGCGGTCGCCCAGCGGCTCCGGACCGGCCGGGACCGCGGTCAGCACGAGCTCACCCCTGGGATCAGGCTTCTCCATCGTCCCGAGGTCCGTGACCAGTGCGCGCACCGCCCGGCCTGGGCTCGTCACGTAGCCACACTCGGGCGGAGTCCGCTCCGGCGAGAGGAGCGCCACGACGATCGCCTCGGTGCAGACCGACGCGACGTCGTTGCCGCCTCCCGATCCGACGAGGAAGGGCCCGTCGGGGACGAGCGTCGAGTTCACGTTGCCGAACCGGTCGATCTGGGCGCCGCCGAGACAGGCGAGCGTCGTCGTCCCGGCCCCACCGACGAGCGTCCCGAGCACGGTCGACGCGTCGTTGAGCATCGTCGAGCGAGGGAAGTTGCGGTGGTTGAGCACGAACGGATCGGCGATGGAAGGGTCGTAGCCCCAGAGCCCGATCTCGGCCGTGAGCTGCACCTCGCTCCCCTGCGCGCGTGCCTTCGCGACGGCGACCCATGCCGAGAGGTTGGCGACGCCGGCGCCGGCGAGCACCGCATCGGCGTCGAGGGCGAGCACGCGGCCGGCGAGATGGCGCGCCCCCCACGTCGCCGCGAGCTCCCAGCGGTTCGGCTCCGCGTCCAGATCGGGCGGGAACGCAGCCTCGTCGTCGCGCCAGGACTCGGGGCGACCCTTGGCGCGCAGCCGAGCGACGCGATCCGGGCCGAGCCGCGCGAGGTAGTCGGCCTGATCCTCGACCTCCAGGAACCAGTGGCGTACCCACTCGTCGAAGTCGTCGGCGCGGGTGGCGGCACGCGCGTCGACCCAGAAGTCGTAGTCCTCCCCGTACGGCTCGACGGGGAGATCACCGGTGAACAGCCCACCGGGATGCGCGCCGAGCTCGGCCTCGCAGACCGCGAGCACGCGGTGCGCGGGAATCTGCACGAGGCTCGCCCAGGGGCGAAGGTCGTCGACGACGCGCTCGACGGTGACGATCGCGCCCCGCCGCGCTGCGAGCGCGCCCCAGACGCCCTCGAGCAGCGGTGGATGCACGGCGACGTTGCCGTTGCGGTCGGCGACGGGGGCGTGGAGCAGCGTGACGTCCGGCGCCAGCGGGGCGAGCATCCCCACCTCGCCGAGGGGTGTCTCGACCCGGACGTACGCGTCGTTCTCGGCCATCGACGACCCGGCGAGCGACCGAGTCACGATCGCGGGAAGGTCACGGGCTGCCGCTTCGAGGCGCTGGGAGAACGTCAGGAACGACCAGTGCTCGACGTCGACCTCGCCGGCCTTGTACGCCCTCGCGAAGATCGGGTTCGGTGTGAAGTTCGGGAACGTGTCGCCCGAGTACGCGGTCACGACCTTGTCGACGAGCCCGCCCTCGAAGAACAGGGTGCCGAGGCTCGACAGGCTGGGCATCACCAGCGTGAAGCCCGGGGCCCGGCCCCACCACTGCCGGACGACCTCGCGCGCCGCAGCCGTCCAGCGGGTGTGGCCGGTGACGAGGCAGATCGCGTCGTGGGCGCGGACGTGCTCGCTGACCGCTTCGCTGATCGACCCGTGCTGCTCAGGCACGTCGTGACGCTAGCGGCGACGTGGAGCGAGCGACCGCGGGACGGGTATCCCGGCCCGCAGCGAGCGACACCGTGGAGAGAGCGCTATGCGGGGTCGAGCACGAGGTCGGCGAGGCGCTGGCGCTGGAAGCCCTGGTAGCCGAGCATCGCGTCGTTCTGCTTGGCGCGCTTGTAGTAGAGGTGCGCGTCGCAGTCCCAGGTGAAGCCGACGCCGCCGTGGACCTGGATGTCCTCGCCCGAGATGAACACCGCAGCCTCACCGACGAAGCCCTTCGCCATCGCGACCGCGCTCTCCCGCGCCGGGTCGTCGACGTCGGACGTCCACGCCGCGTAGTGCGTGCCGACACGCGAGAGCTCGAGGCGGTGGAGCATGTCGACGGCCTTGTGACGGATCGCCTGGAACGACGCGATCGGCCGGTCGAACTGCACCCGGACCTTCGCGTACTCGATTGCGAGCTCCAGCGCGGCATCGCACGCGCCGACGAGCTCGGCCACGAGCATCACTGCCGCGTCGTCGACCACGCGTCGCCAGATCGCCGTGTGGTCTCCGATCGCACCGACGGGCTCCGCGGGCGTGTCGTCGAGCTCGAGCCGCGCCGCCTTGCGCGTGGGGTCGAGGGTCGGCACCGCCAGCGCGTCCGGCGACTGCAGGAGGAACGATCCGAGACCCTCCTCGGTGCGCGCCACGACGATCACCCAGTCGGCGGTGTAGCCGTCGAGCACCAGCGGCTTCACACCGTTGAGGATCCAGGTCGCGCCCTTGCGGCGGGCGCGGGTGCGCACCCGGTCGACCGGGTCGCCGTGGCCGGACTCCTCGAGCGCGACGGTGCCGCGCAGCGTGCCCGACGCGAGCGGCGCCAGCAGGTCGGTCGCGCCCAGGCGGCGGGCGGCGAGGGTCGCGAGCACGGCCGACGAGTAGTAGGGCCCGGGGAACGGGAGGCGCCCCATCTCCTCCATCACCACGTCCATGTCGACGAGCCCCAGGCCGAGGCCACCGTGCTCCTCGGGGACCAGCAGGCCCAGCCATCCGGCGTCGCTGATCGTCCGCCAGACCCCGTCGGTGAAGCCCCGCTCGTCGTCGGCCATGGCGCGCACGTACGACCCGGGGGCCTCACGCTCGAGGAGCTGGCGCACGCCCGCGCGGAGCGCGTCCTGATCGTCAGAGAACGTGAAGTCCACCTTGCCTCGCTCGCTCTCTCGGCGGCGGGGTACCCGCCGCCGCCCTTCGGGCCGGTCGCTCGCTGGGCGAGCTCGCCTCGCCGTCGCTCGGCTCGCCGCTCCTGCGTCCGCTGGTGCGATGGCCTCGCCTGGTCTGGTACCTCGATCGCCGTGATCTGACGCCCGAGAGACCTGACACGGACGTTAGTCATGGGCCGGTGCAGGTCGCTATCGTGCCGTGATCACGACCTCCCCGCCCTCGACGGGCCACCCCCAGGCTGCCTCGCGGCCCAACGCCACTCGGCGATCGCCGACCCGTAGTCTTGCTCCGATGCCGGCCCCTCCGCGCGCGCGGCCGCCCATGCCTGCCGGGCGTCGGCCCCCTCCCCCCATCCCGGGCGGGGGGCCACGCCCCGGACCACCGCCGGGCCAGCGGCGGGTGGCCGCGCCGCGTCAACAGCAGATGCGGCCACGCCAGCACCGCAGCCGGCACCACCGATCACGGAGCCGCCCGATCGTCGTCGGCGTGCTCGTCGTGGCGACGCTCGTCGCCGCGGCCTGGTGGTTCGCGGGTCGCGGCGCCGGTGCGCCGGACCAGGACTTCGCGAGCGTGGAGCAGCGCTTCGTGGGTGCCGCCCGCGCCATCCCGCAGGCCACCGCAGGGGTGCAGCGCTTCCTCGACCTCGACGAGTTCAACGCGCGGGTCGACGCGCAGGCGATCGTGATCCAGACGTCGATGGCAGAGTTCTCGACGATCGCCGACGAGGAGGACGGCGAGGCGTCCGACCTCGCACGCGGCGCGGTCGCCGACGGTGAGCGCGCCCTGCGGGCGATCACACAGTTCCGTGCCGCGATCACCACGTCGAACGATCTCGCCGACGCACGACAGGCACTCGACGACCTCGATGCCGAGGTCGACGACATCGAGACCAAGGTCCGGAAGTGGAAGAGCCTGTGAGGAGAGACGCCGGCGGCGGGAATCCCGGCGCCGAGAGAGCGAACGAGACGAGCTGATGGACTTCTCGCACACTGCTGAGGACGAGGCGTTCCGCGCCGAGCTGGCGGCGTGGCTCGACGAGCACCTGCCGAAGTTCCTCGCCGACTGGGGCGGTGACGACGACCAGGGCGGCGGGCGCAACGCCGGCGTGTCCAGCCGGTCGTCGATCGCCGGAGCGTCGGGAGCGACCACCGCGGAGCGAGAAGCCGGGATCGCACGCACCCAGGAGCGGCGCAAGGACTGGCAGCGCCGTCTCAACGAGGGTCGGTGGGCCGCGATCAATTGGCCCGAGGAGTGGAACGGCCGCGAGGCCACGCCGGTGCAGAACGTCATCTACTCCGAGGAGATGGCCCGCCGGCGCGCGCCGGGCATCTACAACGCCAACGGCATCTGGCAGATCGGCCCGATGATCATCGCCTGGGGCACCCCCGAGCAGCAGCAGCAGTGGCTCCCCGGCATCCTCTCGGCCGAGGAGCACTGGTGCCAGGGGTTCAGCGAGCCCCAGGCCGGCTCGGACCTGGCCAACCTCCGCACGACCGCGGTGCTCACCACCGCCTCGGACGGTCGGGACGAGTACGTCGTGAACGGCCAGAAGATCTGGATCTCGACTGCGCACCTCGCCAAATGGGGGCTCTTCCTCCTGCGCACCGATCCGGGCGCCATCGACCGCGGCGCGAAGCACGAGGGCATCACCGCGTTCATCATCGACATGGAGACGCCGGGCATCGAGTGCCGGCCGATCCGGGACATCGTCGGCGACGAGATGTTCAACGAGGTGTGGTTCACCGACGCTCGCATCCCGGTCGCGCACCGACTCGGTGACGAGGGGCAAGGGTGGCAGGTGGCGATGGGCACGTTGGGCCGCGAGCGCGTCGGGACCGCCGGGCTCGCGATCACGATGGCCGCCGACCTGCGGGCGATGATCTCGGCGGCGCGGTCGGTCAACCCCGACGCGCTCGAGGACCCCGAGATCCGTGAGCGGATCGCGCGCGCGTACACCGACATCGAGTTCACGAAGCTCCTCAACTACCGGGCGCTCACCAAGATCATCAAGGGCCAGAAGAACTGGCCCGAGGTGCCGCTCGCGAAGCTGCAGTGGAGCCATCTCGCGCAGACGCTCGCCGAGCTCGCCGTCGACCTCCTCGGTCCCCACGGCCTGCTCGCTCGGGGTGGCCCCGACGCCGTCGACAACGGCTCGTGGACGCGCCTGTACAGCTTCCAGCGCTACACGTCGATCGGCGCCGGCGCCACCGAGGTGCAGAAGAACATCATCGCCGACCGCGCCCTGCTGCCCCGCAAGTGAGCGACGTGCGTCCCTCACCCCAGCATGCGCGGGTGAGGGACGCAACCAAGAGCGGGTGACCCGGTGAAGCTGGGGATCATCACGCCGGTCGTGACGCGGTTGCCGCGGGGGCACGCCCGCTGGGAGCGTGACGCGGGGATCGCCGAGGTCGAGCGCGTCGCGATCGAGGCCGACCGGCTCGGGTACGAGTTTCTCACCTGCAGCGAGCACGTCGCCGTCCCCGTCGAGGTGGCGGAGGTGCGCGGCGGCACCTACTGGGACCCCCTCGCCACGTTCGGGTACCTGGCCGCGCGCACGTCGTCGATCCGGTTCGCGACCTTCGTGCTCGTGCTCGGCTACCACCACCCCCTCGCGATCGTGAAGCGCTACGGGACGCTCGACGTCGTGTCGGGTGGACGGCTGATCCTCGGCGTCGGCGTCGGCACGCTCGAGGAGGAGTTCGAGCTCCTCGGGGTCGAGCTGGACGGGCGGGGCGCACGGGGCGACGAGGCCATTCGGGCGCTGCGAGCATCCTTCGGCGTCGAGGTGCCCGCCTTCGACGGGGCGACGTACCGCTACTCCGACCTCATCGTTGAGCCTGCGGGAGTGCAGACGCCACCCCCGATCTGGATCGGCGGCAGAACCGCGCGCTCGCTGCGCCGTGCCGTCGAGCTCGGTGACGGGTGGGCACCGTTCGCGGTGTCGTCCGCCGACGTCACCCGGATGCTCGCCCATGCCGGCGTGACGGAAGCCTGGGAGGCACGCACCACGCCGATCGACGTCATCCTGCGCCCCGAGCGGCCCCTCGATCCGCTCGGCGATCGCGATGCTGCACGGCGCGCCGTCGACGAGCTGCGCGCGGCGGGCGCCACGATGCTGAGCGTCACGTTCTGGAACGACTCCGTCGACCAGCTCTGCGAGCAGCTCGGCGCGATGACCGAGCTGGTCGCCGACTGACTCAGCCGACGAGCACGGCCGTGTGCCGTGCGATCACGGCGTCCTCGTCGGTCGGCACGACGCGCACGACGACCGAGGACGCGTCGGTGCTGATCACCGGCGCATGCCGATGGTTCGCGGCCTCGTCGACGGCGACACCGAGGTGGGCGAGTCGCCGGCACACCTCCGCGCGGACCGCCACGGCCTTCTCGCCGATCCCAGCGGTGAACACGAGCGTCTCGACGCCGCCCAGCACGGTCGCGTAGGCGCCGACCTGCATCGCGACCCGGGTGCAAAACACCTCGACCGCAAGGGCGGCGGCCGGATCGCCCCGCTCGCGCCGCTCGAGGAGCTCGCGCATGTCCGCGGTGCCGCTGATGCCGAGCAGACCCGATTGCTCGTCGACGAGCGTCTCCAGGCGGGACGCGTCGTAGCCCAGCTCGCGCCCGAGGTGCACGAGAACACCCGGGTCGAGATCGCCCGTGCGAGTGCCCATGGGGACACCGCCCGTCGGCGTGAGCCCCATCGAGGTCGCGATCGAACGTCCCGCTTCGATCGCGGCGAGGCTCGCGCCGTTGCCCAGGTGCGCGATCACCGCACGCCCGAGCGCGGCCGCGCCGACTGCACGAACGATGTGCTCGTAGGACAGGCCGTGGAACCCGTAGCGCCGGATCCCGGCGTCGCTCAGCTCCTGTGGTACCGGCAGGCGCCACGCGACCTCGGGCAGCGTGGCGTGGAACGCCGTGTCGAAGCATGCGATCTGCGGCAGGTCCGGCGCTGCGAGCCGCACCCCGTCGATCGCGCCGAGCGCCGCAGGAAGGTGGAGCGGCGCGAACGGTGTCACCCGGCGCAGCTCGGCGAGCACGGCGTCGTCGACGACGACCGGGGCGCGCAGGTTCGGGCCGCCGTGGACGAGCCGGTGCCCCACCGCGCGGGCCGGGCGACGGTCGTCGACCAGGCGATGGAACACCCGCGTTGCCGCATCGCGCACCGACGCACCGTCGTCGGACGCAGTGAGCCCGTCGATCGCCGCCTCGTCGACGCGCTGCGCGTGGCCGTCGCCCACCACGTACCGAGCGCCCTTGACCGACGACGAGCCGCAGTTGATGCAGACGACGTCGACGGCGCCCGCGGTCACGGCGCCTGCATCACGACCGGGACCAGTGCCAGTCGCGGACCTCGGGCATGTCCTGGAGGTGGTCGACGACGTACCCGCGGTGGCGCTTCAACATGGCGTTGCAGTGCTCGATCAGCGACTCGGCGTCAGCTGGAGGGCGCCGCGCTCGCCGCAGGGCCTCCAGCACGAGGTGGTAGCGGCTGATCTCGTTGCGCACGACCATGTCGAACGGCGTCGTCGTCGTGCCCTCCTCCTGGAAGCCCCGCACGTGGAAGCGACCAGATGCAGGACGACGATGGATCACGTGGTGCACCGCGCTCGCGTAGCCGTGGAACGCGAACACGACGTCGCGCTCCGCCGTGAACAGCTCGAGGAACCTGCTCGCGTCCATCCCGTGTGGGTGGAACCGGGGCACGAACAGCGCCATCAGGTCGACGACGTTGACGACCCGGAACGACAGGTCGGGGACGTGCTCGAGCAGCATGTCGGCAGCCGCGAGCGTCTCCATCGTCGGGATGTCGCCGGCCGCGGCCAGGATGACGTCCGGGTCCTCGTGGTCATCGTGCGCCGAACCGGCCCATCTCCAGTTCGATGCACCCCGGGCGCAGTGCTCGCGCGCCTCGTCGATCGCGAGCCACTGCGGCTGCGGCTGCTTGTCGATGACGATGAGGTTCACGTTGTCGCGGCTGCGAAGGCAGTGGTCTGCGACCGACAGGAGGCAGTTCGCGTCGGGCGGGAAGTACAGACGGGCGACGTTGCCGCGCTTGGTGAGGACGATGTCGATGAGACCCGGGCCCTGGTGGCTGAAGCCGTTGTGGTCGTTGCGCCAGCACGTCGACGTGAGCAGCACGTTGAGCGAGGCGATCGGCTCCCGCCAGGGCAGGTCGGATGCCGCCTCGAGCCACTTGGAGTGCTGCACCAGCATCGAGGCCGACACCATCGCGAATGCCTCGTAGGTCGCGAACAGCCCGTGGCGGCCGGTGAGCACGTAGCCCTCGAGCCACCCCTGGCAGTTGTGCTCACTGAGGATCTCCATGACGCGCCCGTCGGGTGACACGTGGTCGTCGGTCGGGAGGCTCGGCGCGACGAGACAGCGCGACTCGACGTCGAAGACCGCACCCAACCGGTTCGAGTTGGTCTCGTCGGGGCACATCAGGCGGAAGTTGGCGGCGTCGGCGTTCTGCGCGTAGATGTCTCGGATCATCTCGCCCAGCTTGCGCGTCGACTCGTGCAGCTCGGCGCCGTGGTGTTGCACCGGAATCGCGTAGTCGGTGAAGGCCGGGAGCTCGAGCGGCCGGAGCAGCTTGCCGCCGTTCGCGTGCGGGTTCGCGCCCATCCGGCGGTCGCCCTCGGGCGTGGTTGCCACGAGCTCGGCGAGCGGGCGGCCCTCGGCATCGAACAGGTCGTCGATGCGGTACGAGCGCATCCACGCTTCGAGCTGGCGCAGGTGGTCGGGGTTCTCGCGCGGGCTCGTGATCGGCACCTGATGCGCACGCCACGTGCCCTCGACGGGCTGCCCATCGACCAGCTCGGGCCCGGTCCATCCTTTGGGAGTCCGTAGCACGATCGCCGGCCACCGCGGCCGCGCGTCGAAGCCCGACGAGCGTGCCTGCCGCCGGATCGCCGCGATCGCGTCGAAGCAGGCATCGAGCGTCGTCGCCATCTCCTGGTGCACCTCGGCCGGCTCGTCGCCCTCGACGAAGTGGACGTCGTAGCCGTAGCCGCCGATCATCGAGGCGATCGCGTCGTCGGTCGCGCGACCCGGCACGGTCGGGCCGGAGATCTTGTAGCCGTTGAGGTGCAGGATCGGCAGCACCGCACCGTCGCGCGTCGGGTTGAGGAAGTCGATGCCCTGCCACGACCCCGACAGCGGCCCGGTCTCCGACTCGCCGTCACCGATCACGCAGGCGACGACCAGCTCGGGGTTGTCGAACGCCGCGCCGAACGCGTGCACGAGCGCGTAGCCGAGCTCACCCCCCTCGTGGATCGATCCGGGCGTCGGCACGCTGACGTGGCTCGGCACGCCGCCAGGTGTCGAGAACTGCCGGAACAGCCTGTGCATGCCCGCGCCGTCGCGGGTGACGTCGCGATAGATCTCCGAGTAGCTCCCCTCGAGCCAGGTGTTGGCGAGGATCGCGGGACCACCGTGGCCGGGTCCGGCGACGTAGACGACGTCGGCGTCGCGGGCGCGGATGACGCGGTTCAGATGGGCCCAGATCAGGTTCAGCCCCGGTGACGTCCCCCAGTGGCCGAGCAGCCGCGGCTTGATGTGCTCGGGGGCGAGCGGCTCGCGCAGCAGCGGGTTGTCCTGCAGGTAGATCTGCCCGATCGTCAGGTAGTTCGCGGCGCGCCAGTACGCATCGAGCACCTCGAGAGGGTCAGCAGACACCGCTGCGGATGCTAGCGATCCGTCTCAGCCGTCGATCGCCCATCGGAACGTCGCGTGCACGACGAGCGGCGCGTCGGGTTGCACGACGCGCGGGACAAGGTTGAGCGCGTCGGGCGGCGCCGACTGCGGCTCGACGCAGAGCGCCTGCTCCGGCTCGGTGTAGACCACGACGCACGGACAGTCGGTCTCCATCGTGAGCGTGGCGGCACCCGGCCAGCGCAGCACTGCCGGCGGCGTGCCGAGATCCGTGAAGCAGTCGTCCCACGGCGGCGCTGTCACCGGGGCGAGCTCGCCGGTCGGGATCTCGGCCTCGTCCTTCGCGTACATGCGGTCGGCGCGCAGCTCGAGCTCGACAGGCTCGCCGCGACCGAGGTCCCGATGCCACCACGGGTGCCAGCCGCACGACACGGGCATGGGCTGGCGCGCCGCGTGCACCTCCATCGTCAGGCCGAGCGCATCCGGTGCGAGGACGAAGTGCTGCACGACTCGACCACCGAAGGGCCAGGGGTCGGTGAGGTCGATCGTGAGCGCCGCGCTGCTCGCCGACTCGGACTCGACACGCCAACGGTGGTCGCGAACCGTGCCGTGGATCGCGTGTGGAGGCTTGTTCAGCGGCAGCTGGTGGTCGCGGCCCTCGAACGTGAACCGGCCATCGCGCACTCGCCCGGCCCAAGGCGCCATCGGGAAGATGCCATGGTTGCGATCGTCGTCGGTCGCGGTGAGCAGGAGGGGCAGTCCGTCGACCTCCAGGCTCTCGACACGAGCACCGCCGGCCGGGTCGACCACGAGGCGAGCCGAGCCGGCCTCGAGCGCGAGCACGCCGGCGGGTCCTCGCCCGTCAGCCGAGCCGCTCGATGACGGTCGCGTTGGCTTGGCCGCCGCCCTCGCACATGGTCTGGAAGCCGAAGCGGCCGCCGGTCGTCTCCAGGTGGTTGAGCATCGTCGTCATGAGACGCACCCCGCTCGCGCCGAGAGGGTGCCCGATCGCGATCGCGCCACCACGCGGGTTGTACGTCGCGGGGTCGGGTCGGAACTCCTTCGCCCACATGAGCGCGATCGCCGCGAACGCCTCGTTGCACTCGATCGCGTCGAAGTCGTCGATCGACATGCCGGAACGCTCGAGCAGGCGCCGCGTGACCGGGTTGGGGGCCGACAGGACGAGCACCGGATCGTCGGCGAGCACCGCGAAGTGGGCGAACCGAGCGCGGACGGGAAGACCCAGACGCTCCGCGGTCGCGCGCTCGGCGATGAGCATGGCCGCGGCACCGTCGCTCATCTGCGACGCGTTGCCCGCGGTGATGTCGGGTGCCGGCTGCTCGTCGGACTCCCACGCCGGCCGCAGGGCTGCCAGGCCCTCCGGCGTCGTGTCACGCCGGATGCCCTCGTCGGCGTCGAGCATCGCCCCGGTCTCGTCGCCGTCGTCGTCGCGGATCGGGATCGCCAGCATCTCCTTGGCGAAGTGTCCGTTGTCGGTGTTCTCGGCCGCGCGCTGCTGGCTCTGGTACGCGAACGCGTCCATCTCCTCACGAGTCACGCCGTACTTGTCGGCCAGCACCTGGGCAACCCAGAACTGGATGCCCAGCACCCCGTTGCACGCCTCCAGGAACGCCGGTGAGAACGGTCCGCTGCCGCCCCGAGCATTGCTCGACATCGGCGACCGGGTCATCGACTCGACGCCGCAGGCGATCGCGAGGTCGTAGGCACCCGCGACCACACCCTGCGCGACGAAGTGCATCGCCTGCTGCGACGATCCGCACTGGCGGTCGACGGAGGTCGCGGGAACGTGCCACGGCAAGCCGGCAGCGACCCACGCGTTGCGGGTGACGTTGCAGCCCTGCTCACCCGCCTGTGTCACGCACCCACCGACGACGTCCTCGACGAGCGCCGGGTCGACGTCGTTGCGCTCGAGCACTCCCCGCAGCGCGAACCCGAGCAGCTCGGTCGGGTGCCAGCCCGAGAGCGCACCCTTGCGCTTGCCGATCGGCGTGCGCACCGTGTCGATGATCACCGCGTCTCGCATCATCGCCGCAGGCTAGTTGGAGCCCATCGAGGCTCCGGCGTCTCCGCTCATGTTGCTGTCGGTAGCCTCCGGTCGTGCGGATCGCGGCGCTCGTGAAGCAGGTCCCGGCCTTCGACGAGATGGAGCTCGGCGCCGACGGACGCCTGCGGCGCGACGGACTCGACCTCGAGATGAACCCGTACTGCCGGCGCGCCGTCTCCCAGGCCGTCGAGCTCGCCGCCGTGATCGGCGACGGGACCGTCACAGTCTTCACGCTCGGACCGCCCACGGCCGACGACGTGCTGCGCGAGGCCGTCGCGTGGGGTCGCGACGCATCGGTCGCGACCGACGGCGTGCTGATCACCGATCCCGCCTTCGCCGGGTCCGACACTCTCGCGACCGCGCGCGCGCTCGCCGCCGCGCTCACCCGTGAAGGACCGTTCGACCTGGTGCTGACGGGTCGCAACTCGGTCGATGCCGACACCGGCCAGGTCGGCCCCGAGCTCGCCGAGCTCCTCGACCTACCCTTCGCCACCGGCGTCCGGCACCTCAGCATGAAGGGCTCGACGCTGCACCTGCGGTGCGAGCACGACGACGGGTGGCTCCAGCTCGAGGTCGACCTTCCCCTCGTGGCGTCGTGCGCCGAGCGGCTGATCGACCCCTGCAAGGTCGACCCGATCGCGCGGGCCGCGGTCCCGGCCGAGCGCCTCCGCACGATCGGCGCCGACGAGCTGGGCGCGGGCCCGTGGGGCGAGGCCGGGAGCCCGACATCGGTCGGTCCGGTGCACGTGCACGGGGTCGCGCGGGCGCGCCATCGCTGCACCGGCTCGGTGCCGGAGCAAGCGCGCGAGGCGGTCGCGCTGCTCCAGGAGCGCGGGGCGCTCGCGCCACCGGACGACGACGAGGCGCCGACCGGACGCGTCCCCGAGACCGCCGGCCGCGGGCCGGTGGTCGCGGTCGTCGTCGAGCCCGACCGCGCGCACCTCACCCGTGAGCTGCTCGGCGCGGCCGCGACGCTCGCTCGCGACCTCTCGGGTCGCGTCGCGGCGGTCGCCACCGAGGCTCCGCACCTCTCGGTGCTCGGGTCGTGGGGTGCCGACGAGGTCGTCGTCCTCGAAGGCACCCTCGTCGAGGAGGACGTCGCTCGCGCCTTCGCCGACTGGGCGGCGGACGCGGCACCGTGGGCGGCGCTCGCGCCGAGCACCGCCTGGGGGCGAGAGGTCGCGGCGCGGGCAGCGGCACGTCTCGACGCCGGGCTCACCGGCGACGCGATCGATCTTCAGCTCGTCGGGGACCGGCTCGTCGCGTGGAAGCCGGCGTTCGGTGGTCAGCTCGTGGCGGGCATCACCGCGTCGTCGGCGGTCCAGATGGCGACGGTGCGCGCCGGAATGCTGCCCCAGCTCGCGCCGAGGTCGTCGACCGCCGCAGTGCGTCGTGTCGCCGCGCGACCGCGCCGGCGTGTGCAGCTCGTGGCCCGGACCCGCGACGACGACCTCGACGTGCTGGCGGAGGCGAAGATGGTCGTGGGCATCGGGTCGGGTGGCATCACGCCCACCGACTACCCGAGGATCGAGCCGCTGCGCCGGCTCCTCGGCGCCGAGCTGGGTGCGACGCGCAAGGTGACCGACAAGGGCTGGATGCCCCGCGCTCGCCAGATCGGCATCACCGGCCGAACGATCGCACCGCACCTGTACGTGGCGCTGGGCACGAGCGGGAAGTTCAACCACATGGTGGGCGTGCGCGCGGCAGCCACCGTCCTCGCCGTGAACCTGGACCCCGAAGCGCTCGTCTTCGACAGCACCGACATCGGGATCGTCGGCGACACGCTCGAGGTCGTCGATCTCCTCGCCGCCGAGCTCGAGCGCGTGCTCGCGACCGCGGGGTGACGCGACACGGCCGCGGCACCGGATCGCTCGATCCGCGTGCCGCGACCGGCCGAGTCGGCTGTAGGGATCGCGCTTAGGTCGTTTCCTTGTCGCCGTACACGGTCAGCCCGTAGATCACCATCGACGCGATGACGATGTAGACGAGCGAGCGGCCGGGCGTCTGGAACATCCAGAAGAACTCCACGACGATGCCGAGCATCGCCGCGAGGATTCCGACCCAGCGGGCCCACTGCGCCCGCTGGAACACGCCGAACCCGGCGAGCAGGATGACGACCCCGACCACCAGGTAGATCCAACCCCACGTCTCGAGGTTTCCCTCGTACAGGATCTGGTCCCCTGCGGTGCTCTTGTGGTCGAGCGCCCACAGGCCCGAGATGATGTCGAAGAACCCGGCGATGATCAGGATGACGCCGGAGAACCCGACCCATCCCGATCCCTTCTTGGCAAGCGTGTCTGCCACCTATTACCCCTTTGTGTTTGACGGCGGCCGGCGGCGCCGGCCGCACACTGCTTCCTTCAGACTCGCGTCATGCGCCGCTGGTTTCGGACTTCTGCGGTGGTCGCCAGAACACCGCGAGGAAGCCGATGGTCCCGACGATCCCGATCAGGGCGCTGATGAGCAGCGCCGTGCCGGGCTCGAACGGGAAGGAGAAGCCGAAGGCGTCGTCGAGTGACCACTCCCCCGGCCCCAGCGCGCCGAGCGCGATCGACAGCACACCGAGCGTTCCGACGTACTCCCAGCCCTCCCCCTTGTTGAAGATGAAGAACCCGTTCTTCCAGTGGTTCGTCGCCAGCGCGACGAGCACGATCGATGCCGCGCCTCCGTACGACAGGGGCGTCAGGAGACCGACGATCAGCGCCGGGCCGACTGCGAGCTCGGTGACGGTGACGTTCCAGGCCTGGAGCGGGCCGTTGCGAAGCCCGAGGCTCTCGAACCAGTTCGCCATCCCCGGTCCCGACCGGACCGACTGAAGATGTCGCCAGCCGTGGGCGAACATGACCGCGCCCACCCACACCCTCGCGACGAGCAGCGCGAGGTTCAGTGCGTCGACGTCGTTCACGAGTCCTCCCTCTTCGGTTTCGGCGGCACCCTAACCCGCCGGAGTGCCCGGGGCCTAGGCTCCAGGTGTGATGCCCAAGACCGAAGACCTCATCCTCGTCAGCGTCGATGACCACGTCGTCGAGCCACCCACCCTCTTCGACGAGCATCTCCCCGACAGGTGGAAGGAGCTCGCACCCAAGCTCGTCCACAAGGACGACGGCACCGACGTGTGGCAGTACGAGGGCACCGAGATCCCCAACGTCGGGCTCAACGCGGTCGCCGGCAAGCCGCCCGAGGAGTACGGCATCGAGCCCACCTCGCTCGACGGCATCCGCAAGGGCTGCTGGGACATCCACGAGCGAGTCGACGACATGAACCGCAACGGGGTGCTCGGGTCCATGTGCTTCCCGAGCTTCGTGCAGTTCTGCGGTCAGCTGTTCTCGCGCTCGAAGGATCTCGACGTGGGGCTCAACCTGCTGCGCGCCTACAACGACTGGCACATCGACGAGTGGTGCGGCACCTACCCCGGTCGCTTCATCCCACTGTCGATCCCGCCGATCTGGGATCCCCGGCTGATGGCCGACGAGGTGCACCGGGTCGCGGCGAAGGGGTGCCACGCGGTCACGTTCTCGGAGAACCCGGCGAAGCTGGGCTGGCCCAACATCTTCGGCGGCCACTGGGACCCGTTCTTCCAGGCCTGCGAGGAGGAGGGCACGGTCATCTGCCTGCACATCGGGTCGTCGTCGACCACGCTCGCACTCGAGCCCGGAGCGCCGATCGACGTGATGATCACGCTCACGCCGCTCAACACGATGCACGCCGCCACCGACCTGATCTGGTCGGACGTGCTGCGCCGCTACCCGAACCTCAAGTTCGCGCTCTCGGAGGGCGGCACCGGCTGGGTGCCCTACTGGCTCGAGCGCATCGACTACACGTACCAGCAGCACCGTTTCTGGACGCACCAGGACTTCGGTGACCAGCTGCCGAGCCAGGTCGCGCTCGACCACTTCTCCTTCTGCTTCATCAGCGACCGCGCCGGCATCGAGGACCGCGACCGCATCGGGGTCGACGCCATCACCTGGGAGTGCGACTACCCGCACTCCGATTCGACCTGGCCGCACTCGCCCGAGACGCTGGCGAAGCAGCTCGACGCCGTGCCCGAGGGCGACATCGCGAAGATCACGCACGAGAACGCGATGCGCATCTACCAGTACGACCCGTTCGCGCACCGCCCCAGGGAGCAGTGCACGGTGGGCGCGTTGCGCGCCGACGTCACCGAGTAGCGGGACCGGGCTGCGCCGCACCGCCCTCGGCGCGGGGCAGGAGCCGGAGCTCGGGCACGAGCCCGACCTCGGCGAGCGAGCGCAGCGCTCGCTCCTCGCCCAGGTCGAGGACCACGGCGTCGCCGGGCTCGCGACCGAGGATGTGCGTGACGACGCAGTCGTCGCACGCGCTGGTGTGCTGCATCACGCAGGCGTCACAGTCGATCCGCATGTGACGACCTTCGCACGGGGGTACGACATCTCCATCGGGTCGCTCGCGGCCTCCCCCGGCACCGCCCACGACCGCCCCGGGCGCGGCCTCAGCGGCGCAGGACGCCCAGCAGTGACGCGGCCGAGACGACGGTCGCACCCGCGGCCTCGGCGTGCTCGCGGACCCAGCCGTCGGAGGAGGCGGCGATCGCCGGGGTCGCCGGGGGGAGGCGTTCGACCTCACGGACGACGACCGGGTCGGCCTTCTCGCCGTCGGTCGAGAAGACGGTGCGCACGCCGCTGCGGCGAGGCGGCCGAACGCCCTCCACGTCGGCTCCGTCGAACACCACCGTCACATCGGCCCGCAAGCGCAGGTGCAGGCGCTCGAGGGCACCGAGCAGCCGGTCGCGCTGGACGGCGACCGGCTCGTCACCCCAGCCCGCCATGGACACGTTGTAGCCGTCGACCACGAGCCGGACGCCCCGGGTCCGCAGCATGGCGTCGAGCGCGTCGGGCGTGTCGGCGGCGAGCCCGGGCGGGCACGGCACCTGCGTGCGGGGACTCGAGCTCGGGCTCGGCCGTTGCTCCGCTCGGGCACGGCGCGGCTTGGTCGTCAGCGCCTCGAGTCGAGCAGCGAGCTGCTGCGCCGATCGTGCGGCCTCCGCGATCGATCGGACGTCGTCGGGATCGAGGGCGGGCTCGACGGGTCGCACCGCGGCCTGCTCCTGCCCACGTCGGACCTCACGGAGCCGCCGCTCCGCGTCGCGTGCACGCTCGCCCTCTCGCGCCAGGCGTTCCTTCGCGTCGACCGCCGCCTCCTCGGCAGCCGCGACCAGCGACTCCGCCTCCTGACGTCGACGTGCGGCGTCCTCGACCGCTCGGTCGGCGCGCATCTCGCGCTCCCGGCGCCCACGCCGCTCGTCGCGCAGCTGCGCCTCGAGCCGCTCCACCTGGGCCAGCGCGACGTCGCGTGCGGTCTCGGCGCGCCGACGGGCTTCGTCGGTCGACGCGTGCTGCATGTCGCGTGCGCGGGCGTCGTCGTCGCGCTCCTTCTCGATCCGCTGGCGATCGAAGGCGAGCAAGGCGAGTCCGACCCCGAAGGCCCAGCCCTCGGGACGCGCGGCATACAGGACCGAGGCCAGCAGCGGGAGGTCGGACTGCTCCACCGCGGCTTCGACCCGCCGCAGCGCCCCCTGCACGGTCCAGCTCTCCAGGATCCCGGCTGCCTCGCTGCGCTGGAGGAAGCGGCCCGCGACGCGCTCGCGGAACGTAGCGTCGACGTCGAGCGCGCGGTGGAGCTGCTGGCGTGCCGCGCCGCTGCGGAGCCGGCGCGGATCGAATCCCGCGAGCGGGCGGAGCACCGCCGGCAGGTCGTCGTCGTAGCCGGGGATCGTGAGGGCGGCGGCGTCGAGCAGCGGTGCCAGCAAGGACTCCGGCAGCGGCAGGACCTCGCTCGACCCGTCTCGGCTCACCGGTGTCTCTTCACGCGTGTGTGGCACGCGCGCTCACGACTCCCCGACCGGTGCCTCCACCGGGACCAGCTCGATCGCCTCCCCGCTCGCGCCGCACCAGCGACACGTGACATCTTCGACGCGCTCGTTGAGGAGCTCCCGGTCCTCGACCTCCAGATCGCCGCCGACGCTGAAGTGGTGGTACTCGCGGGTGCGGCGCGTCACGGTGACGTCGAAGCGCGTCAGGTTCCCGCAGGCCGTGCAGCGGTAGCGATCGGTCGTCACTCCGGTCGCGCTCGCTCGGCCGCACGATACGTGCGACCGCCCTTCGGGCCGGTTGGCTGCTCCATTCCGGGGATTCTACCGCCGCGCCCGATCATCACGAACGCGCGTTCGTTCGGCGGCGCGCGGCTACGACCGGCGGAACAGCCCCTTGCGGCGCGGACGCGAGCTTCCGGCACCGAGGTCGTCGCGCCCCGAGCTCGCCCGCGCCGCGGTCTTCGCGCGTCGGCGTCGCAGCATGAGGCGCCGCCCGCCTCCCACGAAGACGGTGACGAGGACGGCCGACACGAGCGCCCACAGCGCGATCACGACGACGATCGGCAGGAAGCGACCGAGGTCGCGCTTCACGATGACGTCAAGGAGCTTCTGGCTGCTCAGGTAGCCCAGCTGGCGCGCGGGGACGCCGACGATGAGGAGCCCGAGCGGCAGAGCGAGGACCCACGCCCCCACGCGGAGCGCGAGCGGCAGCGTGTCGCGGCCTCCGTCGTTGCGGGCTGCGCCGGCCGACGGCCCGGTCGGACGCATCGGCGGTGTGCTCGGCGATGCCGTCGGCCGTGCCCGCGCGGGCGGCGGGCTCCCGGCGAGCACCGCGGTCCCGCCTGCCGCCGCCACGCCGGCGGATGCTCCACCGCGCGAGCGCCGTGGTGGGGTGGACGGCGACGGTGCCGCGTCGGGCCCGCCCGCCGGGCGCGCCGGGATCTGGTCGCCGCCGCGGCCTCGCCGGCCGAGCCCCGGCGGCACCTTCATCGACTGACCGCAAGAGTCGCAGCGAACGGCGCCGCTGTCCGGGACCGCATCGAGTCGGTTGGTCGCACCGCAGGAGGGGCACTGGAGCGCCTTCGCCATCAGCCGACCTCGTTCGTCATCATGCGCCGTCCTCACGCGCGGCGACGCTGGTGCGCACGAGCGCTTCGAGCGCGGCGGCCGCCTTGCCGCTGTCGATCGACTGCCCCGCGAGCTCGGTGCCAGCCGCGAGGTCGGCCGCGGCACCGGCGACCACCAGCGCGGCGGCGCCGTTGAGGACCGCGATGTCGCGTACGGGACCCTGCTGACCGGCGAGCACACGGTGCACGGCCTGGGCGTTGCCCGCGGCGTCTCCACCAGCGAGCGCCGGGGGCTCCGCGCGCTCGAACCCGAGCGACGCCGGGTCGAGGTCGCGGCACTCGACGTCTCCGTCGCGCAGCTCGAACAGGGTGGACGTCGTCGTGGTCGTCAGCTCGTCGAGCCCGTCGTGGCCGTAGAACACGAGCGCATGCTCGGCGCCGAGCTCCGCCAGCGCCCCGACGACGCGCTCGGCCATCGCGGGGTCGGAGACACCGACCGCCTGCCGCCGGACTCGGGCGGGGTTCGCGAGGGGGCCGAGGAAGTTGAACGTCGTGGGGACGCCGAGCTCGCGGCGGGGCGCGCCCGCGAATCGCAGTGCCGGGTGGTAGCGGGGCGCGAGACAGAAGCCGACACCCGCCTCGCGGATGCAGCGGGCGACCCCCGCGGGCCCGAGGTCGATGACGACTCCGAGCGCCTCGAGCACGTCGGCCGACCCGCACTGCGACGATTGGGCCCGATTGCCGTGCTTGGCGACGTGCACGCCGGCGCCGGCGGCGATCAGCGCCGCCATCGTCGAGACGTTGACGCTGCCGGAGCGGTCACCCCCGGTACCGCACGTGTCGACGAGCGGCTCGACGTCGTCGACGTCGACCTTCTCGGCGAAGCCGAGCATCGTGCGGACGAGCGCGGCGAGCTCGACCGTGGTCTCGCCCTTGGCGCGCAGCGCGACCGCGAAGCCCGCGATCTGGGCATCGGTGGCCTCGCCTCGGAGGATCGCCGCGAGGGCGCGCTCGGCAGACTCCGGTGGCAGGTCTTCCCTGCGCAGGAGTCGGCCCAGCACGTCGGGCCAGAGTGCGGTCTCACTCATCGTGGCACGTGCCCCAGTCCGCCCGTCCGCTCAATCCCACCACAGATCGTGATCGAGGACGCCGCGGGCGATGAGACCCAGCTGCACCTGCGTCGTCCCTTCCACGATCGTCAGCTGCTTCGAGTCGCGGTAGAGCAGCTCGAGCGGGTGGTCCTCCATGTACCCGGCCGCGCCGAGCATCTGCAGCGCCTCGCTCGACGCCTTCACTGCCAGCTCGGTCGCGTAGTACTTGGCGATCGACAGGTACGGGACCCACTCCTTCGTGAACTGGCCCCGGTCGGCCATCCACGCGGCGCGGTAGGTCAGGAGTCGCGCGGCTTCGATCTCGGCCGCGAGCTCTGCGATCTTCCACTGGATGCCCTGGAAGTCGGCGATCGTCCGCTCGAACGCCTGGCGCTGCCTGGCGTACTCCACCGCGTACATCAGCGCTCCCTCGGCGCACCCGATGCCGCGCGCGGCGACCACGGGGCGCATCGAGTTCAAGCCGAGCATCGCGAGGCGGAAGCCCCCGATCTCGCCCACCACGTTCTCCGCCGGCACGTGCACGTCGTCGAGCAGCAGCTCACCCGTGTCGACGCCCTTGACGCCCATCTTCTTGTCGACCCGGCCGACCGAGACGCCCGGCGACGAGCGTTCGACCACGAACGCCGAGATGCTGTCGTGGGCGCGCGACTCGACGGCGCTGGTCTTGGCGAAGACGCAGTACCAATCGGCCTGCCGCACGCCCGACATCCAGCACTTCGTGCCCGACAGCACCCAGCCGTCGCCGTCGGGACGGGCCCGGGTCCGGATGCCCATCACGTCGCTGCCGGCCTGGGGCTCCGAGAGCCCGAACGCGGCCCGGGCGGCGCCCGTGGCCACTGGCGTGACGTAGCGGCGCTGCTGCTCCTCGGTGCCCGCGATCATCAACGGTCCCGTGGGCAGGCGCGTCAGCAGGAGCATCAGCGCAGCAGCCTGTGAGTACTTCGCGACCTCTTCGATCGCCAGGGTCAGACCGAGGATCCCCGCACCGGCGCCGCCGAGGTCCTCGGGGATGCAGAGCCCGGTGAGGCCGGCGTCGACGAAGACGTCGAACAGGTCCTGGGGGTACTCCTGGGTGACGTCGATCTCACGGGCTCGGGGCGCGACCCGCTCCTGGGCGAGCTTCCGCACGGTGGCCCGGAGCTCCTCGAGCTCGGGGCTGAGATCGAACTGCACCGGAGCAGGCTACCGGCCGGTCCCCGCGATCGGCCCCCTGCCCGGCCCCGTGCCGGTGCGACGACGGCGACCGTGCGCCAGGATGCCCCGTCGCGGGCGGTGGGCTCAGGCGCTGCGACGGCGCTGGCGCACCACCCGCCGGCGCTCCCGAGCCGTGAGGCCACCCCAGACGCCTTCCTTCTCGCGCGTCGAGATGGCGAACTCCAAGCAGGGCTCGCGCACCGGGCACCGCTCGCAGATCGCCTTCGCCGCGTCGGCTCCCGCCTCGTCCTCTTCCGCGGGATGGAAGACCTGTGGATCCATGCCCCGGCATCGGGCCTGATCACGCCACGTGCCGCTCATCGCTCTCTCCTCGCTCACCCCGGGGGGAGGTCGAGCACATCTACAACCCTGCCGGCGGTGCATCTATTCCGCGAAGCGCCGTTGCCGTTCGCCCGGGGCCGCGATCCTCCCGATCGCGCCGATCGCGCTCTCGCCGAACCCGTGGCGCCGAACCGTCTGTCGCGTGTCTCGGGAGGCGACTCCTAGGATCGGCGCCCGTGACCGCGGACGCCGGAGTCGGAGCCCAGGTCACGGGACCGGTCGCCCACCGCCGCCGCAAGACGGCGGCGATCGGCGTCGCGGTCGCGGCGACGCTGCCGGGCCTCGTCATGAGGATCGGGGGGGTGCACCCGCCGGAGCTCGTCGGGTCCGTCGTGTTCGGCACCGCCGTCGTCGGGGCCGCCTTCCTGCTCGCCTGGGGTGCCGAGGCGCTCGAGCTCGACGTCTCCCGAGGGCTGGCCCTCGCCGTCCTCGCGCTGATCGCGGTGCTGCCCGAGTACGCGGTCGACTTCACGTTCGCGTTCAAGGCCGGGACCGATCCCGACACCTACGCGCCCCTGGCGCTGGCGAACATGACCGGCGGCAACCGGCTGCTCATCGGCGTCGGCTGGCCGCTCGTGGTGCTGGTCGCGGCGTGGCGGCTGCGGTCCACGGCTCGCCGGCGCGGGTACGAGGGCGACATCGACACCGAGGTCCACCTCGACCGCACGCATTCCATCGAGATCGGCTTCCTCGTCATCGCCACCCTGTACTCGCTGACCCTGGGGTTCAAGGACCACCTCACCCTGTGGGACGCGGCGATCCTCGTGGCGCTCTACGTGGCGTACGCGATCCGGATCTCGCGCACGCCGGCGGAGGATCCGACGCTCGTCGGGCCGGCGGAGCTGTTCGGCGCCATGCCGACGACCCGGCGTCGGATCGTGGTGGCCGCCACGCTTGCCTTCGCCGCCCTCGTGATCGTGACCTGTGCGGAGCCGTTCGCGGAATCACTCGTGCAGACGGGCGAGCAGCTCGGTGTGAGCACGTTCCTGCTCGTCCAGTGGCTCGCGCCGCTGGCCTCGGAGGCGCCCGAGCTGCTCGTCGCCGCGCTGTTCGCCTGGCGTCTCAACACCAACAACGGCCTCGCGACGCTCGTGTCGTCGAAGGTGAACCAGTGGACGCTGCTCGTCGGCACGTTGCCGCTCGTCTTCGTGATCGCCGGCGGCGCGCTCAGCGGGCTGCCCCTCGACGGCCGGCAGCGCGAGGAGCTCTTCTTGACCGCTGCCCAGTCGGCGTTCGCGGTCGCGGTCCTCATGAGCCGCAGCATCAGCGTCCGCGAGGCGCTCGCGCTGTTCGGCCTGTTCATGGCGCAGTTCCTGCTCGGCGGCGTGCTCCCGGACGATGTTCGTGAGCTCGAGCGGATCGTGGTCGCCGTCATCTACCTCGTGCTGACGGTCATCATGGTGGTCAAGCAGCGTCACGCCGTGCGACCGCTGCTCCGAGACGCCTTCCGCACGCCCGTGCGGGAGCTGGCCCACGACCCACAGGCGACCGCATGACGGAACCGACACCGACCGCGTTGGCGCCGATCGACTGGCGCGTCGTGCTGCGCGGTGCCTGCTTCGGGCTCGCTGTCATCGTGCCCGTCACCGTGCTTCGCGTCCTCCTCGACCGCGAGGTCCACGACTTCGACGACAGCGGGTGGATCTATCCCCTGTTCGTCCTCATCCTGGTCGCCTACGGGCTCGCGGGCTGGGTCGCCGGGCGGGCCCGGCCCGACGCGCCGCTGAGCCACGGCGCGCTCGCGGGTCTCGGCGCGTTCGCCCTCTGGATCCCGATCCGGGTGGTCATCTGGGCAGTGCGCGAGGACGGGCGCGCGCTCTTCACCGGTGACCGCGCGGCACTCAGCCCCGGCCAGGTGTTCGGTCAGCTCGTGATCGCCGCCGCGATCGGGATGCTCGGGGCGGTCGTCGCCGCGCGCCTCGCACGCGGCCAGCGCGCCACCTGAAGATCAGGGACGCATCAGGCGAAGGCGAGCCTTCCCGAGTCGATCACGACGTTGTCACCCACGCGCGTCTGGAACACCGCCTCGTTGCCTTCGACCCACATGCACACGTCGAGCCGCTCACCGGGGAGCACCGGCGTCGAGAAGCGACCCTCCATGTGCTTGAAACGCGCCGGATCGGAGCCGCACAGCCCGTGCAGCAGCGCGCGGCCGGTGAAGCCGTAGGTGCAGAGCCCGTGCAGGATCGGCCTGTCGAAGCCGGCGAGCTTGGCGAACGACGGGTCGGAGTGCAGCGGGTTTCGGTCGCCGCTGAGGCGATAGAGCAGGGCCTGGTCGGTGCGGGTGTCGTAGGACACGACCCGGTCGGGCTCGCGCTCGGGCGCGACGTTGCGCGGGCCACTGGGGCCGCGGTCGCCGCCCCAGCCACCTTCGCCGCGGATGAACGCCGACATCGTGGTGGAGAACAGCGGAGCCCCGGACGGGTCGGTCGCCTCGTTCTCGAGCACGACCACCGCGGCCTTGCCCTTGTCGTACATCGCAGCGACTCGGCTCTTCATCATCGCTGTTCCCTCCGCAGGCAGCGGCTGGTGCAGCGTCACCGACTGCTCACCGTGGACGAGCATCGCCCAGTCGAACGTGCCGATCGCCTCGAACGGTGACGGTCCCTTCGCCTCGCGGGCGTTGATCACCACCGGCATGGTCGGCAGCGCCTGCTGCTGCACGCCCTCGGAGTTCTCGGTCGTGAACTCGAGCTCGAAGCCGGTCGGGTCCGACGCGCCCGCGCCGACGCCCAGCGCGTACAGCAGGCTGTCCTTCGACGACCACGCCGCCTCGGACGGCTCCGTCTCGGTACCGACCGCATCGGGGTTGAGCGGCATCTCAGGGCCTCCTCCTCCAGGGCGTCGCTCGCTGCGAGCCGGGAGACCCGGCCCGCGGGCGCTCGCGTCGCATCGGGCTCACGAACGGCGGCAGTCTCTCGCAGGCCCGTCGCTCTCGGCTACTCACAGGACGGCGACCGTCTTGCCGATCACCTCGCCGCGCGCCAGCACCGTCAGCGCCGCCGGGATGGCCTCGAAGCCGACGGTCGTGGTCACGCACGTCCGGAGCCTCCCGGTCTCGACGAGCGCCAGCATCGACGCGTGGTCGGTCTCGTGCTCGAGCCGGCTGTACGCGCCCACGTACACGCCGAGCGCGGACGCGTTCCGCCCGACGAGCCGCGCGACGTCGATCGTCGGCCACCGGCCCGCGGCGAACCCCACCGCGAGGAATCGTCCGCCGCGCGCGAGCAGACCGACCGCTTCCCCTCCGGCGTCGGCGCCGACCGGATCGAAGACGACGTCGACGCCGCGGCCGTCCGTCAGCTCCCGCACCGCGACGCTCACGTCGACCTCGCGCCGGTCGATCACGATCTCAGCACCGAGCGTCTCGCAGTAGGCACACTTCGCCGCCCCCGCCGCGACCGCGATCACGCGCGCACCGAGCGACGCACCGACCTGGATGGCCGCTGCGCCCGACCCGCCGGCAGCACCGAGGACGAGGAGGTCGTCGCCCTCGACGACGTGCCCGCGTCGGACGAGCGCGATCCACGCCGTCGGGTAGCCGATGCGAAACGTCGCCGCGTCCGCGTCGCTCATGCCGTCGGGGACCGAGAACGCGTTGGCGGCGTCGATGATCGTCTCCTCGGCGAAGCCTCCGACACCGTCGACGAAGTGGGTGACACCCATCACGCGAGTGCCCGCCGCGAACCGGGTTCCGCCGCTGTCGAGCACGACCCCGGCGACCTCCTGGCCCGGCGTGAACGGGAGCGTCGGCGTCAGCGGGTACGCGCCGCGGCACATCAAGGCGTCGGGGAGGCCGAGCGCTGCGGCACGCACCGCGACCCGCAGCTGCCCCGGCGCCGGAGCAGGCGGGTCCGCCTCGACGAGCTCGAGCGCGTCGGCGGGCTCGCCGTGACGTCCGACCTGCCAGGCGCGCATCAGCCTGATCCTGGCGCGGCCGGCGTGGCCGGCGCGGCCTCGAGGCCGGGGAAGCGGTCCACGAGGCGCAGCGCGGGGAACAGGGCCGCCCAGAGCACGGCGATCACCAGCGTCGCCGCGCCGCCGAGCACCACCGCCCCGGCCGGCCCGAGCAGCTGGCCGGCGACGCCCGACTCGAAGGCG
>CAZHKE010000033.1:0-8931 GCA_964532485.1 uncultured Bifidobacteriaceae bacterium
CGGCCGCGAGATCACCCGACTCCGCGAGCACGAGCATGCGCCACCCGAGCGCGAGACCGAGGAGGCTCTGCTCGAGGTCCGCGACATTCGCCATCGCGTCGTCGTAGCGCCCGCGGGCGAGCTCGACCGAGACCCGCTGCCCGAAGCGGATCGCATCGTTGGTGTCGCCGAGAGCGGTGCCGAGCGACTCGGCGCGCGTGATCAGTGCTTCGGCCTCGGTGAGCCGGCCCTCGACGGTCGCGCGAGTCGCGCCGAACACTGCCGGCGCCCAGCCCGTCAGCACCGATCGGATGCCACCGGCGCGCTCGAACTCGGCAGCCGCCGCGTCGAGCTCGCCGGCCTCGACCAGGGCGACGCCGAGGAGGTAGCGGGCGGTCATTTCCCAGTCGGGGCGAGCGCGGGTGGCTGCGTGCTCGACGCCGAGGGACGCAACGCGTCGCAGCTCGGCGGGCTGGCCCCGTCCGCGCAGCGCCCATGCCCACGCCGACAGCGCCATGTATCGTGCGCGGTCGTCGCCTCGCTCGCGCGCGAGTGCCTCGGCTTCCTCCGCGAGCGCCAGGGCCTCCCCGCCCGGAACGAGCACCAGCGCGTTCGCGAGCGCAGCCAGCACCCTCGCCCGGGCCGGGTCGTCGGGGCCGAGGCCCGCGAGGCCCTCCCGCATGAGCTCCACGGCGACGGGATCGTGCAGTGACGCCCAGTGCCCGACGACCCCCTGGTAGGCGTACCCGGCCAGGCCGACGAGCCCGGCGTCTCCGATGCGGCGCGCGGCCTCTGCTGCCGCGAGCGCGTCGGCTCGCCCGGCGTCGGTGTCGCTGCACGAGTGCCTGGCGTACCCGCGTTCGATCAGCAGCTCCGCGCGCGTGCGGTCGTCATCGTCACCCGCGTCGAGCGCGTCGAGCGCGAGATCGTAGAAGCGCACCGTCTCCTCGTAGGCCAGACGACGTTGAGCCTCTTGCGCAGCGCGGACCGCATGCTCCAACGCCTTGTCGGCCACACCTGTCGCTGCCGCCTCCGAGAAGTGGTGCGCGAGCTCGGCGGCTGACGAACCACCACGCGCCTCGAGCGCCTCGCCGATCTGACGATGGATGCGCACGCGCCGCGTCGTGCTGAGCTCCTCGACGAGCGTGGTACGGACCAACGCGTGCGAGAACGCCATCCGACCCGGCATGTCGCTGACCTCGTCGACGAGCCGCGCGTCGATCGCGAGCTCGACGTGATCGAGGACGGTGTCCGCCGGCAGACCGGCGACCTCGGCGACCAGATCGACCGGGAACTCGCGGCCGACAACCGCCGCCGTGCGCAGCGTCGCGTTCGCGTCGTCGGACAGGCGCGAGAGGCGGCGGCCGACGACGTCGCGCACGCCCTCGGGGATGCCGACCTCTTCGATCGAGTCGACAGTCCCCTCCCAGCGCCCGTCGCGTTGTACGAGCACGTTCGTCTCGATGAGGTGCCGGATGACCTCCCCGACGAAGAAGGGGTTCCCTTCGGTCTCGCGCGCCAGCGTGCGGGCGAACTCTCGACCGAGGTCATCGAGCTCCGCGCCGCCCGCGGCGGTGAGCAGCGCGCGCATCCCCTCCTCGTCGATGCCCCGGAGCCCGTGGTGCTCGACCCGCGGCTCCCGACGGAAGTCGCCGATCATCGCCGACAACGGGTGCGTGCGGTCGACGTCGGTGTCTCGGTACGTGACGATCACGAGCACGGCCGAGGTCGGTGGCAGGCGTCGCACGAGGTGTCGTAGCAGTCCGAGGCTCGACCCGTCCGCCCAGTGCGCGTCGTCGAGCACGACGAGCGTCGCGGCGTCGGCGGCCACGACATCGATGATGTCGACGACCGCGTCGAAGAGCGCGAGCTGCTCGGTCTCGGGATCGAGCGCCCGAGGCGCGGGGACGTCCTCGACTCGCCGACCGAGCTCAGGCACGAGGCGGGTGAGCTCACCTCCGTGACGCTCGA
This sequence comes from uncultured Bifidobacteriaceae bacterium, assembly GCA_964532485.1. Taxonomy (GTDB): domain Bacteria; phylum Actinomycetota; class Acidimicrobiia; order IMCC26256; family PALSA-555; genus DATBSK01. The sequence goes on from CAZHKE010000033.1 coordinate 1,951, forward strand.
CGTGAGTCGTCAGGAGCTCGACCGGCGCGTGGGCCACGACGTGGCGCAGGATCTCGATCCAGGGCGCGAACGGCGCAGTGATGTTCTCGTCGCATCGTCCGACGAGCACCCAGGCGCCGTCGTCGTGCGCAGCGCGCGCGAGCTCGGCCGTGAGCCGCGTCTTGCCGACGCCGGGCTCACCGCTGATGAGCGCGACGGAGCGTCCATCGGTACCGGCCGACTTCCATTGCTCTCGGAGGGCCTCGCGCTCGGCGTCGCGTCCGGCGAACGGCAGCTCGTTGGCCACGGGGAGGAGCGGCGCCGGGAGGGGTGCGCGATCGCCGACGACGGGCTCCCACGGCACCTCGTAGGCGGTGACGGCCTCACCGAGGCCCTTGAGCTCGAGCTCGCCGACGAGTCGGAAGCTGTGCTCGGCCCGCCCGCGTGCGAGCCCGCGCACGAGATCGTCCACGAGCACCTGGCCGCCGACGGAACGATCGCACAGGCGCGCCGCCGTGACGACGGGCGTGCCATGGCAGTCGCCGTCCTCCCACATGACGTCGCCGGCGCTGAGGCCGACCCGCACCGCGAGGCGTCGGGCATCATCGACCCGCCGATTGGCCCGCTCGAGCGCGCGCTGGATGTCCGTCGCTGCCGCGACGGCATCGGCCGCCGCGCCGAAGGAAGCCAGGATGCCGTCGCCCAGCGTCTTCACCACCGTGCCGCTGTGGTCGGCGACGGCGGCGGTGAGGAGGAGGTCGTGCGCCCGACGGAGCTCGTCGGCTACGGCGTCGCCCAGTCGTGTGCGGAGCTCGGTCGAGCCGACGAGATCCGTGAAGAGGATCGTTGCCGTGCCTGCGGCCCCCACCCCGTCGGTCACGCGAGCACCCTACGCTCGCCGTGCGCTTCGCCGCGTCAGCTGCCGAGCCAGGCGAGCGTGCGTTGCCACGCGTCGGCGGCGTCGTCGGGCCGGTGGGCCGGTCGCTCCGGCGCGTGCACGAAGCCGTGCTCGGCGTGGCGGTACACGACGATGTCGCAATCGCTGCGATCCCGCCAGGCGGTGCGCAGCGCTTCGATGTCGGCGGCGGGGGTGAACGTGTCCGCATCGCCGAAGATCGCCAGCGTCGGGCAGGCGTCGGCAATGGTGTCGAGCGGCTCGCGAAGGCGCGGACCGCGCCAGTCGGCCGGGAGGCGGATCATCCCGTAGAAGGCGACGGCGCGCTCGAAGCGCCCGGTGGCCGCGGCCTTCAGCGTCTGCATCGCGCCCATGCAGAACCCGATGACGTGCACATGCTCCACCCGGTCGTGCCGGGCGAGCCAGTCAGCCGACGCGACGAGATCACCGAGCTGCTGCTCGTCGTCGAGGTGCGCGACGTATCCCATGCGCTGCGTGACGTCCTCGGTGCTGCGGACGTGGTCGGGAGCGCGAGCGAACGGTTCGGGGCATGCGACTGCGAACCCGTGGGTCGCGAGGCGCCGGCACAGGTCGTCGAAGAGGGAGCGGATCCCCATGATGTCGGGGTGCACGACCACGCCGGTGGTCGCGCCCTCGGCGGGTCGCGCGTGGATCGCGTCGACCGCGGCGCCGTCCTCGCCGGTGACGACGACCCGCTCGACCGTCGCCGGCTGGGGGCCCTCCGTCAGCTCGGCCATGTCAACGTGCGTCCCTCACCCGTGAATGCGCGGGTGACGGACGCATCCAAAGAAAGAAGAAGGGGGTCATGTGTACCGCTCGAGGATGCTGGTCTCGGCGAGGCGGGCGAGGCCGTCCTTGATCGCGCGGGCACGGGCGTCGCCGACGCCCTCGACCTCCACGAGGTCGTGCTCGCTCGCGCGCAGGATCTTCTGGAGGCTGTCGAAGCGCTCGACGACGTGATCCGACACGATCTCGGGCAGGCGCGGGATCTTGTGCAGCAACCGGAAGCCGCGCGGCTGCACCGCCGAGTCGAGCGTGACGCTCGACGAGAGCCGCAGCACTCCCGCGACCTCGTTGAGGTCGAGCAACGTGTCGTCCTCGAGGCTCGCCAGCCGAGACATCACGTCGGCGAGCTGCTGGTCGCGCTCGCGCACGTAGTAGTCCTTCGCGACGAGTCGGCGGTCGTCCTCCACGCCGCGCATCAGCTCCTCGAGCTGGAGCAGCACGAGCCGTCCGTCGGCACCGAGCTCGATCACGTAGCCCTCGATCTCCAGCGAGATGCGTCGCACCATCTCTGCCCGCTGGAGCACCGTCGCGATGTCGCGCACCGTGACCAGGTCCTCGACCTCCAGTGCCGAGAGCGACTGGCTGACGGCGTCGAGCCGGGTCTTGTAGCGCTCGAGGATCTGGAGCGCCTGGTCGGCACGCGCCAGCACGCGCGGCGTGGGTTCGATCGCGCGCTTCTGCGCGCGCACGTGGATCGCGACCTCGGATCGGTCCTCGGAGATCGTGATCACCGGGACCGCGATCTGGCGGGCGACGCGCTCGGCCGTCCGGTGGCGGGTGCCGGTCTCCGCCGTCGGGATGTTCGGATCGGGCACGAGGTGCACGTTGGCGCGCACGATCCGCGAGCAGTCGGCGGTGAGGATGATCGCCCCGTCCATCTTCGCCAGCTCGGAGAGGCGCTGGGGCGTGAACTCGGCGTCGAGGAGGAACCCGCCCGAGCACACCGAGAGCACGTCGGGGTCGGCACCGACCACGAGCAGGGCTCCCATGCGAGCCTGGATGATGCGCTCCACGCCCTCGCGGAACGGCGTGCCCGGCGCCACCAGGCGCAGGGCCCCGAGCAGTGCTTCGGACCGGGGCGGAGGCGGCATGCTTTCGTGTGGGTCTCGGGTCAGGACGCCGCGAGCAGCGTGCGTCGCAGCGTCACGATACCGCTGATGCGTGCGGTTCGCTCCGGCTCGCCGAGGCCGGTGATCGTGCGGCTGCTCGTGCTGGTGATCAGGCCGCTCGCATCGCCTGGTCGCCGTACGCGACCTCGAGTGCGCCCGCGAGTGTCGGCGCGGCGCGCGTCGTGACGCCGCGGACGGTGGGCAGCGACGGTGGCCCGATCGCGAACCGGAACCCGAGCCGAGATGCCTCGGTGAGCCGTCGTTCGGCCTGCGGGACCTGCCGCAGCTCGCCGCCGAGGCCGATCTCACCGACCGCGACGGTGTCGGGCGCGAGCGCGCACTGCCGGCGCGTCCCCGCGATCGCGAGCGCGACGGCGAGGTCGGCACCGGGTTCGGCGACGCGCAGGCCGCCGGCCACGCTGGCGTAGACATCGTGCCGACCGACCGGCACCCCGGCGCGCTCCTCGAGCACCGCGAGGAGCAACGCGAGGCGGGCACCGTCGACCCCCGCGGCGGAGCGTCGCGGCACCGGCGTCTCCTGCGACGCGACCAGGGCCTGCACCTCCACGAGCAGGGGACGCGTGCCCTCGAGGACGGGCACGACGACCGACCCCGGCACCTCCGGGCGACGGTCGGCGAGGAAAAGTGCCGAGGCGTCCGGCACCTCCGAGAGACCGCAGCCGCGCATCTCGAGCACCCCGAGCTCGGTCGTGGCGCCGAACCGGTGCTTCACGGCGTGCAGGAAGCGCAGCCCGTGGTGCCGGTCGCCGTCGAACGCGAGCACGGTGTCGACGACGTGCTCGAGCGTGCGCGGCCCCGCGAGCGACCCGTCCTTGGTGACGTGTCCGATCAGCAGCGTCGGGAGGTCGCGGGCCTTCGCCAGCGCGACGAGCGCGGCCGCGCACTCGCGCACCTGCACCACCGAGCCGGGCACGCTCGCGACGCCGGGGTCGGCGATCGCCTGGATCGAGTCGACCGCGAGCACATCGGGCGCGCAGGCGTCGACCGCGGCGACGATCTCGTCGAGCGCGTTCGTGCCCACGAGCATCACGTCGGGCGAGAGGGCACCGACGCGCTCGGCCCGCATGCGCACCTGCTGCGCCGACTCCTCGGCGCCGACCAGCAGGCACCGAGCGCCCGACGCGGCGAGGCGACCGAGCGCTTGGAGGAGCAGCGTGCTCTTGCCCATGCCGGGCTCACCGCCGAGGAGCGTGACCGAGCCGGGGACGAGGCCGCCCCCGAGGACGCGGTCGAGCTCGCCGACGCCCGTCGCCCGGCGCGGCACCGAGGCCGCGGCGACGGCGTCCATCGACGTCGGGACGGCGGAAGGCGCCGGACCCGCGCCCGGGGCGGCGAGGGGAGCAGCACCCCGGGCGCGGGGGACCACCGTCTCGACGAGCGCGCCCCAGGCGCCGCACTCGGGGCAGCGCCCGAGCCAACGAGGGGACTCCGCGCCGCACTCGCCACAGCGATGGACCGTCCGGGCCTTCACGCGCCGCACTCTCCCACCCGGGTGTGACACGCCAGCCTGCGGTGCACCGAGACCGCGGCCGAAGGCGCGTCGCAGCGAGCCGCTGGTACCGTGCGACGATGCATCGCGCCGCCGGGCGTCGCCGGAGCCGCGTCTGGACCGCGTGTCTGCTCGTGGCGATCCCGGCGGGCGCCGTCCTCGGTGTCGGTGGTGGCGCTGGCGGCGCGCCCCCCGATCAGGCGCCGCTGCTCTTCGTGCTGCGGGGCCAGGCAACGACGCGCGGCGCCACCCTGCGGATCGTCACGGACTCGGCGGAGTGGTTCACCGAACGCCCCGAGCGTCGCGCCGGCACGATGAGCAGCAAGCAGCTCGTGAAGCGCTGGGAGTCCTGGGGCTTCGCGACCGACCCCCCCAACGCGGCGATCACGGGCACCGACCTCGACGCCGTGGTCGAGCTCGCGGATCCCGCGGCAACCGGATCGAGGATCAGCTTCGAGGCCACGCCGGTGCGCGGCGAGCTCCCGAGCGGCCCGCTCGGGCGGGTCTCGATGTTCGTCGACGCCACCGACAGCGTCGGCGCCGACTGCGCGGCGCTCCAGGCGAGCAAGAGCGTCGCGGTCGCGACCGCGCAGCTCGAGCTGGCGGGCTGCGACCTGTCCGGCGCCGACCTCTCCGGCGTGAACCTCGCCGACGCCGATCTGGAGGGCGCCAACCTGTCCGGCGCCGACCTGTCCGGCGCCCAGCTCGAGGGCGCCTTCGCGCCCTCGGCCGACGTCTCCGGCGCGAGCTTCTCCGGTGCCACGATGTACGCTACGAACCTCGGCGGCGCCGACGCATCCGACGCCGACTTCTCCGACGCGCTCCTGGGCAGCGCCCAGCTGGCCGACGCCAACCTCCGAGGCGCCAACCTCCGAGGCGCCAACCTCGAGGACACCGACCTCCGTGGAGCCGACCTCACCGGCGCCGACCTCACCGGCGCGGTCTCCTTCGGCGGGGCGAACGCCACCTGGGACGACACGACCTGTCCCGACGGGACCAGCTCCGACGACGACGGCGGGCACTGCTAGGCGCCGTCGCAACGGCGACCACGAACGAGGATGACCGATGGCGCCGGTTCGAGAGGTGCGCGCGCACGAGGTCCCACAGTGGTGGCGCGATGCCAAGCTCGGGATCTTCGTGCACTGGACGCCCGCGTCGGTCCCGGGGTTCGCGCCCACGACCGCAGAGATCGGCGACCTGCTCGCGTCACGCGACCCGGCGGCGATGGCCCGCTCGCCCTACACCGAGTGGTACGAGAACTCTCTCCGGTTCCCCGGCTCGCCGGCGGCGCGCCACCACGCCGAGGAGTACGGCGCGAAGCCCTACCGCGACTTCGCGGGCGACTGGGCCGATGCGCTCGACGGGTGGGACCCCGACGACTGGGCCGAGCGGTTCGCGGCGACCGGCGCGCGCTACGTCGTGCTCGTGACGAAGCACCACGACGGGTACTGCCTGTGGCCGACCGATGTCACCAACCCGAAGCTCGTCGGCTGGCACTGCACACGCGATGTCGTCGGCGAGCTCGCGGAGGCCGTGCGCGCGCACGACATGCGGTTCGGCGTCTACTACTCCGGGGGGCTCGACTGGACCTGGAACGAGCACCCGATCGGCACGTTCTCCGACCTCATCCCGGCCCAGCCGCGGGGCGACTACCCCGAGTACGCGGCCGCGCACGTGCGCGAGCTCGTGACCCGGTACCACCCGAGCGTCCTGTGGAACGACATCTCGTGGCCCGAGTCGACCAGCCGGCTCTCGACCCTGCTCGGCGACTACTACGCGGCGGTGCCCGAGGGCGTGATCAACGACCGGTTCCTGTGCTGGTCGCCCCTCTGGGCGATCGGCAAGTCGCGTGTCGCGCAGAGCCTGCTCGACCGCGCGGTCGCACGCAGCGCGCGCCGCGACCGGGGCGTCGTCCCGCCGAAGCCGAGGTTCTACGACGTGCGGACGCCCGAGTACACGACGTTCGACGAGGTGCAGCGGACCCCGTGGGAATGCGTGCGAGGCATGGACCACAGCTTCGGGTACAACCGCATGTCGACCGAGCCCGACTTCGTGACCCGCGAAGATCTGCTCTGGTCGTTCGTCGACATCGTCGCCAAGGGTGGGAACCTGCTGCTCAACGTGGGGCCCCGGGGCGAGGACGCCACGATCCCCGACCAGCAGCTCCGGCGCCTCGACTGGCTCGGCGAGCTCACGAGCGAGCATCGCGACGCGCTGTTCGGGACTCGACCGTCCAGCGACCGCGCCGCCAACGACGGCGATGTGCGCACGACGGTGCGTGGCGACGACACGTTCGTGTTCCGGCGGGGCAGCGACGGCATCCCGATCCGGTCTTGAACCGCTGCCCGAGACACCCCGACAGCATGTGACGCCCAGCCCCGCACTCGGGGGCTGAGCGTCACATGGTGGGTGCTGCTGGGGGGACTAGACGGACGAGCCCTGGGCGTCGGCGCCCTCGTCGTTCGAGCTGTCCTGGTTCGAGCCGCCCTGGTCCTGGGGCGCGTCCTGGCCGTTGCCACCCTGGGGGCGCTCCGGCAGGTCGATGCCGCACTCCTGGGCTGCCGCCTCGAACGCCGCGCGCTGCTCGTCGGTCGGACGCTCGCCGCGGGCGGGCTTCTCGACGCCCTGATCCTCGATGCACTGGCGCTGCTCGTCGGTCAGCTGCGGACCGCGGTGCGCGG
>CAZHKE010000033.1:9031-32952 GCA_964532485.1 uncultured Bifidobacteriaceae bacterium
GCAGCTCGATCCCGCACTCGGCCGCCGCGGCCTTGAACGCCTCACGCTGCTCGTCCGTGGGCTCCTGGCCCTCGGCAGGCTTCGTGACGCCGTTCTCCTCGAGGCACGACCGCTGCTCGTCGGTCAGCTGCGGACCGCGGTGCGCGGGCAGCTCGATCCCGCACTCGGCCGCCGCGGCCTTGAACGCCTCACGCTGCTCGTCGGTCGGCCGCTCGCCGTCCGCGGGCCGCTGGACGCCCTGGTCCTGGAGGCACGACCGCTGCTCGTCGGTGAGCTGTGGACGTTGCCGGGGCGCGTCGGCCTGGCCGTCTTGCTCCTGGGTCTGGCTCCCGGAGTCGGTCTGTGCGCCGGCCGCGGGGGCCACGAGTGCGAGGCCACCCACGGTGAGGACGAGACCGGCCAACCCGGCCTGCAGACCTCGCCGCCACGAGGACGGACGCTGGTTCGAGGTGCGCATGGTTGGTGCTCCTTCCGCAGACGACCGTCGTCTGCGAGGAGGAGCATGCGGGACCAGCCTGATACCGGCCTGAACCGAACCTGCGAGAACGCTGCGAATCGCGCTCACGGGCCGGGTGCCGGCGGCCGCCGTCGCGGACCCGCGGGACCGCTCGGCGGACCCGACGACCCCGGACGCCCCGGCGGACGCGCACCGGGCGGGCGAGGCGGGCGAGGCGGACCCGCGCCCGGCGGGGATCGGCGCGGCGGCGCGTCGCGGGCCGGACCGGCCGGTGCCCGACCGGGTGACCGGCTGCCGGGCGCCTGACCGCGCCGCGGTGGACCGCTGCGGGCCGGGCGGGGCGGGGCGGCGGCCGCCGGAGCCGCGCGCCGTGAGCGCTTCGCCGGTGCGTCCTTCGCAGCCCCGCGCGCGCGCCCACGACGCCTGCCGCCGCGACGCCACACGATGATCGCGAGCAGGGCGAAGCCGAGCGCGGCTCCGGCGAAGACGATGCGCTCGAGGTTGAGGACCTGCGTCGACGCGTCGACCGTCGCGGTGGTCGCGCCGCCCTTCGGGGTGACGGTGACGGGCTCCTGGTCGGGAAGGCGAACCACGACCTTCACGCCGAACGACGACTGCACCTGGGCGAGCAGCTGCTGGTCGATGACGTTCACGTCGACGCCGAGCGCCTGCAAGCGCGTGACCAGCTCCTGGTCGTCCGCGACGCCGGTGGCGACGGACTCGAGGTCGATGCGACCTTCGACGCCGTAATCGGTCCCGACGATCCCCTGGTCGAGGGTCGCCCGGAGGTCCGGGAGCGGACCGTCGGCGCCCCCGAGCGCGCGCACGATGCCCCGCACCTCGTCGACCGACCGGAACGGCTGCGAGATCACGATCGTCGCCGACCCGTCGTCGGCCTTCTCCCAGTCACCGACCCGGAACCCGCCGTCGCTCAGGTCGTCGAGGCGCACCGCCTGCTCGAGCGCCACCCCGCCCGACTCGGCGGCCTTCACCGCCTCCGCATCGGCAGTGACGACGACTCGCACGACCCCGCTGCCGTCCTCCCGCACCGTGACGTCCACCGTCGTGTCGACCTTGCACCCCGCCAAGAGCGCGACGAGCGCGAGCAGCAGCAGCACAAGAGGCCGAGGCACAGGGGGACGCTAGCGACCGACGCGAATCACCATGGAGCGCGAGACCGACACCCCACCTCGGGAGCGCAGGAGCCGGCTCCGCGGAGAAGCGGCGTCGAGGCCCGACGGCCGAGACCCGGCTCGAAGAGCCGACCGAGGCCGTCAGGCCGAGGGAGCAGGGGCTCGGTCGTGCAAGGGCCGTGCCGCTTCGCAGCGGTGCCGGCTCCGGAGCGGTCGAGCTCGGGAGCGGCTACTCGGAGGGACCCGACCCGGCGAGCTCGACGGGCGGCGGCTCGATCCCCTCGATCGAGCGGAACACGATCTCGTCGCCGTCCGCGTCGACGACGATCGTCTCGCCGGCGTGGAACTCCTTCCACAGGATCTTCTCGGAGAGCGGATCCTCCACGAAGCGCTGGATCGCGCGCCGCAGCGGACGAGCGCCGAGCTGTGGGTCGTAGCCCTTCTTGGCCAGCAGCAGCTTCGACTCGTGCGTCAGCTCGAGGACGATGCCCTGAGTCTCGAGCTGGGCCGTCACGCGCGTGATCATCAGGTCGACGATCGCGGTGACCTGCTCCTCAGTGAGCTCGGCGAAGACGATCACCTCGTCGATCCGGTTCAGGAACTCGGGACGGAAGCTCTTCTTGAGCTCGTCCATCACCCGTTCCTTCATCTTCTCGTAGCTGATCGCGTCGTCGGCCTTGCCGAACCCGATGTTGGCCTTGCGGAGATCGGCCGTCCCGAGGTTCGACGTCATGATGATCACGGTGTTCTTGAAGTCGACCGTGCGGCCCTGCGCGTCGGTGAGGCGCCCGTCCTCGAGGATCTGCAGGAGCGTGTTGAAGACGTCGGGGTGGGCCTTCTCGATCTCGTCGAAGAGCACGACCGAGAACGGCTTGCGCCGCACGGCCTCCGTGAGCTGACCGCCCTCGTCGTAGCCGACGTAGCCCGGGGGCGAGCCCACCAGGCGCGACACGGTGTGCTTCTCCATGTACTCGCTCATGTCGAGCTGGATCAGCGCGCTCTCCTCGCCGAACAGGAACTCCGCCAGCGTCTTGGCCGTCTCGGTCTTCCCGACGCCCGAAGGCCCGAGGAAGATGAACGAACCGGTCGGGCGCTTCGGGTCCTTGAGACCGGCGCGGGTGCGGCGGATGGCCTGGGACACCGCACGGATCGCGTCGTCCTGGCCGACCACGCGCTTGTGCAGCTCGTCCTCCATCCGGAGCAGCTTGGCGGTCTCCTCCTCGGTGAGCTTGTAGACGGGGATGCCCGTCCACAGCGCGAGCACCTCGGCGATCGACTCCTCGGTGACCTCGTTGAAGAGGTCGACGCCCTCGGCCTGCGCCGCGGCCTCCTTGGCCTGACGCTCCTCGAGCAGCTCCTTCTCGCGGTCGCGCAACGACGCGGCCCGCTCGAACTGCTGCCCCTCGATCGCCTCTTCCTTCTCGCGCCGGACCTTGGAGATCTCGTCCTCGAGCTCGCGGTAGTCGGGCGGCGCCTGCATCCGCCGGATGCGCAGACGCGAACCGGCCTCGTCGATGAGGTCGATGGCCTTGTCGGGCAGGTGGCGGTCGGAGATGTAGCGGTCGGCGAGGTTCGCGGCCGCGACGACCGCCTGGTCGCTGATCGTGACGCGGTGGTGCGCCTCGTACCGGTCGCGCAGCCCCTTGAGGATCTCGATCGTGTGCGGAACGGTCGGCTCCTCGACCTTGATCGGCTGGAAGCGCCGCTCGAGCGCGGCGTCCTTCTCGAGGTGCTTGCGGTACTCGTCGAGCGTGGTCGCGCCGATCGTCTGGAGCTCGCCGCGGGCCAGCATCGGCTTGAGGATGCTCGCCGCGTCGATCGCGCCTTCGGCCGCGCCGGCGCCGACGAGGGTGTGCAGCTCGTCGATGAAGAGGATGATGTCGCCGCGGGTGCGAATCTCCTTGAGCACCTTCTTCAGGCGCTCTTCGAAGTCGCCGCGGTAGCGCGAGCCGGCGACCAGCGCGCCGAGGTCGAGCGTGTAGAGCTGCTTGCCGTCGAGCGTCTCGGGGACCTCGCCGCCGACGATGTCGGACGCCAGGCCCTCGACGATGGCGGTCTTGCCCACGCCGGGCTCGCCGATGAGGACGGGGTTGTTCTTGGTGCGGCGGGACAGCACCTGCATGACCCGCTCGATCTCCTTCTCGCGCCCGATGACCGGGTCGAGCTTCTTGTCGCGCGCGAGCTGGGTGAGGTTGCGTCCGAACTGGTCGAGCACGAGCGAACCGGACGGCTGACCGCCCTCGCTGGGACCCGCGCCCTGCGCGGCGCCTTCCTTCGCGCCCGCGTAGCCGGAGAGCAGCTGGATCACCTGCTGGCGGACGCGCGACAGATCGGCGCCCAGCTTCACGAGGACCTGCGCGGCGACGCCCTCACCCTCTCTGATCAACCCCAGGAGGATGTGCTCGGTGCCGATGTAGTTGTGGCCCAGCTGGAGCGCTTCGCGCAAGGACAGCTCGAGGACCTTCTTGGCTCGCGGCGTGAACGGGATGTGACCCGACGGGGCCTGGCCACCGTGGCCGATGATCTCCTCGACCTGGGCGCGCACGGCCTCGAGCGAGATGCCCAGCGACTCGAGCGCCTTCGCGGCGACGCCCTCGCCCTCGTGGATGAGCCCGAGCAGGATGTGCTCGGTGCCGATGTAGTTGTGGTTGAGCAGGCGCGCCTCTTCTTGCGCCAGCACGACCACTCGCCGGGCCCGGTCGGTGAAGCGTTCGAACACTCAAGAACCTCTCAAGCTCGATTGGCCCGCCTGGTTCCCTCGACCGTGGAACGCACCCGGCCGGAGGGGCGGATCGATGACCCCATTCTATTGGCTCCGATCCGGGCTCTTCCTGCGTCGCCGCAACCTTTCACGAGAGCCTGACGCGACGCGCCGCGGGCCCGGACTCCCTTCCAGCACCTCCGGGCCCCGGATTGTTCCCCCGGATCGTTCCCCCGGATCGGAGTGGCCAGGTTGGAGTGGGCGGCCCGGCGGCCGTAGCGTTGCCCCCATGAATCCGGTCGAGGCGCTGTCGATCGCGCCGCTCGCGGGCGATCTGGACCGGCTCGAGCAGCGCCTCCGGGGGGCCGTCGACCACGACGACCCGTTCCTCGCCGAGGTCGGCTCCCACCTCGTCGGGGCCGGGGGCAAGCGGATCCGTCCCACGCTGACCCTGTGCGCCGGCTACGCCGCGCTCGGCAGCGACCGACCGGTCAGCGACGACGTCGTCACCGGAGGCGTCGCGTGCGAGCTCGTCCACCTCGGGTCGCTGCACCACGACGACGTCATCGACGAGGCCGAGACCCGCCGCGGCGTGCCGAGCGTCAACGCACGATGGAGCAACATCGTCGCGATCCTGTCCGGCGACTTCCTGCTCGCCCGAGCGTCGTCACTCGCCTCGTCGCTGGGCGCCGACGTCGCCGGGCTCCTCGCCGACACGATCGGCGAGCTGTGCCGCGGGCAGGTGCTCGAGCTCCAGCACCTCTTCGACGTCACCCGCTCCGAGGAGGACTACTCGTCCGCGATCGAGGGCAAGACCGCGTCGCTGTTCGCCACGTCGTGTCGCATCGGCGGCATGGTCAGCGACGTCGACGAGCCCACCCTCGACGCGCTCACCCGCTACGGCCAGCACCTCGGCCTGTGCTTCCAGATCGTCGACGACTGCCTCGACCTCACCGCCAGCGACGAAGCGCTCGGCAAGCCCGCCGGGCAAGACCTCGTCGAGGGGATCTACACGCTGCCCGTGATCTACGCGCTCGCAGACCAGGGCGGGCTCGGCGACCTGCTGGGTGGTCCGCTCGACGCCGACCGGCGCGACCGGGCCCGCAAGCTCGCGATCTCCAACGGCGCGGTCGACGCCGCGCTCGCCGTCGCACGCGACCACGCGAAGAAGGCCGGCGAGGCGCTGGCCGGCGCGGACGCGCTCGACGCCGAAGTCACGAGCGGCCTCCGCCGCCTCGTCGACGACCTGGTCGCCCGCCAGAGCTGAGCGGTCCTCCGCTCGTTCTCGCGGCGCGAGCACCACACGGCGCAAGCACCCGGCGGATCCCGCCGGGACGCGCCCACTCGGAAAGCAGGGATCAGTCGGTCGGCCCCGCTCGGGCCGAGACGGCGTCCGCGACCTGCGCGGCGAACCAGTCGCGGCCCTCACCTTGGTAGTGGAGGCGGTCCTCGCCCAGCAGGCCCGGGTCCGCAGCGATTCCCGGCGCCAGGTCGAGCACGGTGACGTTCGGATGCGTCGCCGGCAGCGCGCGGATCGCGTCGTTGACCTGACGCTCGTTGGCACTCGGGTGCGCACTGCCCTCTTCGCTGTGGGTGACCCACACGGTCGGGAGCGGGCCGAGCGTGCCGAGAAGGTCCTCCGCGCGGCCGGGGAACGCGTCGGCGTCACCGCCGAGGACCTCGTCGTTCGTGCCGAGTGCGATCACCACCAGGGCCGGTCGGGCCTCTGCCACCGCCGCAGCCGCGGGCAACCAGTCGGTCGGGTTGTCCTTGAGCCCCGATCCCGAGATCCCGCGTACGTCGGGCGTGAAGCCCGCGTCCGCCAGGGCCTCCTCGAGCTCGGGTGTCGCGGCGTAGACGTTCGAGTCGCCCAGGACCACGACCAGGGGTGCGTCGCCGAGCTGCGTGGTGACGGGGGCGTCCGCGCGGGCGCGGGTCGACGTCGGCGCAGTCAGGTCCACCTCGTCGGACGACGAGCACGCCGCGGCCGCGACGACGGCCGCGAGCGCCACGGCGAGGAGTGGAAGGCGTGACGGCCGCACGAACCGTCGCGCGGTCGTCATGTCGTGGCGGCTGCGGGCTCGGTGACGTCGGCGAGGAAGTCGGCGACCGCACGGTTGTACACGTTCGGTGCTTCGACCATGAGGCTGTGCCCGACACCGCGCAGCTCGAAGAGCCGCGAACCTGCGATCATCTCGTGCAGCTCCTCTGCGTCACCGAGCGGTGTCAGCAGGTCTTGCGTGCCGGTGATGACCAGCGTCGGCGCGCTGACCGCGTCGAGCTCGAAGCGCACGTCGTCGCCGACGTCGAGGATCGCCCGCACCTGCGCGACGAAGCTCTCGGGCGTCGACTGGAGGAGTATGCGCGCCATCAGGTTGAGCCACACTCCGAACCGGCGCTGGAGCCGCGGTCCGACGAGCCACCGCAGCCCCTCACCCGCCAGTGCGCCCATGCCGTCTCGCTCGACCGCCTCCGCCCACTCGCTGAGCAGCTCGCGTCGCCACTCGGGGTTTCGGCACGCCGTGCAGGCGAGCACCAGCGAGCGGACGCGCTCGGGGTGCCGCACACCGACGATCTGCGCGATCGCACCGCCCATGGACGCGCCCTGGACGTGCGCGGAGTCGATACCCTCGGCATCGAGGACGGCGACCGCGTCGCGCGCCATCTGCTCGAGCGACAGGGGGTGCGGTGCGCCCGACGAGCCGCCGACCCCACGGTTGTCGACGGCGAAGCAGCGGTACCGCCGGCCGAACGCCACGCGCTGAAGCGCCCAGCCACGGGCGTCGGCGCCGAGGCCCTGGATCAGCAAGAGCGGCTCGCCGTCGCGCTTGCCGAACGACTCGTAGGCGATCGGGAAGCCGTCGTCGGCCGTCGCGTGCTGCACGCTCATTCTTCGAGCAGCGCTTCGACGGCGTCGCGGACCTGCTCGGCGAGCTCGGCGGCCGCGAGGTGGTCGTGCACGTCGGTTCCCGGCGGGGCGAGCATCGGCTCGCCGACGACGACCCGCCACGGCGGCATCGGCCACACACCGAGCGACGTGCCGAACGGGCCGCCGGGTCGCACGGCGATCGGGAGCACCGGGAAGCCGAGCGTCGCGGCGAGCAGCGGTCGCGGCGGCTCGCCCGCGCCCGCGCGCAGCCACGTCATGCCGAGTGGCGCCGCGAGCAGGTGGCCCGCGCGCAGCATCGCCGCGCAGTCGCTGGGCGAGTATCCGATCGCGCCGAGCTTCTGCACGAGCGGACCGACGACGGGGAGCCCGGGCGCGCCGACGACCCGCAGGCGACGCGAGGCGGCCCGCCGCACGGCGAGCCCGAGCACGAAGGGCTCGGCGACGCCGAAGCCCCGGTTCGAGACGAGCAGCGCGGCGCCCGAGCGCGGCAACCGATCGGCGTGCTCCACCTCGACCCGGATCGCCGCGGCCGGGACCGGCGCGAGCAGGTCCATGAGGTGCGGGTCTCCGCCGAACTCGTCGACCGCGTAGCGGCCGTCGAGCCGTCGGCGCAGCCACCGCAGCGGGTCGTCGATCGCGAGGACGCGGTCGGCGTCGATGCCGTAGTTCGAGGCGACCGCCGTCGAGGCGGTGGCGGCCGCGCTCATGCGACTCTCCTCCTCGTCTCGGTCGCTCGCTGCGGGCCGGGATACCCGTCCCGCGGCCGCTCGCTCCCTGGCGAGCGCCCTCCGGGCGCCGCGCTCATGCGACTCTCCTCGTTGCCTCGATGATGGGAGTGACCGTCGCCCACGCGTAGAGGTCGGTGAGGACCTCCTGGGTGGGACGCACGAACCCCAGCCCGAGCTCGTCGTAGGCGCGGCTGCCGTCGCCGGTGAGGCCCTTGCGCAGCACGTCCATCACGTGGTCCGGCATGGGCGCGCCGAGGAACTCGGTCGCGCGCCGCGCCAGCCGCCATCCGAGACCGTCGACCGGGATCGGGAGGCGACGCCCGAAGCAGACCGCCTGCCATGGGCTCGTCGCGCCGGGACCGACGATGTTGAGCGGCCCGTCATGGCCGCGCACGAGCGCCTCGACCATGGCGCGCGCGGCATCGTCGCGATCGAGCAACGAGAACGGAGGGTCGGCGAGCGCGGGGACGGGCACCGTCGGCAGTCGCAAGATGCGTCCCAGCGGGCTGGGCACGTGGGATCCCGCGATCGTGGCGTACCGCAGCGCGCAGACCGTCACGTCGTGGCGGCGCCCGATGCCCGCGGCGACCGATTCGACGTCGAGCAGCAGGCGGCCCCAGTGGTTGTTGGGGGCGAGCGGCGCGTCCTCGTCGGGCATCAACGCCCGACCGCGCCCCCGCCCGTAGACCGACAGACCGCTACGCATGGCGACGCGCTCGAGGGACCCGGCGCGTGCCGCCGCACCGAGTGCGTGGACGGTGCACGCCTCGGTGGCTCGAGCCGCCTCGCGCGGTGAGAGGCGGGAGTCGGGCTCGTAGATCCCGACGTGCGCGACGGCGTGCGGCGCGAAGTCGGTGACCAGCGACACGAGTCGGTCACGGTCGCGTGCGTCGATGCGCTGGAACTCGCTGCGCCGGAGGCGCCGGCGAGGGGGCGCGTAGTCACAGCCGGCGATGTCGGTGATCTCGTCGTGCTCTTCGAGGAGCTGCGCGACGCGCGTCCCGATCTCACCGCCCATCCCGGTGACGAGCACCCGCATCCTCTAGCTCCCCCCGTCCGCAGCGTCGACGTCGGTGGCCTCCGCCTTGCTACCACTCTCCCCCGTCTCGGGACGCATGTGGGGGAACAAGATGACCTCCCGGATCGACGGGACCCCGGCGATCAGCATGACGAGACGGTCGATGCCCACCCCCAGACCCCCACAGGGCGGGAGGCCGTACTCCAGCGCCCGCACGTAGTCGGCGTCGACGCCGTGCGCCTCGTCGTCGCCCTCGGCGGCGAGCGTGGCCTGCGCCTCGAACCGCTCCAGCTGGTCGACGGGGTCGTTGAGCTCGCTGAAGGCGTTCGCGAGCTCTCGGCCGAGCGCCACGACCTCGAAGCGCTCGACGAGCTCGTCGTCGTCGCGGTGGGTGCGCGCGAGCGGGGACACCTCACGCGGGTAGTCGGTCACGAACACCGGTCCGACGAGGTTGGGCTCGACCAGCTTCTCGTAGAGCTCGAGCACGAGCTTGCCCGGTCCCCACCCCGGCTCGAACGGCACGTCGAGGCGGTCGCAGGTCGCCGCGAGCTCCTCGACGGGCATCGTCGGGTGCACGCGCACGCCGGCGTGCTCCTCGATGAGGTCCATCATCGGGCGCCGCGGCCACGGCGTGGTCAGGTCGACCGCGCTGTCCGCGCCGTCCCCGCCGGGGACGACCGTCGAGCCGAGGGCCGCCTGCGCGGCGCCGGCGACGAGGTCCTCGGTCAGCGTCATCATGTCGGTGTAGTCGGCGAACGCCTGGTAGCACTCGAGCATCGTGAACTCCGGGTTGTACCGGGTGCCGAGGCCCTCGTTGCGGAACACGCGACCGATCTCGAAGACGCGCTCGAAGCCGCCGACGAGCAGTCGCTTGAGGTGGAGCTCGAGCGCGATGCGCAGCGACAGCGGCATCTCGAGCGCGTTGTGGTACGTGTCGAACGGCTTGGCCGCGGCCCCGCCTGCCTGGGCATGCAGGACGGGCGTCTCGACCTCGACGAAGCCCCGCTCGGTGAGGACATCGCGAATGGTCGCGATGACCGCGAACCGGATCTCGAACACGCGGCGCGCGTCGTCGTTTGCGATGAGGTCGACGTAGCGCTGACGGAAGCGCGTGTCGACGTCGGCGAGGCCGTGCCACTTCTCGGGCAGCGGGCGCAGGGCCTTGGCGAGCAGCTCGAAGTCGCGGACCTTCACCGACAGCTCGCCCTTGCGCGTCTTCATCACCGTGCCGGTGGCACCGACCCAGTCCCCGAGATCGAGGGCATCGAACGCGGCGTGTGCCTCCTCGCCGAGCTCGGCCCGCGACACGAACAGCTGCAGCGAGCCGCTGCCGTCACGCACGGTCGAGAACGTCAGCTTGCCCTGGCGGCGGATGAGCAGGATGCGCCCTGCCACGCGCACCTCGTCGTCGGTCTCGCCGCCGGCCTCGAGGTGGTCCCAGTGCTCGTGGGCCTCGGACGTCGTGTGCGTCCGATCGAATCGGACCGGATACGGATCGCCCCCACCCGCACGGATCGCCGCGACCTTGGCGAGCCGGCGTGATCGCTCGTCGAGCGAAGACGCGTCGCTCATCGGTTGCGCTCGAAGATGATGCGGAGGCCCTGGAGCGTGAGCCAGGGCTCGTAGTGCTGGATCGTCTGGGAGTGCTTGATGATCGGCTCGGCGAGCCCGCCGGTCGCGATCACGGTGCACGGGCCGAGCTCCTTCTGGAACCGGTCGACGAGCGCGTCGATCTGGCCACTGAACCCGTAGACGGTGCCGGACTGGATCGACTCGACCGTCGACTTGCCGATGACGTTGCGGGGCGCGACCAGCTCGACGCGACGAAGCGCGGCCGCGCGTGCGAACAGCGCGTCCATCGAGATCTCGATGCCCGGGAAGATCGCGCCCCCGAGGTACTCCCCACCCTCGCTGATGGCCTCGATCGTGTTGGCCGTCCCGAAGTCGACGACGATCGACGGTCCGCCGTACTGGTCGTACGCGGCGACCGCGTTCGCGATCCGGTCGGCGCCGACCTCCTTCGGGTTGTCGTAGAGGATCGGCATCCCCGTGCGGACACCCGGCTCGAGGACGAGCGCCTCGAACCCGAAGTACCGCTCGGTCATGGCGCGCAGCTCGACCGTCACGCGGGGGACGCCCGACGAGATCGCGACGCCGTCGATCTGGGCGTCCGAGGCACCACGCGCGCTCTGGACCATCAGGGGCTCGAAGCCGTGGAAGCCGAGGAACTGCTGGATCATGAGGGCCATCTCGTCGGCGGTGCGCTCCGCGATGGTCGCGATGCGCCAGTGGTCGGCGAGGCGCGGGCCGTCGAACAGCCCGATCACGGTCTGGGTGTTGCCGGTGTCGATGCACAGCAGCATGAGTCGGCTATCTGACTCGCATGTCGAGCGCGATGTCCAACGCGGGCGCGGACTGGGTGATGGCGCTGGTGGAGATCAGGTCGATGCCGGCATCGGCGTACGCGCCGACGGTCTCGAGCGTGATGCCGCCCGACACCTCGAGCAGCAGGTGCGACCGACCCGAGTCGCGCGCGATGGCCGCGCACTTCGCGGCCTCGTCGGGGGCCATGTTGTCGAGCATGACGATGTCGGCGCCGGCGTCGATCGCCTCGATCACCTGCTCCGGCCGGTCGCACTCGATCTCCACGGTCCGCCCGGGCCAGAGCTCGTGGGCTCGGGCAACCGCCGACGCGATGCTCGACCCCACGAGGTGGTTGTCCTTCACGAGGACCATGTCGGACAACGATGCCCGGTGGTTGGCGCCGCCCCCCGCTCGAACCGCCGCCTTCTCGAGCGCGCGCAGCCCCGGCAGCGTCTTGCGGGTGTCGAGGATGCGGGCACGCTCGCCGGCCGCGGCGACGAACCGGCTGGTCGTGGTGGCCACGCCCGAGAGGTGGCAGAGGAAGTTCAGGGCCGTGCGCTCGCTGGTGACGACCGACCGGAACGAGCCGGCGACGACGCCGACGACCGCCCCGGCCGCCACGTGGGCGCCGTCGTGCTGTCGCCATTCGACGTCGACCGTCGGGTCGACCTGCGCGAACACCTCGGTCGCGCACACCGTGCCGGCCAGCACGCCGTCGGCCCGAACCACGACGTCGGCGAGCGCGCGGACGTCCTCGGCGACGAGCGCGGCCGTGATGTCACCGAGCGGACCGAGATCCTCGGCGATCGCGCGGGCGACCACGTCGCGCACGACGTCGCGGGGCGGGTCGATCGGGCGGGATGCGTCGCTCACGGCACCGGAACCTCGGACGGGAGCGGGACGAACGACGGTGCGCCGTCGGCACCGAAGACGAACCGACCGAGGAAGCGGTCGTCGGTGTCGGGCCAGTCGAGGCGCGTGTGCGTGCCGCGCGACTCCTCTCGAGCGATCGCAGCGCGCACCAGCGCGTGGCTGACCGACCAGAGGTTTCGCACCACCGGCGTGCGCGGCTCCATCTCGTCGAGCGCGACGAGCGCACGGGCCAGCGACTCCGCGTCGCGCAGCACGCCGGCTTCGCGGGTCATCAGCTGCTGGAGCTCCTCACGTGACGCGGCCCGCCGGGTCGGCGACGTCGCCCGCGGCAGATCGGGCAGCGCGCTCCAGTGCGTGACGCCGCGCATGAGCCCCGACTGCTCCGGTCCGTCGCGCCCGGCTTCGATGGCGTCGACGCAACGGGCCCCGAAGACGAGTCCGTCGAGCAACGAGTTGGACGCGAGCCGGTTCGCGCCGTGCACGCCGGAGTCGGCCGACTCGCCGCACGCCCACAGCCCGGGCAGCGTCGTCGCCCCGTCGAGGTCGGTGCAGACGCCACCGGAGAGGTAGTGCGCGGCGGGCGCGACCGGCAGGAGGTCGTGGCGCGGGTCGAGGCCGATCGCACGGCACACGGCCCAGATCGTCGGGAACCGTGCCTCGAAGCCCTCGATGGGGCGCGCGTCGAGCCACACGTGGGAGAGGCCACGGTCGACGATCCGGCGGCCGATGGCACGGGAGACGACGTCTCGTGGTGCCAGGTCGGCGAGCGGGTGCTCGTCGGCCATGAACGCGACGCCGTTCTCGTCCCGCAGGATCGCACCCTCGCCCCGCAGCGCCTCCGACAGCAGCGGCCGCGGCGTCGTGGGGTGGTGCAGCGCCGTCGGGTGGAACTGCATGAACTCCACGTCACCGACCGCGACCCCGGCGCGCAGCGCCATGGCGATGCCGTCGCCCGTCGACAGCGCGGGATTGGTCGTGACGGCGAAGCACTGGCCGGCACCGCCGGTGGCGATGATCGTGTGCCGCGCCCGCATCTCGTGCTCGACGGCGTCGGCGTCGAGCGCCCGGATGCCGCACGCGCGCCCGCCCTCGACGACGAGGTCGAGCGCGAACCACCGCTCCCGGATGTCGGAGGCGGTCGTCTGCACCGCTTCGACGAGGGCTCGCTCGATCTCCGCCCCGGTGGCATCGCCGCCCGCGTGGATGATGCGCGCGACCGTGTGGCCGCCCTCGCGGGTGAACGCGAGCCCGTCGTCGGACTCGTCGAAGTGCGCGCCCATGTCGATGAGCTCGTTGACACGCTCCGGTCCCTCCTCGACCATCACGCGGACCGCGTCGCTGTCGCAGAGCCCCGCGCCTGCCGCGAGCGTGTCGGCGAGGTGCAGGTCGGGCGAGTCGGGCTCGTCGGCGTCGTCCCACGTGTGCGGGAGCACGGCCGCGACTCCACCCTGCGCGTACTGCGTCGCCGACGCACCGAGTGCGGCCTTGGTGATGACGGCAACGCGCGCACCCGCTCGCGCGGACCGGATCGCGGCCGAGAGACCGGCGACTCCGCTGCCGAGCACGAGCACGTCGAAGGTCTCGGGCATCGGATCCAGCCTAGGAGCGACCGAGCGAGCGCGAGGAAGACGTCAGGGGGCGAAGGCGACCACACCCTGGTCGATCGTGACGTGGTCGCCCGACACGGTGACCGAGCAGTTGTCGAGGAGTCGGGCGCGTCCGACGAAGGCCGCGAGCGCGAGGAGCGCGTCCGCGTCGATGCGCTCGATCGGCGCCAGCGTCGCCGCGTCGACGAGCTCGGCGTAGTCGAGCTCGACGAGCGGCTCGTCGGCGATCCGGGCGCGAACGCCGCCCAGGATCGCGGCGGCCTCCCGCTCACCGGCGGAGATCTCGTCGGCTGCCGACGCGAGCGCACGCGAGAGCACGGTCGCCGCCGCGCGCTCCTCGTCGGTGAGGTACGCGTTGCGACTCGACATGGCGACGCCGTCGGGCTCTCGCACGAGCGGGCAGCCGACCACCTCGACCGGGAGATCGAGGTCGCGCGCCATGCGGGTGATCACCGCGAGCTGCTGGGCGTCCTTGCGGCCGAAGTAGGCCCGGCACGGGCCGACGATGGAGAACAGCTTCGCGACCACGGTCGTGACGCCGTCGAAGTGCCCGGGCCGGCGGGCGCCGCACAGCCCGTCCGTCAGACCGCTGACGTGGACGGTCGTCACTCCCGGCTCCGGGTACATCTCGTCGACCGACGGCGCGAAGAGAACGTCGACGCCTTCGTCGCCCGCGGCCTGCGTGTCTCGATCGAGGTCTCGTGGGTACGCCGCGAGGTCCTCGCTCGGCCCGAACTGCGTCGGGTTGACGAACAGCGACACCACGACGAGCTCGTTCGCCGCGCGCGCGGCGCGCATCAGTGAGCGGTGGCCCTCGTGGAAGAAGCCCATCGTCGGCACGAGCCCGATCGTGCCCCCCGCTCGCCGAGCGTCGTCGCAGGCGGCCCTGACCTCGTCGATGCGACGCAGCAGCGTGGGGAGCGTCACGCGAGCAGGTCCCGCAGCTCGTCGTCGTCGGCGCGACCGCCGAGGCGTGCGGCCTCGGCCGCGAGCGCCGTGTACGTGCCGCGCTCGGCCGCGTCGACCGCACCGAGATGACGCGCGACCGTCTCGATGTCACCGCGCGCGACCGGGCCCGTGAGCGCTCGTGCCGGGCCGAGCGCGAACGCGTTGGCGACGGTCGCGCGCACGAGCGGCTCGAACGCGGCGAACGGTGCGCGTGCGGCCGCCGCGATGCGCTCGACCTGGCCGAGCAGCGCCACGAGGTGGTTGGAAGCCACGCTCGCCGCGGCGTGGTAGGCGGCACGGTCGGCGTCGTCGACGGTGAACGGGATCAGACCCAGCTGCGTCGCGAGCTCGCGCACGCGGTCGGACCCCGCGATCGCCGCCCACGCGCCGGCGAGGCGTTCCGCGCCGGCGTCGGGCGAAGGGAGCGTCTGGAGCGGATGGAGCGCTCCGACCTCGACGTCGTCACGGACGTCGCTGATCGGGCCGAGCGCGTCGAGGCCGGCCGATCCCGCGAGGTGCACGACGAGGGCTCCCGGCTCGAGCCCCGGCGCGAGGTCTCGCGCGACGTCGTTGATCGCCGCGTCCGGCGTCGCGACGATCACCAACGACGCCCCGGTGCCGGCGATCGTCACGTCGACGGCCTCGGCACCGAAGCGCTCCGCCGCCGCCCGCACGGACTCGACGTCGGTCGCGCGACCGGCGACGCGAGCGACGCGCCAGCCCGCCTCGGCGAGCGCGATCCCGACGGCGCCGCCCGCACGACCGGGCCCGACGAGTGCGCACGTGCGCGCCACGGACGCTGACGGCTCGGTCATGGAACACCTCGATCGGCTGCAATCGGGCCCACCCTGGGTGCCCGTTGGCGTTGCTTCCCGTTGCGGATGTCAACCACCGACACGGGGGCTCAGGGACGCATCAGCGATCTCTGCCGAGGACCAAGCGTAGGTCGGTGGGGCGCACGCCCTTCGGGTCGACGTCACCGGGGAGTGCTGCTTCGACGTCGGGTGCGATGTCGGCGAGCGGGAGCCTGACGAACGCTCGCTCGTGCATCCGCGGGTGCGGCACCTCGAGGTCGGGCTCGTGCAGCTGCTCGTCGCCCACGAGCAGCACGTCGACGTCGAGCGTGCGCGGACCCCACCGTTCGCCGCGCACCCGGTGCGCCGCTCGCTCGAGCGCCTGCGCGAGCCCCAGCAGGTCGCGGGCCGACCGCGCGGTGTCGATGGCGACGACGACGTTGAGGTAGTCGGGCTGGTCGGGCCCGATCGGGTCGGTCTCGTAGACCGGTGAGACCGCGACGACGGTGACGCCGTCGGCCGCGAACAGCCCGTCGACCGCGCCTTGGAGCAGCGCGAGACGGTCGTCGAGGTTGGATCCGAGACCGAGGTACGCGCGACGAACGCTCGTCACCGCTCGATCCGGACGCCGACGTGGTCGACGATGGCGCCGACCGGGGCACGCAGCTTGCGAACCGTGACCGCCACGCGCTCGACGCGCTCGTCGGCGCCGCACACCTCGGCGATGCGCGCCGCGAGCCGCTCGAGCAGCCGGTACTGCTCCGTGCGGACGATGCGCCGCACCGACTCGCAGACTGCGCCGTAGTCGACGGTGTCCTCGAGCGCGTCGCTCTGGCCCGCGGCTTCGAGGTCCACACCGAGCTCGACGTCGACCTCGAACGGTTGGGGCCGGCTCTGCTCCTCGGGCAGCACGCCGTGCGTTCCCATCTCGCGCAGCCCGGTGACGACGATGCGATCCACGCGCCGATGCTAGGGCCCGTGCCGATGGACGGTGGGTGGCGCGCCCGAGGCGCGGCCCGCGCTCAGCCGGTGAAGACGGGCTGGAGCACGACCGGCGGCGGGGGCGGGGGCGGGTCGTAGGTGTTCGTCACCGTCACGGTGCCGGTGAACTGGGCCGACGCGGAGTACGTGATCGTCACCGGATCGGCGCCGCCACCCGAGCACTCTCCGTCGATGTCGTTGCTGACCGTGCACGCGTACGCGACCGCGCTCGCATCTGCGGTCTGGGTCTCGGTGAACGTGCAGCTCCCGATGAACCCCGGCACGACCGTGTTGGAGTCCGACGGCACGGGCACGCCCTGCGCGTCGAACGAGATCTCGAACGTGGCATCACCTTCACCCGTGCACACGACGGTGACGACGAACTCGGCGTCGGGTGGTGGCGACGCCTCCCCGTCGACGACCTTCTCGACCGTGAAGAACGTCTCGGTCTGCGCACCCCCTGGGGGCACGAAGACACCGAAGACGAGCCCGCTTGCTACCAACGCGGCCACGAAGAGTGCCGTCCGTCGTCGCACGTGCATGTCTCAGCCTCCGCTCAGCCCGCCTCCGGAGCAGCGCCGCTCCCCGGCACCGCGGCAAGACAGGACAGTAACATCGTCGCCGTCAGGGCACCTGGTACCCGCGCAGCTGCTCGTCGACGACGGTCGCCACGATGTCGCGCCCGACCGACCCCAGCTCCCGGCCCGTCATCTTCTCCATGGCCACGATGGCGTGCGGGCCTTCGAGGAGGACGCCGGTGTAGATGAGGTAGCCCGCCAGCACGCCGACGAGCCGCTCACCGAACTCCTCGTGGTGGATCAGGACCCGCTCTCCGGGCATCGCCAGCCAGCCCGCGAGCGTGGCGTAGATCGCGCGCAGGCTCTCGGGCCAGTCCTCGTGACGACCGAGCGGGATGTGCTCGTAGCCGATGGCCGCCTCTTCGTAGGCGTGGAGGTTGTGGGGCGACTCGAGCAGCGAGAGGATCTTCGTGAAGCCGTGGCCGGCGAGCCAGATCAGCTCCTCCTGCCGGCGCACCTTGCGGTGGCTGCGCGCGAACCCACCGGGGCGCTCCGACGCCGCGAGCCGGTCGGTCACGATCCAGCAGAAGCCGCGGGGCTCGAGGCCCTGCGCCCACCGTCCCCGCAACGTCGTCACGGTCGCGGCCTCACGTGCTCGTGGGCGTGAACGTGACGCATGCTCACGCCGCGTCGCGGATCGCGTCCAGCAGCGCGACGGCCTGCGCAGCCGGTCGCGGCTCGTGGACGCGCACGACGCGTGCGGCCGCGTCGAGCGCGAGCACCACGGTCGCGAGCGTGGCGTCGTCGCGCCGCTCCGGCGGTGGCTCGCCGTGCTCACCGGCGATGTCACGCAGCACCGCGCCGAGGAACCGCTTGCGCGAGGTTCCGACGAGCACCGGCGCGTCGACACGTGCGACGAGCTCGCGCAGCCGTGCGAGCAGCTCGAGGTTGTGGCCGAGGGTCTTGCCGAAGCCGATGCCGGGGTCGACGCAGATCGCGTCGTCGCCGACGCCGGCCGCCCGGGCCGCGGCGGTGCGCTCGACCAGGAAAACCCCGACCTCGGCGACCACGTCGTCGTAGGTCGGGGCGTCCTGCATCGTGCGCGGCTCCCCGCGCATGTGCATCAGGACCACGCCCGCGCCCCGGGCCGCCGCCACCGCGAGCAGCTCCGGCTCGAACCGACCGGCCGAGACGTCGTTGACGATCGTGGCCCCCGCGTCGAGCGCGGCCGCGGCGACCGCGGCCTTGGTGGTGTCGACGCTGATCGGGACCGGCGTCTCGCCCGCGAGGCCGGTGACCACCGGGACGACCCGCCGGAGCTCCTCGGCGGCGTCGACGGGCTCGGCGCCCGGCCGGGTCGACTCACCACCGACGTCGAGGAGATCGGCACCGGCGGCGACGAGCGCATGCCCCTGTTCGATCGCCGCGGCCGGATCCGCGTAACGGCCGCCGTCGGAGAACGAGTCGGGCGTCACGTTGAGCACCCCCATGACCGCAGGGCGCGCGCCGCAGACGTCGGACCACCGGAACACGGCGGCACCTTACCGGCCCGCCTCAGAGACGGTTGCCGGGGTGGGTGATGAGCGCGAGCGCCTCGGCGCGGGTCGCGGCGTTGGTCTTGAACAGGCCACGGACGGCCGAGGTGACCGTCAGCGCGCCCGGCTTCTTCACGCCGCGCATCGACATGCACAGGTGCTCGGCCTCGATCATCACGAGGACGCCCGTCGGCGCGAGCACCTCGGAGAGCGCGTCGGCGATCTGGGTCGTGAGGCGCTCCTGCACCTGGGGCCGGCGGGCGTAGCCCTCGACGAGCCGAGCGATCTTCGACAGCCCGGTGATCCGCCCGTCCTCCCCCGGGATGTAGGCGACGTGCGCCCGCCCGGCGAACGGCACCAGGTGGTGCTCGCAGACGCTGAAGAGGGGGATGTCGCGGACCATGACCATCTCGTCGTGCTCGGCCTCGAACGTGATCGTGAGGTGGCGCGACGGCTGGTCGCTGAGCCCGGCGAAGATCTCCTCGTACATGGCGGCGACGCGCTGGGGCGTGCGCTGGAGCCCGTCGCGCGCGGGGTCCTCCCCGACGGCCTCGAGGATCTCGCGCACGGCGCGCTCGATGCGGGCCTTGTCGACGCTCATGTCGGCTCCGGACCGAGGTACTCGTGGACGGCCGCCAGGTTGCGGTACCGCTCGGCGACGTCGAGGCCGTAGCCGACCACGAACGCGGGCGGGATCCGGAACCCGACGTAGCGAAGGTCGAGGTCGCCCTTCTGCAGCCCCTCCCTCACGAGCAGGGCGCAGACCTCGAGCGAGCGCGGGCCGCGTGCGGCGAGGTTCTTGCGGAGGTACTGGAGCGTCAGCCCCGAGTCGACGATGTCCTCGACCACAATGACGTCACGATCCGACAGGTCCAGATCGAGGTCCTTCAGGATGCGGACGACGCCGCTCGTGCGCGTCGCCGACCCGTACGACGAGACGGCCATGAAGTCGAACTCGACCGGCAGGGTGATCGCGCGCGACAGGTCGCTCATGAACATCGCCGCGCCCTTGAGCACACCCACCAGCAGCGGGGCTCGGTCGGCGTAGTCGGCAGTGATCTGCGCGCCGAGCTCGGAGACGCGCCGTGCGACGTCATCGGCCGAGACCACGACGGGTCCGACCAGCGGGTCGTCGGTCACGGCGGGCACGCTAGTTGGGACGCTCGGTGCGCCCGTCGACGACGAGCTGCCCGCCCGTGCGGTGGACGCGCCGGCTTCCGCTCAGCTCCGTCGCACGCGCCGTTCCCGCGGCCACCGCCAGCACTCGCTCCACCTCGTCGAACGACGGCGGCGGCGCGCCGAGCCAGCAACGGACGGCGCGACGCGCCAGCGGGCGTGGTAGTCGGGTGAGCGCGCCGGCCGGGGCGTCGCCGGGTGCGGCGCTCGGAGGCCACGCGGCCCGGGCCAGCGCGTCGAGGTACTCCGACTCGTCGCGCAGCACGTCGGCCTGTCGCACCAGGAGCGGCACGAGGTCGCGTCCTGCGCCCTCGGCCAGCATCGGCAGCACGTCGTGGCGGATCCACGCACGGCGGAACGAGCGGTCGTCGTTGCTCGGATCGCGCACCGGGTCGATCCCGAGCGCCGCGGCGCAGGCCTCGGTGTCGGCGCGCCTCACACCGAGGAGCGGGCGAACCAGTCGTCCCCGGCGCACCGGCATCCCCGCGAGGCCCGGACCCGCGCTGCCGCGCAGCAGCGCGAGCAGCACCGTCTCCGCCTGGTCGTCGGCGGTGTGCCCGACGAGGATCGCGGTGGCGCCGTGCCGGTCGGCCGCGGCATCGAGCGCGGCGTACCGCGCGTCGCGGGCTCGGGCCTCGAGGTTGGGACCGGGACCGACGTCGACGCGGACCGCTTCGTGCTCGGCGCCCAGCGCAGCGGCAGCACCGGCGACGACCTCCGACTCGTCGGCGCTGCCGTCGCGCAGCCCGTGGTCGACGTGCACCGCCACCGGCGCCAGGGCGCGGTCGGCGGCGACCGCGAGCAACGTCAGCGAGTCGGCGCCTCCCGAGCACGCGACGACCACCGGGGCGGCGACCTCGTCGAGGCCGACGACGCGTGCGCGCACATCGCCGAGCGCGTCGACGCGCAGGGCCATGGTGTGAGGGGCAGTCAGGCGCCGACGCGCTCGAGCCAACCCGTGGGCGTCTCGAGCTCGTCGATCGTGGGCAGCAGCTCCGGCGCGCGCCAGGCCGGGTCGAGGCCGCGGGGACCGGCTTCACGCTCGACGGCCTCGACGAACGCCTCGCCCACCTCGTACTGGCGCATCTTCGAGTCGATCCCGAGGAGCTTCGACAGGAGCCCACCGACGCCCTGGTTGTGGCGCCGGGCCTGGAGCACGCGGGCCATGCGCTCCTGGCCGGCGACGTGCGCACGGCCGAGCTCGTTCATGACGCGGTTGCCGTGCCCCTCGAGCACCGACATCAGCGCCTGCACCTTCCCGAGCGCCTCGCGGTGCTCGGGGGTGGCGAGCAGCGCCACAAGCCCACCCTCGTCGAGCGGGTTCCTGCCCCGGCGCAGCTCTTCGGCCGCGCGCACGAGCGCGGCGACGATCTTGCGCGGGTCGGCGTCGACGCTGCCCAGCACCCCGTGGACGAGGCCGAGGAAGTAGTCGTGCATCCACGGCACGCCCAGGAACTGCGCGCGGTGGGTCACCTCGTGGATGGCGATCCAGCGCCGGAAGTCGCGAGGGCGGAACGCGAAGCGCTTCTCGAGCGCCAGCACGTTCGCTCCGACGTAGTAGACGGCGTCGCCGTCGACGTTGCCGTCACCGTCGGGACCGTCGTCGGGCACGAGCACGTCGTACTGGCCGAGCACGCGCTGGGAGAACCACCCGAGCAGCAGGCCGAGCTCGGTGGCGCTGACCGCTCGCCCCACCGGTGCGAGCGGGCTGTGCGCCATGCGCTCACCGATGCGGTGTGTCAGCGGGCCGAGCAGTCGCCGCATCGACGACACGTTGGCCTCGACCCAGCCCTGGCGGTCGAGCACCGACGCGCTCGCGCTCCCTGGCGCGCGCAGTCCGGTGTGCTCGGCGACGAGCGCTTCGGCTTCGGTGGTGACGAGCGCGAAGTCGTCGTTGAGCGACGTCGCGAGGTAGGAGCGGGCGAGGGTGTCGTTGCCGGCGACGCGACGCGCCACCCGCGTGGCCAACGCCCAGTCGACCGGCTCGGGCGTCGTGCCGGGCGCAACGACGGGCGCCGCGACCGTCACTCGACTCGCTTGCCTCGGTACTTCGGTAGCAGCACCTTCTTGATGTAGCCCATCGACAGGAGCACGAGGAGCCCGAGGATGCTGACGAACAGGATCGGTGCGATCCAGTAGTACCACTGGTACTGGGAGTCGGCGAGCACGCTCACGGCCTCACTCTACGCCGGGCCCCGGCTCGCTCCCGGAACGACTCGACCCCGCCTTCTCGCCGTGCTGCTCGTCGTGCTCGCACGCGCGCTCGAGGGCGGCCTCGATACGGCGCTTGAGCTCGTCCGGCACCTCGTCGCGACAGCGCGTGGCGATGACCTCGCGCAGCTCGACCTCGAAGTCGTAGCCGTTCGCGCACGGCGGACAGCGCCTGAGGTGTCGCGTGATCCGCCAGCGCCGCCACACGGTGATCTCGCCGTCGAGGTAGCGGTACATCCGACGGTCGGCCTTGCCGCAGTCCATGCTCCTGCGCGCTCCCTCGGCTCTCAGCTCGCAGCCTGGCCGGCGGGCTCGGGAACGAGCCCCCGTTCGGTGGCGTAGTCCAACAACCGCTTCTGCAGCTGCCTTCTTCCCCGGTGGAGGCGGCTCATGACGGTGCCCACCGGGACGTCCATGATCTCGGCGATCTCCTTGTAGGAGAACCCTTCGACGTCGGCGAGCAGCACCGCCATCCGGAACTGCTCGGGCAGCGCCTCGAGCGCCTCCTTCACCGCCGCGTCGGGCATCGCGTCGAGCACCTCGGCCTCGGGCGTGCGCCCCGCCGCCGCGGCCTCGAGGCCGCCGATGCGCCGGTAGAGGGCGTACTCCTCGGACTCCTCGAGCTCGGTCTCGTCGGGCCGGCGCTTCTTGGCGCGGTAGATGTTGATGAACGTGTTCGTGAGGATCTTGTAGAGCCACGCCTTGAGGTTCGTGCCCTCCTTGAACCCGCCGAAGCCGCGATAGGCGCGCAGGTACGTCTCCTGCACGAGGTCCTCCGCGTCGGACGGGTTGCGCGTCATGCGCAGCGCGGCCGAGTACAGCGCGTCCATGTAGGGCATCGCGAGGTCCGCGAAGTGCGCCTGATCGGCCATGTCGGCGACTGTACCCCCGGTTTGCGTCGACCTGGTCTTCGTCAGCTCGGCGTGATCTGGATGATGCGGCCCGTCGGGGCGACGTCGGTGGCCACATAGAGCTTCCCGTCAGGACCGAGCACCGGCACCCGGAGTCGCGTGCCGTTGTCGAAGATCTGCACCTGGCCGGTGATGTTGCCCGAGCCGTCCATCCGGTAGAGCCGGAGCTCGCGATCCTTGAGCTCGGAGCTCACGAGAAAGCCGTCCCACGCCTTCCAGTCGGACCCGCCGAGGCTCTGGAGGAAGTCGATGCCCGACGGGGCGATCGTGCGGACGTCACCCGAGCGCCATCTGGGTCGCATCGCGTTCGGGAACTTCGCGAGATCGGTCATCGAGACACCCTGGTTGTAGCCGGGCACAGGGTCCCAACCGCCGTTCTCACCGTTGCCGAGCGCGTTGATCTCATCGTTGATGTCGGGACCGTGCTCGGCGCTGTAGGGCGCGTTGTTGGCGGGGAGGAACGCGATCCCTTGCGGGTTTCTGTGACCACGCGTGTACCACTTCCGGCCCGACGCGTTGCCCGGGTACGCGCTGCCGTCATCGGCGACGCGCAGCACCTTGCCGTTCAGGCCGGTCGCGTTCTGCGGGCTCGTACCGACGCCGGCGTCGCCCATCGTGACGAAGAGCGCGGGCGGGCTCGAGCCGGGTTGGAATCGGATGCGACACCCGTTGTGGAAGCTGGCGCGCATCATGCCGGTGACGATGTCGACCGGGCTGCTGAGCCCGGTCGGCACGTCCGACCCGTCGACCGCGAGGTCGTAGCGGACGACCCGGTTGTCGCCTCCAGCGGTGCTCGTGTAGCAGACGTACACCCAGGGCTGCGTCGGGTGAACGGCGATGCCCATCAGCCCACCCTCGCCGGCGCCGTTCACGTCGCCGATGTCGACGAGCTCCCGATCGGCCTCGCCGCTGCTGATGTACGCCTTCACCTTGCCGGTGTCGTTCTCGGTGTAGAGCATCCCGCCGCCGTCGGGCCCCGAGAAGCCGGGTCGGAACGCGATGTCCCACGGCCGATCGGTCGTGACGAAGTCGACGGGGGTGAGCGTCGGTGCGGGTTGCGGCTTCGCGATGCTCGG
>CAZHKE010000034.1:0-32798 GCA_964532485.1 uncultured Bifidobacteriaceae bacterium
TTCTGCCGGGCCATCGGGCCCTCCTCCCTCGGGTGCGCTCCGGTCCTCGAACCGGGCGGTCGGCCGGGCACTCTGCCACGATGTTGGTGGCAGCACGGGACGACGCGCAAGGAATCCGTCGTCAGAGCCACGAAAGGCCACGGATTCCCTTGCCCATGGTGGGTCGGCCATGCCTAGGGTGTCGGACCTGCGAAGGGAGCGGAGTGGCCGACGAGACCTCGCCTGCCCCGGTACGAACCGACGACGTCGTCATCGGCATCGACCGTGTCACGAAGCGCTTCGGCGACTTCGTGGCGGTCGACGATGCCGACTTCGGGATCGTGCGCGGCGAGTTCTTCTCGATGCTCGGCCCGTCCGGCTGCGGGAAGACGACGACGCTGCGGATGATCGCCGGCTTCGAGCAGCCCAGCGCCGGGCGCATCACCCTCGAAGGTCGCGACGTCTCCCGCGTCCCGCCCTACAAGCGCAACGTCAACACCGTCTTCCAGCACTACGCGTTGTTCCCCCACATGTCCGTGTACGAGAACGTCGCGTTCGGCCCACGCTCGAAGCGCGTCGCACGCGGCGAGATCGGCACGCGCGTCAAGGACCTGCTCCAGATCGTCCGGCTGGCCGACTTCTCCGACCGAAAGCCCGGTCAGCTGTCCGGTGGGCAGCAGCAACGCGTGGCGCTCGCCCGCGCGCTCGTCAACTACCCGAGCGCGCTGCTGCTCGACGAGCCCCTCGGGGCGCTGGACCTCAAGCTGCGCCAAGCGATGCAGCTCGAGCTGAAGCGCATCCAGCGCGAGGTCGGCATCACGTTCGTCTACGTGACCCACGACCAAGAAGAGGCGCTGACCATGTCGGACCGAATCGCCGTCATGAACGACGGCCAGGTCGAGCAGATCGCAACGCCCGAAGAGATCTACCACTCACCCGCGTCGGTGTTCGTCGCCAGCTTCATCGGGGTCGCGAACCTCCTGCCGGCGACGGTCGAGGCGGTGCGTGACCGCGAGGCCGACGTGACGCTGCCCGGCGGCACGAAGGCGCCGGTCCCCGTCGGCCACGGCGACCCCGAGCCGCACCACCACGCCACGGTGATGGTGCGGCCCGAGCGTCTCGGGCTCCGCGTCCACGAGCCGACGAACGGCGTGCCGCACGTGGCGACGACGGTCACCGACCTGACGTTCCAGGGGCCGCTCGTTCGGGCAGCATTGCGGGCGAGCGACGGGACCGAGGTCGTCGCGCACGTCGGACCGGAGGACGACCTGCCGGCGCTGCGGCCCGGTCAGACGGTGTGGGTGACCTGGGAGAAGGAGGCCGCGTGCCTCCTGCCCGGGCTGGACGAGAGAGTCAGCAGGGTGTCGGAGCTGGACGAGCTGGAGAGGAGCACCACATGACGGCGAGGCGGGCAAGGCGGGCGAGCCAGGGACGCGGGTCAGGGCTGTCGAGGCGACAGTTCCTCACTCGCGGTGGCGCAGCGATCGGTGGGGTCGCGCTCGGGTCGGCGGTGCTCGGGTCCACGAGCGCGTTCGCGTCGATCGGCGGTCAGAGTGGCGGCGAGACCGGCGGGAAGCTGTCGGTGCTGAACTGGCCGCTCTACATCGACAAGAAGTCGAAGGGGCTCTTCGAGGACGAGACCGGCGTCGATCTGAAGTACTCGGAGAGTCTCAACGACAACAACGAGTTCTTCGCGAAGTACCAGCGCCAGTTCAGCCAGGACGAGTATCCGGGCTTCGACATCGCGGTGCCGACGAGCTGGATGGCCAAGCGGCTCATCGACCTCGGCTACGTGCAGAAGCTCCCGCTCGACGCGATCCCCAACGCGGCGAACCTCGCGCCCGGGTTCCAGGGCGCGCCGTGGGATCCGACGGGCGAGTACACCCTGCCGTGGCAGACGGGCATGACCGGCATCGCCTACAACCTCGACGTGACGGGTCGTGAGCTCACGAGCTTCAGCGACCTGTACGACAAGAAGTTCAAGAACAAGGTCGGCATGCTGCTCGAGATGCGTGACACGGTGGGTCTCGCGTGCCAGGCCGAAGGCATCGACACGGCGACGGTGACGTACAAGCAGGCCCAGCCCGCGCTCGATCGGCTCCAGAAGGCCGTCGACGCCGGGCAGGTTCGGCGCTTCACCGGCAACGACTACCAGGACGACCTCGTCGACGGGAACTTCGCCGCGTGCGTGGGGTGGTCGGGCGACGTCGCGCAGCTCCTGATCGACAACGACGCCCTCCGGTTCGTGATCCCTGAAGAGGGCGGCATGCGTTGGGCCGACACGATGGTGTGGGTCAGCACCGCCAAGCGCCAGGCGCAGGTCGCGGCGTGGATGGACTACTTCTACGACCAGGCCAATGCGGCTCGGGTCGCCGCCTATGTCCAGTACATCTCACCGGTCGACGGCATCGCCGATGACCTGACTGCCATCGACCCCGCGCTGAGCTCGAGCCCGCTCATCTTCCCGCCCGAGGATGTCCAGGCACGACTGAAGGTGTTCAACCAGGAGCTGAGCAAGAAGGACGAGGAGAAGTTCGACGCCCGCTTCGCGGAGATCACCGGCTCGTAGACGCAGCGCGCCGGGGGGGCGGGCGAGTGGCCGGAGCGAGGGACACCGGAGCCAGACGAGCGCGCTTCGCGCCGTACGGCCTGCTGAGCCCGGGGGTGCTGTGGCTGGTCCTCTTCTTCCTGGTGCCCGTGCTCACGTTGGCGCGGGCGTCGCTGTCCGACCGCCCGAACCGGTTCCTGCCGTCCGAGCTCGACTTCTCGTGGAACTTCTCGAACTTCGGCGATGCGCTCTCGCAGTACTCGGAGCAGTTCATCCGCTCGTTCGTGTACGCGGGGATCGCGACCGCGCTCTGCATCGCGATCGGGTACCCACTCGCGTACGTGATCGCGTTTCGCGGTGGTCGCTACAAGAACCTGCTGCTCGGTCTCGTCGTCATCCCGTTCTTCACGACGTACCTGATCCGCACGATCGCCTGGAAGACGATCCTGGGTGACGAGGGCGAGGTCGTGTCGGTCCTGCGCTCGCTCGGCATCCTCGGTGCGACCCAGGGCCTGCTGGCGACACCGGGCGCGGTGATCGGTGGCCTCACGTACAACTTCCTCCCGTTCATGGTGCTGCCGATCTACGTCAGCCTCGAGAAGATCGACCGCAACCTCGTCGCGGCCGCGCAGGACCTGTACTCCACTCCGGCGCGCGCGTTCTGGAAGGTGGTGCTCCCGCTGTCGCTCCCGGGAGTGTTCGCGGGCAGCCTGCTGACGTTCATCCCCGCGTCCGGAGACTTCATCAACGCGCAGTTCCTGGGGAGCCCGAAGACCGCGATGATCGGCAACGTCGTGCAGAACCAGTTCCTCGTGCAGCTCGACTACCCCACGGCAGCCGCGCTGTCGATCACCCTGATGGTGATCATCACGTTCTTCGTGCTCTTGTACGCGAAGTTCCTCGGCACCGAGGAGCTGACCGGATGATCCCGCGTGAAGCGAGCCGGGCACGATGACTGCGGTCGCGACACCCCCGAGCGCGCCTCCCGCCCCGCCGGACCCGGAGATGGAGCGCGTGTTCCCGCCGCCGTGGGTGCGACGCTTCGGGAACCGCTTCCTCGACGTCTACGCAGGTCTGGCGCTCGTCTACCTGTTCCTGCCGATCTTCGTCATCGTGCTCTTCAGCTTCAACGCGCCCAAGGGGCGGTTCAACCTCGTCTGGCAGAGCTTCACGCTGGACAACTGGAAGGACCCCTTCGCGATCCCCGAGCTCGTGGACGCGTTCCTGTTCAGCCTCAAGATCGCCGCAATCGCCACCGCCGTCGCCATCGTGTTCGGTGCGCTCGTGTCGCTCTCGCTGACCCGCTACCGATTCCGCGGCAGCGGCGCTGTGAACCTGCTGCTCGTGCTCCCGCTCACCACGCCCGAGATCGTGCTGGGCGCGTCTCTCGGGAGCCTCTTCATCCTCCAGGTGTTCCCGCCGCCGGTTCCGCAGACGCTCGGGCAAGGCACGATCATCATCGCCCACGTCATGTTCTGCGTGAGCTTCGTCGCGCTCACGGTCAAGGCACGGCTGCGCGGCTTCGACTGGTCGCTCGAAGAGGCCGCGGCCGACCTCGGGGCAGGACCGGTGCGCGTCTTCACCCGCGTGACGCTGCCGTTGATGCTGCCGGGGATCCTGGCTGCCGCGCTGCTGTCGTTCGCGCTGTCGCTCGACGACTTCATCATCACGTTGTTCAACGCGAGTCCGGACAACGTGACGTTCCCGCTCTACATCTACGGCGCGCGCCAGCGTGCTCTTCCTCCGCAGATCAACGTTCTGGCGACGATGGTGCTCGTCGTGAGCGTCGTGCTGCTCGCGTCGGGGACGCTGTTCCAGCGGATCCGCGAGCGCCGCAGCGGTCAAGGGATCGTGGCCGCGCCGCGCGCCATGGTGATGCCGGTCGAGGACTAGGACGCAGGAGCGCGACCCTTCAGTCGCTCACCCCGTCGGCGCCCAGGCCGCGAAGCGCGGCGCGGATCCGCTCGGCCTCGGTGGCGAGCTCGTCGGAAGTCGCCTCGTGGGCTCGGTCGAGGTGCAGGTCGGTCTCGCCGTGCACGATGGGGATCACGTGGACGTGCACGTGTGGGACCTCCAGACCGGCGACCAGCAGGCCGACCTTGAGCGGCGTGTACGCGGCCTGCTGCGCACGGGCGACCGTCTGGGCGACGGTCATGACGCGCGTGAGCAGCGCGGGCTCGAGGTCGATCCAATGATCGATCTCGGCGCGGGGCACGACGAGCGTGTGTCCTGCCAGCACGGGCTGGATCGACAAGAACGCAACGACATCCGGATCACGCCACACGAACGTCCCCGGGATCTGACCGTCGATGATGCGGGTGAAGACCGAGGGCATCGCGGGAGGCTACGGCCGCCGCGCCGCGCCGCGCCACGAGCGGGAAGTAGGTTGCCGACCCGTGGCTCGGGTCCTGCACCACGCGGCGCCGCGGGCGTGACCTGAGGAGGCTCGACGTGCTGCACCCGGAGGTCGACGCGGCGGCGACGAAGGCGATGCACTCGGTCGAGGGCCGCGTGATCATCGTGACCGGCTCCGGTCAGGGCGTCGGTCGCGGCGTCGCCCACCACCTGGCGAAGGGGGGCGCGTCGGTCGTCGTCGCCGAGTGGAACGCCGACAAGATGCGACGAACCTGCGACGAGCTGACCGAGCTCGGGGCGCCGAACCTGGGGATCGAGGTCGACATCCAGCAGCGCGACCAGATCGACGCCATGGTCACACGCACCCTGGAGGAGCTCGGCCGCATCGACGGGATCGTCAACAACGCGCAGACGTTCCGGCCGAACGCGCCCGTGGCCCAGGTCGCCGCCGAGGATGTCGACGTGTTCTACCGGTCGGGCGTCCTCGGCACCCTGTGGGCGATGCAGGCCGTGTACCCGCACATGAAGGTCGCGGGGTGGGGCCGGATCGTCAACTTCGGCTCTTCGATGGGGCGCGTCGGCGGTGAGGGCTTCGGCGCGTACAACGCGTCGAAGGAGGGGATCCGGGGCTTGTCGCGCACGGCCGCGCGCGAGTGGGCCGCCGACGGGATCATCGTGAACGTCATCGCGCCGGCCGCGGCACCGCCGCGCGCGGTCGGGAGCGCGCACTACGAGGAGTTCATGCGGACGTGCCCGATGCACCGCAACGGCGATCCCGAGCTGGACATCGGGCCGATCGCGTTGTTCCTGTGCAGCGACGCGTGTCGCTACGTCACGGGTCACACGTTCATGGTCGACGGCGGCAGCTTCCTCTGGTCATGACGGCGCACGAACCCACGGCGGGCCGCACCGAGCGAGGCAGTGGACGAGGCAGTGGAGTCGACTGGAGCGACCCGTGGCCGCCGGACGGGGTGCGCCCGGGCGAGCCGGCACAGTCGGCGGGGGTCGACGTGCTGCGCGCCGAGGGGTTCCGGGTGCTGTTCGACGTCGAGACCCGCCCGGGCGACGAGGACGTCTATCAAGACCACCTCAACAACACCGCGCCCGTGCGGATGTTCAACGAGCTCCGGATGGCATACGTCGCGGCGCACCTGGCTCCCGACTGGCCGCGCTTCATCCGCCGCTCGGGGAGCACGGTCGTCGTGCGCGAGCTCCACGTGCAGTACGACAGCGAAGGCCGGATGCACGAGCGATTCGTCGGCGCGACTGCGTGGCGCGCCCGGCGCGGCAAGTCCGCGCTCGTCGAGCAACGGCTCGTCGAGGCCGAGACCGCGCGGTCCCTGGCACGCGCCTGGATCGTGCAGCTGCTGGTCATGCCCGACGGCGTCGCCGGGCTCCCCGACTGGGCCTGGGACGCGGTCGGCGCCGTCGAGGGCGCAGCGATCCCCGAATGGCCGTCCGACCGCGGCCCCTGGGGGCCGCCGCGCTGAGACGCCGGTCAGGCGCCGAGACTCGCGAGCAGATCGCCGAGCGCGGCGACGGCGCGGGTGCAGGCGGCTTCGTAGCCCTCTTCGTCGATTCGGGGGCCGATGAGCTCGAGATCGAAGCACCCGTCGTAGCCGGCGGCGATGATCTGTCCGAGCACGCGCTCGAGCGGGATGTCGCCGTCGCCGGGAACGAGTCGGTTCGGCGTCGACAACGTGCCGATCGCGAAGTCGCTCACCTGCACGATCCTGAACGTGTCCACGCCGGACGCGATCGTCTGCGCCAAGCGTCGCTCGGCCCAGCACGCGTTCGTCTCGACGCACACGCCGGTCCCGAGGCGGCGGGCGAGGTCGACCGCGTCTGCGAGCGTGTGCACGAAGCCCACGTCGACCCGGAGCGAGTTCGTGTGCTCGAGCCCGAACGGCAGCCGGCGCGCGGCGGCGTCCTCCACGATCGGTCCGAGTGCCGCGTCCAGCGCGTCGGCCGCGGCCTCCCACGTGAGCGGCCCCGCCGGGCCCGTCGTCAGGATCATGCACTCGGCCTCGATCGCCTCGGCCGCGTCGAGCGCGCGGCGCACCCGGTCGCGCTGGGCGGGCCATTGCGCGGGATCGTCGAGGCGGAACGGGCCGAGGCCGATGAGGTTGGTGATCCGCAGGCCGGCGTCGCGCAGCATCCGGGCGCCCGCCTCGATCCCGTTCGCCTCGAGCTTCGCCAGCGACGCACCGATCGCGGTGATGCCGGCGCGCTCGTAGAACGCGAGGTCGGAGTCGAGGTCCCACCGGAACGTGGAGATCGCCGACAGCGAGACCCGGGGATGCACGGGTGCGTCAGCCCAACGACGACGCGCGGGCGATGCTGCCGCCCCCGTCGAGCTGGAGGTTGATGCCGGTCAGGAACTCGGACTCGCTGCTCGCCAGGTAGACGGCGGCGTGCGCCACGTCACGCGCCTCGCCGAGCCGCGTCAGGTGCATCGCCTCGAGCCGGGCGCGCCGATCGTCGGTCATGGCGGCGTCTCTGCGCTCGTTGTACACGTAGCCGGGGCTGATCGTCGTGCACCGGATCCCGTGGGGGGCCTCCTCGACGGCGATCGCGCGCGTCAGCGCGTTCAGTCCGCCCTTGCTGGTCGCGTACGCCGCAAGCCCGGCACTGGGGCGCTCTCCCTGCCGCGACGAGACGTTGATGATCGACCCGTGCCCGGCGGCACGGAGGTGAGGGATCGCGGAGCGGCACAACCACATCGGCGCAGTGACGTTGAGTCGAAGGGTTGCTTCCCAGACCGACGTGTCCATGTCGGCGACGGCGGAGTCGTGACCGTCGACGACGCTGGCGACGGCGTTGTTCACGAGCACCGTGAGCCCACCGAGCGCTTCGGCCGCGTCGGCGACGAGACGCGTGCAGGCGGCCTCGGTGCCCAGATCGGCCGCCAGGAAGACCGCGGTGCCGCCGCCGGCCGCGATCTCCTCGACCACGCCCGCGCCGCGACCCTCGTCCCGACCGTGCACGACGACTCGGGCACCCTGGGCGGCGAACTCACGGGCGATCGCCTTGCCGATGCCCGACGTCGAACCCGTCACCACGGCCAGCTCGCCCTGCAACCGCACGGCCGCAGGGTAGGCGGCGGCCGGGGGGCGACACGACGTCGCGCCGAGGCGTTGTCGTGGCCATTCGCGCCCGCCTAGCCTGGTCTGACGCCGGACCCCACCTGGGGTCCGTTTCGCGTCCGGACGTGTTGATCATGTGGCTGCAGTCATCCGATGGTGTCGGTGTGATCCCCCGCTGGGGGCGCATCAGGGCGCTCGCCGTCCTGGCCGGCGCCGCCCTCCTGGCCGGCTCGCTCGCGCCGGCAGCCGCCGGCGCGGCGCCGATCGACGACGCCCGGGCCAGCGTCGCCGAGGCGCAGCAGGCCGCTGACGCCGCCGCGGCTCGCTACGAGGAGGCGATCGGACGGCTCGAGCGGATCGGCGCCGACATCGAGGACCGCAAGGCGCGCATCGCCGCAGGCAAGCAGGAGGCCGCCGAGCTCTCGGTGCTCGCCCGTCGCCGCGCCGTCGAGGCGTACATCGGCCGCGACACCCTTGCCGACGGCCGGTTCCTCATCGACGGCGGCGACCCGCTCGACGAGATCCGTCGCCAGAAGCTCCTCGCCCGCACCAAGGAAGATGAGGACGAGGCCGTCGAGCGCCTCGCGCAGCTCACCGACGACCTCGCGCGGGAGCAGCAGCAGCTCGAGAGCGAGCGGGCGCAACAAGAGCGGGCCGTCGAGCAGGTGCAGGCGGAGCAGGAGGCGGTGCAGGCGCAGCTGCAGGAGGCCCAGGCCGCGGTCGACCTGCTCGAGGAGCAGCTGCGCCGCGAGCAGGAGGCGCAACGGGCTCGCGAGCTCGCGGTCGAGGCGGCGCGAAGTGCCAGCAACCGGGACAACGGGAAGGACTACTCGGGCGCGTACGTCTCCACCGGGCTCGTCTGCCCGGTGCAGGGGGCGGTGTCGTTCATCGACTCCTGGGGGTTCCCGCGCCATCAGGGCCCGCACCAGGGGGTCGATCTGATGGCCGTCACCGGGACGCCCGACGTCGCCGTGGTCTCGGGGAGCGTGACGTTCAAGGAGGGAGGCACGTCCGGCCTGGGGGCGTACCTCCAGGGCGACGACGGCAACCTCTACTACTACTTCCATCTCTCCGCCTACGAGGGTGGGCCACGTCACGTCGGTCAGGGCGAGGTCATCGGCTACGTGGGCAACACCGGCGACGCCCGCTACACCGCGCCGCACACCCACTTCGAGATCCACCCCGGCGGCGGCGGAGCGGTCAACCCGTACCCGTCGGTGGCCGCGGTCTGCTAGCGCGACCCGTGGGTACAGTGCGCGCGTGAGCCGCGCTCACGACCACGAGCACGTTGCCCCCGCCGACGTGGCTCGCCGCACGCTCGTCCTCGTCCTGGTCGCCAACGCGGTCTTCCTCGTCGTCGAGGTCGTGAGCGGCTTCGCGTTCGACTCGTTGGCGCTGCTCGCCGACGCGGCGCACATGTCGACCGACGTCGCCGGGCTGGTCATCGCGCTGATCGCCCAGATCCTGATCACGCGGCCGGCGTCGGCGCGGCGCACCTTCGGGCTCCGGCGCGCCGAGGCACTCGGCGCGCTCGCCAACGCCGCGCTGATCCTGGCCGCGGTGGCGTGGATCGTCGTCGAGGCCATCGGTCGCCTCCAGGAGCCGGCTGCGGTGCGCGGGCTCGGCCTGCTCGTCGTCGCAGCCCTCGGACTGGCCGTCAACGTCGTCAGCGCGGTGGCGCTCGCCCGGGTCCCGGGGCGCAGCCTCAACGTGCGGGCGGCCTTCCTCCACATGACGGCCGACGCCGCCGGGTCGCTCGCCGCCGTGGGTGCCGGGATCGGCGTGCTCGCGTTCGACGCCGACTGGCTCGACCCGGTCGCGTCCCTCGTGATCGCCGTGCTGGTGCTCGTGTCGACCTGGGGCCTGCTGCGAGACACGATGAACGTCCTGCTCGAGGGTGTCCCGCGCTGGCTCGACCTCGGCGACGTCGAGTCGGCCATCGAAGCCGAGCGCGGCGTCGAGACGGTCCACCACCTCCACGTGTGGGAGGTGAGCTCCGACATGGCAGCGCTGTCGGCCCACGTCGTGCTCACCGACACCGAGACGCTGCACGCGGCGCAGGACCGAGGCGACGAGATCAAGCAGATGCTGGCCACGCGCTTCGGGATCGACCACGCCACCCTCGAGCTCGAGTGCCACGAGTGCGCCGAGCCGGTGCACCGGCACGCCTGACGGCTAGCGGCGCAGCGCGGGGTGGCGGCGGACGAGCGCCGTGATCACGAAGCACGCGGCCGAGGCGAGGACGATCGAGCCGCCGGGCGCGAGTGCCCACTGCCGTGCGGCCGCGAGCCCGAACAGGACCGATGCGAGCCCGACGCCCACCGCGATCGTCACCGTCGAGCGGAACGAGCGAGCCAGGAGGCGACTGGACGCGACCGGGAGCACCATGAGCGCCGCGATGAGCAGCACACCGACGACGCGCATCGCCGCGACCACGG
Source organism: uncultured Bifidobacteriaceae bacterium (assembly GCA_964532485.1). GTDB lineage: Bacteria > Actinomycetota > Acidimicrobiia > IMCC26256 > PALSA-555 > DATBSK01. Next base: position 10,407 of record CAZHKE010000034.1, read on the forward strand.
TCACCGCGGTCAGCACCGCGAGGAGCGCGTTCGCGGCGGTCACGGGGAGCCCCGCGACTCGAGCGCTCTCGGCGTCGAGCACGCTCGCCAGCAGCACCCTCCCCATGAGCGCCACGCTGACGACGATCGTGGCGCCGATCGCCACGACGACCCACACGTCACCGGGCTCGACGGTCAGGATCGAGCCGAACAGGTAGGGGAGCACGTTGACGCTGCCGGCATCGGCTCGGCTGATGAGCACGACACCGAGCGCGATGCCGCCGTAGAAGAACAGCGCGAGCGCCAGGTCGCCGGTGGCCGCGCCGCGGTTGCGCAGCCACTCGATGGCCAGCGCGCCGCCCGCGGCGACGAGCAGCGCCGTCCACACGGGCCAGACCTCGAGCAGCAGCCCCGCGGCGATGCCGGCGAACGCGAGGTGGCCGATGCCGTCGCCGAGCAAGGACATCCTCCGCTCGACGAGGAAGACCCCGATGAGGGGCGCGCACGCGCCGACGACGAGCCCGGCGGCGAGCGCGAGCTGCATGTACTCACGCTCGAACGGCCACGGCAGCGCGAGCTCGGCAAGGAGCACGGTCACTCGATCGACTCGAGCCACAGGGGAAGGTCGTCGGCGTGCACACCGAGGCTGACGCCACGCGCGGTGAGGTCGGTGGGTGCCCCGTCGAAGAGGATGGTCCGCTTCATCACCAGGACACGGTCGAGGTCGTCGGCGACCGCACCGAGCTCGTGCGACACCAGCAGCACGGTCGCGTCGTGCTCGGCGACGAGGTGCACGAGCGAGTCTCGGAACAGCCGTTGCGACTCGGCGTCGACACCGGCGATCGGCTCGTCGAGCACGAGGACCTCCGGGTCGCTGGCGAGCGCGCGGGCGATGAGCACCCGTTGCTGCTGGCCACCCGACAGCTCTGCCACCGGGCGCCGAGCCATCGCCGTGAGGCCGACCGCCCCGATCGCGTGCGCGACCGCGGCGCGATCGGTCGCGCGGGCCGGTCGCCACCACGCGCGCCGAGCAAGCCGGCCGGTGGCGACCACCTCCGTGACCGTCACCGGGACGTCGGGGGCGAGCTCGCGGCGCTGAGGCACGTAGCCGAGGCGTCCGCGCTGGCCGAGCGAGCGCGGGTCGTCGCCGAGCAGGCGGACCGTGCCCGTGCCGGGCTGGAGCAGCCCGAGCAGGAGCCGCACCAGCGTCGACTTTCCCGAGCCGTTCGGCCCGACGAGCGCGACGAACTCGCCCCGGCCGAGCGCGAGCGAGACGTCCTCGACGGCGAGCTCGGTCCCGTACGAGAACGAGACCCCGATGGCCTCCACCACGTTCGGTGGGCGGGTCGTTGACATCCGCCACGATCCTATAATAGGAACCGTTCTCACTATGCGCCGGCTCACCGCGAGGGCGATCGCCCCTGCCCTCGCCGCCGCGACGCTGGTCGGGGTCGCGGCGGCCGGGCCCGCCGCCGCGGGTGGCCGCGTCGACGCGGCCGCGGCGTTCTACCCCCTCGCCGAAGCGGTCCGACAGGTCGGTGGGAGCCGCGTCCGCGTCAACGACCTCACGCCGGCCGGTGCGGAGCCCCACGACCTCGAGCTCGACACCGACGACGTCGACTCCATCCTCGACGCCGACCTCGCGGTCGTGCTGGGAGACGGCTTCCAGCCCGCGGTCGAGGACGCGGCCGACCAGCGCGATGGCCCGACGCTGCGCGTGCTGCGACGCATCGACCGGGGCAGGCGCGGGAACGACCCGCACGTCTGGCTCGATCCGGTCCGGTATCGGAGGGTCGTCGAGCTGGTCGGCGCTGCGCTGGCGGACGCCGATCCCGCGCATGCCCGCGCGTACCGCAGCAACGCGGCGCGCTACGCCGACGAGCTGCGCACGCTCGACGCCGACTTCGCGGCCGGACTGGCCGAGTGCCGGTCGCGCACGGTCCTGACCGCCCACGAGGCGTTCGGCTGGCTGGCGAAGCGCTACGACCTCGAGCAGCACGGCGTCGCCGGCATCGAGCCCGACGCCGAGCCCGATCCCGACCGCATCGCCGCGCTGGCCGACCTCGCGGAGCGCGAAGGTGTGACGACGGTGTTCACGGAGAGGCTCGTGTCACCGCGCGTCGCCCGCACGCTGGCGCGCGAGGCCGGCGGGTTGCGCACCGCCGTCCTCGACCCGCTCGAAGGGCTCGACGGCGAACGGGTCGATGCCGGCGACGACTACGTCAGCGTGATGCGCGAGAACCTCGAGAAGCTGCGCACCGCTCTCGACTGTCGGTGAGCGCGGTGCTCAGTCCTCGTGCCCGTCGCCGTGCTCGGAAGTCGGCTTCTGCCCCACGCCGACCCTCGGCGCGGGGAAGTCGCCGTCGGGGTCGGTCTCGATCCAGCGCTCGGTGCCCTCGTCGCACTGCTGAACGACCTTCCAGACGAGCTCGGTCTTCTTGTCGGGAGCGGTGAACGTGATGGGGAACGATGCTTCCTCGTCACTGGGGACGGATCCGCCGCTGAAGGTGATCCTGCGGCCCTTCACGTCGGTGGTGAAGCCCTCCGCCTCGCCGGGCTGCGCGTCGGACACGCCCTTCGGGACCTTGAACGCCATGCCCGTGGTCGGCGACTCGTCGCAGCCGTGCTCGGGGACGAACTCGACCGTCGCCTCCTTGTCGGGCTTCACGCGGCTCGGGTCCGCCTCGACGTGTGCAGCCGCCGGTGCGGCAACGAGCAACACGGCGCCGCCGGCCGCTGCCGCCACGCCGATGATCCGTCGGCACGTTCGCATCCGCTTCCTCTCCTCACGTCGGTGTCACACGGCTCGGGCTCGGGAGGTCGTCGCCCCCACCGACCGTCCGGTTCCCGACCGCCGGTCCGTCGTCGAAGCGGAACGGAGGCGGAGGGCGCCGACGACGAAGAGGCCGAGCCCGAGGCCGAGCGCGAGGCTAACCCCGGCACGCGCCACATCGTCGGGCAGCGTCGTCGGCACCTGGGAGCGGCTCACCTCGCTGAGGTCGGCGAGCCCACCTGCGATGCCGACGAAGAGGCCGGTGATCAGCAGCAGGGGCGCCGCGGCATGCAGACCGCGCCGCAGGACCCAGACGAGCGCGACGCCGGCGACGGCGATCGACCCGAGCGCGTAGACGCTCGCGCCGAGGCGCGTGCCGACGCCGAGCGACGTGGCTCCCCAGGCGCCGGTCACATGCGCCGCCTCGACGGCGATGACGACGGCCAACGGGGCGGCGACCGCGCCCGCCGCGAGCCTCGTGCGCGCGAGCACGACGACGATCACGGCGGCGACGGCCGAGAGCGCGAGCCACGGCCAGGGTGACGGGCCCGGCACCCACCGCACGTCACCGCGTGCGGTGACGATCGCTCCCTGGTCGCGCACCTGCACCGAGAACCGCTGGATCTCGTGCATCTCGTCGGGCGCGCGGCGGACAGCGGGCGGGTCGTCGGCGCCCATCCAGTGGGCGCGGTGGTCGTGCCACCGGGCCACCGGCTCTACGCCGATGCGTCGCCACTCGGGCGCGGCCTCGGAGTCGGCGCGTTCGGGGACACGAGTGTTCAGGCGATTCGTGCGGTTGACGTATGTCGACGGCGAGCGCCGGTTCTCGAACGCGCCGCGGGGGCCGACCCGGAGGTACGGCTCCTCGTCGTAGCCGAGGACCACGACGTCGTGGCCGGTGCGGTTCTCGATCTCCAGGCGGTCGCCGAGATCGATCGCGCGGACCATCACGCCGGCGACCGACGGTCGCATCGAGAGCACCCGCGTCTCGTAGTTGGTGGGTCGGATGCCACCGATCCCGTGTGCCGCGGCCGGTGCCGCGGTCGTCGCGACCGCGGTGGCCGCGATGGCGCACGCGAGGACGAGCCGACCGAGTGTGCGCATCAAGCGTCGGCGCCGATCGCCGTCACGCGCGGCGTGGGCCGGCCGCGTCAGCTCGTCCATGGCTGCTCCGGACGATACTGGGGAGCCCATTCAACCCTGGAGTCGATGGCCCGAGCATGAGCGAGCGAAGCATCACCTGCCAACAGTGCCGGGTCGGGATCTCTGCTCGACCCGACGACGAAGGACCCCGCCGTCCCGTCGCGCCGATCCCCGGTCCTCGAGCGAGCCGCATGACCCACGCCCGGGCAGTCCGGCGAGGGCTGGTCGTCCTTGCGCTCGCCTGCGGGCTCGTCGCGCTGCTCGCGGCACCGGCGAGCGCCCACGCCGATCTGCTCGAGTCCACCCCCGCGCCGGCCGCGGTGCTCGACACACCGCCGACCGAGGTCAAGCTCAACTTCACCGAAGCCGTCGAGGCCAAGGGCGGCGCGGTCCGCGTCTTCGACGACGGCGGCACGCGCGTCGACGACGGCGGCGCCGAGACCTCGGGCAGCACCGTGCGCATGCCACTTCCCGACATCGGCGACGGCGCGTACGTCGTCACCTGGCGCGTCACGTCGGCCGACTCGCATCCGGTGAGCGGCGCGTTCACGTTCCAGGTCGGTCAGGCGCGCGCGGGCGCGACGAGCCGAGAGGTCACGGGCCTCGCCGATCGGTTGCTGGCCGAGCAGGGTGGCGACCAGGTCGTGGGCGCCGTCTACGGCGTCGCACGATTCACGGTCTTCGCGGGGCTCGCCCTCCTGATCGGTGGCGCGTTCTTCTCGTTCGCGATCTGGCCGCCGGCGCGGCGCACCAGGGCCGCCCGGCGGGTCGTGCAGGTGGGCTGGCTCGCGACGTTCGTCGCCACGCTCGCGGGTCTCCTGGTCTACGGGCCGTACGCCGAAGGGCTCGGGCTCGGCGAGGCCCTCAACAGCACGCTGCTGGGCGACACGCTGAGCGTGCGGTTCGGTCAGGTCTGGCTCGCGCGCCTCGTCCTGCTGCTCCTGGCCGTCCCGCTGCTGGTGCGCCCGTTCGCGCGCGATGCCGATGCCGAGGCACCGCCGCGTCCGACGCGGACCCCCTGGGTCTGCGCGGCCGCGGCAGTCGGCGTCGCGCTCGCGGCGACTCCCGGGATCTCCGGCCACGCGGTGAGTGGCGACTGGGTGACCGCCGCCGTCACGGCCGACACGATCCACGTGCTCGCCATGGCGCTGTGGCTCGGTGGGCTCGTGGTGCTCGCCGTCGTGGGCCTGGCGCGCAACCCATCCTTCAGCGCGCGTGACGCGCTCGAGCCGTTCTCCCGCATGGCGCTCGGCTGCGTGCTCGCATTGGTCGCGACCGGTGCGTTCCAGACCTGGCGCCAGGTCGGGAGCCTCGATGCGCTACGCGCCACCGACTACGGGCGGATCCTCGTCGTCAAGCTCGTGCTGATCGCGGCCGTCATCGTGTTCGCGGCGTTCAGCCGCGAGGTCGTGCTCCGCTTGCTCCCGCCGCGCGAGCGTGAGCACGACCTCCCGGCAGTTGCTGGTGGCGCTGACGATCTGCCGCGGCCGCCGGCAGCGGAGCGAGTGGCCGCGGACGGGGCATCCCCGGCCGCAGCGAGCGACGCAGTGGAGGAGGCGCACGAGGTCCGCCAGCTGCGCCGATCGGTGTGGGCCGAGATCGCGTCGGCCGCGCTGATCCTCGCCGCGACCGCGCTGCTCGTGAACGCGCCCCCGGCCAAGACCGCCGCCGCGTCGATCGCCGAGGGCGGCGTCGCCGGTGTCACGCTCGCGGGCAAGAAGGTGAACGTCGACGTCACCGTCACGCCGGCGGGCGCGGGCGCCAACGACGTCCACGTCGACGTCGCCGACCCCGCGGGCGCGCCGAAGGACGTCGACGAGCTGACGGTGACGTTCGCGCTTCCCGGCAAGGGCATCTCCGCGATCGACGTCCCGCTCCGGCTGCTCGCACCCGGCCACTACTACTCACCGGGCTTCGACATCCCGCTCGCAGGAGCCTGGAAGGTGGCCGCGAGACCATTGCTGTCCGAGTTCGAGCAGCCGACGCTGCGGGGCACGATCGAGATCGGGTAGAGGATGGACTACGTCTCCGAGGCGAACAGCGTCTTCACCGTCCTGACGCTGCTGGCGAACGTCGCCTTCCTCCTGCTGCTGCTGGTCGGGATCGGCGGGCTCTTCGGCGGAGGCCCCGGACGGGTCGCGAGCCGGGTCGTCGCTGTCGTCGGCCCCCGGGCGCCGGCACTGGCGCTCGTCGTCGCCGCGGTCACGACCGCCGGGAGCGTCTACTACTCGGAGATCGTCGGGTACATCCCGTGTGAGCTGTGCTGGTATCAGCGCATCTGCATGTACCCGCTCGTCGCGATCCTCGCGGTCGGCGTGATCCGCAGGGACCGATCCGTGGTCTGGTACGCCGCACCGCTGGTCGTGATCGGCGCGCCGGTGTCGCTGTACCACTGGCTCGTGGAGCGGGTCCCGTCCATCGCCGAGGGCTCGTCGTGCTCGGTGTTCTCGCCTTGCAGCGTGCCCTTCTTCGAGGAACTCGGGTACATCACCCTGGCGTTCATGGCATTGAGCTCGTTCCTGCTCATCGGTGCGCTGCTCGTCATCTCGTGGACGTCCGACCGAACCCAGCGAAAGGCAACCGCATGAGATCGACCCCGACGCACGACGCCTGGATCGTCCGGCTGCTCGCGCTCGCCGTCACCGTCGCCGTGCTCGCGCTCGCCGCCGCGCCGCTCGGCGCCGCCGAGCTCGACGACGAGCGCAGCCCCAAGGTGACCGTCATGGGCAAGAAGCTGAAGGCGTCCGCGGACGAGGGGACGGCCGACGACCCCGCGATCGGCAAGACCGCCCCGGGGCTGAAGGGCCTGAGCCTCGAGGGCAAGAAGATCAAGTTCGAGAACGACGGCACGCCGCGGATCGTGTTGTTCCTGTCGCACTCCTGCCCGCACTGCCAGGCGGAGGTGCCCCGGATCGTGCAGCTCGAGCAAGAGGGAATGCTCGAAGGTGTCGAGATCGACACGGTCGCGACGAACACCACGAAGCAGCTCCCGAACTGGCCGCCGTCGAAGTGGCTCAAGAGCGAGGACTGGCCGTACCAGCCGGTGCTCGCCGACGACGATCAGCTCCGGGCGTTCTTCCGGTACGGCGGCGAGGCGTTTCCCTACTTCGTGTTCGTGGACGCCGACGGGAAGGTCGCCGGTCGGGCGAGCGGCGAGCTCGATCCCGACGCCCTCGCGCAGGCCGCACAGAACCTGGTCGCCGGGAAGTCGCTCTTCGGATAGTCAGGAGCAGGCTCGGCACCGACCGACCAGGTCGATGCGGTGGTGCTCGGTGGTGAATCCGGTGGAGCGGTCGATCTCGTCGACCGCGTCAGCGAGCGACGCCTCGAGATGCGCGCTGGCCGGTACATCCTCGACGGCTCCGCACACCGAGCAGACCAGGTGATGGTGGTGGTCGCCGGTGAGGTCCTCGGCGAGCTCGAAGCGCGCGTGCTCGGCGTTCGTGACGATCCGGTGCACGATCCCCGCCCGCTCGAGCACGACGAGGCTGCGGTAGGCGCTGCTCTGCGCGAGCCCACTCCCTGAATCCAGGATCTCGGGCAACGTCATCGGACGATCTGCGGCGCGGAGGATCGTGACGATCGCGGCGCGGTTGCCGGTCAGCCGCTGCCCGACGCTCGCGAGTCGCGCCGACACCGCATGGTCGACAGGGTCGCGAAGCTGCTGGCTCGCCACCACGCCGAGTGTACCGTCGAGCCCGATGGCTCCCGCGGGCGACGCGACCGCGCGCTTCACCGAGCTCGTGCGACGCGCCGACGACTCGATCGCGCTCGACGAGCTCATGCTCCTGATCGCCGCGCACGATCATCCCGTGGACGAGACGAGCACTTGCAGGCAGCTCGACGCGCTCGCCGAGGACGTCGACGGCGACACCGATGAGCTCGCGAAGCACCTGTTCGTCACCGAGGGCTTCCGTGGCAACACCACCGACTACGGCGACCCCGACAACTCGTACCTCGACAGAGCGCTTCGTCGCCGCGTCGGCATCCCGATCACGTTGAGCGTCGTGATGATCGAGGTCGGGCGTCGGTGCGGGGTGTCCCTTGCCGGCGTCGGCATGCCAGGACACTTCCTCGTCGGTGCGGGCGCCGGTGTCCTGTACGACCCCTTCGATGGTGGTCGACGGCTGACTGCCGACGGTGCTCGCCAGGTGTTCAGGGCGCTGCGCCCCGACGTGGAGTTCCGCGACGAGTTCCTCGCGCCGGTCGGCCCGCGCGCCATCGCGAGCCGCGTGCTCGCGAACCTCCTCAACGCGTTCGTCGACCGCGATCCCGCAGGTGCCGTCTGGGCGGCGCGCCTGCGCCTGCGGGTCCCCGGGCTCGGTCTGGCCGAGCGTCGGGAGACCGCATCGCTCCTCGGCTCTCTTGGACGGTTCGAAGAGGCCGCGAGCGAGCTGGATGCGATCGCAGCTCTGGCCGGCGACGACGGGTCCGAGCGACTGGCGCGTGACGCGGCCGCACTTCGGGCGCGGGCGAACTGACCACATGGCGCCCGACCCCTGCCCCATGTTCCCGCTCGGAAGCGTGCTGTTCCCACATGCCGTGCTGCCGCTGCACGTCTTCGAGCCGCGCTACCGGGAGCTCGCCGAGCAGTGCCTCGCCGGTGGCGGGCAGTTCGGCGTCGTGCTCATCGAACGGGGGAGCGAGGTCGGCGGGGGCGATGTCCGCTTCGACGTGGGGACGCTCGCGCAGATCGTGCAAGCGGGACGGTTCGACGACGGCCGGTACGCGCTCGTGACGATCGGCACCGAGCGAGTCCGGGTCGCGTCGTGGCTTGCGGACGATCCGTTCCCGCGGGCCGAGGTCGAGCCTCTTCCCGACGTACCCGGTGACGCCGACCGCGGCCAGGTCGACCGCGTCACCGACCTGCTCCGGCGCGTCCTCGCGCTCCTCGCCGAGCTCGGCGGCCCCGGGGGGCCTGCCGAGGTCTCGCTCGACGACGACGTCGTGCGGGCGTCGTTCCAGGCATCGGCACTGGCACCGATCGGCCCACTCGACGCCCAAGGGCTGCTCGAGCTCGACGACGCCGGTGCCCGCCTCGCCCGGCTGGCCGAGCTGTTGACCGAGGAGGCGCGCGTGCTCGAGTTCCGACTGTCGGGCGGGTAGCAGGGCGTACGCTCGCGGAGTGGAGACCGAGCGGTCCGACGCCGAGCAGCATGAGCGCGACCACGATCTCGTGGCGCTCGAGGGCCTCGAGGCCGAGTTCGTGGACCTCGAAGCAGAGCTGGAGCGCGTCGAGCGGGCGCGGGATGAGGGTCCGGCCGAGCCCGGCGACTGACATGGCGCAGGTGCGCATGCGGTTCTTCGCGGCGGCGCGCGAGGCGACCGGATGTGCCACGACCGACCTCGACGTGGCCACACTGGGCGATGCCCTCGCGGCTGCTCGCGCCGCCTACGGCGCGGACTTCGGTGCCGTCCTCGACTGCGCTCGGGTCTGGGTCAACGGTGACGAGCCCGGCGACGGTGACCGCGCGTTGCTGCGCGACGGCGACGAGGTCGCCGTGATCCCGCCCGTGAGCGGGGGCTGAGTCGCCGAAGGCTTCGCGGTCTCGGCGGCGGGACCGAGCTCGCGACGGCTCCCCAGATGTCGATCAGCCCGACCGGGCGGTGACGATCCAGGTCGACGAGCCGAGCCGAACACCGTCGTCGGTGACGAAGGGCTCGAGCGACACCCTGATCGCGGCGAGCGCTCGCTCGCGCTCGTCGGCTGTCGCGTCACCGAGGAGCGCGCGTGCCATGCCGCTCGCGGCGATGAAGGCGCACGCGTCGTCGAGCACGCCGAGGCCACCGAGGAGGATCCGCACGTCGATACGTTCCACCGACGCCTCGCGCAACCCGGCTCCCTCCAAGGAGGCGACGAGAGCATCGGGCTGGGCGTACCGGAACGGACCGGGCTGGCCCGGTGCAGGGAGCTCGCCGGGCGGTCCGATCGCTTCGACCATCGCGGCCATCGGCACCGCGACCCAGTCGTTCTCGAGCATCGGGGCCCAGCACGCGAACGCGATCCGGCCGGTCGGTGCGAGCGATCGGGCGAGGTTGGCGAAGGCTGCGTCGGGCTCGTCGAAGAACATGATCCCGAAGCGGCTCACGATCCGGTCGAACGGACCGGTGAGCTCGGCGATCTGGGCGTCGGCGGCGACGAACTCGGCGTTGCCGACGCCGCCGGACTCGGCGCGCTCGCGGGCGACCCCGAGCATGGGGCCCGAGAGGTCGATGCCGCGCGCGCTGCCCGTGGGGCCCACGCGGCTCGCCGCCTCGAGGGTGAGGGCACCGTTGCCGCACCCGACGTCGAGGACGCGCAGGCCGGAGGCGAGCTCGGCGCGCGCCAGGACGAGCTCGCCGATGGGAGCGAGCATCTCGTCGAAGCGCTCCGGGTGCTCGACCCACTCTCGCGAGTCGTCACCGTTCCAGTAGTCGCGCTGCTGCGCGTTCGGCACCGCGGTCACACCGCCACGCTACTGGTAGCCTCGACGTCGATGTCCGAGCCGCGACGCCGCCGCGTCGACGTGATGCTCGCACCCGGATACCTCGACGGTCTCGCCGATCAGACGCTCGACCAGGTGCGCGCTACGCACGAGGAGTGCCTCGAGGTCGAGACCGAGGTGTCCTACGTGCGGCGCCTGGCACAGGCACGGATCGACATCGTGCGCGCCGAGCTCGAGCGCCGGGCCGCTGGCGGGTCGGTCGGCGACCTCGTCTCGGCGCTGCCACGCATCCTCGCCGACGACGCTCCGCGCTCGGCGCCCGAGCACAGCCGGCTTCCTCGCCATCTCGCGCCGGCACCCAACATCGAGTGGAAGCGCGGGCTCGAGCACCTGATCACCGACGCGACGCTCGTGAACCTGTCGACGACGAGCGACGAAGCGCTCGAGCAGACGCTCGAGAAGCTGAGCGAGCTCGAGCGCGAGACCTCGCAGCGCCGCCGTCAGCTCCACGCCGTGATCGACGACGTCGAAGCGGAGCTGGCGGCCCGCCACGTCGCACGAGCCTGACGACGCGTGGCCGACACGATCGAGCAGCGACTGCGCGAGCTCGGGGAGTTCATCCGCGACCGGAGGCACGATGCGCGCCTCTCCGTGCGGAAGATGAGCGAGCTCGCCGGGATCTCCAACCCGTACCTGAGCCAGATCGAGCGCGGGCTCCGCAAGCCGAGCGCGCAGATCCTCCAGCAGATCGCGAACGCCCTGCGCATCTCCGCCGAGTCGCTCTACGTCCGGGCGGGATTCCTCGAGGAGCGCGACGGCGACGCGCCCGACCTCGAGCGGGAGATCGGCCGCGATCCGACGCTCTCGGAGCGCCAGAAGGAGACCCTGCTCGAGGTCTACCGCTCGTTCCGGTCGGAGAGGTAGGCGCCGCCGGCGGGAGAGCCCGCGCCGGCGGGGGAGCCCGCGCCGGCGGGAGAGCCCGCGCCGACGGAAGAAGCCCGCGCCGACGGAAAAAGTAGGATGGCCGCTCGTATGTCGGTCCGCCGTGTCGCCATGCTCAGCGTGCACACGTCGCCGCTCGCACAGCCGGGGTCGGGCGACGGGGGCGGCATGAACGTCTACGTGCGGTCGCTCGCGAGCGCGCTGAGCAGGGCGGGCGTCGACTGCGACGTGCTGACTCGCGCCGAAGACGGACGACGGCCCCAGATCGTGGAGATCGAGCCCGGCGTGCGGGTCGTGCACGTCCGCGCGGGCCCGCCGGCGCCGGTCGACAAGCAGGAGCTGCCGGGTCTGATCGACGAGTTCGTCGCGGCGTCGCGGCGGCACCTCGAGTCGACGCCGGGGTTCGACGCGCTGCACGCGCACTACTGGATCTCGGGCGCAGTCGGGCACCAGCTCAAGCACGAGCTCGACCTCCCGCTCGTGACGACGTTCCACACGCTGGCGCGCACGAAGCGCGCCGCCGGGATCGTCGACGACGCCGCCGACAGGGTGCGCATCGAGCGCGAGGTGGTCGCATGCAGCGACCGGTTGATCGCCTCGGCACCCGACGAGGAGGCCGAGCTCGTGCTCGAGTACGAGGCCGAGCCCGAGCTCGTCGAGGTGATCCCCCCTGGCGTCGACCACACCGTGTTCTTCCCGGCAGATCGGGTCGCGGCCCGGCGCCGCATCGGAGCGCACACCGAGGAGCCGTTGCTGCTGTTCGTCGGCCGGATCCAGGCCCTCAAGGGCGTCGACCTCGCCCTCGAGTGCCTGGCGACGCTGCCCGAGGCGGCCACGCTCGTCGTCGTGGGCGGGCCGAGCGGCGCCGACGGCCACACCGAGATCCGACGTCTGCACGCGCTCGCCGAGCGACTCGGCGTCACCGAGCACGTCCGCTGGGTCGACCCGCAGCCGCACGAGGCGCTCGCCGACTGGTACCGCGCCGCCGACATCTGCCTCGTCCCGTCGCGCTCCGAGTCGTTCGGTCTCGTCGCGCTCGAGTCGGCGGCCTGCGGCACCCCCGTCGTCGCTGCCGATGTCGGTGGGCTCCGGTCGCTCGTCGACGACGGCCACACCGGCTTCCTCGTCGCACCGCGCACCGCGGAGGCCTTCGCGGAGCCCGTGGCCCGCCTCCTCGCCGACCATGACCTCGCGCACACGATGGGAGCGCGAGCGGCGGCACGGTCGGGCGGATACACCTGGAACATGACCGCGGCGCGCCTGCGCCGTGTCTACGCCGACGTCGGCGCGCGCGAGCTCGTCTCCTGCACCTGAGGCGCTCCGGGTGATCGGCCACGATCCCCGCGAGCTCGCCGAACGTGAGCGTGCTGCGCACGGCATGCTCGCGACCCACCTCGAGGAAGTCGTCGCGCACGAGGACCACATCCAGGCGGTCGAGTACGACCCCGAGCTGCGCCGGTGGTACGTGCGCTTCGGCTGCGAGGGGCGCGACGCGACGACGATCTACTTCGACCTGCATCAGCGCACGCTTCGCTACGAGGTCTACTTCCTTCCCGACCCACCGGACGACAACCTCGAGCTGTATCGGTTCCTCTTGCAACGCAACCACTCGCTCTACGGCGCACGCTTCTCGATCGGGCCCGACGGCGACGTGTACCTCACCGGGCGGGTCGCGCTCGAGCACCTGACGGTCACGGAGCTCGACCGCGTGATCGGCGTCTTGTACGAGATCGTCGAGACGTGGTTCCAGCCCGCGGTGCGGCTCGCGTACCGCCGCCGCGCCGCCCCGTGAACGGCATGTGACGCAGCACCACGTGAGGCGTGGCGCAGCGTCACATGCACCGGGTCGCACGCGACGCAGCATCGACTAGGTTGCGCGCGCTCGGGCCCGAGGTGCAGGAAGGCCCGGCCCGTTCGGGGAAGTGCGGGTCGGACCCGATGGTTCCTCGGGCCCGGCCGCGAGCCTCGAGCATTAGCCTGCGCACGATGTCGACGCTCGCGCTCCTCGGTGGGGGCCGCATGGGCGAAGCGCTGCTGCACGGCCTCCTCGACGCCGGCTGGGACGCCGACGCGCTCGCCGTCGCCGAGGTCGACGCTGACCGACGGCGAGCTCTCGAGGAGCGGTTCCCCCGCGCGCGAGTCGTGCCGAGTCCGGCGTGGGCCGCTGCCGACGCCGACGTCGTCGTCGTCGCCGTGAAGCCGCCGGACGTGGCGACGGCACTCGAGCAGGCCTCGACGAGCCTGGCCCACGGCGCGCTCGTGGTCTCCATCGCGGCAGGAGTCCGGCTGGGCGTCATCGAGGCTGCGGTGCCCGGTCACCCCGTCATCCGCGCCATGCCCAACACGCCGGCCCTCGTGGGCAAGGCGGCGACGGCCATCGCCGCGGGTCAGCACGCGACCGACGACCACCTCGCGGTCGCCGAGCGGATCCTCGGCGCCGTGGGGATCGTCGTCCGGGTGCCCGAAGAGCACCTCGACGCCGTCACCGGGCTGTCCGGCTCCGGTCCCGCGTACGTGTTCCTGGTGGCAGAGGCGCTCATCGATGCCGGGGTGCTCACCGGCCTGCCCCGGCCCGTGGCCGATGCCCTGACCCGAGAGACGCTCCTCGGCGCCGCCGCGCTGCTCGCGCAGGGCGAGAGCCCCGAGCGCCTGCGCGCCGCGGTCACGTCACCGGGCGGCACCACGGCGGCGGCGGTGCACGTCCTCGAGCAACAGGGCCTGCGGGCTGCCGTCGTCGACGCCGTCCAGGCCGCGGCCCGACGCTCGCGTGAGCTGGGTGAGGAATGACCCGCCGCCCCCGCCGCAATCGTCCACCCCGCCTCGACGATCTCCCCGCGTCCCCGGCCACGGCCGCGCCCCCCACGCCGTCGCCGCCGACGCTCGGGCGGCTGCTCGTGGAGCGGCGAGTCAGCGGGCCCCACGCACGGCTCGGGCAGGCCGAGGTGTCGTCGCTGCTCGGGCGCCTCGCAGTCGGCCATGCCGGCGCGACTCTCGGTCTCGACCTCGGCCGTGTCCCTCGCGAGGAGGCGGAGGCGGCACTCGAGGCCGTCTGGGGCGCGAGCAGCAGCGGGCCACGGATGTCGATCGATCCCGACCGCACGACCGCGGCGGCGGCGCGCGCGGCCGACCGGTTCCTCGAGGTCGCGCGCGACCACGGGCGCGTCGCGCTCGCCACCGGAAGGCCGGCATCGCTGCTCAGCTGCTACGGCGCGATCGCTGACGCGCTCGACGACGCGGGTGCGCGCGTCGTCGACCTCGGCGCGTTCGGCCCCTTCCGGGGGAACCGGTCGCTCTGGTGGGTCGACGGCGTCGCCGTCGTCACCGACGGCGCGAGCCTGCTCGCCGACGACGGCATCACCACCGGCGACGAGTGGCTCTTCTCGGTCGGTCGACCCGACCTCCTCGTGTGCGATCGCGGGTTCGCCGCGGCCGGGGTCACTGCCGGCATCGAGACGGTCGCGCTCGCCGACCTCGACGCGGTCGTCCTCGGGGTCGCCGAGCGGCGCGATCGACCCGTCCGGGTGATCCCGATCGACGAGCAGCGCCCCCCGGGCGCCTACGACCCCATCGTCGAAGCGCTCACGCAGTCGCTCGAGCCCTGCCCGCCCTGACCCGCCGGAGCGGACACTAGGGACAGGGCACCCGAAGGGGAGGAATCGCCTCGCCCGGCCCGTCTCTCCCGCCACACTCGACAACTCGCGCCCCGGACGCCTACGCTGCGCTCCTCAGAGCGGGGGAGAGGGGTGAGCCGCGTGGCGCAGTCCTTCGCAAAAGCACGCTTCCTGACCGTTCAGGAAGTCGCGGACATGCTGCGGGTGTCGTCGATGACGGTGTACCGCCTGATCAAGAACAACGAGCTGCCGGCCGTACGTGTCGGGAGGTCGTTCCGCGTTCGCGACACCGACGTCGACGCGTACCTCGCGTCCCGCTACACCCAGGCCGGCTGAGCAGCCGAGCGGCGCGGCGGCGCCCGCCCACGACGACCCGGGCCGGATGACGCGCCCGGTCGCCTTCCTCTCCGACTACGGGCTCGCCGACGAGTTCGTCGGTGTCTGCAAGGGGATCATGCTCGGGCGCGCCCCGGGCCTCACGCTCGTCGACCTCACCCACGACATCGCGCCGCACGACGTCCGCGCGGGTGGCCTCGCCCTCGTCCGCGCGGTGCAGTACCTGCCCGAGGGCACGGTCGTGCTCGCCGTGGTCGATCCCGGCGTGGGCACCGACCGGCGCCTCGTCGCCGTCGACTGCGACGGGGCCACGTTCGTCGGCCCCGACAACGGCCTGCTGGCACCCGCCGTCGCGATGCTCGGCGGCGCCCGGGCCGTCGTCTCGTTGACCGACACCGAGCACCACCTCCCCGCCCCCGGCCCGACGTTCGCGGGCCGTGACGTGCTGGCGCCCGCAGCCGCGGCCATCGCCACCGGCACCGCCATCGGCGACCTCGGGGAGCCGATCGCCGCCGCCGCGCTCGTCCCCGGGATCCTCGGTCTGCCCAACGTCACCGAGACCGGGGCGATCGACGCCGAGGTGTGGTGGATCGACCGGTTCGGCAACGCCCAGCTCAACGTCGGACCCGAGGAGCTCGAGGGCTTCGGCGTGGCTCCCGGCGGGGTCGTGGAGGTGCGGATGGCCGACCGAGCGAAGTCGGCTCGTTGGGTCCGGACCTTCGCCGACGCGAAGCCCTCCGAGCTGGTGATCCTCGTCGACTCGTACGGCCTGTGCGCCCTCGCGCTCGATCGGCGCTCGGCCGCGGCCGAGTTCGGCCTCGCCGAGGGGAGCCCGGTCACCCTTCTCCCGCCCGGTGCCGATGCGCCGCGGCCCGAGGGCTGACGCGAGGATCGTCCCAGCATGCGCCCCGGGACCACCATCGCCATCGCCGCCCTGCTCGTCCTGATCCTCGCCGCGGCCTTCGCCCAGTTCGTCCTGCGCCTGTCGCTCTGACCCGACGCCGGGCCGGGCCCGTTCGCAGCGGTGTCGAGCTCCGGAGCGGACGGGACCTGTGCGCGGCGGCTGCTGTCCAATCTCACGGAGAGTGGCGAGAAGTGCTCAAGATCGCCACGGAGAGCGTCGATCGGTGACTAGATCCGGCTCGCGGGCGTGGGTTGCGTGACGTCACGGGGTGAGCCCCGTGACGCTCACCGGCCTCCCAGCCCGCCCCAAGGCCCACGCCCGCGGCCGGTCTTTCTCCACTCGGTCGCTCGAGAGGCGTGATCGTCGGCGTCCGAGCGCCGAGCGCAGGAGTCGACACTTCGCAGGGTGTCGGCCTCCGGGCGGAGCGGGCGGTGACGCGCCCGTACCATCGCTGCCGATGAACCTGGCCGAGATCTTGCTGGCGCGGGGGCGTCCCGACGCTCCGGCCCTGGTCGACGGGACGGGCGTGACGACCTACTCGGCACTCGCCGACGTCGCGGCCCGTGTCGGCGGACTGCTCGCCGAACGGGGCATCGAGCCCGGTGATCGCGTGGCGATCGCGTCCGGCAACGGCCTCCCGTTCGTCGCCGCCTACCTCGGCGTGCTGCACGTTGGCGCGATCGCCGTCCCGCTCAACCCGTCGGCGCCGCCCGCCGAGCTCGCACGCGAGCTGGCGGCCGTCGAGCCGCACCTCGCGCTCGCCGCCGGTCCGGCGCGGGGGATGCTGTCGGCGGCCGGCGCCGAAGTGGTCACGGTCGCCCTCGACGCGCTGACGTCGTCGCCGGCCGCACGTGTCGAACGCGCCGACGACGACGTCGCGGTCCTTCTGTTCACGTCGGGCACGGCGGGTGCACCCAAGGCGGCGATGCTCACGCATGGGAACCTCACGGCGAACATCCGTCAGGTGCTCGACCATCCGGGGCTCACGTTGCGACCCGACGACCGGACGCTCGGTGTGCTGCCGTTCCATCACGTGTTCGGCTTGAACGTCTCGCTCGGCGTGGCACTCGCCGCGGGCGGTGCCGTCGTGCTCGTGGACGGCTTCGATGCCGCGGCGTCGGTCGCCCTGATCGGGCGAGAGCGCGTCACCGTCGTGGCCGGAGTGCCCACGATGTACTCGGCATGGTTGGCGCTCGACGACGCCCAGGTGCCGGGCGACGCCTTCGCGTCGGTGCGACTCGCCGTGTCGGGCGCGGCTCCGCTGAACGACGAGACCGCCACCGGGTTCCGCCGGCGGTTCGGCGTGGTGGTGCACCAGGGCTACGGCCTCACCGAGGCCTCGCCGATCGTGACGACCACGGCCGTCGACGGCCGCGAGCCACGCGCCGGATCGATCGGCCCGCCCGTGCCCGGGGTCGAGGTGCGGGTCGTCGACGCCGACGGCAGCGATGTCCTGGCGGGCGACCCCGGCGAGGTGTGGGTGCGGGGACCCAACGTGTTCCCCGGCTACTGGCACGACCAGGAGGCCACGACTCGCGTCCTGACCGGCGAGGGCTGGCTCCGCACCGGTGACGTCGCGGTCGTCGAGGACGGCGAGCTCCGCCTCGTCGACCGAGCGAAGGACCTCGTCATCGTCTCGGGCTTCAACGTGTACCCGGTGGAGGTGGAGGACGTGCTGCGGGCGCTCGACGGCGTGCGGGACGCGGCCGTGGTCAGTGAAGCACACCCCCGGACCGGCGAGACCGTGGTCGCGTACGTGGAGCCCGAGTCGGGGACCACGCTCGACGTCGAGGCGATGCGCGCCGGATGCGCGCGTTCGTTGGCGCGCTACAAGTGTCCGTCGCGGATCGAGGTCGTCGACGAGCTCCCGCGCACTCTCGCCGGCAAGCTCGTCCGACGAGAGCTCCGCTGATCTCGATCTTCGCGGCGCCCCTCGGCGACGAGGAAGCCCGCGTAGATCACGGAGATGCCGACGCTGAGGCTGATCGTGAACGCCTCGTCGTGGCCGACGAAGCCCTGCACGAGACCGCCGCTGGAGAGCACGATCGTCCCGAGCGCGATCAGGCCGTTGGCGGCGGCGAGACGTCCGGAACGATGCCCCCGTCGGTCGCGCGCGTACCGGTAGCCCGACCAGAGCGCGCCGCCGAGGATCACGACGGCACCGACCGCGCTCCCGATCGCGGCGAGCGCGCGCGCGAACGCGCCGAAGACGTCGCTGCCGACGGGGATCTCGGTGCCCGACACCGGGTTCGCCGGCGCGGCCAGCACGACCCCGGCGGCGAGCCCTGAGAACACGAGCAGCCACGGGCGCACGCGTCCCCCGACGCGGGTTCCGAACAAGAGGTAGAGGCTCCCCAGCGCGAGCCAGGGGACGTTCAGCACGGCGCCGAGGAGGTAGAAGACGCGAAACGTCCCGGTGTCCCAGCCCGTCGCCACGCCGACGGCGAGGGCCGCAGAGGCGCCGGCGAACATGGCGAGTGCGACCGTCCACGCGGCGAGGTGCGCGGTGTGCCGGTCGGTCCAGCGCACGAACGTGGCCTCGGCGAACAGCGACGCCACCGCCGTCGCGACGAAGGCGAGCCCGGTGACCACGCCCGGCGAGGCTACGAGGTGGGTCGCGGGCCCCGGGGGTGCGCTCCCACCTGGTGACGTTCCCACCTTGTGAACGGATGCACGAGCGGGCGTAGGCTGGATGGCGTCCACCGGCCGTCACCGCGCGTCGCAGGGAGCACCGCCATCAGCGAGCCTCGCTCGATCCCCGAGGCCACCGTGGCCCGCCTGCCCCTCTACTACCGGGCGCTGCTCGAGATCGACGAGCACCAGCGCCCGACGGTGTCGTCGGAGCAGCTGGCGGCGCTCGCAGGCGTCAACGCCGCCAAGGTCCGCAAGGACCTCTCGTACCTCGGCTCGTACGGCACCCGCGGCGTCGGGTACGACGTCGCCGAGCTGATCGACGAGATCACTCACGAGCTGGGGCTCACCCAGGACTGGCCCGTCGCGATCGTCGGGCTCGGCAACCTCGGACGTGCGCTCGCGAACTACCGGGGCTTCGGTGCGCGGGGCTTCCGGGTCGTCGCGCTCGTCGACGCCGACCCCGGGAAGGTCGGCACCCGCGTCGGCGACCTCGCCATCGAGTCGATCGACGACCTCGACGCGATCGTCGCCGATCGCGACGTCGCCATCGGGGTCATCGCCACGCCCGCCGGCGTCGCCCAGGACGTGACCGACCGGCTCGTGGAGGCCGGTGTGGGGTCGATCCTGAACTTCGCGCCCGCCGTCGTGACGGTGCCCGACACCGTGTCGCTGCGCAAGGTCGACCTCGCGATCGAGCTCCAGATCCTCTCCTTCTACCAGCAGCACCGCGCCGAGGTGCCCGACGTCAAGGGTGCCGGGGTGAGATGAGCGACACGCCCCCGCCCGGATCGGGACCGGCGAGGCCGGGACTCGGTGGCTACCCCGTCAACCTGCTCGTCGACGGGCGCCGCTGCGTGGTCGTGGGCGCGGGACGGATCGCGGCGCGCAAGGTGGAGGCGCTGCTCGAGGCGGGCGCGGCGGTGCACGTGGTCGCACCCGAGATCTGTGACGAGATCGCCGCGTGGCGCGACGGGGGCCGCGTCAGCGTCGACGAGCGGGCCTTCGTGGCCGAGGACCTCGACGGCGCCTGGCTGGCCACCGCCGCGACGAGCGCGGCCGGGGTGAACCGGGCCGTCTCCGAGGCCGCCGAGGCCCGCCGGGTGTGGGTCAACGCCGCCGACGACCCGGACAACTGCACCTTCACCCTCATGTCGGTGGTCCGCCAGGGCGATCTCGTGGTCACGATCGGCACCGGCGGGCGCAGCCCCGCGCTCGCCACCTACCTCAAGGACCACGTGCGCCAGGAGATGGGCCCGGAGTGGGGGGAGCTCCTCGAGCTGCTGTCCGAGGCCCGGGAGCAGCTCCGGGCGGGGGGCCGGTCGAGCGAGACCGTCGATTGGCGACGTGCCCTGGACTCGGGCATGCTCGATCTCATCCGCGCCGGCCGCCAGGCCGAGGCAAAGGAGCTCCTCGAGGCGTGTCTCTCGTCGTCGTCGGACTGAACCACCGCACCGCGGCTGTCGACCTGCTCGAGCGGATGACGGTGCCCCCCGCGGGCCTGCCCAAGGCGCTCCAGGACCTCGCCGGTCGTGAGCACCTCGCGGAGGTCGTGCTCCTCTCCACCTGCAACCGCACCGAGGTGTACGCGCGCACGACCCGGTTCCACGACGGCATCGACGACGTCCGCCACTTCCTCGCCGACTGCTCCGGGCTCGACCCCGACGCGCTCGCCGAGCAGCTGTACACGTACCACGACGAGGCCGCGGTGGCGCACCTCTTCGGAGTGTCCTCCGGCCTCGACTCGATGATCATCGGTGAGCACGAGATCCTCGGGCAGGTGCGGGAGGCGTGGCAGCTCGCCGAGCGCGAGGCGACGATCGGGCAGCTCCTCTCGCGAACCTTCCGGCACGCGGTCGAGGTCGGCAAGCGCTCCCGTACCGAGACCGGCATCGGTCGCCACGCGGTCTCGGTCTCGTCGGCGGCGGTGCGCATCGCGGCCGAGCAGCTGGGCTCGCTCGAGGGTCGTCGCGTCCTGCTCCTCGGCGCCGGCGAGGTGGGCGAGGGGATGGCGCTCGCGCTGTCGGGCGCCGGTGTCGGCGAGATCGTCGTCGCCAACCGGAGCCGCGCCCGCGGTCAGCAGCTCGCAAGCCGCGTCGGCGGTCGTGCGGTGCCGCTCGACGACGTGCTGGACGTGCTGGTGTCGTCGGACGTGTTGCTCGCGTCCACGGGGGCGCCGGGCACGCTCGTCGAGCGCGGTGACATGGAAGAGGTGATGAGCCGCCGTGACGGCCGCGCGCTCCTCGTCGTCGACATCGCCGTGCCCCGCGACGTCGATCCGGGCGTCGGCCAGGTCTTCGGCGTCGAGCTCCTCGACATCGACGACCTGAAGGCCGTCGGGGAGGAGTCGCTCGAGCAGCGACGCGCCGAGGTCGGCAAGGTTCGGGTCATCATCTCCGACGAGATCGACCGCTTCCGGGTCGATCGCTTCGCGCGCGAGGTCGCGCCCCTGGTCACCTCGCTGCGCGATCACGTCGAAGGGCTCCGGCGTGCCGAGGTCGATCGGGTCGCCGGGAGGCTCGCCGAGCTCGACCCGGCCGCACGCGACCTGGTGGAGCAGGTCACCCGTGGCTTCGCCAACAAGCTCCTGCACGAGCCGACCGTGCGGATCAAGGACGCCTCCGGGACGGCGGTCGGCGAGCTGTACGCCGACGCGCTCGCGTCCCTGTTCGCACTCGACGAGCCGCAGTCGCCCCGAGACGAGTGACGCCGGTGCGCGTCGCGACGCGTGGCAGCGCGCTCGCGCGTTGGCAGGCGGAACGCGTGCTCGAGCTGCTCGGTGGTGAGGGTGAGCTCGTCGTCGTGGTCACGAGCGGGGATCAGCAGCGTGATGTCCCGTTGCACACGATCGGCGGTGCCGGCGTGTTCGTCAAGGAGGTGCAGGAAGCGGTGCTCGACGGTCGGGCCGATCTCGCCGTGCACTCCGCGAAGGACCTCCCCGCTGACACGCCCGACGGGCTGGTCCTCGCGGCGTTGCCCGAGCGCGGTGACGCGAGGGACGCGCTCGTCGGCTCGACCCTCGACGAGCTGGGCACGGGCGCGGTGGTCGCGACCGGCTCCGTGCGCCGCCGGGCGCAGCTGGCGGCGCGACGGCCCGATCTGGGCTTCGCGGAGCTGCGCGGCAACATGCAGACGAGGCTCGACAAGGCCTCTTCGTACGGCGCCGTCGTCGTCGCGGGGGCGGCGCTCGACCGCCTCGGGCTCGCCGACGGGATCGCCGAGCGCCTCTCGTTCGTGGACATGGTCCCCCAGGTCGGGCAGGGCGCGCTGGCGGTCGAGTGCCGCGCCGACGACGTGGCGACTCGCGAGCGACTCGCCGCGATCGACGATGCCGACGTCCACGACGCCGTGACGGCGGAGCGCGCCTTCCTGCACGAGCTCGGCAGCGGGTGCTCCTTGCCGGTGGGCGCGCACGCCCGGGTCGTGAGCACCGGCGACGTCGGCGGGCGCACGGTCACGATCGAAGGGCTCGTCGCCTCCTACGACGGGGCGCGGGTGTCGCGCACCTCGATGACGGACCACGACCCTCCAAGCGCCGGAGTGGCGCTCGCGGAAGCGCTCCAGCACACGTTCGGAGCCCTCACATGAGGAATTCGACATGAGGAATTCGACATGAGGAATTCGACATGAGGAATTCGACATGAGGAA